>NZ_SJZJ01000007.1 GCF_004337475.1 Nocardioides jejuensis | reverse complement strand
GTCGGCCGGCCCGGGGGCCGACCGCTCACTCGGTCTCGAGCTGCAGGTCGTCGCGGCGAACGACGCCGGTGCGGTCGGCGCTCTCGAGGAGTTCCTTGATCGGGCCCACACCGGGGATGACGCCGTCAGCCTCGAGGTCGAACCACGGCTGCAGGACGAAGGCACGCTCGGCGGCACGCGGGTGCGGCAGGCGGAGCTCGTCGGTCTCCGAGCGGCGGTCGCCGAGGACGACGAGGTCGACGTCGAGCGTGCGCGGCGCGTTGCGCTCCACGTTGCGGTCGCGGTCGTAGGCGTCCTCGATCGCGAGGGCACGGTCGAGCAGCGTCCGGGCCGGCAGCGTGGTGTCGGCGAGGACGACGGCGTTGAGGAACTTCTCCGAGCCCTCCGGTGCGTCAACGGGCTCCGTCTCGTAGACCGGCGACACGGCGGTCACCCAGACGTCCGGGGTGTCGGCGAGGGTGGCGACGGCGCCCTGCAGGGCAGCGAGTCGCTCGCCGAGATTCGAGCCGAGGCTGATCACCGCGCGGCGGATCGGGTGCATCTCCCCGGTCAACGTGTCCGCGTCGATGATGTTCGGGTTGGGGGTCTCCGTCACGAGCTCTGGCTCCTCTGTCGTGTAATGGTCAGCGCGACGTCCGAGTACGTCGCGTCGATCGGCGCATGAGGCTTGTGCACTGTCACTGTGGCCCATTCAACCCGGTGCGCCAAGAGGCACACGGCGGCGATTCGCTGGGCGAGCGTTTCGATCAGGTCGACGGGGTCGGTTTCGACCGCTGCCTTCACGGCCAGGGTGAGCGTGCCGTAGTCGACGGTCTCGGCGAGGTCGTCGGAGAGGGCGGCCGGACGCGTGTCGACACCGAGCTCGAGGTCGATCACGAAGACCTGTCCCTCGCGGCGCTCGAACTCGAAGACGCCGTGGTGGCCGAAGCACTCGATGCCGCGGATCTGGAGCGTGTCAGTCATGGGGTCCTCCTGCGAAGCGAGCAGCGACGCGGACCGCATCGGCGCTGGAGCGGACGTCGTGGACGCGGACGCACCAGGCCCCGGCGACGGCCGCGAGGGTCGTGGTGGCAGTCGTCGCGGCATCGCGTTCGAGGGGAGCGCGGTCGCCGGCCTCGTCGGCCAGCAGCTCACCGAGGAACCGCTTGCGGCTCGTCGCCACCAGCAGCGGGTGGCCCAGGTCATGGAACCGCTCCAGGTGACGGAGCAGCTCCCAGTTCTGCGACGTGGTCTTGCTGAACCCGATGCCGGGGTCGATCGCGATGCTGTGGGTGAGACCCGCCCGGGCCGCGGCCCGGAGCCGCTCGGCGAGCTCGGCAACGACGTCCTCGACCACGTCGGCGTACGTCGTGTGCTGCTGCATCTCGACCGAGTGCGCCCGCCAGTGCATGAGGACGTAGGGCACGTCGAGCCGCGCGACGGTGGCGAACATCGCCTCGTCGGCGAGACCGCCGGACACGTCGTTGACCAGGGCGGCACCCGCGGCGACTGCCGCCTCGGCCACCTCGGCACGCATGGTGTCCACGCTGACCGGAACGCCGTCGGCAGCGAGCGCCTCGATCACGGGAACGACGCGTGCGAGCTCCTCGTCGACGGCCGGGCGCCGGGCCCCCGGGCGCGTCGACTCGCCGCCTACGTCGACCAGGTCTGCGCCCTGCGCGACCAGCTGCCGCGCGTGGGCGACGGCGCGCTCGGTGTCGGCGTACCGGCCGCCGTCGGAGAAGGAGTCGGGGGTGACGTTGACGACGCCCATCACGAGCGTGCGGCGCGGCTGCGGCAGCCCTTCGACGAAGCGCAGCGGTGCGGAGTGCACGGGGACCTCAGCGGGTGCCGTGCATGATGAGCGACATCGCCTCGCTGCGCGTGGCGGCGTCGTGCATCTGGCCGCGGATCGCCGAGGTGATCGTGCGGGCGCCGGCCTTCTTGACGCCGCGCATCGTCATGCAGAGGTGCTCAGCCTCGATCACCACGATGACGCCGCGGGCCTCGAGGATCTCCATCAGCGCATCGGCGATCTGCGTGGTCAGCCGCTCCTGGACCTGCGGGCGGCGCGAGTAGAGGTCGACCAGACGAGCCAGCTTGGACAGGCCGGTGATCTTTCCGCTCTCGCTCGGGATGTACCCCACGTGGGCGACGCCGGTGAACGGCACCAGGTGGTGCTCGCACATCGACCACAGCTCGATGTCGCGGACCAGCACCAGCTCGTCGTGCCCGAGGTCGAACGTCGTCGTCAGCACGTCCTCGGGACGCTGGCGGAGGCCGGACGTCACCTCGGCGAAGGCCCGGGCAACGCGCGCGGGCGTCTCCCGCAGGCCTTCGCGGTCGGGGTCCTCCCCCAGCGCCGCGAGCAGCTCACGGACGGCCGCCTCGGCCCGCGCGTGGTCGAACGGCGGGATGTCGGCCGGGTCGCGGACCTCGTGCGAGATCGGGTCGGTCACGCCTCTGCGTCCTGGCTGTCCTCGGTGGTGACGACGTCCTGGGTGGCCTCGTCGACGCCACCCTCGGCGACGGCCTCACGGGCGGCCCACTCGATCGGCGGAATGGCCGACGGGCGACGCGTGTCCGAGCCCGTCCAGGCGGGGCGGACGTCGCGGCGACGCAGGGCGGTGAAGATCTCGGCGACCTCCTCCTTGTCCAGCGTCTCCTTCTCCATGAGGGCGACCACGAGCGCGTCGAGGACGTCGCGGTTCTCCTCGAGGATGTCGAAGGCCTCCTGGTGCGCGGTGGTCAGCAGGAGCTTGACCTCCTCGTCCACGATCGCGGCGACGCTCTCCGAGTAGTCGCGCGTGTGCCCCATGTCGCGGCCCAGGAACGGCTCCCCCTGGCTCTGGCCGAGCTTGACCGCACCGAGGCGCTCGGTCATGCCGTACTGGGTGACCATCGCGCGGGCCAGGTTGGTGGCCTTCTCGATGTCGTTGCCGGCGCCGGTGGTCGGGTCGTGGAAGACCATCTCCTCGGCAGCACGGCCACCGAGCATGTAGGCCAGCTTGTCGAGCATCTCGCCACGGGTCTGGGAGTACTTGTCCTGGTCGGGCAGCACCATCGTGTAACCGAGGGCCCGGCCGCGCGGCAGGATCGTGATCTTGTGGACCGGGTCGCTGCCGGGGAGAGCCGCGGCGACGAGGGCGTGGCCGCCCTCGTGGTACGCCGTGATCAGCTTCTCCTTCTCGTTCATCAGACGGGTACGACGCTGCGGGCCGGCGATCACGCGGTCGATGGCCTCGTCGAGCGCCGCGTCCGTGATCAGCTTCGCGTTGTTGCGCGCGGTCAGCAGCGCGGCCTCGTTGAGGACGTTGGAGAGGTCGGCACCGGTGAAGCCCGGCGTGCGCTTGGCGACGCTGGTCAGGTCGACCTCGGGCGCCATCGGCTTGCCGCGAGCGTGGACCTTGAGGATCTGCAGGCGACCGTTGAGGTCGGGGGCGTCGACGCCGATCTGGCGGTCGAAGCGGCCCGGGCGCAGCAGCGCCGGGTCGAGGACGTCGGGACGGTTGGTCGCGGCGATCAGGATGACGCCGCCGCGGACGTCGAAGCCGTCCATCTCGACGAGGAGCTGGTTGAGCGTCTGCTCGCGCTCGTCGTGACCGCCGCCCATGCCAGCCCCACGGTGGCGACCCACCGCGTCGATCTCGTCGATGAAGACGATGGCAGGCGCGTTTTCCTTGGCCTGCTCGAAGAGGTCGCGGACGCGGCTCGCACCGACGCCGACGAACATCTCGACGAAGTCCGAGCCGGAGATCGAGTAGAACGGCACGCCCGCCTCGCCGGCGACGGCGCGCGCGAGCAGGGTCTTGCCGGTGCCCGGAGGGCCGTAGAGCAGGACACCCTTGGGGATCTTGGCACCGACGGCCTGGAACTTGGCGGGCTCCTGGAGGAACTCCTTGATCTCGCCGAGCTCCTCGATCGCCTCTTCGCAACCGGCGACGTCCTGGAACGTCGTCTTCGGCATGTCCTTGGTGATCAGCTTCGCGCGGGACTTGGCGAACTGCATGACGCGACCGCCGCCGCCCTGCATGTTGTTCATCAGGAACAGGAAGATCAGCACGATGATCACGAAGGGGATCAGCGAGACCAGCAGGTTGCCGATGAGCGACGGCTGCGGGTTCTCCGAGTTGACCTTCTCGATCTTCTTCTCGTCGAACTGCTTCTGCGCCTCGTCGATCAGGCTGATCTGCTGGCCATCGACCCAGTGCGCGATGACGTGCTTGCCGCCGTCACGCTTGACGCCGTCGTCGAGCGTCGCACGGATCTCCTGGTCGTGGTCGATGAACGTGATGTCCTTGACCTCGCCGGATGCGACGTACTGGTGCATCTGCGACGTGGGGATCTCGTCGTAGCCGCCGTTGGGCGTGAGGAACTGGAGGGCGAGCACGACGCCCACCACAGCGATGAAGATCCAGAGCCACGGGCCCCTGACAATGCGCTTCACAGGCTTCTTTCGACGACGGCTGCCCGGTCCCTCACCGGGTAGTCATGAGTGAGGACCGACGGTACACGTCAGCCGCAACGAGCGAGAGGGGTCCGGCGTTCCCGTGGGCACAGCCCCGGAGGACGTCAGGAGTAGACGTGCGGCGCGAGGGTGCCGATGTCGCGCAGGTTGCGGTAGCGCTCGTTGTAGTCGAGGCCGTAGCCGACGACGAACTCGTTGGCGATGTCCCAGCCGACGTACTTGACGTCGACGGGCATGGCGAGCGCGTCGGGCTTGCGGAGCAGCGTCGCGATCTCGACAGACGCCGGGCCGCGGCTGGCGAGGTTGGTGACCAGCCAACTCAGCGTGAGGCCCGTGTCGACGATCTCGTCGACGATCAGCACGTGCTTGCCGGCGATGTCGGTGTCGAGGTCCTTCATGATCCGGACGACGCCGGAGGACTTGGTGCCGGAGCCGTAGGAGCTGACCGCCATCCAGTCCATCTCGACGTGGCGGTTGAGCGCCCGCGCCATGTCGGCCATGACCATGACCGCGCCCTTGAGGACGCCGACGACCAGCAGGTCCTGCCCCTCGTAGTCAGCCTCGATCTTCCGGGCCATCTCGGCGATCTTCGCCTGGATCTGCTCCTCGGTGAAAAGGACGTTGACCAGGTCGCTCTCGACGTGCGCGGAATCCATGGCTGAAGCGTACGGCGTGCGGCCGCGCCGCGACGAAGCGCGGTGCGTCGGACGGTGGCATGGACCTCCACCTGGTGCGCTCAGCCGTCAATGGACGCCCGCTCAGAGCACAAGGTCAGGCACCGAGAACGCAGTCAGGTCCGCAGCGGCTGGGCTGATCAGCCCAGCCTCGCTGGGTGAGCAGAGTCGCGATCTTTCCAGCTGTGCGACACGGCGTCCCGAAGACCTGACGCCACCCCAGCCGCGCCTGAACCTTGGCATCGAGGAGGTCGTCGAGCTCCCTCTCGAGGTCCTTGTCCCACGCCTGCTTGCCTGAGTGGAAGGCCCGCCCGTTGAGCTCCACCACCAGGCCGTACTCCTCATACTCGACGTCGCGGAACTCCTTGCCGCCCGGCGTACGCCGAGGGGCCTGCCGCCTCCCGATCGGAAGGCCGTGTGCCTGCTCGATCCGGAGATACTCGCGTTCGAGCACCGAGCATGCGCCCGCCTTCAGGTCGAGCAGCACCTCGCGAATGAGCGACCGCCGCGCCAGCGACGGAAGGTCCTCGAGGGCCTCGAGCATGCGCGCTACCGAGGCCACCCGCCAGTTCACCGCATCCGCGAGCCGGGACACCATGTCGTCAACGTCAGCCGCGCGCGACGCCACGCGCAGCGCCGCGTGGGCTGGCTGCATGCGCGGCGGTGCGCCGTTCCAGCCAATGAGTGCCTCAAGACGGCTCACCCTGTGGAGGACGGTCTGCGGGAGTGGCCGAATGCTGCGCGCGCTGCTGATACCGATGTGGACTGGCAGCGTGAGACGCCCACCGGTGTCGTCGCGAGCGAGTTCGAGCGCGGTCTCGTCAACGGCCCCGGCACGTCCGTAGTGCAGGCACGCCCATCACACCCGCTGGAGATCCGTCGGCGGCGAGGAACTGTCGATGTAGACGCCCGAGCCGAGCGCGAACAGACGCCTGCGTCGCACCGCTCGCCGGAGATCGGGGTCGGTGACACCCAGGGCCGCGAGCTGCCGCCGGGACGCCAGGCCGCACTGGCGTTCGAGGAGGCGCGCAACCGCCCGCGCGTCGTAGGGCAACGCCTTGCGCTGTGGCCGGGGCATGGAGGAACAGTGCATCGGCCGTCGCAGGCTCCGCTCGGCCGTCGAGCCGGCCTGTGGATGGACGCTGTGCTGTCAGCCGTCAATGGTTGACCGCCAGCAGCACAGGGCGGTCACCTCAGCGGAGGCGTACGCCGGAAGGCGAGGTCGCCGCCCTCGCGGTACGCGGTGACGTGGCCGGGCAGCTGGATCTCGCGGCCACGACCGCTGCCCGTCAACAGCTCGGTCAGCGCCTCGACGTGGACCGCCGCGAGCTCCGAGGAAGGGCATCCTGCGGCCAGCGCAGCCAGCCGGGCCACGCGGGTGGTCATGGCAGCGTCCTCGTGGGCGAGCGGCGCAACGCCCATGCGAAACCCGAGGCCCTGCTCGGACGGCCCGGCGCTCTGCTCGACCGCCTCGACGAACCGTTCCGATGCGGCCGCGTCCAGGTATTCCATGTCACGCCGCAGCTGACCGGCCGTGCGCGCCAGCGTCTCCGCCACCCCCGGGCCGAGCTCGCGCTCCAGCACCGGCAGTACGTCGTGGCGCACGCGCGACCGGAGGAAGCGCGGGTCGCTGTTGTGCGGGTCGACCCAGACGTCGATCCCCTCGGCCTCGCAGGCGGCTTCGGTCTGCGCGCGGGTGATGTCGAGCAGCGGACGGTGGAACCACACGTCGTCCCGAGGGAACGCGGGCCTCATTCCGGCGATCGAGCGGCCACCGCTTCCCCGGGTCAGCCCGAGCAACGCCGTCTCTGCCTGGTCGTTCAGGGTGTGACCGATCAGCACCAGGAAGCTGCCGAAGTGGTCCGCGAGCTGTGCCAGCGCGGCGTACCGAGCCTCACGCGCTCCGGCCTCGACGCCGCCGGCGGCAACGTCGACGTGGACCCGGATCGACGCGGTCTCGTGCGCTCCGAGGGCCGCCATCTGCGCCACCACGCGCGCGGCGTGCTCGGCCGACCCCTCCTGGAGACCGTGGTCGACCGTCACACCGATCACCCGGAGCCCCACCTTCCGTCCCTCGAAGACGGTGGCCGCGAGCAGCGCAAGCGAATCCGCACCTCCCGAGCAGGCGACCAGGACCGCGTCACCGGGCACCAGCCGGAGCCGATCGTCGCCCTCGCGCCGGGGCGACACCTCGAGGAACGGCGCCAGTTCTTGACGTACGCCGAGGCGCACCGCCGCGACCGCGGGGTGCAGGGTCATCAGCCGTGGACGCGCTTCACCCACGCGGCGGGGTCGTGGATCTCGGCCTTCGACGGCAGCGTCTCGGGCGAGGTCCAGACGGCGTTGAAGCCCTCCATACCGACCGTGTCGACGGCGTGGCGGACGAAGACGGCACCGTCGCGGTACTGCGCCATCTTGGCGTCGAGGCCGAGCAGGCGACGCAGGACCTTGTCGAGTACGCCGACGCCGCCGCGGCGTTCGGTGAACTTGCGGCGGATGTCCGCGACCGAGGGGATCACCTCGGGCCCGACGCCGTCCATGACGACGTCGGCGTGGCCCTCCAGCAGCGACATGACGCCGGTGACGCGGTCGATGATCTCGCGCTGTGCCGGGGAGCTCATCAGCTCGGCGATGCTGCCGCCTTCGCCCTTGACCATGCGGGAGACACCGGAGGCGATGTCCTGCCACATGCGGGACGGGTCGACGGTGTCCGACAGCGCCTGGACCTGGGAGCGGATGTGGTCACGCATCCAGGGGACGGCGGTGAACTGCACGCGATGGGTCTCCTCGTGGAGGCAGACCCAGAGACGGAAGTCGGTGGGGTCGGCGCCGAGCTCGCGCTCGATGTGCACCACGTTGGGCGCCACCAGCAGGAGTCGACCTGCCGGCGGGGAGAAGGGGTCGAACTGGCCGAGCACCTTGGAGCCCATGAAACCGAGCAGCAGGCCGAGCTCGGCCCCCGCGATGCGACCCCCGACGGCGCGGGCGGCCGGGCCGGGCTGCTTGCCGCGTGCCACCTTCGACATCAGAGGGTCGAGCAGGACCGCAAAGCTGTCGGCGTTGGCCTGCACCCAGCCACCGCGGTCGACCACGAGGACGGGGGCGGTGTTCTCGGGCGCCACGAGGCCGGTGAACTCCGCGACGAGGCCGGTCGAGCGGTTGGCGCCGGCACGCAGCTCGGCCACGGCGGCGTCCGCTTCGGCCCGGCTCACCACGGGGCCTTCGCCCGCGAACTTCGTGCCGAGCTTGACGGCGTACTCCCAGTCGACGACCTGCGGCTGACCCTCGCCCGCGGTCTCCGCCGCTGCCTCACTCATGCCCGGAAGCGTACGCGGCGCCCACGGAACGCCCGGCTGCCGCGGTCAGCTACAGATGCAGGACGCGAGTGTGGAGACGATGACGTCGAGCGCCTGACGAGCGTCGAGCGCCTTCTCCGGCTTGACCTGGTCGGCCATCACCGCGAAGAGCAGCGTCTCGCCGTCGGGCGTCACGGCGACTCCGGCGAGAGCGTGCACGCCGGTCAGGGTGCCGGTCTTGGCGGCAGCACGTCCGCGTCCGGCGACGGGCCCGTGCGAGAAGCGGTCGGCGAGCGAGCCGGTGAAGCCGGCAACCGGCAGCGCCGTGTCGACCGTACGCAGCTCGGGGTGCGCGGGGTCGACGGCGAGCGCGAGCACGTGGAGAAGCGTGTCGGGCGTCAGGCGCGTGGCCGGCGAGAGGCCCGAGCCGTCGAAGACGTGGTCCGCCGCCTGGAGCTGCACGCCGAGGCCGCCGAGGACCTTCGTCACTCCCTTGAGGCCACCCTCGAAGGAGCCGCCGAAACCTTCCTTCACCCCGACCTGGTGCGCCAGCAGCTCCGCACCCTCGTTGTCGCTGGTGGCCAGGACCTCGTCGACGATGTCGTCGAGACGCGCGCTGTCCATGCCGGCCAGCTCGGTCGCACCGGCGGCGGCCGTCGTACGACGAGGGGCGCCGGCGACCTTGATGCCGGCAGCCTTCAGTGAGCGGGCGAAGCGCTGCGCCGCGTCGAGCGACGGGTCGCTGACCGTGACCGGGCCACTCACCGGGTGACCCTGGTCGGACCAGAGCGCCGTGATCGGCGCGGCGTAGCCGGCCCCGACGTCCGTCGGGTCCCAGTGCGGGTTGACACCCGGCGCGGAGAAGAGGGAGTCGTCGAAGCCGAGGCGGACGCGGGTGGTGCCCTGCTTCTTCAGGGCAGCGGCGGTCTCGCGCGCGAGCGTCCGCAGGTCGGCCGGTGCGGGCGTGCTGGAGTCGCTGTCTGCGGGCGTCGCGGTCAGGTACGGGTCACCGCCACCGACGAGGACGATCTGGCCGGCGGACGCGCCGGACACGACCTTCGTTCGGAAGGTTGTCGCCGGGCCGAGCGCGGAGAGAGCAGCCGTGGTGGTGAGCAGCTTCGTCGTGGACGCGGGCACCGCCGAGGCAGTGACCGGCGACGTGCCGCCACGGAAGAGGACGTTGCCGTGGGCATCCGCGACAGCCATCACGACGTGCCGACCGAGGTCCTTGTTGCGCAGCACGGGCGCGAGGACCGCCTTGATGCTGGCGGGGTCCGTCGTGGTCGCGACCAGTGGGTCGGCGACCGGCGCCGGAGCCGCGAGATCGGGCAGGGACACACCGCTCGGGGGCGCGACCAGCGCGGGCGCATCGGCGCGGTCACCCCAGCCGAGGCGGCGCGGGACGTCGTACTGGAAGGAGGCGAACGCGCCTGCGACCACCGCGAGCACGAGGACCACCGGGCCCCAGACACCCCACCGCGAGGGTCGGGAGCGGGCGCTGGAGGCGTCTCGTGCCACGGATCATGTCCTTTCGAATGCGCAAAAGCGCGGATTCTGCGTCAAGATGAGGCGCGGCCCCGCGGGGGCCGGCCCCCTAGTCTGCCCGCTGGCCGCGCCGGCCCGGGCACCCGATGACGCAACACGCTGGAGGAACAGTGCTGGAGTTCGAGGTCCTCGTCGAGATCCCCAAGGGCTCGCGGAACAAGTACGAGGTCGACCACGAGACCGGGAAGATCTACCTCGACCGGATGCTCTTCACGTCCACGGCGTACCCGGAGGACTACGGCTACGTCATCGACACGCTTGCGGACGACGGCGACCCGCTGGACGCGCTGGTCATCCTCGACCAGCCGACGTTCCCGGGCTGCCACATCCCGTGCCGCACGATCGGCATGTTCCGCATGACCGACGAGGCCGGCGGCGACGACAAGCTCCTCTGCGTGCCCGCGCACGACCCGCGCATGGCGCACCTGCAGGACATCGGCGACGTCTCCGAGTTCGACCTGCTCGAGATCAAGCACTTCTTCGAGGTCTACAAGGACCTGGAGCCCGGCAAGTCCGTCGAGGGCGCTGACTGGGTCGGTCGCGAGGAGGCCGAGAAGGAGATCGCCAAGTCGGTCGAGCGCTTCAAGGCCGCCCAGGCCAACGGCGGCCACTGATCCACCGCGACGAACGGGCCAAACTGTCAATCTGACAGTTTGGCCCGTTCTGACATTTCGGAAGTGTCACGCAGCGCGAAACTGTCAGATTGACAGTTTGGCGACACCCGCCCGTCGCGGTCAGCCGTTGTAGGAGACGTGGGCGGTCCAGCCCTCGTCGGGCCGGGTCGCAGCAGCGAACAGCGCCGCCGCGACGGCGTCCGGGCCGAACGGGCCCTCCTTCGCCAGCATGCCGTTGACCTGCATCGCGACGGCGCGGACTCCGCGCTCCTTCATCGTCGCGTCGATGCTGGTCACGAGGTTGCGAACGGCGGCCTTCTGTACGCCGAGGGTCGGGGCGCCCGACCACGGCGTGTCGGCGGCCGCCGAACCGGTCACGAGCACGCGGCCACCAGCGGGCATCACGGGAGCAGCGGCCTGGAGCGCGGGCAGCAGCGCCCCGGCACCGAACGCGACGTCCTCGAGGAGCTCAGCAACGGTGAGCTCCAGGACGGTCCGCTCGCGCCACGCGCTCGGGTTGAAGTGCAGGACGTCAATACGGCCGTGGCGCTCCCCGGCGGCGGCGACCGCTCGGCGTACGTCGGCCTCGTCGAGGAGGTCGACCGCGTCGACGTCCGCTGCGTAGCCCTCCGCCACGAGCTGGTCCGCGAGCGGCTGCGCGCGCTCCACGGACTGGCCGAGGAGGACGACGCGGTGGCCGGCCTCGGCGAAGCGGCGGGCGGTGGACAGGCCGAGGCCCGGGCCGGCGCCCAGGACGATGTAGACGGGTGCGGTCATGCGCCCCAGCCTAGGAGGCGCTCACTCCCAGCTCAGCAGTTCCTCGGCGCGCAGCATCTCCTCGGGTACGCCGAACGCGTCGACGAGGTCGACCGCGAGCGGCCGCAGCTTGCGGCAGAGGTCGTTGATCTCGCGGCTGATCGCCTTCGAGCGGTTGGTCGTGAGCCGGTTGTGCTCCATGAACCAGCCGCGGTCGGCCTCGATCGTGCTCAGTGCGAAGAGGTCGCAGAGCAGACCCAGCGCCACCCGGTTCGGGCCCTGCGGCAGGGTCGCGAAGACCGCCACGAACGACTCGAGCACCAGCCGCTCGACGTGCGCGTTGGCGGTCGCGATGACGTGGTCCTGCACGCGGGAGAAGACCTCGCCGGCCGGCATCCCGCTGTCGACGCCGCGCTTGAGGCGCTTCGCCGCGCCCGCAAGCATGTGCTCCTCGCGGAACCGGAGCATGTCGAGGTGGTACGCCGGGTCCAGCAGGCCGGCGTCCTGGTTCCACTTGTCGTCGCCCGGCAGGACATCGCGGAGCCGCTCGATCAGCCGGTGCGCCATGGTCCGCTCGACGACCTGGTCGACCGCCATGCTCGCGACGAACTTCACCAGGTCGAACTGGCTCATGTCGCCGAACTCGCTGGAGTAGTCGGTGAGCAGGCCCTTGGCCACGAGCTGCAGCAGGACGTGGTTGTCACCCTCGAAGGTGGTGAAGACGTCGGTGTCGGCCTTGAGCGCGGCGAACCGGTTGGCGGAGAGATAGCCCGCGCCTCCACAGGCCTCACGGCACTCCTGGATCGTCCGCGTCGCGTGCCAGGTGCCGAGCGCCTTGATGCCCGCCGCCTTCGACTCGAGGTCGCGCCGGATCTCCTCGGACGTCGCGCGCCCGGAGAAGACGTCGTCGAATTGGCGGCGCAGGCCGTCCTGCGCGAAGTGCAGCGCATACGTGCGGGCCAGCAGCGGGAAGAGCCGACGCTGGTGCAGGCCGTAGTCGAGGAGCAGCTGCTCCGGCTGGTCGTCGTCCGTCGCGAACTGACGACGCCGGTCTGCGTAGCGGGTCGCGATGGCCATCGCGACCTTGCTCGCGGAGATGCCCGCGCCCGCGACGCTCACGCGACCCATGACGAGCGTGCCGAGCATGGTGAAGAAGCGCCGGTTGGCGCTCTCGATCTCGCTGGAGTAGGCGCCGTCCTCGGAGACGTCGGCGAAGCGGTTGAGCAGCGCCTCGCGCGGGACGCGGACGTCGTCGAACCAGAGCCGGCCGTTGTCGACGCCGTTGAGGCCCATCTTGTGCCCGCAGTCCCCGATGCGTACGCCGGGCAGCGGCTGCCCCTCCTCGTCGCGGAGCGGGACCACGAGGCAGTGCACGCCCTTGTTGTCGCCATCGACGATCAGCTGCGCGAAGACCGCAGCCATCCGTCCGTGGCGGGCGGCGTTGCCGATGAAGTCCTTGCGGCTCGCGTCATCGGGCGTCTGGATGACGAACTCGCGCGTCTCCGCGTCGTACGTCGCGGTGGTGCCGATCGCCTGGACGTTGGAGCCGTGACCGGACTCGGTCATCGCGAAGCAGCCGAGCAGGCGGCCGGCGGCGATGTCGGCGAGGTACGCGTCGTGGTGCCACTGCGTGCCGAGGTTGAGCACGGCGCCGCCCCACAGACCGAACTGCACACCGACCTTCACCAGCACGCTCAGGTCGCCGAATGCCGTGGTCTCGAACGCCGCGACGGTCGCGCCGAAGTCGCCGGCGCCGCCGTACTCCGCCGGGAAGTGGTACGCCGTCTGGCCGGTGCCAGCCATCGCGACGACGGTCTCGAGCACCCGGTCGCGGTACGCGTCGCGAGACAGCTCCTCGGCCTCGTCGAGGAGGCCGGCGTGCTCCACGAGCGACACGCGGACCTTGTCGCGCACCGCGGCGTGCTCGCCGTCAAGGAGGCGGGTCAGTGCGGGGACGTCGACGACCGGCTGGGCGTAGCCGTTCTCGGAGACCTTGCTCGTTGGGGTGGCCATGCAAACCACCCTAACGAGCGACAGCCCGGGGCGAGGAGCCCCGGGCTGTCGTCGTACGCGTGCGGTGGATCAGAGCCGGACGGCGAGGTCCGGGTACCAGTACTCGAGCGAGCGGATCCGGACCTGGGCGCCGGAGTGCGGGGCCTCGATGACCTGGTCGTTGCCGAGGTAGATCGCGACGTGGTGGATGCCCGACGGGCGGCCGTTGCTGGTCCAGAAGAGCAGGTCGCCGCGCTGCGCGGAGCTGACCGGGATCGGCGTACCGGCGTCGTACTGCGCGCCGGAGAAGTGCGGCAGGTAGATGCCCGCCTGGCGGAACGCCATCATCGTGAGGCCGGAGCAGTCCCAGCGGTCCGGGCCGGCGGCACCCCAGAGGTACCACTCGCCGAGCTGGGCCTGCGCGTACGCGATGACCGACTCGATGCCGCCGGAGGAGACCGGAGGAGTCGAGGGAGCCGGCGGTGCGGGCGGCGGCGTGGAGCCGCCTCCGCCACCATTGTTGGCGGCTTCCTGCGCTGCCTTGTCCGCAGCTGCCTTGTCCGCGGCCGCCTTGGCGGCAGCAGCAGCGGCAGCGGCCTTGGCAGCTGCTTCGGCCTTCGCCTTCGCGGCGGCGGCGGCCGCCTCGCGGCGCTGCTCCTCGAGGGCGGCCTGGCGCTGGGACGCGAGCTGGACCGAGATGTGCTGCAGGTTCGCGAGCTCACCGAGGAGCTTCTTCTTCTCCTGCGCAACGCTGGTCGCCTCGGCAGCGGCGTGAGCGGCGCTTGCCTCGGCCTGGTTGCGCGCGGCCGTGGCCTGGGCCGCGAGCGCCGCGGCGTCGGAGCGGGCCTTGTCCGCCTTGTCGGCGGCGGCGCCGGCGGCGGCAGCCGCCTCCTTGTAGCCACGCTCGATGTCGTCCATCGCGCGGGTGACCTGGTAGGTCGTGCTCGCGGAGGAGAGCAGGGCACGCGGGCGCTCCTGCGTCGTCATGGCGTTGATCGCCTGGAGCTGCGGCTGCTGCTCGTAGGTGCGGGCGATGAGGTCGGTGTACGCCGCCTTGTGGCCCTTGAGGGTGCGGGCGGCCTTGGCCTCGGCGGCGTCCGCCTTCGCGGCGGCGGCCTGCGCGAGGGAGAGGTGGTAGATCGCGCCGTTGGCGGCCTCACCGGCCTGCTCGGCAGCCATCTGCGCCGACTCGAGGCGGGCGTTCGCGGAGTCGAGCTGCGACTGGACGCCCTGGACCGTGTGGGCCTTGGCGTCAGCGGCGGCGCGCGCGGCGTCGACCTGCTGCTGCGACGGGGCGTTGGACGGGTCGGCAGCCATGGCCGGCAGAGCAAGGCCACCGACGGCCACTGCCGCTACCGCGGCCATGGCCAGCGGGCGGCCTGTGATCTTCCTGCGCATGTCTCTTCCCCTCGTCGACCCCACCCGTGGTGGGGAGCTGGGCCCCGGCGGCTTCCCCACCGCCGGGGCCGGCCCAGGTGGCTTCCCCACCACACCGGGCACGCGGAGCACGCTAGTGAACTCCAGTCACAAAAGAAACAGTTCTTTCCAATTTTCTCGGATTCATCGGCGTGTCGGCTTGACTCTTACATCGATGTAATTCTCGAACTACATGCGTGTCATTCGGACATCCGGCCCTGGATTCACGCTCAGGGACGCCGAAATGCACCGGACCCGGGCCTGATGACAGGCCCGGGTCCGGCGTTCGAAAAAGTTTTGAGCGCCTCGCTCAGTCGTCGTCGACGGGGACGATGGAGGAGGTCGTCGTGGGGTGCGAGGAGAGACCGTGGCGGTCGAACTTCTGTCCCGAGGCGAGACCACCGAGGTAGAAGGAGAGCAGCGCGATCACGATGCCGGCGACGTCGTCCGAGACGTAGTGCCAGCCGAAGTAGAGCGTCGCGACGACCGTGATGCCGAAGTTGACCCACCCGACCCAGTGCACCCAGCGGGTCTTGATCGTGTACTGCACCATCAGCGCGACCAGCAGCGTGATCGCGCAGTGCAGCGAGGCGAACGCCGCCACCGACTGCACCGCGTCCGGGTTGGTGCCCCAGGAGAGCACCGCTTCCCGCCCGTTGTAGAGCGAATCCATCAGCTGACTGGCAGGCGTGTTGTCGAGGTTGTCGTAGAGCCAGAGGTTCTCGAAGCCCGGCCCCACCGACGGCACCAGGTAGTACGACGCCGTGCCCATCGTCCACGCCAGTACCTGCGAGGTGGCGAACCAGTAGCCGAAGCTGATGTTGCGCGACCACACCAGCCAGGCGGCCAGCGCCAGCGGCACGAGCGGCAGGAACCACAGGTAGATGTAGGAGAGGAAGTACGCGATCGCACCCGTGCCGAGAAGGCTGTGAAGCACCAGCGCCGGCTCGTGGCCGAAGAAGAGGAATCGGTCGATCTGGTGGAGCTGGTAGTCGTAGTCGTGGTCCGGACCCATCACCTCGGGCAGGAACGACTTGAGGTTCCGGTAGCTCACGTAGGTGATGTAGAAGCAGATCAGGCCCATCAGCACGAGCGTCAGGCGCTCGCGGTTCCAGTGGGAGACCCACCGGTCGCGGACGATCGGCCACATCAGCGACGGCTTCAGGCGCGACCCCCACAACGTGCGCGGGAGCATGTCGAGCAGGAGGGCACCGCCCACCAGCAATGGCAGGCGCGCCCACGAGGGGCCGAGGAAGCCATCGGGGTCGACAAGCTTCTTGTCGAGCGCCAGCGCGGTGATCAGCGCGAGTGCGCCCATCATCGTCGCGACGCCGATGAGGAGTACGTAGGCCCGGCGATGCACGGGCGTCAGTCTAGGGAGGAAGGCAAGGGTTCACACGATCGGCACGAGCGCGAGGCGTGAGGGATCCGCCACGAGCCGCACGGCAGCGCCGACCGCAGGCGCGTCAGCGAGACCGCCCGAGGCAACCGCGTCGAGCACCCCGATCCCGCCGACATCGACCGAGAGGCGCAGCGTCTCCGGCGTCAGCCTGGCCTCGACCACGCGACCACGCAGCGGCCCGTCGGGATCCACCCGCAGGGCCGAACGCCGCAGGGCGACCGCCGACGCCGCCTCCGGGCTCGTGGCCGTCGAACCTGCCGGCAAGGTGGCCAGCACCCGGGCCGCTGCCTCCCCCGCCAGGACACTCGCATAGCCGAGGAACGCCGCCGCCTCGACGTCGACCGGGTGGCGCCAGACCTCGTCGAGCGTGCCCTGCTGCACGAGCCGCCCGTCACGGAGGAGCGCCATCCGGTCGGCCACGGCAAAGGCCTCCTCGTGGTCGTGCGTCACGAAGAGCGCGGTCGTGCCCGAGGCGCGCAGGATCTCGCGCAGGTCGCCGGCAAGCCGCTCGCGCAGCGTCAGGTCCAGGGCGGAGAGCGGCTCGTCGAGGAGCAGCAGCCGGGGCGACGTCGCGAGCGCGCGGGCCAGGGCGACGCGCTGGCGCTCGCCCCCCGACAACGTCGCGGGCGACCGGTCGCCGTAGCCGGAGAGGCCGACGAGCTCGAGGAGCTCCGCGACCCGGGCGCGGACCTGGCGCCGCGGCGTACGACGAAGACGGAGCGGGTAGCCGACGTTGTCTCCGACGGTGCGGTGAGCGAAGAGCCGGCCGTCCTGGAAGAGCAGTGCGAAGCCCCTCTTGTACGTCGGGACACCGGCGAGGTCACGGCCGTCCCAGGTGATCGCTCCCGACGCCACCGGTTCGAGCCCGGCGACGGCGCGCAGCAGGGTCGACTTGCCACATCCCGACGGGCCGAGGACCGCCAGCACCTCCCCCGCGCGCAGCTCGAGCGAGACGTCCTCCAGCGCAGGCCGCGCCGAGCCGGGGTAGGCGACGGAGACCGACGAGAGCGACAGCACGGTCAGAACCCTCCCACGCCCGGCACCCGCAGCCGCTCGACCGCGAGCAGGACCAGCGCGGTGAGTCCGGCCAGCACCAGCGACGCGGCGAGCGCCATGCCGTAGTGACCCGTCCCCGGGTGGCTGAGCAGCCGGTAGATGATCACCGGCAGCGTCGGAGCGTCCTCGCGGACCAGGAACGACGTGGCGCCGAACTCGCCGAGCGAGACCGCGAACGCGAAGCCGGCTGCGGCGAGCAGCGGCTTCCAGACGACGGCGAGGTCGATCGTCGCCAGCACGCGGAGCGGACCTGCGCCGAGCGACGCCGCCGCCTGACGCTGCCGGTCGTCGATGCCGGCGAGCACCGGCACGACCGTGCGCACCACGAGCGGCAGCGCGACTAGAGCCTGAGCAATCGGCACCAGCAGCGGCCAGGTGCGCAGGTCGATCGGCGGGTGGTCGAGGGTCACCAGGAAGCCGAAGCCGAGCGTCACCGCGGACACGCCGAGGGGAAGCATGAAGAGGCCGTCGAGGATGGCGCGGATCCGGCGTTCGGTGGCTGAGTGTGAGCGGCGCGTGACCAGCAGGGCGATCACGAGGCCCAGACCGACCGACATCCAGGTCGCGTCGAGCGCGGTCAGGAGCGAGTTGCGCAGCGCATCGGTGACCGGCACGACCCCGTCGCCGACGGTGCGCAGTGCCCGGAAGTTGTCGAGCGTCCACCGGCCCTCCACCCGGAGCGACCCGATGACAAGCGCGCCGAGCGGCAGCAGCACCAGCGCTCCGGCGCCCAGCGTCAGCGCCGCGGCAGGAAGGTCGCTGCGGTGCGGACGGCGCGGCGCGACCGGACGTCGGTCCACCGGCGCCGTCGCCCGCGCGCGGTGCGCGATGGCGAGAAGCACCGTGACCACGACCAGCTGCAGGATCGAGAGCGCCGCCGCTCCCTGGAGGTCGAACAGGTCGGTGGTGAGCAGGTAGATCTCGGTCTCGACGGTCGCGTAGCGGAGCCCGCCCAGGACCAGCACGAGGCCGAACGCGGTCGCACAGAAGAGGAAGACGACACTCGCCGCAGAGACGATCGCGGGCCGGAGCGCCGGCAGGGTGACGTCACGCAGGACCCGGACCGGGCCTGCCCCGAGCGCAGCGGCAGCCTCGCCCGACCGGGGATCGAGGGATTCCCACGCCGGCCCGACCGTGCGTACGACGACCGCAAGGTTGAAGAAGACGAGCGCCGCGATGATCGCGGCGGGCGTGCCGTGCCAACCGAGTCCACCGAGGAGGCCCTGCTCGGCGAAAAGGTTGTCGAAGGTGAGACCGACGACGACGGTCGGCAGCACGAAGGGCATGACCAGGACCAGCCGGAGCAGCCGTCGCCCCGGGAACCGAAGCCGGTAGCAGACGTAGGCCGCCGGCAGCCCGAGCAGAAGGGTCAGCGCCGTGCCGACCGCAGCGGACCAGACGGTGAACCACAGCACCCGGATCGTCCGCTCGTGGCGGAGCACCTCGAGCGCACCGGAGGCGTCGAACGAACCGTCGGGCCACAGGCCGAGCGCCAGCATCCCGCTGACCGGCAGCAGGAAGAAGAGGCCGAGGACCAGCAGCGGCCCGGCCGCCAGGCCGAGCAGCGCCGCCGGCCTCCCGACGGAACGGCTCAGCGGGTGGTGACGTCGCGCCACTCGGCCAGCCACTCCTGGCGGTGCTTCGCCAGTTCGTCGGCATCGAACGTGTAGACCCGGCTCGGCTGGTGGGCGTGCCGCGCCCAGTCGTCCGGTAGCGGCGTGCCCGTGGCGACCGGGAACATGTACATGCTGTCCGGCAGCGCGGCCTGGACCTCCGGCGAGATCAGGAAGTCGACCAGCTCACGCGCGCCCGCCGGGTTGGCCGCGTTGCTGAGCACGCCGGCGTACTCGATCTGCTGGATGCAGGTGTCGAGCAGGGCCGCCGTCGTCGACTCCCCCGTCTTCTGGTTGACCGTGAACGCCGGCGACGTGTCGTAGGAGACGACGATCGGACGCTTGCCGCCGCTCTCGCCCGCGGTGAAGCCGCCGTAGTAGGCGTCGCTCCAGTCCTTGGCGATGTCGGCACCGTTCTTGACCAGGCGCGACCAGTAGTCGGTCCAGTCGGCGCCGTACTGGTCCATCGTCGACAGCATGAAGAGGAGGCCGGTCGTGGACCCGGTGGCGCCGGGCAGCACGGTGAGGTCCTTGTACGCCGGAAGGGTGAGGTCCTCCAGCGTCGCCGGCGGCTCGATCTTGTGCTGCGCGAACCACGGCAGGTCGACGTTGACGCAGACCGCGCCGTGGTCGACAGGAGTCAGCCAGTCCTTGTCCGCGGCGCCCTTGAGCCGGTAGTGGGACGCGCCGTCGGGAAGCTCCGCCTCGTAGTCGGCGAAGACCCCCTGCTGCAGGTCGAACGCCGCCGCGCCGTTGTCGACTCCGTAGGCCACGTCGCCGAGCGGGTGGTCCTTGGTGAGCGCGAGCTGGTTGGGCAGGCCGTCCTCGATCTTGTCGACCTTGAGCTTGAGGCCCGTGTCGGTCTCGAACTTCTTCAGCAGCGCGGCCGGCAGCGCGAAGTCGCCGTGGGTCACCAGCGTGACGGTCGAGCCGGGCACGGCAGCCTCGCTCGCCACCGGCGTGCCACTCGTGCCCTGCGGGCTCTTCTCCTTGCCGACCAGGTTGCAGCCCGACAGCGCGAGGCTGGCAGCCGTGAGGACGGCGGCGGTGCTGACGGCGAGACGGCGGTCAAGGCGGGGCATGGAGGCTCCTTCAGGCGGTGTCGGCACAGGCTATCGCCGCGCTCCGACAACCCCGTCGGACACTCCGGACATCGGTCTTGAGGCCTGCCCACCCCAGGAGCAGACTGGAAGACGAGGGCGGGCCCGACCGCACGAGCTCTCCCCGCCAATCAGTGGAGATGGTTCTCGTGGACACACTCACGGCAGGTGCACGCGCTACCCACGACGTCCTGGCTGCTCGACTCGAACAGGCCGCCTCGACCGACCCGGAGCGCAACGATCCGCGGTCGCGCTACCCGGTGACCGACACGTTCCTCGCCAGTGCGAGTCGGCACGTCAACGCTGCCGTCGGCGTCCTGGTGCCCGCGGCCCGCAAGCGACTCCCCGACGGCGCCGAGCGCGGGCACGAGCTGGTCCGCCAGGCGCGTCGGCTCGAGGCAGCGATGGCGCAGGTGAAGGCGCGCCTGTACGGCTCGACGTACGCGATCGGGCGGACGTGGTCCTCGGTCTGGGACGACACCCGCACCGAGCTGGCCGCGATCCGGGAGCTCGAGGAAGCCCTCAGCCGCGACCTCGACCAGCACCGCCGTGACGGCGACCCCGACTGGAGCGAGCGGCTCTACAAGGCCGAGCTCCACGCTCCCACGCGTCCGCACCCGTACGTCCCCCACCAGGGCGTCGGCGGCCGACTGGCCCGGAAGGTGGCGCTGCGCGTCGACCTGTTCTGGGACATGGCCGAGGGGCGCATGGCACCGGAGCCGATCCGGCACCACGACCGCTCCCACGACGGGCTGATCGCCCAGTACCTCCTCGCCGACCCGCACTTCGACGACGACTGAGCGAGCGACCGGCGAGCTTGCTCGTCCGGGCCGCGAGCGAAGGAGGAGGCCCGAGCGAAGCTCGGGCACGAGGACGAGGTGAACTAGAAGGACACGTCCGGGTAGGCGATCTTCACGCAGTCGATGAACGACTTCGTCGCGGCGTTGTCGGTCAGTTTCGCCGTGAGCTGGCTGAGCATGACGTCGTGCGCGGCGGCCGGGTCGGCCTTGCCGACGCACGTCGCGACCTTCGCCCAGTCGGCGTCGCTCTTGCCGTACTTCGGCGCGACCGTCTGGACGCCCGCGCGGGTCACGCCGAGCATGTAGGCGTCGAGGTCGAGGCACGCGTCGAACGAGGCGATCCACTTCTCTGCCACGTCCACCGGCGCCGACATGGGCGCGTTGGCGTAGACGTAGGTGTTGTCGAGGACGCCGACGTTCATCAGGTCCTGGACGCTGAACTTCGTCATCAGGTCCGTGCCGATGCACTTCGCGTCGGAGGTGCTGACGAGCGGCTTCTGCTCCCCGCCCGGGTCGTTCTCCTTGTAGATGCCGCGCGCGAGCTCGACCGTGACGGTCGGCTTCATGTCGGCAGGGCTCGGGCTGACGACAGCCTGGGGCTTCTCGTCTCCGCAGCCGGCCAGCACGGCCGTGCCGAGGAGGACGGCGACGGTCGCGGAGCGGGTGATCTGACGGCGTACGACGGGGTGCACGTCCGCGAGCGTAGCCCCCGTTTCGCCACGCGGCCGCGCCATCCGTATACTTCTCCGCGTTGCCTTCGGGCACGGGCCGCCTTAGCTCAGCTGGTAGAGCAGCTCACTCGTAATGAGCAGGTCGTCAGTTCGAATCTGACAGGTGGCTCCAGATCGAGAACCCCGCCCCACCTGCAGGAACTCCTGCGAACCGGGCGGGGTTTTCGCTTGTCATTCGGACCCCCGGACCTCTGACGCACCCCCGGCGCACCCCAGCCCCCTGGAATCGGCATTCAGACGGTCGAGTCCTGCCCGGTCAGCACCGGTGCCGAGGTGGCGGATGTAGATGTTCGTCGTGCCGATCGAGGCGTGCCCCATCCACGCCTGGACGGTCGCCGGATCGACGCCCTTGTTGAGCCACAGGCATGCCGCGGTGTGCCGCAGGTCGTGGACGCGTCGGCCCTGTCCGGTGACGGGCCAGTTCGTGGTACGCCGGAACGGGGTGGCGTGCAGCTGGGCACCGGCATCGGTGGTGAAGAGCAGGTCGTTCGGCCCCTTCTCCATGGAGAACGCCTCAACGATCGACAGGATCCGGTCGGCGACCGGGACACGGCGGACCCGCCGCCCCTTGGTCTGTTTCACCCCGACTCCTTCCGGCGCGGCCCGTTCGACAACGAGCAACGGCAGCGGCACCCGGATGAAGTCGCGCACCCGGATCGCGCGCAGCTCCGACCAGCGCAGTCCGGTCCATCCCGCGACAAGCACCACGCGAGAGAGCTGCACGTTGCGCTCAGCGACGGCTGCGACGACCTCCTCGAGCTCGTCCTCCGAGAACGGGTACATCTCCACCGTCGGGCGGGTCTGCCGTGGCACCTTCGTCCGCGTGACCGGATTGGTGAGGATGATCCGCTCGCGGACGCACCAGCCGAAGAACGCCGACAGCGACGCACGGAACCGCTCGACCGAGGACTCCGCGAGGCCGCGTTGCGAGAGCGCGACCAGCGCCCGCTGCACCTCGCGATCGGTGATCGCAGAGACGTACATGGCACCGATCGCCACCGGCACCAGCCGGACCAGGTCCTTGTCCGAGCGATAGGTGCGCGCGGAGACCGACGCCTTGCGGACCTCGAGCCACTCCGGGAGCAGGTCGCGGACCCGTTGCCTGCCGGCCCGTGGGTCCACTCCCCCGGCGATCGCTGCCCGCTCCCGCATCACCCACGACACGGCTTCGCGCCGGGTGTCGAAGGTGCGCGAGGCGACCTGGGTGCGGCCGACCTTGACCTGCCCCCGCCAGCGGCCGTTGGGGGTCTTGCGGACGGTCACACCGACAATCCCTCGAGCCACGCCATCACGTCGTCCTCGCGGTAGCGGGGCGAGCCCTGGCTGATCCAGTAGACCTTCGGTCCGATGCCGGTTGCCCGCCAGCGCGACAGCGTCGACGGCGAGACCTGCAGCCGCTTGGCCACCTCGCTGGTGGTCAGCATGAACGTCAGGCCTTCTGCGCTTCCTTCTGGCTTCTTCATCACCGTGTTCCCTTCTCCGAGTTGTTGTGGGTGGTCCTGCGTTCCGCTGCTTCCTCGCGGGCGTACTCACGGGCGGCGGCCGCGGAGGCGATGGCAAGGGTGGTTTGGGCATCGTTGGCCCAGCCCGTGCCGGCGTACTGCCACTCGGCGATCACGACGGTCGTCTCGTCCTCGACGGCTTCCTTGGCGTAGAGCTCGGCCTCCCGGGCGGCGAGGTCCAGCACTTCGCCGGTTCGGCGGGCCTGCTCCTCGAGGATCCGGACCCGCTGCCGCGCACGGCGGAGTTGGGTGCGGGTGAGGCCCCAGACGTGGGACTTGCTGGCGAAGTGGCCGTGGTAGCCGAGCTCATGCGCCCACCGCGACATCTCGCCGTAGCGCGGCGGCGTCTCGCCTTGGGCGCGCCACTCTTCTGCGGCGTCGCGGGTCCGCTCGGCGAGCGCGTAGGCGGTGGCGCGGAGGCGCTGGAAGTGGTCGTTGTTCTTGGCGTCGTCGGAGGCTGCCTTGGAGGCGTATTTGGCGACGTACTTCGCGACCTGGTTTGCGGTGAGCGGTCCGTCGGGGTCGTCCTCGCGGTTGCCGGGGTGGACGGTGCGGACATCGATCTGGGCGCCGAAGGCGAGGACGCGGCGGACGTCGTCGGGTGTTGCGCCGGGCACCTCGAGCCGGACCGAGGCTGCGGCTTCCTTGATCAGCTCACCGAGGCCGGCGGCGTCAATGCCGGCCGGGGCGGGCTCGTAGCCGCGGGTGGTCTTGGGGCCGTCGAGGCGGATCAGTGCGTGGAAGTGGATCGCGCCGCGGGCCTGGAGCTCGGCGACCTTGCCGTACTGCACGCAGGCGTGCTTGGTGACCTTCGAGCCAGCGACCCCGAGGTGCTTGGCGACGGCGCGCTTGATGGCCATGTTGAACCGCTGCCACAGCTCCCCGGCGTGCCACTGCCAGATCAGGTGCGAGGTGTAGTCGTAGCAGTCGCGGCACAGCGGCTGCCCGAGGAGTTCGTCGTCCTCGGCGTGGTGACGGTGGCAGCCGAGCGGTCGGCCGTGCTCGCACTCACCGCGGCGGGGTCGGCAGGCCCCGGCGTCGCGCCGGCCATGGACTGCGCCGAAGGAGGGGGCGGTGAAGGTCGCGAAGACCATCGGGTTCTCAGCCACCCGGTCCGGGACGGTGCGGCCGCCGCAGATGCCGGTCTTGATCAGCCAGTAGGTGTCGCCGGCGTAGACCCACGCGCACGCGGGGCACTTCGACGTACGACGGTTGCCGCACGGGATGTAGACGACCCCGAGCTCCTGATCCTTGCTCGCAAACGACGCGACGACCTCGCCGGTAGCGGCGTCGACCCGCATCGAGGAGCCGACGAGCCGGACCGGGTGGGAGCAGCCACCGACCTTGGCCAGCGCATCGGCGAAGTCACCGACCGACTGGGAGCGGAGCTGCTCGAGGAACCGGTCCTGCTCGGCCCCGCTCAGTGCCGGGACGTCGGGGAGCGGTTCGCCGCCCAGGCCGGGTAACGCATCGGGCAGCAGTCGAGGCAGCAGGGAGATCACGTCACTGCGAGATCCAACGCCCATCGCGTGCCACCACCCTCCGAGTCGGGTTGCCGGGAATGCGCCAATACCGTGCACCCAGCCTGCGCTTAGCGCTACAGCGCACCCCCGAATCTCTTGCGGGGGTCCTCGCCCGTGTAGCAACACAGCGAGACGGTTTGAAACAGCAGCAAGCATCGTTAAGCAACAACCAGCGCCAACCAGTACCGATCGTGACCGGACGCGTCTGATCGATCTGCCTGTGGATAACCGCCCGATCGGCCTGGCAGGCGTCCCCCGTCGGCAATTTCATAAACCTAACGAAAGCGTTAGCATTATGAATATGGCTCAGCTCTCGGTACGACAGGCAGCTGAACGCCTCGGCGTCTCCGAGGGCCGCGTACGCCAGCGCATCGACGCCGGCCAGATCCGCGCCGAGAAGATCGGCGGCCGCTGGCTGGTCGACCTCCCCGCCGGGCCTGCGCCTCGCCCACAGCGCGGCCGACCCGTCGACCCCCGGTCGGTCTGGGCAAGCCTGCTCGAGCTCGACGTCGACCCGGTCGTCGACGACCCGGCATCCCGCGAGGCAGAGCCACTGCGCGAGCGCGCCGAACGGATCAGCGCCTCCTCCCGCTGGCGCGCTTCGGCACGCATTCGACGCGCGCTCGCCAACCGTGACCATGCGGACCTCTTCGCCTGGCTCAGCTGGCGCGGCGACCGGCTCCAGCTCTCGGCCGCGCCGGCAGACCTAGGCGGCCTTCGCGAGGATCCGCTTATCCTGCTCTCGGGACTGTCGGTGGAGCAGAGCTCCATAGAGGACATGTCGCTCGTCGAGGGGTACGTCGCCAGCCACGACGTCGAACCGCTGATCGCACGACACTGGCTCGAGGAACCGCGACCCGGGGAGCGGCCCAACGTGATCCTCCACGTTGCTCCCGAGCGCCCACTGCGCCTGAGCCGCCTCCTACTCGCGGCCGATCTGGCCGAACACGGCGGACCCCGCGAACTTGCCCGCGCGCACGACCTCGTCGACGAGGTCGTAGCCAATATCGGCAGCATCGCCTGATCGCCTTGCCCCCATTGCCCCCGCCCAGCGGCTGAGCGCCAGACCAACATCCGACGGACCGAGACACCAGAGGCCCCCACCTTTTGGCGGGGGCCTCTCGTGCGCGACCGACTAGCTACTGGATGCGAGTAAGGGTGGGTGCCGATGCGGGCAGCAGGATGCTGACCTGGAGGAATGCAGTCAGCACACCGACCGCAAGCAGGGCCAACCGGACCTTGAGCGGAGCCGATCGAAAGGTGGTTACGACCGACACCGCTGCAACGGCAAGTCCCCCGCCTGGCAGCATCGACCCGGCCAAGATCCCTAGGCCCCAGAGGGCAACGGTCAGCAGCCCGGGTGCGCGCCTATTGGTCACGGCAGACATCGTGATCCCTCAATCCTTGTGCGAGTAGCACTCGCCGGACGGATAGCAGTTCACGTGGATCATATCGACTCGGCTCATGGGGAATCCCTTGAAGAACAAGGACCGCTTGAACTTGTAGTACTCCGAGATCGGATGTCCCCACTGGCTGTAGAGGTCGTCGCGATAGACCTCATCGCAGCGCACGGTCGAGATCGAGGCGCCGTACGAGTACACCTCGCCACAATTGTGGTATCCCCGCTTGCCGTACATGGTCTTGTCTGACCAGACGCGTCCATCCGCGTCATAGTAGGCCTTCACCTCGTGCTCGACCTTCCACGTGTTGGTCTTACCGTGGGTCGACTGGGCGTAGACAACCGCGGCCACTGGGTGGTTCCGAGACGCGTAGGCCAGAGACGTGCCATCGCGCGCGGTGAGCCGAGCTTCCGACGGTGTGAAATCGTTAGTCAGCGTCGAGGTCGCGGATGTGTCGACCGTGTACGTGCACTCGTCGCGCACGAACTGCTGATAGTCGGGGTCCGACTTGTCTCCGGCGTAGTCGGTTGAGTCGATGCACTCCTGGTCGGCAGGCAAGTCAACCGTGGTCGATGCAGGGACACCATGGGAGGGATCCACATTGCCTGCCTCGGAGGCCTCGGGTGCCGGCGGGTCCACGAATCCGTCCCGAACGAAGTAGCCCTGGGCTGCAATGCGAACAAGCACTGAATCAGGGCTCGAGTTGGAGATCTCAAAGCGCGTACCGTCAGGATCGGTGCCGATAAGTGCGGTCGTCGAAATGCCCGCCGAGGGCGACATCGTGCCGTTCCAGGACAGGTTCGTGCTGCTGATCGCCTGATCTGCAGTAGGCGACACACTCACGCCGCCAGCGCCACCCCAGTTGAGGACAGTCACCGTTCCGGCGATCGTACCGAGCGAACCGTCCGTCGGTAGGCCGCCCATGCCCTCAGGACTAATGAATAGCTTCTGCCCTGCGGGGATGATCGTGTCCGAAATCAGGCCCTGCGCCAGCGGCTTGAATCCACCCCCTCCAGTCCCGCTGCCCTCGAAATAGCCTTCGACGTCGATGTAGATGTACGGGGATGCACCTACCGTCGCGTTGCGGACGCGAAGCTTTCCGGTCGACGAAAGCTTGATCGTGACTCCTGAGTCGGTCCAACCGGACCCCTGGAAGTTCACAGCGGCAGGCAGGGTGGAAATATCGGTACCGCCAGGGCCTAGCCTCAGGCCGCCGTCGGCACCTCCGCCGCCGCCCACCTTGACATTGGCGAACACTGCGGTGGCGGTCGAAGGAATCTGACCACCGGTCACCTGGACGTCGTAGTCCTTGTTCGCCACAAGGTTCGTGTCGCTAATGCCGAGCTGCCCCGAATCGACCACTCGAACAAACGGCGCCACGGGCGTAAAGCCACCCGTCGTGGAACTGTCCGACGTAGACGTGAAGTAGCCCTGGACATCAATGTTGTACTTGGCGGCGCCACTCTGGTTCCACATCGAGATCTTGCCGGAAGGCCCCACCGGGACGATGACGGTGTTACTGCGGTCCATCGAAGGGCCAAACCGCAGCATCGTGGCCGAGGGCATCGAGGCGTCGTAGTTCCATACCCGGATGCCCGAGTCGGCCGTCGCATCGAAGACAGCGACGTCAACAACGACGGCCGACACGTCGCTGGTGGGGATTCCTCCCTTCCCAAGGATCTGGTACGAGCGGGTGACACCTGCGCCGATTGGGGTCGAGTATCCGCCTGTACCGTCCGACGTGTAGGCCAGCCGGAAGGCGGTGATAGGCCGGAATCCGCCGCCTGCAGACGCCAGCGCCTCCGCGGGACGCGCGGAGACTCCAACCAATACCAAAGCAGCGAAAGCCAGCAGAGCAGTGGCGATCCTCGCCAATGTTGTTCTCAAGTCAGTACATCCGATTCGTCACATAAGTAAGGACCCGCCGACGACGGGCCCGACGGGAAAGACGCGACATAATTGCATGTGCCATGGGATGCACGTGACGGAATATCAAGAGTGAGCGACACTTGGTGTTGCCGGCTCAAGCTTCCAGAGGCGGAGCGGGGCCGTCGCGCCGGCCTGCAACGCTCGTGATGGCGGGCACCCGCCTCGCACCAGCAACGAATCGGACTGCGCCGGCATACCACCTGTCAAGCGGAGTCAGGCAGCACACGAGCCGTGTCTTACTCGGAGTCCGCGACTCGGAGTGCGGGCGGTTAAGAACTTCCTCTCCTTGGTCAAGGGCGCGCCTGCGGCGCGCCGCGGGGCGGGGCCCCGCGCTCCGGGCATGCGGGCTGGCGCCCGGTCCCTCCGCGCACCCCACCCCTCAGGGCTGGTGACGACGGAGACCAGGCGCCAGCTCAGACCACTTCGCCCCAGCGGTCACGGTCCGCTCAGATCACCACCGCGGAAGACGACGTGCGACACCTCCGGGGCCGCCCCGAAGCCTCACCCTCCGCGGCGTACCCGACCTCGATTTCATGCACCCCCGGCGCACCCCAGACCCCGGGAGCCAGCGCATCACACGCACGCCGAAGGCCGGCGCCTTCCGCTCAACTTAAGGCTCCGGACGGTCTCGTAATGAGCAGGTCGTCAGTTCGAATCTGACAGGTGGCTCCACGACGAAGCCCCGTCCACCGGACGGGGCTTCGTGCATTTCTGCTCAGCAGGCGCGGATCGCGGCGCCCTCCCGAGCGCAGAGCCCCTGGTAGTCGTAGTAGACCGCTCCGCTGCGCGCATGCCCCTCGGCAGCAACGAGGCCGGAGTTGTCCATGCATCCGTCGTACGGCGAGGGCAGGGTCTTGCCGGGCCGCCAGATCGTCGAGCAGTCGTCGGAGGTCTCGTCGATCGGCGTCGGGATGACGTACTTGCTGGGCTCGGCGGTGATCGTCAGGGCCGGCTCCTCGCTCGGGACCTCCGGCGGGGGCGGGATGTCGGTCGGGATGTCCGTGGCCGACTTCGCGAGCTCTTCGGCCGCCTTGGCCAGGGCGTTGTCGGGCGACGCGCTGCTGCCTGCGGCAGTCGGACCGGCGGAGGACGCCGTGTCGCCCGTGTCGGCACCGCAGGCCGACAGGGCGAAAACGAGGAGGGTCCCGAGAAGCAGCATGCGCATGCGACGAGCGTACGGAGATGGGCCTCGCGGGAGAAGCGCGCCGACACAGGCGGCCGTGAACAACTTTGGAAAAGATGTCTTGTTTCTAACAAGTCATCGTGTTTTCATGAGTGGCCCCCGTCACACAAGGAGATTCGATGAAGCTTTTCGCCCGCCTTCTGGTCACCGTCGGCCTGGTCGCCACTGCCGGCCTGACAGCCCCCGCCGCCCAGGCCGCGACGTCGTCCGGCGTCAACGACTGGTCGTGCAAGCCGTCGGTTGCCCACCCCGATCCCGTGATCCTCTGGCACGGCATGGGGACCAACTCGGACACCAACTTCGCGCTGCTCGCACCGCAGCTGCAGCAGGCCGGTTACTGCGTCTTCCACAAGACGTACGGCACGACGTACTACGGCTCCTACTCCGGCGGACTCGCCTCGATGCGCACCAGCGCCGGCGAGCTGCGGGACTTCGTCACCAAGGTCCGCACCACCACGGGCGCGCCCAAGGTCGACATCGTGGGCCACTCCGAGGGCACCACCGTCCCGGCTTACTACCTGAAGTTCCTGGGCGGCGGCGCGGTCGTCAACCGCTTCGTCGGCTTTGGCTCGAACTTCCAGGGCACCAGCCTCAACGGCCTGCAGACCCTCGCCGACCTCACCGGCTTCCGGTCGATCCTCGACGCCGGCGGCTGCATCGCGTGCAACGAGTACGCGCCGAACTCCAGCTTCATCACCGACCTGAACGCCGGCGGCGTGACTGTTGCCGGCCCGACGTACACCTCGATCGTCAGCCAGTACGACACCGTCGTGACGCCCTACACCAGCGGCATCCTCGCTCCGGCGCCGAACGTCACCAACATCGTGCTCCAGGACGTCTGCTCGAGCGACTTCTCCGGGCACGTCGGCCAGGCCACCGACCCCAATGTCTTCGCCCTCGTGAAGAACGCCCTGGACCCGGCCAACGCCCAGCCCGTGCAGTGCATCCCCATGCCGTTCTACGGCTGACCCCCTGACCGAAGGCTGCCCCGGCTCCACGAGCAGACCCCCATCGCCGGGGTAGCCTTCGCCCTGTCATGACCACCGCCCCGCGCCCCCGGATCATCCGCGGCCTCGATGCCGAGCAGCGGAAGGCGTCGCGACGCCAGGCGCTGCTCGACGCAGGGCTCGATCTCTTCCCCCAGCAGGGTTTCGCCAAGACCTCGATCGAGCAGCTCTGCCAGCACGCGTACGTCGGCACGAAGGCGTTCTACGAGACCTTCGCGAGTCGCGACGAGCTCTACGAGGCGCTGCTGCGGAGCATCTCCGACCGGGTCTTCGGCGAGCTCGCCCAGGTCGCGACCGAGGGCGGCAGCGAGGAGGAGCTGGCCCCGCGGATCCTCTCGGCTTTCGCGCACGCGTTCGTCGACGACGTCCGGTTCGCCCAGGTGACCTTCGGGGCGGGCAGCGCGATCACTCCGGAGGCGGAGCTCCAGCGACGAGCCAACCGCCAGACGGCGGCCGCCTTCGTCGAGGGGCTCTGGGCACAGTTCGGCAACCCGTCCCGGCCGGAGGACGACGGCGTCGCCATCGGGCTGATCGGCGGTCTGTTCGACGTCATCGCGCACTGGGTGCGCGATCTCGGCGACGAGGCACCCACTGCGAGCACGGTGGACCTGCTGGTCACCCGCATGGTCAACCTGTACCGGGTCATCGCTGCCGGGCGCCAGCGCGGTCTCTGAGCGCTGACCCACTGCCAGGTCAGGCCGGAGCGTCAGGCGCCGCCGACTGCCGCGTGGATCTCGGAGAGCTGGACCTGCATCGCCGGCAGTTCATCGAGCAGCACCATGCGCTCCTCGAGCACCTCGAGCAGGCCCTGCACCTTCAGCAGCGTCTGCTCGGTGCGACCCAGGAGGCCCTCGACATTGCCGAGCAGGCCGTGGACGTCGACGAGCCGGCCGTCGACGGAGACAAGGGTCTGGCCGACCTGGCCGAGCATGTCGTCGGCGCTGCGCAGCGTCCGGTTGGCGTTCTTGAGGATGTCGCCGACCGGATTGAGCGCCATCAGCCGATGCCGATCAGGTGGAGCGGCCAGAACAGGATCGCCCACAGGAACTGGAAGATGCTGAGGATCGTCAGCGTGCTCGTGGGCTCGGCGCCGGTGGCGTCCATCCAGAGGATCCCGATGACCACGTAGGCCACGATCGCGAGCATCAGCAGGGTCGTCGCCGGCCCGCTGACGACGTCGGGGGCGTCGGCCGCCCGGGTGGCAGGTTCGGTGTTCATGATTACTACCATAGAGTAGTAATCATGAACACGCTACCCTCCCTCCGATGAGCAGCCACGAGGAGAAGCGCAAGCGCCGGCCGTATGCCGCGCGCATGCCCGTCGAGCAGCGACGCACCGAGCTGCTCGACGCTGCGCTGCGTGTCGTGGCGCGCGACGGCTACGGCGCACTGACGGCCCAGGCCATCGCTGCCGAGGCCGGCGTGACCAAGCCGGTCCTCTACGGAGCGTTCGAGACACTGCCCGCGCTGCTGGAGTCGTTGCTCGACCGCGAGGAGGGCAAGGCGATGGGCCAGCTCACCTCGGTGCTGCCGTTCATGATCTTCGGCGACCCCTCGACGCTCGCCGCCCGGATCACCAAGGCCTGGGCCGACGCCGTCCGCCGGGAGCCGGTCACGTGGCGACTGATCCTGGCCGGCGACGGCTCGGCCCCCGCCGCGCTGACCGCCCGCATCGAGCGGGCGCGGGCAGCCCTGCGCGCGCAGGTGGCCTCGCTCATCGCGACCTACATCCCCGCCGAGAAGGCCGACCCCGCCATCCTGGCCCGTGCGCTGATCGCCACCGCGGAAGACTTCGGCCGCCTGCTGGTGTCGACGCCGGAGCAGGTCGACGTCGAGCGGCTCGCCTCGACGGTGCAGGCGCTGGTCACGGGTGTCGTCCGCGGCACGCGCGCCTGACCGCCCGCGTCCTCAGCGCGGGTAGATCTCCACCTCGTTCGCCTTCACGACGAAGACCACCTCGCTGCCCGGCGCGAGTCGCAGCTCGGCAGCCGCCTGCGGGGTGACCAGTGCGCTCAGACGACCGGCAAGCACGCGGATCTGGTCAGCGGACGGCTCGATGGCGGTGACCGTCACCGGCCAGGCGTTACGCGGCGAACCCGCCGGCGCCTCGGCGTACACCGAGACTGCGGAGGGCCGGAACGCCGCCACGGCGTCGTCGCCGTCGACGAGCCCGTCGTGGGCCGAGCCGGAGACACTCCGCTCCCCCACGAGTACGCCGGAGGCCCACTGCCCCGCGACCAGGTTGAGGCCGGCGACCCGCGCAGCGAACGCGGACCGTGGCCGCGCGAGGACCTCGGTGGTCGGGCCGTCCTCCACGACACGACCGCCTTCGAGCACGACCACGCGGTCAGCCAGGAGCAGCGCATCGAGCACGTCGTGGGTCGCGATCACGGCCGTGCGGTCGCGCAGCACCTCGCGCAACAGCTGACGCAGTGCCGGCCGCGCGTCGACGTCGAGCGCAGCCATGGGCTCGTCGAGCAGGAGGACCGCCGGATCGGCGGCGAGCGCGCGGGCGATGGCGACCCGTTGCGCCTGGCCGCCGGAGAGCTGGCCCGGCTTGCGGCGCCGCAGGTCGGTGCAGCCGACGCGCTCGAGCCATGCCTCCGCGAGGCGGCGCGCCTCGGCGCGGCGCACCCCGTGGGCCTGCGGACCGAAGGCGACGTTGGCCGCCACGGAGAGATGCGGGAAGAGCAGCGCATCCTGGGCGAGCAGCCCGATGCCCCTGTCGTACGGCGCCACCCAGGTGGTGCCGTCGGCGAGGGAACGGTCCCCCAGCGCCACCCGCGACGCACCGTCGCGCAGGGCGCCCGCAACGACGCCGAGGAGGGTCGACTTGCCCGCGCCATTGGGACCAAGGAGCGCCACCGTCTCCCCCGGCTCGATCCGCAGCGCGAGCCGCACGTCGCGATCCGCGACGTCGAGCTCGACCTGCAACGCGCCGCTCACCAGGCGCTCCGGTCACGACGGGCGACGACGATGATCACGACCGCCACCGCCATCAGCAGCACCGACAGCGCCACCGCAGCATCCGGGTCGACCTCGCGCTGCAGGTAGATCTCCAGCGGCAGGGTGCGGGTGACCCCCTGGAGCGACCCGGCGAACGTGATCGTCGCCCCGAACTCACCCAGCGCGCGCGCAAAGGCGAGCACGGCGCCCGAGACCAGTCCCGGCAGGACCAGCGGGAGCGTCACCCGGAAGAGGACCCGTGTGGGGCGCGCGCCCAGGCTTGCAGCGACCGACTCGTAACGCCGACCGGCGGTGCGCAGGGCCCCTTCGAGGCTGGTCACCAGGAACGGCAGCGCCACGAAGGTCTGCGCCAGGACCACCGCGATCGTGGAGAACGCCACCTGCACCCCGGCCACCTCGAGCGCGTGACCCATCAGACCGCGCCGGCCGAACGTCGCCAGCAGCGCGATACCGCCGACCACGGGCGGCAGGACCAGCGGGACGAGCACGCCGGCCCGCAGCAGCCCGAGGCCGCGGAAGCTGGAGCGCGCGAGCACCAGCGCCATCGGCGTACCAAGGAGGAGACAGAGGAGCGTGCTGGCAGCGGCGGTCCGCAGGCTCAGCCACAGCGCGACGCGCGCCGATTCGCTCGTGACCAGGCCGCCGAAATCGCTCCACGGCACCTTGGCCAGCAGCGCGACCAGCGGCAGCAGCACGAGCAGGCCGCCGGCCGCGGCGGGCACCCACGCCCACCGCGGCACCGACGGCTCGCCCGTGCGCATGCTCAGGCCTTGCCGAAGCCAGCAGCCGCGAGCACCTTCTGGCCCTCGGCGCCCGTGACCAGCGCGACCCACGCGGCGGCGAGATCGGCGTTCTTCGATCCGTCCAGTGCGGCGATCGGGTAGGTGTTCACGGCATTGACCTTGCCGGGGATCTCGATGCCGACGACCTTGTCACCGGCCGCCTTCACGTCGGTGACGTAGACCAGACCCGCATCGGCGTCGCCCGCCTCGACCTTGCCGAGCACGTCGGCCACCGACTGCTCCTCGCTGACCGGCTTCCAGTCGAGCTTCGCATTGGTCTCGACCGTCGCAGCGGCCGCGCCGCACGGCACCTCGGGGGCGCAGGTGACCAGCTGGACGCCCTTCGTGGTCAGGTCCGCGAGCGTGCGCACGTGTGCGGGGTTGTCCGTGGGGACCGCGATCTCGAGGGTGTTCGTGGCGAAGGCGGCCGGCGCGAGAGCCGTACCGATCAGCTTCTGCATGTTCTTGGTGTCGGCCGAGGCGAAGACGTCGGCCGGCGCGCCCTGCTGGATCTGCGCCACGAGGTCGGAGGAGCCGGCGAAGTTGAAGCTCAGCTTCACGCCCTTGTGGTCGGCCTCGAACTCGGTGGCGAGCTGCTCGAAGACCGTCTTGAGCGACGAGGCCGCGTAGACGGTGAGCGTCGTGCTCTCGTCCTTCTTCGTGTCGCTGCCGCAGGCGGCGAGGCTGCCGGCAAGCAAGGTGGTGGCAGCGATGGCGGTGATGGAGCGGAGGCTTGTGCGGGGTCCCCGCGGAAGCGCGAGCGCAGCGAGCGGTTCTGTGGGGTGCGTGTTCATGCCATTCCTTCGTGGGCCTCGATGACGACGTTCGTCGACTTGATGGAAGCGACCGCGAGCGAGCCCCGCTCGAGGCCGAGGTCCCGTACCGCTTCGCTGCTCATCAGCGAGACCACGCGGAACGGACCGCACTGCAGCTCGACCTGGGCCATGACCGTGTCGAGGGTGATGTCGGTGACCAGCCCGACGAAACGGTTGCGCGCCGAGCTCATGCCCGGCACCCCCGGCTGCTGGGCATGGTCGCGCGCGACCATCGCCACCTCGTAGCCATCGACGACCTTGCGCCCGGCGTCGTCGACGCGGGCCTCGAGCAGACCGCGGTCGACCCAGCGGCGCACGGTGTCGTCGCTGACTCCCAGATGGGCGGCGGCGTCCTTGATTCGCAAATGCGGCATGGATGCAGGGTAGAGCACCGCAGATGCCGACAGCGTTACGGGATTCGCACCCTCATCTGCGTCAACAAGAAAGATTGTCCCGGGGGACAGTGCCGTCGATCAGGTAGCCCTCGACCGCGTGGTCGACACAGGTGTTGCCGCGGCCGAAGCCGCCGTGGCCGTCACCGTCGCGCGTGATCAGGACCCCCGAGTCGAGCTGGGACGCCATCGCCCGGGCCCAGGCCAGCGGAGTGGCGGGGTCACGTGTCGTGCCGACGACCACGATCGGCGCCGCGCCCTTCGCATCCAGGTGCCAGTCGGGCTTCGGCGCGCCCTTGCCGGGACCGAGCGAGCGGCAGCCGAGCTGGCCCCAGGCAAAGATCCGGCCGAACGTCGGCGACTGCTCCTCGAACCGTCCGAAGAGGGCAGGGATCTTCGCCGGGGGCACCGAGCTCGGGTCGTCGTCGCAGCTGATCACCTGGATCGCCTCGGCGCTGTTGTCCGTGTAGCCGCCGCCCGACTTGCGGCCGTTGTACAGATCAGCGAAGCGCAGCAGCGTGCTGCCGTCGCCGTGGAGGGCCGCCTTGAGGGCGACATCGAGATAGCTCCAGAGGTCCCTGCTGTAGAGCGGATAGATGATCCCGTAGAACGCGGGACCCTCCGTCAGCTCACGTGAGCCGACCTTCAGCGGCTTCGCGTCGACGTCGTCGAGGAAGGTGCGGACCCGCGTGAGGGCCGCCTCGCGGGACGATCCCAGGTAGCAGTCACCCTGCTTCACACAGTTGTCGACGTACGCATCGAGGGCGACCTGGAAGCCGTGCGCCTGGAGCAGGCCCATCTCCAGGGCGGACTGCGGCGGATCGGCGCCGTCGAGCACCATCCGGCCGACGCGCTTCGGGAAGAGGTCGGCGTACGTTGCGCCGAGCTTGGTGCCGTAGGAGACGCCGAGGTAGTCGAGCTTCGCATCGCCGAGGGCAGCACGCAGGACGTCGATGTCGCGGGCGGCGTCGTGCGTCCCGACATGGCGGAAGAGCTCGCCCGAGCGCTCCTGGCAGCCGGCGCCGAAGCGGTCCGACGCCCGGACCAGGGCTTCCACCTCGGCGGGCGAGTCCGGATCAGGATCGCCGGCGGTGTAGTCGTCGAGCTCGCTGTCACTCAAGCAGTCGACCGGATCACTGGCGCCCGTGCCCCGCGGGTCGAACCCGACGAAGTTGAAGTGCTCGTAGAGCGTGTCCGGGAACTTCATGAACGGCGAGTCGGTCGCTGCGAGGTCCGTGCCCGCCGCGCCCGGGCCGCCCGGGTTGACCACGAGGTCACGGGCCTTGGCCGGGGACTGGTCGGCCGGGTTGAGCAGCACCGCGATACCGATCGTGCGGCCGCGCGGCTTGCTGTACTCGAGCGGCACCTGGAGCGTGGCGCACTGGTCGCCCCCGGTCCGGCACGGCGACCAGTCGAGCTGCTGGTGATAGAAGCGCTTCAGCGCAGGGCGGGGAACCGTGCGGGAGCCCTTCTGCTCGGGGCGCGGCGGCAGCGTGCCGACCGAGGCGTCCGGGCGGTCGTCGTGCCGCTCGTTGGACAGGACCACGACGGCCAGGATCACCGGGAAGAGGAGGCCCAGGACGACCAGCAGGACCGGAAGCGCCCGCTTCACGACCGGTCTCCCTCCGGCAGCCGCAGCGCCACCATCATCGACTCCAGGGCGAGCTGCGCCGGCACGTTGAACTCGAGCATCTGCTCACGCGCCGCGAAGATCGCATCAATCCGGCGCAGGTCCTGCTCGGGACTGCTCACCTGGACCAGTCGCTCGAGGTCGGGCCGCAGCTCCTCGTTGACCAGCTGCGCCCCCGAGCCCGTGCCGAGCGCGATCGAGTCGCGGTAGACGCTGACCAGGTCCATCAGGCAGCGGTCGACGACGTCGAGGATCCGGCGCTTGGCGCGCGTCTTCTGGCTGCGGTCGAGTGCGGCGAGCGCGGGCGCGTACTCGCGGGGGCGGCGACCGCGCTCCACCACGCCGTACGCCGCGTCGAGGTCGACCTTCTCGCGCTGGTCCAGCTCGCTCGTGATCGCGTCGGCTTCAGCCTTCGCCGCCGCGTGCAGCCGGTCGGCCGCCTGCATGCAGGCGCCGAGGCTCGTGACCCGTGTCGGGATGGAGACGATCTCGCGCCGCCGGTTGCGGACGTCCTCGTCAGCGGCGAGTGCCCGCGCCCGGCCGATGTGGCCCTGGCTGTGCCGGGCGGCGTACTCGGCGAGGGAGTCGGGCACCCCCATGCTGCGGACCAGGAACGCCGCGACATCGGCGGGCGCCGGAGTGCTCAGGGTGACCAGGCGACACCGGGAACGGATCGTCGTCAGGACGTCCTCGACGGTCGGCGCACACAACATCCAGACCGTGCGCGGCGTCGGCTCCTCGATCGCCTTGAGCAACGCGTTGCAGGCCTGCTCGGTCAGGCGGTCCGCGTCCTCGATGATCAGGATCTGCCAGCGCTTGCCGACGGGGCTCAGCCCGCTGCGGCGCACGATGTCGCGCACCTCGTCGACGCCGATCGAGAGCTTCTCCGTGCGAACGACGGAGACGTCGGCGTGGCTGCCGGCGAGGACCGTGTGGCAGGCGTGGCAGACGCCGCACCCGCCCTGCTCGCACTCGAGCGCGGCAGCGAATGCGATCGCCGCGTTGGAGCGGCCCGACCCCGGCGGGCCGGTGAAGAGCCAGGCGTGGCTCATGCCCTGCCCCTTCGCGGCGCGGTCGAGCGCCGCGATGGCGGGCCGCTGGCCGACGAGGGTGTCCCAGACGCCGTGGACGGTGGCGGTGCTCATGCGCTGAACTGACCGGCGCGAAGGGCCAGCACGCTGGCGACGCGGGAGCGGATCTGCCCGTGGATCGACTCGATCGTGTCGCGCGCGTCGAGAACGAGGTAGTGCTCGGGGTCGGCCGCGGCCATGTCGAGGAACGCCTGGCGCACCCGCTGGTGGAACTCCAGCGATTCCCCCTCGATCCGGTCGCGCTCCTCGAACCGCCCCAGCCCCGCCTGCGGCTCCAGATCGAGGACGACGGTCAGGTGCGGCCGCAGGTCACGGGTCGCCCAGCGGTTGACCTGCTCGACCTCAGCGACCGCCTCGGTGCGCCCCGCGCCCTGGTAGGCGAGGGCGGAGTCGACGTAGCGGTCAGTGATGACGACCTCGCCCCGGGCCAGCGCCGGGAGGACGACGGTGTCGACGTGCTCGGCCTTGTCGGCGGCGTAGAGGAGGACCTCGGTGCGGTTGCTCAGCTCGCCCGTCTCCGGGCTCAGCACGATCTCGCGGACCCGCTGCCCGACGGTGGTGCCACCGGGCTGCCGGGTGAGGACGACCGTGTGGCCCTCGGTCTCGAGCCAGTCGCGCAGCAGGCCCGACTGGGTCGACTTGCCGCCGCCCTCGCCGCCCTCGAAGCAGACGAAGAGGCCCGTGGGTGAGAAGACGCCGGCAGTCACGTCGTACACCTTAGGTGGGGGCGCCGACGTGGGCCGATCCGTCCGCGGCCCCGCCGGCTGTAACGCGGTGTTCTCGCCGCGGTCGCGGTGTTGCAGCCCCGCACCCGCGGCGACAAACCCGCGGTCGGGTTCAGGCGGCCCGCCGGCGTGCCGACTTGGGCAGGATGAACGGCGACAGGTCGGCGATGTCACCACCAAAGAGACGATCGGTTGCAGCGATCTCCCGAACCAGACGCTCCCCCGTCGCGCGCCACGTATCCGGCTGCACATGCGCCCACGTCACCCGCGACACTCCGAGGCGGAACGACTGGACGAAGTCCTGCCTTTTCTTCTCCTCCCAGAGGGCCACCTCGGGATCACCCGACACCCCTCCGTTGGAGATCGAGCGGTACTTCACGCGGCCGTCGAACTCGATGATGTGCCGCCGGACCCGAAGGTCGCACCAGACGGTCCGGCCGTCCCGTCGGAGACCGAATTGGGTCTCGACCTCGGGCTCGCCGGCTCGGATCAACAGCCCGCGGGTGAGCGATTCTCCTGGACCATCAGCATCGGCATCGGCAATCTCCACTGCGGCGCGTGCGGCAACCGTGCCCGACCAGCACGCCATGGTGGCGAGTGCCGACACCAGCTCGGCGCGGGTTGCGCCTGCAGCCAGCGCGCTGTCGCACGCGACCAGTCCGTGGGCGAAGCCGTGCTCGCGGCCGATGTCGACGGCAGTCCGCGCCAGGTCGAGCACTCTGGCTCCATCGACCTGCACCACCTGTCCCGGATCGAACGCCGCACCGTGATGCTTCACTCCCGAGTCGGTGCGATCGCCACGAACATCACGGCGCGTCACGTGCGTCAGGGAGGTTGCCGGATCCAGCATCGCCAACCCCCACGCGTGCCCGGCCGTGTCGTGACTCCACACATGGGGCTTGTGCGCGCTCAAGGTGACGGCCCGTGCGACCAGCAACGGACGACCGCGCCGCGGGTCCAGCTCCGACCAGAGCGCCGCTTCGGCATAGACACCCCGCCGCACGGCAACCCACGCCCCCGTGCGAACCAGCCTGTCGACGTCACCGGGAGGCAGCCCGCGGCTCACTGCCTGCCGTCGTGCGATGAGTCCGTGTTGCTGGGCCATGAGGGCGCGGATGTCGGCGTACATGCACGTCAGCGTGACCAGTTCTGCCGTGAGCTGCTGGCGGTGGCGCCGATGCTGTGGACAGAAGCCGCGGCGCGTGCGCTCGACCAACGCACCCACCGCGGGGCTGTCGTAGCAGCCGCGCCGCTGCAACCCCGCAGTCGCTACGAGAACACCGCGTTACAGCGGGCCGCGCGGGGTCGGCACCCAGGTGCCGCGGTGGGTACGCCACACGCTCGGCGCCTCGCCGCGCGCCCGCTTGAAGGCGCGGCTGAACGCCTCCTCGGCTTCGTAGCCCACGCGGCGCGCGACGGCGACGACGGGCAGGTCCGAGTCACGGAGCAGGTCGCCGGCGACGTGCATGCGCCAGTCGGCGAGGTAGCGGATCGGAGCCACGCCGAGCACCGACCGGAAGCGCTCGTCGAGCACGGTTGTCGAGACGGCAGCTTCGCGGGCCAGCGCCTCGACCGTCCAGCGTTCGGCCGGCGAGCGGTGGATCGCTGCCAGCGCCGGACCCGTCACCGGGTCACGCAGACCCGCGAGCAGGCCACGCTGCGACGCCGGGGCCGACGCGAGGTGGAGGGTCAGCACCTCCACCAGCAGGGCCTGCGGGATGCCGACCGGGCCCTCGAGGTGATCCTCGGCCATCGACGTCTGGGCCAGGGCGTAGTCGATGCCGGCCCGCACCCAGTCGCGTGCCGGGCCCTCCGGAGGCTGGACCACGAAGACCCGCGGTAGCGCACCGAACTGCGGGTCGAAGAGCACGTCGTCGCAGGCCAGGTAGCCGCACACCAGCTCCGTCGCGGCGCCTCCGCCCCCGTGCCGCACCACGGGCATGGCCTCCCAGGGCGGCGGATCCAGCAACGTCCGCAACGGGGTGCAGGGCGCTGCAGCAGAGCCACCCATGCGGTGCGTGTCGCCGTACGGCAGGACGATGACGTCGCCCGCCCCGGCGTACAGGCGCTCCTCGCCGTCGACCTCGACCCAGGTCCGGCCGTGGACGACGAGATGGAAGAGGAGCATCCGTGGCGCGCCTGGGGCGAGCAGCGCGCGTGCGTCCGCACCCGGGACCGACTCGTAGGCCCAGGCCTCGCTGTAGACACCCCGGAGGAAGATTGCGCCCTCCAGGCGCAGGCGTCCCAGCGCAGTCGCCAGATCCGGCCCGGGTGCCCCGGGCGAACGGTCATCAGCGGCGGCGTCCCGGTCATGGCCGTGGAGCGCAGACGGCATGACAGTGAGTGTGTCACCCCGCCCACTTCACCGAAGGAGAAATCCGATGCCTCTCTTCATGGACGTCCACGAGGAACTTCCCGAAGGCGCCACCGCCGCCGACGTCGCCAACGCCCACGCCGCTGACGTCGCCATCCAGGACCAGTACGGCGTCACGTACCGCAGCTACTGGGTCGACGAGGCCAGCCGCAAGGTCTTCTGCCTGGTCGAGGCGCCCGACGCCGACGCCGCCATCACCGTCCACCGCGAGGCGCACGGCCTCGTCGCCGACAAGATCTACGAAGTCTCCGAAGGCAGCTGAGCCTCCATGTCCACGACGCTCACCTGCCCCTCGCTCGCCGAGCGCTTCAACTGCACCGGCTTCAGCCGGTGGGTCAACTCCCCCACCGGCCGTGGCTTCCGGCTGACGGCGGGGACGACGTTCCTGGTCGTCGGCTTCCTGCTGCGCGACAGCGGCCTCGGCATCGCCCTCATGGCGTGGAGCGTCGTGCCGCTCTCGGCGGGCGCCTTCAACCTCTGCTGGATCAGCGCAGTCCTCGGGGGACCGCTGCGGAGCATGACGATCCGGCAGCAGCAGGCGTGAGGATCACGGCGTAGGCGAGTATCCCCACGTGCCGAACGTGTACAACGCATAACCGAGGCTGAGCACCAGCTGCCAGGGCAGCGCGAGGACGTAGCCGAACGCAATCGGGCGGATCCGCTTCCAGAACGCCAGGCCGAGTGCCACAGGGATGCTGGCCAGCAGGCCCCACCAGAGCACCGGCCACGCGGCGTACGACGGGAGGAGGTCGGTGCGCCCGACCGCGTCCTCCTTCAGGTACGGGCCGTAGCCCCAGCCCGCGCCGAATCCGGCAGCGATGCCGACAAGGAAGAGGGCGAGCGTCAGCAGGCCACGCCCGGTGGCCTTGGCACCGCGGGCGATCCGGCCGGGTGCCGGAACCACCGGCGCGCTCACGACGGACCGCGCCCTCTCGACCACCGGCAGGTCGCGCAGGGTCTCGCCGCTGGCAACGACCTCGTCCGCCGCCGCGGGGTCGAGCTGCTCCTGGATGCTCATGCGAGCATCATGCCTCCGGAGCAGCCCGATTCCCGGGAAGCGCTACGGCGTCGTTTCACGCCTTCTTGGCAGCGGCCTTCTTGGCGGTCGTCTTCTTCGCCGTCGTCTTCTTGGCGGCAGCCTTCTTCGCGGTCGCCTTCTTGGCCGGGGCCTTCTTGGCGGTCTTCTTCGCCGCCTTCTTGGCCGGGCCCTTGGCGCGACGCTCGGCGAGCAGCTCGGCCGCGCGCTCGATCGTCATCGCCTCGATGGTGTCGTCCTTGCGCAGCGTGGCGTTGTACTCGCCGTCGGTCACGTAGTCACCGAAGCGACCCGACTTGATGACGACCGGCTGGCCGGAGACCGGGTCGGGGCCGAGCTCCTTGAGCGGAGGGGTGGCGGCGCCGCGGCCGCGCTGCTTGGGCTGGGCGTAGATCGCCAGCGCCTCGTCGAGCGTGATCGTGAGCAGCTGCGCCTCGGAGGCGATCGTGCGGGAGTCCGTGCCCTTCTTCAGGTACGGGCCGTAGCGACCGTTCTGCGCGGTGATCTCCTCGCCGGCGGCGTCGACGCCGACGACCCGCGGGAGGCTGAGCAGCTGGATGGCCTGCTCCAGGTTGATCGTGTCGAGCGACATGTCCTTGAAGAGCGAGCCGGTGCGCGGCTTGACGGCGTTCTTGCCGGTCTTGGGCGCGTCCTCGTGCAGGACCTCGGTGACGTACGGACCGAAGCGGCCGTTCTTCGCGACGACCTGGAGACCGGTGTCCGGGTGGACGCCGAGCTCGATCTCGGCACCGGCCGGGTTGGCGAAGAGCTCGCGCGCCTTGGCGGCGGTCAGCTCGTCCGGCGGCAGGTCGTCGGGGACGTTGGCACGGGTCGGGGCACCGTCCGCGTCACCCTCCGGGCCTTCGATGTAGGGGCCGTAGCGGCCGACGCGGAGGACGATGCCGTCCGCGGGATCACCCACGGGGAACGTCGCGAGCGCCTTGGCGTCGATGTCGCCGAGGCCGTCGACCAGCGGCTTGACGCCGACCTTCGCGTCGGAGCCGAAGTAGAACTCGCGCAGCTCGACGAGCTTGTTGCGCTCGCCCCGGGCGATGCCGTCGAGCACCTCCTCGAGCGAGGCGGTGAAGTCGTAGTCGATCAGGCGCGTGAAGTGGTCCTCGAGCAGCCGGACGACGGAGAACGCGATCCAGGCCGGCACCAGGGCCGTGCCCTTCTTGTAGACGTACCCGCGGTTGATGATCGTGCTGATGATCGAGGCGTACGTCGACGGGCGACCGATCTCGCGGTCCTCGAGCTCCTTGATCAGCGTCGCCTCGGTGAAGCGCGACGGCGGCTTCGTCTCGTGGCCGGCGGCGCTGAGGCTCGCAGCGGAGACTGCCGCGCCCTCGGCGAGCTGGGGCAGGCGTGCCTCGGCGTCATCCTTGGTCGCGTCGTTGTCGGTGCCCTCGACGTACGCCTTGAGGAAGCCGTGGAAGGTGATCGTGCGACCGGACGCGGAGAAGACGACGTCGCGGCCGTCGGCCGCCGTGCCGCCGAGGCGGACGGAGACCGTGTTGCCGACCGCGTCCTTCATCTGCGACGCGACGGTGCGCATCCAGATCAGCTCGTAGAGGCGGAACTGGTCGCCGGACAGACCCGTCTGGGCCGGCGTACGGAAGTGCTCACCGGCGGGGCGGATCGCCTCGTGCGCCTCCTGCGCGTTCTTGACCTTGGAGGCATAGACGCGGGGGCGGTCGGGGAGGTACTCGGCGCCGTAGAGCTCACGGACCTGCTCGCGGGCCGCGCCGATGGCGGAGTCGCTCAGCGTCGTGGAGTCGGTACGCATGTAGGTGATGTAGCCGCCCTCGTAGAGGCGCTGCGCCACGCTCATCGCGACCTGCGCGGTCATGCCGAGCTTGCGGCTGGCCTCCTGCTGCAGCGTCGTCGTGCGGAACGGCGCGTACGGCGAGCGCTTGTAGGGCTTCGACTCGACGGAGCGGACTGCGTAGGAGGTGTCACGGAGTCCGTCGACGAGCGCCTCGGCGGCCTTGCGGTCGAGGTGCGCGACGCCGGCCCGGGTCGCGGCAGCGGTGAGCTGCGCGGTCGTGTCGAAGTCGGAACCGCGGGCAATGCGGGCGCCGTCGATCGAGTGGATCTTGGCGGGGAACATCCGCTGGTCGTGGTCGGCGCCGGCGTCAAAGGTGCCCTCGAGGTCCCAGTAGGAGGCGACCTTGAACGCCATCCGCTCCTTCTCGCGGTCCACCACGAGGCGGGTCGCGACGGACTGCACACGGCCGGCGGAGAGACCGCTCTGGACCTTGCGCCAGAGGACCGGGGAGACCTCGTAGCCGTAGAGGCGGTCGAGGATGCGGCGGGTTTCCTGCGCCTCGACCAGGTCGTGGTTGATGTCGCGCGGGTTCTCGACCGCGGCGATGATCGCCGACTTGGTGATCTCGTGGAAGACCATCCGGTGGACCGGGACGCCCTTCTTCGGCTTCAGCTCCTCGAGGAGGTGCCACGCGATGGCCTCACCCTCGCGGTCCTCATCGGTGGCGAGGAAGAGCTCGTCGGCGTCCTTCAGCAGCGACTTGAGCTTCGTCATGTGGGACTTCTTGTCGCGCGGCACCACGTAGTACGGCGTGAACTCGCCGTCGACGTCGATGCCGAGGCGTCCCCACGGCTTGTCCTTGATCTTCGCGGGGATCTCCGCAGCGTTGTTGGGGAGGTCGCGGATGTGGCCGATCGAGGACTCGACGACATAGCCCGGACCGAGGTACCCACCGATGGTGCGGGCCTTGGCCGGGGACTCGACGATGACCAGCTTGTGTCCCACGCGCTCTGCTCTCCCTGCTGCGTTCGTGGCACCCCGCGCTCATCGGAGGGTGCTCACGGCCGCTCACTGTAGCCGCACGATTCATGGCGTCCAGTGCGGATGTGAGGTGATCCGCACCGCTGGCCTGTGGTCAGGCCAGCTCGAGGAACCCCTCGGCAACGAGCTCGCGGACCTTCTCCGCATATCCGGCACGGGTCTCGGCGGGGTCCGCCTCGAGCAGCTGCGCGAGGGCGTCCAGGATCTGCCCGACCGACAGCTCGCCGTCACAGGCACCGACCAGCGCGGCCTCGACCGTGTCGGCCTTCCGGGCGCGGCGGAAACCACGCTGCTGGCGCAGGACGACCGTGTGCGGGTCCTCCGCACCAGGGGCGCCGAGGGTCTCCTGCTGGACGTCCTCGCGGGTCTGAAGTCGCGCCGCGAAGAGCGCGTCGCCCTCGAGCGTCGAGAGCGCGTCCACGGCCTCGCCCCAGGCACCGATGGCCGGCGCGATCGGCTGCTCGACGTCGTACGGCCACTCCTCGAGGCGGTACGTCGGCTCGCCGGTGGCAGCGGCGGGGCGCTTGCGGAGGTTGATCCAGCCGAAGCCCACTGCCTCGATGCCCTGCTGCTCGAACCAGGCCAGCCAGGTGTCGTAGCGGTGCAGGTAGTCAGTTGCTGACTGCAGGCCGGCGTCCTTGAGCCAGAGCTCGACGTAGCTGGCCGGGTCGAGCACCTCGCGCTGCACGATGAACGCATCGCAGCTGCCGTCGAGCCAGCTCGCGAGGCGCTCATCCCACGGGGTGTCCTCGCGGATGACCCAGTTGGCGAGGATCTGGCACCAGCCGCCGTCGTTGAGCAGCTCCGGCGCCTTGCGGACGATGTCCTCGACGACGCGGTCACCGGGCAGGCCGGAGTCGCGGTAGACCAGACGCTCCCCCGTCGCCGGGGAGATGACGAACGGCGGGTTGGTGGCGATCAGGTCGAACGTGTCTCCCGCGACCGGCTCGAAGAACGACCCGTCGAGGACCTGCACGTTGGGGGTCTCGTTGAGGACCGCGTTGAACTCCGCGATCCACAGTGCCCGCTTGTTGACGTCGGTCGCGACGACCCGGTCGGCGTGGCCGGCAAGGTGCAGCGCCTGAACGCCGCAGCCGGTGCCGAGGTCGAGGGCTGCCTGGACCGGGTGACGCAGGGTCAGCTGGGCCAGGCTCGTCGAGGCGGACGAGATGCCGAGGACGTGGTTGGCACCGACCTTGTTGGGGGTGCCGTCGAGGCCAGGCGTCAGGTCGGAGACGACCCAGAAGTCCCGGTCGCTGTCCTCGTCGAGGTGGGCCCCATACGGGCGGACGTCGATCCGTGCAGCGACCTCGGAGAGGCTGCGCTCCAGGATGCCCTCGACGCAGAGCCGGTCGACCAGGTCGGGCAGCGCCTTCTCGGCCTCGTCGACCGGGACGGTCGCCTGCAGGAGGAAGAGGCGGGTCAGCGTCTCGAGCGGCGTGCCGCCGGTGGTACGCCGCAGGCCCGGCGCGGTCTCGTTGCGCGACAGGGCGTTGTGCGCGATCGGACCGAGCAGGCCGGCCACTCCGTCGTACGTGTAGTCGGCGGCGGCGAGGGCGTCGCGGAGAGCTACCGGAAGCGGGGAGGCGAGGGGCGAGCGATCGGTCACGCCCCCATCATCCCCGACGGACGATGGGGCACACGGCCCCGGTATTGCTGTAACGCGGTGTTCTCGTCGCGACTGCGGGGTTGCAACCCCGCGGCGGCGACGAGGACACCGCGTTACAGCAGGCGGGTCAGTGGCGGACCAGGCCCCGCCGCGAGTGCGGCGGCTCGTGGGCACCGGGCCGCTCCGGCTGCGCCGGGGGCTTCATGCCGGCCGGGCTGTCGGGCACCTCGACCTTGTCGTGCAGGTGGCTGGTACGCCGCTTGCTCACGACCACCGCGGTGACGATGATCGCCAGCGCCACGCCGGCGATGACCAGCGAGAGCGGACGGTTCGCGTCCTTGCCAAGGGTCATGCTGACGACGGCGCCGACGATCAGGAGGCTGACGAGGTTCATCACCTTGATCAAGGGGTTGATCGCCGGGCCCGCGGTGTCCTTGAACGGGTCGCCGACCGTGTCGCCGATGACCGTCGCCGCATGGGCGTCAGAGCCCTTGCCTCCGTGGTGACCGTCCTCGACGAGCTTCTTGGCGTTGTCCCAGGCGCCGCCGGCGTTCGCGAGGAAGACGGCCATCAGGGTGCCCGCGCCGATCGCACCGGCGAGGAACCCCGCGAGCGGACCGACCCCGAGGCCGAAGCCGACGACCACAGGTGCGAGGACAGCCAGCACGCCGGGCGTCACCAGCTCGCGGAGCGAGTCGCGGGTGACGATGTCGACCACGCGCCCGTACGCCGGACGGCTGGTGCCGGCCATGATCCCCGGGTCCTCCGCGAACTGCTTGCGGACCTCCATGACGACCGCCCCCGCCGCGCGCCCGACCGCATTGATGGCCAGGCCCGCGAAGAGGAAGACGACACTGACTCCGATGAGCAGACCGACCAGCACGTCCGGGCTGAAGACCGCGAACGTGGGCGCCTTGGTGGCCCCGCTGGCCTGCAGCTCGTCGATGACCGACCCGATGTAGGAACCGAACAGCGCACTCGCCGCCAGGACTGCCGTGGCGATGGCTATGCCCTTGGTGATCGCCTTCGTGGTGTTGCCGACCGCGTCGAGCTCCGTGAGGACCTGCGCCCCCGACTCGTGCACGTCGCCCGACATCTCGGCGATGCCCTGGGCGTTGTCGGAGACCGGCCCGAAGGTGTCCATCGCGACGATGACACCGACGGTGGTGAGCAGTCCGCAGCCGGTGAGGGCGACCGCGAAGAGCGCCACGCTCAGGCTCCCCGAGCCGAGCGCGAAGGCGCCAAAGACCGCCGCCCCGATCACCAGCGTCGTGTAGACCGCCGACTCGAAACCGACGCTCAGGCCGCTGAGGATCACCGTCGCGGCGCCCGTGACGCTGGTGCGCGCCACGCCCCGCACGGGCTCGTGCTCCGTGCCGGTGAACCAGCCGGTGAGCGCGAGGATCACGGCGGCCAGCACGATGCCGATCAGCACCGCGGAGGCCGCCACCAGCGCCGGGTTGATGGCACCGGGGTTGTTGCCGGTGAGGGCATCGAGCTCCTGGGCGGCACCGGCGGTCGCGCTGTTGAGGCCACCGTGGAGCCCGCCGATCGTGCGCGGGAGGTAGGCGAACGCGACGCCGCTGCAGGCGACCGCCGCGACCGCGGCCGAGATGTAGAAGGCACGGTTGATCGTGCGCAGGCCGTTCTCACCGGCCCGCGGCCGGCAGAGGAAGATGCCGACGACAGCGGTCACGGCACCCACGGCGGGCACCAGGAGCGGGAAGACCAGCCCCTGCACGCCGAACGCAGCGGACCCGAGGATGAGCGCGGCGACCAGGGTGACGGCGTACGACTCGAAGAGGTCGGCGGCCATGCCGGCGCAGTCACCGACGTTGTCGCCCACGTTGTCCGCGATCGTCGCGGCGTTGCGCGGATCGTCCTCCGGGATGCCCTGCTCGACCTTGCCGACCAGGTCGGCTCCGACGTCGGCGGCCTTGGTGAAGATGCCGCCGCCGACACGCATGAACATCGCCAGCAGCGCCGCCCCGAAGCCGAAGCCCTCGAGGACGTGCGGCGCCTGGCCGGCGTACAGGAGGACGACGAGGCTGGCGCCGAGCAGGCCCAGACCGACCGTCGCCATGCCGACGAAGGCACCTGTGCGGAAGGCGATATTCATCGCCGGCTCCCGGCCGGCGCCGTCGGGTGCGTCCGCGGCAGCGGCCACCCGCACGTTGGCGCGGACCGCGAGCCACATGCCGAGGTAGCCGATGGTGGCCGAGAACGCCGCACCCACGAGGAAGAACGCCGACCGGCCGAGCCGCACCGACAGGTCGTCGGCCGGCAGGGCGAGCAGCAGCAGGAACGCGATCGCGGCGAACCCGGCGAGGGTCTTGAACTGCCGCCGGAGGTAGGCGTCCGCCCCCTCCTGCACCGCCTGCGCGATCTCGCGCATCATCGCGGTGCCCTCCTCGGCGGCGAGCACCTGCCGTCGGAACACGGCGGCCATGATCAGGGCGACGAGCGCTACCGCCCCGACGCCGAGCACCAGCGTCAGATCGGATCCGGTCAGTTCGATGTCTGCAGCACGCATGCCACACCTCTGTTTTTCCGGGGTCCCCCGTGTGCCGTCTCAGAGTGGCACGGGATCAGTCACGCGTCGAGGGTGCGGGCTGAGCGGCCTCAGGCAGCGGCAACCGCGGAAGCGACGTCCTCGTGAATGGCGAAGACCTTGGCCAGGCCCGTGATCCGGAAGATCTTGAGCAGGCGCTCCTGGGTGCACACGAGCTGCAGTGAACCGTTGTGCGCGCGGACCTTCTTCAGGCCGCCGACGAGCACGCCGAGGCCGGTGGAGTCGAGGAACTCGACACCCTCGAGGTCGATCACGATGCGGTACGTGCCCGACCCGACGAGGTCGGTGATCCGGTCACGCAGGCGGGGTGCGGTGTAGACGTCGATCTCGCCGTTGACAGCGACGACCGACACGCCCTCGAGATCACGAGCAGAGAGGTCCAGGTCCACGCACGTAATCAAACCATGTGTGTGTCGGCGGTGGCTGGGAAACTTCGCGGGTGACGTCGATGCAGCGTGAGCCGGCGGGCGGCCCCGGCGTGGACGCCGCCGCGCTCCTCGACCGGCTGGCGACCCCGACCCGGGCTGACCGGCTGGCCCACGTCGAGGTGCTGCCGCCGCGCATCGGCGTTCGGGCGGAGTGGCCGACGTGGGCACATCCGGACGTCGTCGCGGGGTTCACCCGGCGCGGTGTCGCGACACCGTGGAAGCACCAGGCCGAGGCCGCCTCCGCTGCTTGGGCGGGGCGTCACGTCGTGCTCGCGACGGGCACGGCCTCGGGCAAGTCGCTCGCCTACCAGCTGCCGGCGCTGAGCGCGATCCTCGGTGCGCGCGGACCGCAGGGTCAGCGTGGTGCGACCGCGCTCTATCTCGCCCCGACCAAGGCGCTCGCCCAGGACCAGCTCGCCTCGATCCTCGACCTCGCCGCGGGCGTCTGGGCGACGACGCACGACGGTGACAGCTCGCGCGAGCAGCGCGACTGGGCCCGCGACCGCGGCGAGCTGCTGCTCACCAACCCCGACATGCTCCACCACTCCCTGCTGCCCGGTCATGAACGCTGGGCCCGCTTCTTCCGCGGCCTGCAGTACGTCGTGATCGACGAGTGCCACCACTACCGCGGCGTCTTCGGGGCCCATGTCTCCCACGTCCTGCGCCGGCTCCGCAGGATCTGCGCGCTGTACGGCGCCTCGCCGACGTTCATCCTGGCCAGTGCCACGGTGGCGGATCCCGAAGCGCTCGCGTTGAGGCTGACCGGAGTCGAGGCAGTGCCGGTGACCGAAGACTGCTCGCCGCGTGGGCGCGTGACGCTCGGCCTCTGGGAGCCGCCGTTCACCTCCCACGAGGGCGAGAACGGTGCTCCCGTGCGCCGCGCCGCCAGCTCCGAGTGCGCGGACCTGCTCACCGACCTGGTCATCGAAGGGGTGCGGACGCTCGCCTTCATCCGCTCGCGGCGCGGAGCCGAGCAGGTCGCCCGGACGACCGCCGACCACCTCGCCGAGGTCGATCCGTCGCTGCCGCGCCGGGTCGCGGCGTACCGGGGTGGCTACCTGCCCGAGGAGCGGCGCGAGATCGAGTCGGCGTTGCGACGCGGCGACCTGCTGGGCCTCGCGGCGACCAACGCGCTCGAGCTCGGCATCGACGTGAGCGGCCTCGATGCCGTGCTGCTCGCCGGCTTCCCGGGCACGCGTGCCGCCCTGTGGCAGCAGGTGGGCCGGGCCGGCCGGAGCGGCGGTGATGCCCTGGCTGTCCTGGTTGCCCGCGACGACCCGCTCGACACCTACCTCGTGCAGCACCCGGAGGCGCTGCTCGGCCGACCGGTCGAGGCCAGCGTCTTCGACCCGTCGAACCCCTACGTGCTCGGGCCCCACCTGTGCGCGGCCGCCGAGGAGCAGCCGCTGACGCTGCGCGACCTGCCGCTCTTCGGACCCACCGCCCGCGAAGCCGTCGATGCGCTCACCGCGGCCGGCATGCTGCGCCGCCGCGAGGCCGGCTGGTTCTGGACCGACCACCGCAGGGCCAGTGACCTCGCGGACCTGCGCTCGGCGGGCGGCTCTGCGGTGCAGCTGATCGAGGCGTCGAGCGGTCGTGTGGTCGGCACGGTCGACGCCGGGTCGGCCCACGGCACCGCACACCCCGGAGCCGTCTACGTGCACCGCGGCGAGACCTGGCTGGTCGAGCAGCTCGATCTGGAGGGCCACGTGGCCTTCATGGAACGCGCCGACCCCGACTACTCCACGAGCGCCCGGGAGGTCACCGACATCCGGATCCTCTCCGAGCGCGAGCACGTGATGTGGGGTGACTGCCGGCTCACGTTCGGCTCGGTCGCCGTGTCGCACCAGGTCGTCTCCTACCTCCGGCGGCGCCAGCCGTCGGGCGAGGTGATAGGCGAGGAGCCGCTCGACCTGCCGGCCCGGAGCCTGCACACCGGCTCGGTCTGGTGGACGGTGCCGCAGCACGTCTGGGAGGGCGCAGGCCTCGAGCCGGGCGACCTGCCCGGCGCAGCCCACGCCGCCGAACACGCCTCGATCGGCCTGCTCCCCCTCTTCGCAACCTGCGACCGCTGGGATATCGGCGGCGTCTCGACCGCCCTGCACCCGGACACCGGGATGCTCACGGTCTTCGTGCACGACGGACACCCCGGCGGCGCCGGCTTCTCCGAGCGGGGGTACGCCGTCGCCCGCGACTGGCTCTCCGCGACCCGCGAGGCCATCGTCGGCTGCGCATGCACGGATGGATGCCCGTCGTGCGTGCAGTCGCCGAAGTGCGGCAACCAGAACAACCCGCTCGACAAGGCGGGGGCCGTGCGGCTCCTCGATGCCCTGCTCGCGCACGCCGTCTGACGGGGTCACGACGGCCCGGCCCGTGCCCGCGCGCTGACGTGGCCAAGGCCAGGCACGGCATGCGGCAGCGCCACGGACACCGTCACCTGCAGGTCGTCCGCGACCTCGCGGCAGACGTCCAGCACCGCGCCGTTGGCTCGGGCGACGTCGGCGGCTGCCCGGCAGGCGTCTCCTCCCTGCTGACGGGTCGTCGCCCCGGAGAGCGCGGCCAGGTCGGCAGCGGCCTGCGCCCTCCGGTGTGCGACAGCCGCACCGAGAATGGTCGCGCCAGCCAGTGCGACCACGAGGACCACGCCGACGAAGCTCACCACCGCGACCGTCGCCGTGCCGCGGTCAGAGCGGTCACTCACTGCCAACGCCTTCGACGAGGGCCTCTGCGGTTGCATGAACCCGGGCCGCGCCGAGGTGACCGAGCAGGTCGCCCGGCGGTCGCACCTCGTCGATGACCGTCACCCGCACCCGATGACCGCCGCCGTCGACCTGCACGGTGGCACCCGGCGCTGCGACGTGCGCCGCGTCCTCCGCGTCGGCCACCGGATCACCGCGCGCGATCGCCCGGGCGGCCTCCCGGGCAGCGTCGGTGACCCGCATCTGGGCGACGCCCAGCCCGAGCATCCAGACGAGCGCCAGCGCGACCGCGGCAAGGACCGGGAGCACCAGCGCCGCCTCGGCCGTCACTGCCCCGTGCTCGCCCCGCCGCGCTCTCATCCGATGCCCAACAGGCCGAGCACGTGGTCGAACAGCATCCGCAGCATCTGGTCACCGAAGCCACCGGTCACCAGCTGGTAGAGCACCCCCGCCAGTCCGGCGCCGGCGGCTGTGCCGACCGCATACTCCGCCGTGGTGATGCCCTGCTCGTCGCGCCTCGTCGTCATGTCGTCTCCTTCGCTCGGAGGGGCGTCGGTCGCCCCTCGACCTTCACCGTGGCGCGAAGGGCGACCGGTCGCGCGAGAGCGACGGCAGCCGGTGCACAGGGCGACGGCCTCCGCCGCTGTGGAAGGAAAGGGGTCACCACTGCAGCGCATCGAGCGCACCCGCGACCACGGGGACGATGCCGAGCAGCAGGAACGCCGGGAGGAGGCACAGGCCCAACGGCACGGCGGCACGAATGCCGACGGTGCGGGCCCGATCCTCCACCGCGGCGCGCTCCTCATCGGACAGTCGAGTCGCCAGCCGCGCGACCACCTCGGCCACGCGCGCGCCGCTCTCCGACGCCCGCTGCAGTGCACGGCCGAGGGGCTCCAGCCCGGGAGTCGCCGCGAGATCCGCCCACACCGCCTCCGTCGGAACGCCGACCGCGAGCGACGATCGGGCGCGAGCGAGCGGCGCCGAGGCGGGGCCCGGCAACGCATCGGCGACGACACCCAGCGCAGTCGGCACCGACTGACCGCCCGCCAGGACCACCGCCAGCAGACGGGTGACGTGCGGCAGCCCGCGACGTACGGCCTCACGCTCACGACGTACGCCGGGCGGCTCGGCGCGCGTGCACACCACCCACACCACGACGGGCGCGATGACGGCGAGCGCCAGGCCGACGACCCCGTGCACGAGGGTGACTCCGGCGGCTCCGGCGAGCAGCGCGAGCACGGGCCGACCGCGCCGGAGCACCCCCTCGTCACGCGCGTGCCCGCCCAGCGCGGCCGGATCCTGCTCGAGACGAGCGAGCCGTCGCGCGGACGAGGTGGGGCCCGCGAGCGCACCGGCGCAGACGGCCGAGATGAGGGCCACCAGCGACCAGCCGGTCATCGGGCGTCCTCCTCGAGCCCGGTGGCGATCGCCTCGATCCAGGCCACCCCGACGAACCCGAGACCCAGTCCCGCCGCCGCACAGGCCAGCCCGACGGGGGTGCCGACCAGGAAGCCGATCGGGTCCCCTGCTCCCGAGCCGACCGCGAGCGTCAACAGCGGGAGCGCGGCCATCAGGCGGGCGGTGGCGCGGGCGGAGGCCAGCTCCGATGCGACCAGTCGGCGGGTCCGCTGCTGGTCCCGCAGACCAGCCCCCACGGCTGCCAGCGCATCAGCAAGACCCGCACCCGTGCGCTCAGCGACCTGCCAGGCAGCGGCAACCGCCCGCAGGTCGGCGGCGCCGGGAAGCCGGGCGAGCTCGCGCCATGCATCAGGAACGGAGCCTCCAAGAGCATGTGCGCTGGCCGGACCGGCGAACCCGGGCCACCGAACAGCTGCCCGGTGCAGAGCGACCCCGGGCGAGGCGCCAGCCTCGAGGTCACCGGCCAGGTCGTCACAGAGCTCGAGCACCTCGGCGCCCCGACGCGCCACCTGCCGGCGGGCTCCGGACCGCTTGCGCAGCCAGGAGCCGGCGGCCAGCACGGCCACACCGAGCACGACCGGCCCCACCCACCCGGAGGCGGCCCCTACAGCGGATGCGACGTCGTCGAGTCCTAGACCGGCACCGACCGCCAGCGACACACCCGCCACCAGAGCGGCCAGCGCGCGCCGCGCGACTCCTGCCCGGCGCCCCCGACCGTTGAGGCCCGGCGAGGCGGGCCACGCCAGGGCGGCCGCACCAGCACCGGCGATGGTCGCCACGACGGCCCACACGACCGAGCTGGTCATCGCACCCTCGCGGCGAGCAGGTCGGCAGCCGGCCCTTCCCGCGCCACACCGTCCTCGTCGAAACGGATCGCTGCCTCCATCCGCACCAGGCCCGACGGGTCCCGCACCGGTACGCCGACCTCGACGAGCCGACGGTGCGGCGTTCGCGTGAGGTGGAGGACGGCGCCGACGGCTGAGGCGAGCTGGCTGTGGGTGGCCTCGCGCCCCAGACCGGCGGCGAGCGCCAGCGCCTCGATGCGCGAGGGGACGTCTGCGACGGAGTTGGCGTGGAGGGTGCCGCAGCCGCCGTCGTGACCGGTGTTGAGAGCCGCAAGCAGGTCGACCACCTCTCCCCCGCGCACCTCGCCGACGACGAGGCGGTCGGGGCGCATCCGCAACGCCTGCCGCACCAGAGCACGCAACGGCACCTCCCCGGCACCCTCCAGGTTGGCCGGCCGTGCTTCGAGTGCGACGACGTGCGGGTGCGAGGGCTGCAGCTCGGCGGAGTCCTCGACGACGACCAGCCGCTCCGCCGGGTCGACGTCCGCCAGCATGGCTCCGAGAAGCGTCGTCTTGCCGGTGCCCGTGCCCCCGGTGATCAGGAACGCGACGCGGGCAGCAAGCAGGCGGCGCACGAGCGCGAGCCCGGCAGCGGTCAGGGCCTCACGGTCGACGAGATCCTCCAGACCCAGGCCCATCCGATGCGGCACGCGCAGCGACACCAGGGTGCCGGGTCGCGACACGGGCGCCAGCACGGCATGGCACCGCACGCCGTCGGGCAGTCGCACATCGACCGTCGGCGACGCGTCGTCGAGACGCCTGCCTCCCGCGGCCGCGAGCCTCTGGGCGAAGCGCCGCACCGCCGATTCGTCAGCGAAGCCCACCGAAGGGTCTGCACGCTCCAGACCGCCACCCCGGTCCAGCCAGATCTCACGCGGACCGTTGACGAGGATGTCGGTCACCCCGGACGAGGCAAGCAACGGCTCGAGTGGCCCCAGGCCCACGGACTCGGCACGCAGCACCCCGTGGACCGCGAGGACCGTTGCATCGCCGACCGGACGACCCGCCGCCCGCAAGGCCTCCGCGACCGCGTGGGGAGTGACGGCAAGTCCCGCGCGCGCCAGGCGAGACCTCACCTCATCGACCAGCTCGACCGCGACCACGTCAGCCCGCCGCACACCACGCGAGGGCCTGGCGCGCCGTGCGTGCCAGGACACCTCGCTGCGTCCAGACCGGCCCGCGGCCCAGGTCCACCGCCTCGTCGAGACCGCGTTGGTCAGCCATGGTGGCCACGACGGGCGCACCCACGACCTGTGCGACAGCGCGCGACTCGGAGCTCCCACGCACGACCACGCCCACCCTGCCCGCGCCGAGACCGGCGACGACACGAGCCGTCGCGGCCAGACCGGGAAGAGTGGGCCGGGCTACGACCAGGACCGCATCGACACGACCGGCGACGTCAGCCGTGAGCGCGCCCGTCCGCGGAAGGTCCGCCACCACCACGTCATGCCCTCGCGCCGCTGCCGCGAGGGCCTCGCGGACAGCGAACGCCTGCGGTGCTGCGCGCGTGCCTGCAGCCCACGTGAGGACGCCAAGACCGCCCCGGCGGGGCAGCGCGTCGCGCAACGACTGCGACCCGAGCCGACCCGTCGTCTGCTCCAGGGCACCCCATCGCGCACCGTCGAGCCGGTCGAAGCCCAGCACCCGGTCCGCTCCCGGGCCCACGGGATCGACGTCGAGAAGGCAGGCCGGACCTCGCGCTCCCGCGACCAGACCGAGCGCGCACGCGAGCGTCGTCGCGCCTGCCCCACCGGAACCGCCCACAACTGCCACCGTCGTCGCCGCGGCGCGGCGCCCGTCGTGTGCGTCGGAGAGCACGTCGAGCAGCCACGGGCCGGACGCGGGCAGCTCGACGACGTGCGCGGCCCCGAGGGCGAGCGCATGGCGGAAGGCCCGGTCGGGCACCCCGTCACACCCGACGAGGTGAACGCCGTCGCGCCGCGGTGGCCCGAGCCCTGCCAGCTCACCGGCCACGTCGACGCCGACCAGCACCAGCGCGGCGGTCCGCCATGCCCGCACGGCGGCGCCGGGATCGGACGCGACCTCCGGCGAGACCCCTGCCGCGGCAGCCAACCGCAGCAGCTCATCGGTCAGGGACGGGTCGCGCGTCACGATCAGGGGCATCTCCATGCACTCGACCCTCGCCCTGCCGGGCGCGACCTGCGCCCGGCGGCGTACGGGCTGGGGAGGAAGCGTCGGGCGGGCGATCTGTGGATGAACACCGGGCCGCGATCGCGCCGGGCGCCACCGTCGACTGAGCCCACAGCCCTCCACCGGCAAGCAAATCTCCCCAAAGGCCTCGGCGTGCCACCTAGACTCGATGACATGTCCGCCATGGGGCGCCGCCAGGCAGCCTTCTTCGACCTCGACAAGACGATCCTCGCCAAGTCGAGCGCTCTTGCGTTCAACCGCAAGTTCCAGGCTGGCGGGCTGATCTCCCGGCGCGTGATGCTGCGCGGCGCCTACGCGCAGTTCATGTACGTCGTCGGCGGCGCGGACCACGACCAGATGGAGAAGCTGCGGGCCTTCATGTCCGAGCTGGTCAAGGGCTGGCAGGTCTCCACGGTCAACGAGATCGTCGCCGAGACCCTCCACAACATCGTCGACCCGATGGTCTACGACGAGGCGGTCTCCCTCATCGAGGAGCACCACGCGGCCGGGCGCGACGTCATCATCGTCTCCACCTCCGGTGTCGAGATGGTCGGACCCATCGGCGCGATGCTCGGTGCGGACGACGTCGTGGCGACGCGCCTCGAGGTCGTCGACGGCGCCTACACCGGCCAGATCGAGTACTACGCGTACGCCGAGACCAAGGCTGCCGCGATCCGCGAGCTCGCCGAGCAGCGCGGCTACGACCTGGCCCAGTGCTACGCCTACAGCGACTCGATCACCGACGCTCCGATGCTCAGCGCGGTCGGCCACGGCTATGCGGTCAACCCCGACAAGGACCTCCGCAAGCTCGCGGTCAAGAACGGCTGGCCGGTCCTCGTCTTCACCAAGCCGGTCGCGCTCCAGCGCCGGATGAACCTGCCGCCCGCCAAGCCCACCCTGGCCGCGCTCGCCGTCGGCGGAGCCGTCGCCGTGGGCAGCGCGATCGTCCTCAGCCACCGCCGCAACCGCACCGTCTGAGCACCGTCGCGCGGGCGCGGAGCATGCGCCTCCACCGGCCAAAGATCAAGGCTTGAAGTGCCTCGCTTTGCGGCGTACACATGGAGCACGAGAACTTCACAGCAGCACGTGAGCCTGGCACCCACGCGGCGATTCACCCTTCCTAACAGGGCGCTGACCGAGCGGCCAAAGAGCCGAGGCAGCAATTGAGAGTGCACGCTTGGTAACCAACGCGCATCACGTGTCAGCGGCGGCACCGGAACTCTTTGAGCACCGGTGCCGCTCGCATGTCCGCTCGATACGGCGGCTTACTTCGCCTTGACCGGGGAGGCCTCGGCTGCCTTGGCGTAGGCCTCGGCGGCGTACAGCAGCCACGCATGGACGCCGGAGACACCGGAGGCGTGCGCGTAGGCGCGGAGGTTCGACTCGTACTCCGCCTGGAAGAAGCGGTGACCCTCCTCGGGCACGAGCAGCGACTTCTCGTCGACGCCGCGGGCGACGAGGACGAGGCGCTCGGCGGCACGCGCGACGATGCCGTTGTGCGACGCGAACGGCGTGGCCGTGGCGAGGTCCGCGTGGACGATCGCCGCGACGAGCATCGCGGGCGCCGTGGTCGGAGCGAGCAGACGGGCGGCCAGCGTCTGCAGGCCTGCCGCAGCCTCGGCCGACCGGGGGCGCCCGAGGTCCTCTGCGTGCACGGAGCCGAGGCCGGCCAGCGCGTGGATCCGGGCGAAGGCCTGCAGCGGCGAACGCTTCAGGACCGGCACGAGCGAGAGCAGCTCGGTCGAGACCCGCACAGCCGAGGCGGCGATCTCGTCGCCCTCGCCGGCGCGCACCTGGTCCATGGACGACGTCGATCCCTCGAGCACCGCAGAGGCCCAGGCGCCGCGCAGCAGCGACTCGCCCGTCAGCTCCGGCGACGTCTTGCGGAGACCCCGGTCACGCAGCAGCGCGTCGACGCCGTCACGACTCGACGCAAAGGCGGACGGAACGCCCTCGAGGCTGGCCAGCGAGGCAAGAGGATCCATGGTCACAAGCGCAGAGCCTAGTAACCTCGTCGAGGTGAGCGAGACGACGTACCCCGTGGCGGCTGTGGCCTGGCTGGTCGGCACCGACCAGAAGTCCGTGCTCGAGATCGGCGCCGGCGACGGCGCACTCACCGGCCAGCTCGTCGCGCTGGGACACGACGTCCACGCCACCGACTCCTCGGCGGCCGCGGTCGAGCGGCTGGCCGAGCTGCACCCCGGCGTACGCACGTCGGCGGCGACCGCGGAGCGCCTGCCCAACCTCGACGCCTCCGTCGACGTCGTCGTCGCCCGCAACTTCCACACGTACGACGAGGAGGCGGCGCTCACGGAGTTCTCCCGCGTCCTGCGTCCCGGCGGCCACGTCGCCGTGGTCATCGAGACCCTCGACACGAAGATCCCGTGGGTGCGGAAGTTCGCCCGCCTGCTCGGCGACGAGACCGCGGCCCCGGAGACGCCGGACTCGATCGTGCAGTCCACGAAGTTCGGCTTCGTCGACGCCGACAGCTTCCGCCACTGGACCACCGTCCACCGCGACGGGCTCTGTGCGCTGGCCCTCCTCGACCCGCGGGTCGCGACGATGGACGCGGCCGCGAAGGAGCGGCTGCTCGACGACGTCCGCGCGCTCTACGACGACTACGGCCGCGGCCCCGACGGCATGCAGCTCCCGCAGATCGCGCACTGCTTCCGCGCGGGCGTGATCGAGCACCCGTGGTCAGTACCGCCCCGCGACGGCGCCGACGGCGAGGCCGATCCGGCGCAGCCCGCCGGCGAGCACGACGATGACGACGGTCTGTTGATCGACTTCCGCTGACCTCCCGGTCGCGCCTCCGGTCGCGCCTCCGGTAACGCATTGCAACGTCGTTGCAACGTCTCCGGTGCGACACTGGCGACGTGGACACGGGCATGCGTGCCGAGGTGGCGGACTCGTGGCACCGGTCGGCGGCCGCGGGGGTGCCAGCCGACGAGGTCGCCGCGCCGATCACGCTGCCCGACGACGAGCTGCGTGACGCCCGCGAAGCGCACCCGCTCGCACGCGTCTTTCCGCTCCTCGACGACGTCCTCGGTCAGGCGGCGCGCGACTGCGACGCGATCATGGCCGTCTCCGACGAGGTGGGTCAGCTGCTCTGGGTCTGCGGCACCCCGCAGGTGCTGCGCAAGGCCGAGCAGATCGGGTTCGTCGAGGGCAGCAACTGGGACGAGCGGCTCGCCGGCACCAACGCCCCTGGCCTGGCGCTCCGCCTCGGACAGCCCACGAGCATCGTGCGCGCCGAGCACTTCCGGCACTCGGTGCAGCAGTGGAGCTGTGCAGCGACGCCGATCCACGACCCCGGCTCGACGCGTCTCCTTGGCGTCCTCGACATCACCGGCGGTGACGCGATCGTCGTGCCGCAGACGATGGCGATGGTGCGCGCGGCAGCGCGGATGGCGGAGGCCGAGCTCGCCCGCGAGCAGCTCACCCGTCAGGTGCCCACGCCGCGGCGTCCCGGCACCCATCTGGTGATCGAGTCACTGGGCCGCTCGGAGACCCTGCTCGCAGTTGCCGATGGCGCCGGGCGCCAGGCCAACCTGCGCCTCTCGCCGCGGCACAGCGAGATCCTGCTGCTGCTCGCCTCCGCCCCGCGCGGCCTCTCCGGCGACGAGCTCGCCGTACTGCTCTACGAGGACGACGCCGGCACCTCGACACTGCGGGCAGAGATGAACCGGCTGCGCCACCTGCTGGGTGAAGAACTGTTGCTTTCGCGTCCCTACCGACTCGCCGCGGGCATCACCGGCGACTGGCTCGGCACCGAGGCGTTGCTGGCCGCCGGCGATCTCGCGGGCGCTGTGCGGGGCTACCGCGGACCGCTGCTGCCGCGCTCGACGGCGCCCGGCGTCGTACGTCTGCGGGAGAGTCTGGAGTCGAGCCTGCGCACGGCATTGCTGCGCTCCGGCGTACCGGACCTGATGTGGGCGTGGACCCGCGCCTCGTGGGGCGCGGACGACTACGGCATGTGGGTCGCGCTGCGTGATGCGGTTGAGGCGACGTCGCCGATGCGGGCGCTGATCGACGGACAGATCGGCCGTCTCGACCGCGAGCTCGGGCTCTGACCCGCCACGCGGACGTGGGCCAGAAGGCAGCAACGTCGTTGCAACGTAGCGATTCCTAGCGTGTGAAGGGCGTCACAGACGACGTCCCGTCTCACACACAGGAGCACCCAGATGACCATCTACGCAGCCCCGGGCCAGCCGGACTCCCTCGTCTCCGTCCAGGCCCGCTACGGCCACTACATCGGCGGCGAGTGGGTGGACCCGATCCAGGGTCAGTACTTCGAGAACATCTCGCCGGTCAACGGCAAGCCCTTCACCGAGATCGCCCGCGGCACCGCCGATGACATCGAGGCGGCCCTCGACGCCGCGCACGCGGCGTTCCCGGTATGGAAGAAGACGTCCGCGACCGAGCGCGCGAACCTGCTCAACAAGATCGCCGACCGTCTCGAGGCGAACCTCGAGGCGATCGCCGTCGCCGAGTCATACGACAACGGCAAGCCGGTCCGCGAGACGCTCGCCGCGGACATCCCGCTGACGGTCGACCACTTCCGCTACTTCGCCAGCGTCCTGCGCGCCCAGGAGGGCACGGCGGGCGAGCTCGACGAGAACACCGTCGCCTATCACTTCCACGAGCCGCTCGGCGTCGTCGGCCAGATCATCCCGTGGAACTTCCCGATCCTGATGGCAGCGTGGAAGCTCGCGCCGGCCCTCGCCGCCGGCAACTGCGTCGTCCTCAAGCCGGCCGAGCAGACCCCGTGGTCCATCCTCAAGGTGATGGAGCTCGTCGGCGACCTGCTGCCCGCCGGCGTACTCAACGTCGTCAACGGCTTCGGCGTCGAGGCGGGCAAGCCGCTCGCCACGTCGAGCCGCGTCGCGAAGGTGGCCTTCACGGGCGAGACCACGACCGGTCGCCTGATCATGCAGTACGCCGCGGAGAACATCATCCCGGTCACCCTCGAGCTGGGCGGCAAGTCGCCGAACCTCTTCTTCGAGTCCGTCGCCACCGAGAAGGACGCGTTCTACGACAAGGCCCAGGAGGGCTTCGCGCTCTTCGCCCTCAACCAGGGTGAGGTCTGCACCTGCCCGTCGCGCGCGCTCATCCAGGAGTCGATCTACGACGAGTTCCTGTCCGACGCCGTGGTGCGTGTCGAGAAGATCATCCAGGGCAACCCGCTCGACACCACCACGATGATCGGCGCGCAGGCCTCCGAGGACCAGCTCGAGAAGATCCTGTCCTACATCGAGATCGGCAAGGCCGAGGGCGCGAAGGTGCTCACCGGAGGCGAGCGCAACATCCTCGAGGGCGACCTCGCGGGCGGCTACTACGTGAAGCCGACGATCTTCGAGGGCCACAACAAGATGCGGATCTTCCAGGAGGAGATCTTCGGGCCGGTTGTGTCGGTCGCGAAGTTCGGCGACGAGACCGAGGCGCTCGAGACCGCCAACGACACGCTCTACGGCCTCGGCGCCGGTGTCTGGTCCCGCGAGGGCTCGCAGGCCTACCGCGCGGGTCGCGAGATCCAGGCCGGCCGCGTCTGGACGAACTGCTACCACCTCTACCCGGCCGGGGCGGCGTTCGGTGGCTACAAGCAGTCGGGCATCGGCCGCGAGACCCACAAGATGATGCTCGACCACTACCAGCAGACGAAGAACCTGCTCGTGTCGTACTCCCCCGACGCCCTCGGCTTCTTCTGATGCCCGATCGCGTCGCGGTGACCGGTGAGGCGGCGGAGCTCCTCCGTCGCCTCACCGTCGAGCACGGCCCGCTGATGTTCCACCAGTCCGGCGGATGCTGCGACGGCTCCGCTCCCATGTGCTACCCGGACGGCGAGTTCCGGCTCGGCGCCTCCGACACGCACCTCGGTGATCTCGACATCGGCCTCGAGCGCCCCGTACCCATCTGGATGTCGACATCCCAGTTCGAGTACTGGAAGCACACCCACCTGACCATCGACGTGGTGAAGGGCCGCGGCGCCGGCTTCTCGGTCGAGGCGCCGCACGGCGTGCGGTTCCTGATCCGCTCGCGGATCCTCACCGACGAGGAGTACGCCGCCCTCGAGGCCGCCGCCGTCGACACCACACCCCTGTGACCCATGACATAGCTGCCCCTAGGCTGCACAACAAAGGAAGAACCCCCGCGATGACCTCCGGAGCGACGATGTCCGACGAGACCCTGTCCAACCTGCTCACCGAGAACCGCACGTTCGCGCCGCCGGCCGATCTCGCGGCCGACGCCAACGTGAAGGCCGACGCGTACGCCGCCGCTGCCGCCGACCACGAGGGCTTCTGGGCCGAGCAGGCCGGCCGCCTGGACTGGGCGGAGCCCTTCACCCAGGTCCTCGACGACACGGCAGCGCCGTTCTACAAGTGGTTCGTGGGCGGCAAGCTCAACGTCGCCCACAACTGCGTCGACCGGCACGTGGCCGCGGGTCGCGGCGACCAGGTCGCGATCCACTTCGTCGGCGAGCCGGGCGACACCCGGTCGATCACCTACAGCGACCTCAAGGACGAGGTGTCGCGCGCCGCCAACGCGATCGAGGAGCTCGGCATCGTGGCCGGTGACCGGGTGGCGATCTACATGCCGATGATCCCCGAGGCCGTCGTCGCGATGCTGGCCTGCGCCCGCGTCGGCGCCACCCACACGGTGGTCTTCGGCGGCTTCTCGGCCGACGCGCTCGCCTCCCGCATCGAGGACTGCAACGCCAAGCTCGTGATCACCGCCGATGGCGGCTACCGCCGCGGCGCGCCGTCCGCCCTCAAGCCAGCCGTCGACGCAGCGCTCGAGAAGATCGACAACGCCACCACGGCCATCGTCGAGAACGTCCTCGTCGTACGCCGCACGGGGCAGGACGTCGCGTGGAACACCGACGTCGACGTCTGGTGGCACGAGGTCGTCGACGAGTCCTCAACCGACCACCGGGCCCAGGCGTTCGACGCCGAGCACCCGCTCTTCGTCATGTACTCCTCCGGCACGACGGGCAAGCCGAAGGGCATCCTGCACACCACCGCCGGCTACCTCGTCGGCACGGCGTACACGCACCACGCGGTCTTCGACCTCAAGCCGGAGACGGATGTCTACTGGTGCACCGCCGACGTCGGGTGGATCACCGGCCACTCCTACATCGTCTACGGCCCGCTCGCGAACGGCGTGACGCAGGTGCTCTACGAAGGCACCCCGGACACCCCGCACAAGGGCCGCTGGTGGGAGATCATCCAGGACTACAAGGTGACGCTCTTCTACACGGCGCCCACCGCGATCCGGACCTTCATGAAGTGGGGCCGCTCGATCCCCGACGAGTACGACCTGTCCTCGCTGCGGCTGCTCGGCTCGGTCGGTGAGCCGATCAACCCCGAGGCGTACATGTGGTACCGCGAGGTCATCGGCGGCGACCGCTGCCCCATCGTCGACACCTGGTGGCAGACCGAGACCGGCATGATGATGATCTCGCCGCTCCCGGGTGTCACCGCCGGCAAGCCGGGCTCCGCCATGACCGCCCTCCCGGGCGTCGGGGCCGACGTGGTCTCCGAGGACGGCGTGCCGGTGCCCAACGGCTCGGGCGGCTACCTGGTCCTGACCAAGCCGTGGCCCTCCATGCTCCGCACGCTGCTCGGCGACGACGAGCGCTTCGTCGACACCTACTGGTCCAAGTACAAGGAGCAGGGCTGGTACTTCGCCGGCGACGGCGCGAAGAAGGACGACGACGGCGCGATCTGGCTGCTCGGCCGCGTCGACGACGTCATGAACGTCTCCGGCCACCGCCTCTCCACGACCGAGATCGAGTCCGCCCTCGTCTCGCACCCGCGGGTTGCCGAGGCCGCGGTCGTCGGCGCTGCCGACGAGACCACCGGCCAGGCCGTCGTGGCGTACGTGATCCTCCGTGAAGGTGCTTCTGCCGGAGCGACCGGGGAGGAGCTCGTCCAGGAGCTGCGCAACCACGTGGCGAAGGAGATCGGCGCGATCGCCAAGCCCCGCTCGATCATGCTCGTGCCCGAGCTGCCGAAGACCCGCTCGGGCAAGATCATGCGCCGCCTGCTGAAGGACGTCGCCGAGAACCGCACGGTCGGGGACACGACGACGCTCGCCGATGCCGGCGTGATGGCGCTGATCGCCGAGGGCCAGAAGACCTCCACCGAGGACTGACCTCCACACGCCGAAACCCGGGTTTTGACGCATCGAAACCCGGGTTTCGACGCGTTCAGACCCGCGTTTTGGCGGCCTGCGAGACGCACGTCTCATTACTTCGGACGCAGTGTCTCGTTAAGTTCTCCTGGAGCCGTCGCGTACCAAGGAGAGACATGAGCGCAGCAGCATCGCTGGCCCACCAGCTGGGTGCCAAGCCGCCGGCCGGCCTGACCCTGACCGAGGACGAGACCCAGCAGCTCGCCGACCTGATCAAGACCGCCCGGGCAACGCAGGGCGCCGAGCTCGAGGCCTCGCTGCTCAAGGCCCTCGAGATCGTCCCGCGCCCGCTGCGCGGCACCGTCCGGAAGGTCGTGGGCCTGTGACCAGCTCCGAGGTACGGGTGGAGCTCACCCGTCTGGCATCCCTGCTCGGCTGCGCGGAGGACGCGCTGGAGTTCCTCGAGGGGCAGTCGCACGACGCGCTGAAGGAGCTGCGCGACAAGCTGACGGACCGGCTGTTCGACGCCAACCGCGACGTCCTGCTCGGCCTCGCGAAGACCACGAAGATCGTCCCGGGCGGGGTTGCCGCCAAGATCGCGACGATGGCGTTCCCGCCGCAGCTCGCGGCCCGCGTCGCGGGCGTCATGGAGACCGACGCCGCGGTCTCGCTGGCCAGCCGGGTACCGCTGACCTTCCTCGCCGATCTTGCCCCGAAGCTCGATCCGCGTCGTGTGACGCCGATCCTCGAGAAGCTGCCGCCGCAGCTCCTCGTCGACGCCGGCCAGATCCTCGGCGAGCGCGGCGAGTACATCGCGATGGCCGACTTCGTCGGCGTACTCCCCGACGCGCAGATCCAGCGCACGCTCGGCGTCCTCTCCGATGAGGCGCTGGTCCGCACGGGCCAGGTCATCGAGGACCCCGCCCGCGTCGCCCGGATCCTCGAGATGCTGCCGCACCACCGCCTGCAGGGAGTCGTCGAGACGGCGGCGAAGCTCGGCGAGTGGGATGCCGTACGCCGCGCACAGCCGCACTTCTCCGACGCCACCCGTACGGCGTTGCGCGCGATCGCCGACGACCTCGGCGTCGAGGTCCCGGCCGACCTGCGCTGAGCGCCCACGCTTCACCATCAACGGGTGGACTTCTCGTCAGCAGGTGACGAGAAGTCCACCCGTTGCGTCAGCTACGGCGTCTGCCGACGACCTCGCCGGTAGCTGACGACGAAGACCAGCGCCGCCACCACGGCGACACCGGCGCCGCCGAAGACCGCCAGCTTCCGCTCATCGCTCCACGGCCACTCCGGCGCCGGGAAGTCGCGCGTCGGGTGGTCCAGCGTCATCAGGTCGACGGCGACAGTGACGCCCCGGATCCGGCCATCGTGCTCCTCACCCTGCGCGACATGCGCCACCGCGTCGTACGCCGGCTGCTCGCCGTCGCCGAGCGACATCACCACCAGTTCGCTGTCGCCCTCGGTCCAGCCTGCTTCGCTGATCGGGTGCACGGGCGTCACGAGCTCGACGACGTGGTCCGGATCGATCCAGCCCATGGGTTCGATGTCAGCCGGGAAGCGGTCATCCGGCAAGTCACGGGTGGTCGGGGCGACGGGAACCATCGCGGCGTTGTCTTTGTAAGCCAGCGTTCCATCGTCGTCCGGCGTCCGCCGCGGCTCCTCGTAGAAGAACGTGGCGACGCTCGACGACTCATTGGTTGCGAAGGCAAACGACGCACCCGGTCCGAACCGACCAGCGGCCACCGGACGGTTACCGAGAACGTCGATATGGCCCGTAGATGTGCCCGCCAGGTCGAGGCGGTTGAAGCGGTAGCTGCCATCAGCCACCCACGCCACGGTCCCCTCGTCGTCGATCGCGAGCTGCTCACCACCGCCTCGACTGACCGCGATGCTCGTGCTCACGGTGGCTCCGGGCGCGATACGGCCGGCGACGTTGCGACCCCAGCTCGTGTTGTTGACCTCCCAACGCTTCAACTCCGCGCCCTGCCAGACCAGCCAGCGACTGTCCGGCGACCACTGCAACGACGCGACCTCCACGCCTCGTGCGCCTTCCAGGCGAATCGTGCGGATGCGCCCGGTCTCGAGGTCGACGATCCGCACGCCAGCCGTGACCTGCGCCGAGCCGCGCGTCGACGCGTCGTACCAACCCCACGCGAGCGAGCGGCCATCCGGCGAGAGCGCCAGCGGCATCCCGGGGGTCATGTTCGCGGCCAGGCTTGTGCCGATCCATCCCGGCAGCTGGAGCAGATGGTAGGCACCGTCTGCTGCAGTGATGACGGCCGGCAGCGGCTGGTACCCGCCACTGGCGAAGGCGACCGACGCACGGCCGATGGCGAGATCCGACTCCCCGATCGACGGTTTCCAGGTGGCGTCCGCGTCAATGCCTCCGAACCCCAGCCGCTCCGGCACCGGGTGGATCACCGACGGCACAGCCTCGACGCCAGTCGCTACTGGCGGTACGTCGCTGCCGCTCCCGCGCAACGTCAGACCTGCTCCGGCGAGCACCACCAGCACCGACAGCGCGGCACCACCGGCGGCGAGCCGGTCCCGGCGGCGGGCTCGGCGACCTCGCGCCCACACGTCCGACGACACGGCAACCGGGGCCGCACCGTCGCCGATCCGGGCGAGCTCCTCACGCAAGGCATCGGTCATGGCGTCGCTCCGATCAGCTCGGACAGTTCAGGGGCCAGGACGCGCAGCCGCGCGAGGGCCTGGCGGGTCATCGACTTCACGGTGCCGGCGGAGATCCCCAGCGCGGCGGCGGCCTGCACCTCGGTCAGGTCCTCGAAGTAGCGCAGCACCAGCACCGTCCGCTGCTTGGCGGTCAGCCGGCCCAGCGCCTCCTCCAGGGTCAGCCGCAGGTCCGGCGAGGACGCCGGCGCGGCTGCGTCGTACGTCCCGAGGGTGGTCTCGCGGAGCTTGCGGCGCCGCCACCACGAGACGTTCTGGTTGTAGAGGACGCGGCGCACGTACGCCTCGGGCGCCGTGTGGATCCGCTCCCAGTGGCGCGCAGCCTGGAGCAGCGCGGTCTGCAGCAGGTCCTCGGCGAGGTGGTGGTCCCCCGTCAGCAGGTACGCCGTGCGCGACAGCGCCGCCGTCCGCGCGGCGACGAAGTCGTTGAAGGCTGCTTCTCCGGACTGCATCGGACCCCCTTTCACACCTCTAGACGCAGCAGACCACGCCCGCGGGGGTCACCGCCGGCGAAAGAAAATGCCGACGGCCCCCACCCGGAGCGGATGGGGGCCGTCGTACGAACGAATCAGCGGGCGCGACGGCCCAGACGCTCGAGGTCCATGATGACGACCGAGCGCGGCTCGAGACGCAGCCAGCCGCGCGACGCGAAGTCGGCGAGCGCCTTGTTGACCGTCTCGCGGGAAGCGCCGACCAGCTGGGCGAGCTCCTCCTGCGTGAGGTCGTGGTGGACGTGGACGCCGTCGTCGGCGGTGCGGCCGAAGCGGTCGGCGAGGTCGAGCAGCGCCTTGGCGACACGGCCCGGGACGTCGGAGAAGACCAGGTCGGCGACGACGTCGTTGGCCTTGCGCAGGCGGGTCGCGAGCTGCGCGAGCAGCGAGTAGGCGACCAGCGGGCGGCCCTCGAGCCACTTGAGCAGGTCCTCGTGCGACAGCGAGGCGAACGACGCGTCGGTGACGGTCGTGACCGTGGCCGAGCGCGGGCCCGGGTCGAAGAGCGACAGCTCACCGAACATCTGGCCGGGGCCGAGGATGGCGAGGAGGTTCTCACGACCGTCCGAGGAGGTGCGGCCGAGCTTCACCTTGCCGTCGAGGACGATGTAGAGCTTGTCGCCCGAGTCGCCCTCGTGGAAGAGGATCTCGCCACGGCGAAGGCGGGACTCCGCCATCGACGCACGCAGAGCGGAAGCGGCCTCGTCGTCGAGAGCGCTGAACAGCGGAGCCTGACGCAGCACGTCGTTGTCCACATTTCCTCCATCGGGTCAGCCCACGAAGGGCTCAGGCGAGTCTCGCCCGGCACAATACCGTGCGGTCGGTCACATGTGGATCAAACCACACCAGTCAGCACCGGTTCCCGGAGGGCCACGCGCGCGAGGGCAGCACCCGTAGGCTGTCGGCGTGCCCCCTGCTTCTCCTGCCCGACCGGACTCGCGTCCCGACACGGCGCTCGTGCGCAGGGCCCGCAAGATCGATCGCACCCTCGGTGACACCTATCCCGACGCGAAGTGCGAGCTCAACTTCGACGATCCGTTCCAGCTGCTCGTGGTCACGGTGCTCTCGGCTCAGACCACGGACAAGCGCGTCAACAAGGTCCGGCCGGTGCTCTTCGGCGCCTACCCGACGCCGGCCGCGATGGCCGCGGCCGAGCGCGAGAAGCTCGAGGAGATCATCGGTCCGCTCGGATTCTTCCGCGCCAAGACCGAGTCGCTGCTCAAGCTGAGCGCCGCGCTCGTCGAGAGGTACGACGGCCAGGTCCCCGGCCGCCTCGACGACCTCGTGACCCTGCCCGGTGTGGGCCGCAAGACCGCCAACGTGGTGCTCGGCAACGCGTTCGACGTCCCGGGCATCACCGTCGACACGCATTTCGGGCGCCTGGTCCGCCGCTTCGGCTGGACCGACGAGACCGATCCGGTGAAGGTCGAGTTCGCGATCGGCGACCTCTTCCCCAAGCGTGACTGGACGATGCTCTCCCACCACGTCATCTGGCACGGCCGCCGGATCTGCCACGCCCGGAAGCCCGCCTGCGGTGCGTGCCCCGTGGCGCGCTGGTGCCCGGCGTACGGCGAAGGGCCGACGGATCCCGCCGAGGCGGCGAAGCTGGTCCGCACGGAGGGACGCGCATGACACGTCGTGAGTCGAAGTTCAGGGTTGCCGCAGCGTTCGCCGGACTCACGACGCTCGGCATGACCGCGTGCGGCCCGTCGTCCCTCACGGCGCCGACGCTCCACGTCGACGTCGACACCCCCGCCCTCCGCGCGGCGAAGGCCCAGGCACACATCCCGACCTGCACCGAGCCGACTGCCTCCGGGGAGGTCCAGCGCCACGGCCTGCCCGCCATCACGCTCCCGTGCCTCGGCGGCGGTCCGTCCGTCGACCTCGCGAAGCTCCGCGGCCCGATGGTCATCACGTTCTGGGCGAGCTGGTGCGGGCCGTGCCGACGCGAGCTGCCGATCTTCGAGCGCTTCGCCCAGGAGTACGCCGGCCGCGTCGCCGTCGTCGGCATCGACTACAACGACGTCAACCCGGCTGCCGCCCTCGACCTGGCCCGCAAGAGCGGCGTCCACTTCCCGCTGCTCGCCGACACCGAGACCGCCGTGCGCCAGAAGGGCGGCCTCCCGGTGAGCCTGCTGCCGACGCTGGCGTTCCTCGACGCCGACGGCGTGCTCAGCGTGTGGCACGACGAGGACGGCAACGAGACCGGACGCGTGCGCGCCCTGGAGATCGAGTCCATCGACGAGCTGCGGCAGCTCGCCGCCGAGCACCTCGGCGCCGCTGCCCTCAAGCCGATGTCCCCAAGCCCGACGACGCAGAGCCCGACGACCGACCCCGCCGGCACCTCGGAGGACAGCCCGTGAACAGCCTCCCCGCCTGGCTCGAGGACATCGTCGACTCGCTCGACACCGTCAAGGCGAGCGACCTGACGCGGTTCAGCCCGCCCGACGGTGGCCCGTCGCCGCGCGAGGCCGCCGTCCTCATGCTCTTCGGCGAGGGGCCGCAGGGTCCCGACCTGCTCTTCACCGAGCGCTCCCACACCATGCGGTCGCACCCCGGGCAGATCTCCTTCCCGGGCGGCAGCCTCGACCCGGAGGACGACGGCCCGGTTGCCGCGGCCCTACGGGAGGCCGAGGAGGAGTGCGGACTCGACCCGTCGGGCGTCGACGTCTTCGGCGCCCTGCCCGAGATCTGGCTGCCGCCGAGCAACTTCGCCGTCACGACCGTCCTCGGCTGGTGGCGCGAGGAGTCGCCGGTGCGGATCGTCTCCCCCGACGAGGTGCACGCCGTGCTGCGGGTGCCGATCGACGTACTCCTCGATCCGGCGATCCGCGTGACGATGGTGCACCCGCTGGGCTTCCGCGGCCCGGGCTTCCTGCTGCCTGACGGCGGCGTTCTCTGGGGCTTCACGGCAGGCCTGGTGTCGCGCCTGTTCGACCACGTCGGCTGGACACGCCCATGGGATGAAGGACGCGAACAGCCGGTCGAGGAGTGGATGATCGTCGGACGCGGTAACGAAGACAGGCCGATTCCGGCCTATCCGGTGCCGAATTCCGAGTTCCCCGAAGGCCCCCGATGAACTTCCTCGACTGGCTCCTGCTGATCCTGCTGGCGGCGTACGCGCTGTCCGGCTACTGGCAGGGGTTCATCACCGGCGCGTTCGCGACGGTGGGCCTGCTCGCGGGCGGCTTCCTCGGCATCTGGGTAGCGCCGCACCTGCTCGGTGACGTGTCGCCCGGCCTGTGGGTCTCGCTCGGCGCGCTCTTCATCGTCATCCTCTGCGCCACGATCGGCCAGGCCCTCCTGCAGTACGCCGGGGCCCGCGTGCGCGCGAAGATCCACTGGCAGCCGGTGCGAGCGCTCGACGCCGTCGGCGGTGCCGCCCTCTCGATGGCGGCTGTCCTGCTGGTCGCCTGGGCGCTCGGTGTCGCGATCTCCGGCTCCAGCCTCGGCCCGGTGACCCCCGTCGTACGCGACTCGAAGGTGCTGGCTGCTGTCGACCGCGCGCTCCCGGACCAGGCTTTCCAGGGACTGCAGGCGTTCAACGACGTCGTGGGCACGACCTTCTTCCCGCGCTACCTCGAGCCGTTCGCGCCCGAGCGGATCGTGGCGGTCGACCCGCCGTCCCCGCAGGTCGTCCGCGACCCCGACGTGCAGCGTGCCGGCGCCTCCGTCCTCAAGGTCCACGGCAACAACTCCTGTGGCCGCGGCGTCGAGGGGTCGGCGTTCGTGATCCGCGAGGACCGGCTGATGACCAACGCCCACGTCGTCGCGGGCGTGAGCGACCCGAAGGTGCTCGTCGGTGACCGCACCGTCGACGCGCAGGTCGTCTACTACAACCCGCAGGTCGACGTCGCCGTGCTCGCGGTGCCCGACCTCGGCATCCAGCCGCTGCACTTCGAGGCCGGCGTGAAGCCCAACGACAAGGTCGCGATCCTGGGCTACCCGCTCGACGGCCCGTACAACGTGCAGTCCGCGCGCGTCCGTGCCGAGCAGCGCCTGCGCTCCCCCGACATCTACGGGCACGGATCGGTGCTGCGCGAGGTCTACTCGCTGCGTGGCCTGATCCGTCCCGGCAACTCCGGCGGCCCGCTCGTCGACACCGCCGGCAACGTCGTCGGCGTCATCTTCGCCGCGTCGGTCTCCGACCGCGACACCGGCTACGCCCTGACGCCGGGCGCAGTCGCCGAGGCGCGTGACCGCGGCATCGCGGCCACCACCCCCGTCAGCACCGGCGGCTGCGCGAGCTGATCGGGCGGCCGGCTGGCGGGTGCTTGCCAAACTGTCAGGCTGACACTTTCGCGCCCGCTGACACTTCGGAAATGTCACGAGCGCCCAAACTGTCAGACTGACAGTTTGGGCGCTCGCGGCGTACGACGGGGTCAGGCCTTCTTGAAGGCCTTCTTGTTCTGCTTGGCCTGCGCGATCGCGCGCTTCGGGCCACTGACCTTCTTGACGCTGCGGATGCCGAGGAAGGCGAGGATGCCGGCGACCAGCAGGTAGAAGCCGGTGACGATGAGGAACGACCACTTCAGCGAGAGGCCGTTGCCGTCCCAGTTGATGAGGTACGCCGCGGTCACCGAGAAGATGATCAGCGCCATCAGCCCCATGAAGGCAGCCACAGCGAAGAAGACGACGCCGAAGCCGCCGGCCTTGACGCTGACGGCGAGCTCGGCCTTCGCGAGCTGGATCTCGGCAGAGATCAGCTTCGAGATGTCGCGCTGGGCGTCGACGACGAGCTTGCCGATCGTCGGCTCGTCCTGGAGGTTCTCAGCCACGGGATCAAGGTCTCCTGTGCGGTCGGGCGGGTCGGTTCGCGACTCTACACACCCGTTGCCCGGTGGGCGCGGCTCCTCCGCCCGAGCAGTACGGCGGCGAGCAGCGCCGCGACCGTCGACGCCACGAGCACGGCCGTCTTGGCAGCCTCACGCTCGGGCCCCTCGAACGACAGGTCGGAGACCAGCAGGGACACCGTGAACCCCACCCCGGCGAGCACCGCGATGCCGAGCACGTCCCGCCAGCGGACGTCGTCGTCGATCTCCGCACGGGTAAGGCGGCAGAGCAGCCACGACCCGCCGAAGACACCGAGCGGCTTGCCGACGACCAGGCCGAGGACGACGCCGATCACGACCGGGTCGCGGGCCAGGTCGGCACCGCCGGAGATCACCACGCCGGCCGACAGCAGGGCGAAGAACGGCACCGCGACGCCCGCCGACAGCGGGTGCAGCCGGTGCTCGAGCCGCTCGGCGGGACTGTGCTCCTCGCCCTCGTCGCGGCGTACGCGGGTGAGGAGGCCGAGCGCGACACCGGCAATGGTGGCGTGGATGCCACTCTCGTGGACCGCCCACCAGGTGCCGAGGGCGATCGCGACCTGGAGCGGCCAGAGGTCGACCCGGAGCCGCTGGAGCAGCCACCAGGCAGTGAGGCCTGCGGCCGCCAGCGCGAGCGGTGCGAGGTGCAACGACGAGCTGTAGAAGAGCGCGATGATCGCGATGACGATCAGGTCGTCGACCACCGCGAGCGTCAGCAGGAACGCTCGCAGCTGCGGCGGCAGGCCCGAGCCGACGACGGCGAGCACGGCCAGCGCGAAGGCGATGTCGGTGGCGCTCGGGATCGCCCATCCACCCGGGTGGCCCTCGGGACTCGCGAGGTTGACGGCCGTGTAGATCAGCGCGGGCAGCGCGACACCGCAGGCGGCCGCGACGACCGGGACGATCGCGTCCGACATGCGTGCCAGCGATCCGACGACGAACTCGCGCTTCAGCTCGAGCCCGGCCACGAAGAAGAACAGGGTCAGGGCGCCGTCGGCAGCCCACTGCTCGACGTCGAGCGGGCCGACCTGCAGGTGCCGGAGGTCGGCGTACGACGAGGACCAGGCGGTGTTCGCCCAGATCACCGCCACGACGGCCGCGAGCAGCGCGAGCGCGCCGCCGACGGTCTCCTGACGCAGGAAGTCGCTGACCGAACGGCCCTCGCGGGAGCTCAGATCGGGCAGGTAACGAAGGCGGGACACGCGGGGCAGTCGGGGCATCGGCGGCTCCTCGGGGTCGGTGGGATGACGCCGCCCGACGCCGGGCGGGCCGACCAGACTTCCCGGCACTCCGTGGCCGACCCTACCCGCCGCGGGTTCAGCGGGCGAGGTAGGCCAGCTGGGCGCGAACGCTCAGCTCCGCAGCACCCCACAGCACGGGGTCGACGTCGCGGTAGACGTGCTCGACGACGCGCTGCGGCGTGAGCATCGCGCCGGAGCCCGGGTCGAGATCGAGGTGCCGCAGCGCAGCAGTCAGCGTCGACTCACCGGAGAGCGTCAGCAGCGCCTGCTCGACCTGGCCGAGCCGGTCGCGGCGGTGCGCGATGTAGAAGTCGAGCGCCCCCAGGGCGTCGTCGATGACCGGACCATGGCCCGGCCAGATGGTCGTCAGCTCGCGCGAAGCAGCCAGGGCGTGCAGGCGGTCGAGTGAGTCCAGGTAGGCGCCGAGCTGGCCGTCGGGGTGGGCGACGACGGTGGTGCCACGGCCCAGCACGGTGTCGCCGGTCAGCACCGCGCCGTCCTCCGGCAGCCAGAAGCTCAACGAGTCCGCGGTGTGTCCCGGCGTGCCGACCACCCTGATCTCGAGGTCACCGACCGAGACGACATCGCCGTCTGCCAGACCCTCGGACCCCAGCCGGTACGCCGGATCGAGCGCGCGTACGCCGCACCCGACGCGCTCCGCGAAGGCCCGAGCCGCCTCGGAGTGGTCGGCGTGGTGGTGGGTGAGCAGGACGGCCCGCACATCACCTGCGACCGCGGCGACGGCGCCGAGGTGACCCGCATCCAACGGCCCCGGGTCGATCACCACCGACTGCTCGGATCCCGGCGAGCGCAGCACCCACGTGTTGGTGCCGTCGAGGGTCATCATGTTGGCGTTGGGCGCCAGCACGCACTCACCGAGCGTGCCGAAGGAGCCGCCGCCCCAGCCGGCGTTCATGTGTCCGCCTGGAGCCGGGCGACCACCCGCTCGGCGAGCTCGTTGAGGTGCTCCGGCACGACGAGACCACCGGCGTCGGCGTCGAAGTACGGCTCGACCACCTGCCAGGGCACCTCGCGGGCCAGCTTCACCGCGGACTCGGGCGTCGTCGCGTCGTACAGCTCGGCGAGGGTGGCGTACGTCGGCGGGAGCATCGTCATCCGCCCCGCGACCACCTCGCCGAGAGCGGCACGCATCGAGTGCCAGCCGACGTGGTCGGACTCGGTGGAGACGTCCCGCGCGACCTGACCCTCGGGGAGCCGGGCGACGAAGAACCAGGTCCGGTAGCGCCGCGGACGCATCGGCGGCGTGACCCAGCACGACATGCCGGCGAGCAGGTCGGTGCGCAGCACGAGGCCGCGCCGCGTGAGCAGCTCGGCCAGGGAGAGGGCGTGCGACTCGAGCGCTGCGCGGTCGGCTTCCCAGTCCGCACTGGTCGTGTCGGTGACGACGGCATCCGGGGTGCCGGCCAGCAGGACCCCGGTCTCCTCGAAGGTCTCGCGCACCGCGGCGCAGACCAGCTCGCGGGCCTGCTCGGGCGGACAGTCGAGGCGCTCGGCCCAGTCCGCCGCTGACGGGCCTGCCCACAGCTCGGGAGCGAGCTCCGCATCGCGAGGGTCGACGCCACCGCCGGGGAAGACGTACATCCCGGCGGCGAACTCCATGCCCTGGTGCCGGTGCAGCAGCCACGTCTCGACGCCGCCGGCCGTGCCGTCGCCGTCGCGCACGACGACCACCGTCGCGGCTGGCCGCGGCTCGACGGCGGTGCCGTCGCCGTCAGCAAGGGCGCGGGCGAGCGCCTCCTGGTCGGAGGCGAGCGGCCGGACGCGCTCCATCGGCCTGGTCAGTCCGCGATCTCGACGAGGATCTCGACCTCGACCGGTGCATCCAGCGGCAGCACGGGTACGCCGACGGCCGACCGTGCGTGGATGCCCGCGTCGCCGAAGGCGGCGGCGAGCAGCTCGGAGGCACCGTTGGCGACGACCGGCTGGCCGGTGAAGTCCGGGGTCGAGGCGACGAAGACGACGACCTTGACCACCCGCACGACCTTCTCGAGGCCGACGACCGACTTGACCGCGGCGATCGCGTTGAGAGCGCACTGGCGGGCGCACTCGGCCGCGACCTCGGGCGGGACGGTGTCGCCGACCTTGCCCGTGGCGATCAGCGCACCGTCGCGCATCGGGAGCTGGCCAGCCGTGAAGACCTGGTTGCCGGAGCGCACCGCCGGGACGTACGCCGCAACGGGCGGCACGACGTCCGGGACGGTCAGCCCGAGCTCCGCCAGACGCTCCTCGACGGAGGACATCAGGCCTCGATCGGGCGCTTGAAGTAGCCGACGAGGTTGCCGGAGCCGTTGTCCGTGATGGTCACGAGCTCCCAGCCGTCCTGGCCGAAGTTGTTGAGGATCTGGCCCGCGACGTGGTTGAGGACGGGCGCCACCTGGTATTCCCACTTGGTCATGACGCCGACACTATCGGGGCTGACCGACACGGCGTCAGGCGCGGGGCGGACGCACCGGGTGACGACTGGTGATCGAGAGGCGGTTCATCGCGTTCATCGAGATCGCGACCCACGAGATTGCCGCGAACTCGGCGTCGCTCAGCACCTCACGCACCCGGTACTCGATCGCAATCCGCTCCTCGGGGGCCGGCAGCGTCGTGATCGCCTCCGCCATCTCCAGCGCCGCACGCTCGGTCTCGTCGAAGAGCTCGGTCTCCCGCCAGGCCGTCAGTACGCCGAGGCGCTGCACCGACTCACCCGCGGCCATCAGCTTCTTCGTGTGCAGGTGGAGGCAGTACGCACACCCGTTGATCTGGGACACCCGCACGCTGACCAGCTCGGTCAGCAGCTTCGGCAACCCTGCCTCACGTGCCGCGACGGCGATGGTGTCCGCGGTGGCCCGGAGGGCGGCGTACACGTCGGGGTTGGCCTTGTCGAGGTAGTGCGCGTCCACGGAGACATCATGACGCCCACCACGTTGCTCCGAACCATGGACACGGCGTCCGCCCGGACCGCTAACCTCGAGCGCGTGAGCAAGACCGACTGGCCCAGGGTGCGACTGCACGTCGTGACCGGCAAGGGCGGCACGGGCAAGTCGACCGTCGCCGCTGCCCTTGCGCTGGCATTGGCCAGCACCGGCAAGCGGGTCCTGCTCTGCGAGGTCGAGGGCCGCCAGGGCATCGCCCAGCTCTTCGACGTGCCGCCGCTCCCCTACGAGGAGCGCCGGATCGCCGCAGGCCTCCCCAGCCCGGACGGCGGCCAGCCGGGCGAGGTGCACGCGCTGCACATCGATGCGGAGTCGGCGTTCCTGGAATACCTCTCGATGTACTACAAGCTCGGTCGCGCCGGGAAGGCGCTCGACCGCTTCGGCGTCATCGAGTTCGCGACGACGATCGCCCCCGGCGTACGCGACGTGCTGCTGACCGGCAAGGTCTTCGAGGCCGCCAAGACCCAGCGCCGCAAGGGCACCTCGTCGAAGGATCGCCTGGGTTACGACGCGATCGTGCTCGATGCTCCCCCGACGGGCCGGATCACGCAGTTCCTCAACGTCAACGGTGAGCTTGCCGGCCTGGCCAAGGTCGGCCCGGTGAAGGCCCAGGCAGACACCGTCATGACGCTCTTCCGCTCGCCCCAGACGGCCGTGCACCTGGTCACCGTCCTGGAGGAGATGCCGGTTCAGGAGACCGCGGACGGCATCGCCGAGCTGCACGCCGCCGACCTGCCGGTGGGTGGCGTCATCGTCAACCTGGTCCGGCCGCGCGACCTCGACGCCGAGGACCTCACGGCGATCACCGACGACACCGTCGACCATGCCGCCATCGCCACGGAGCTCGCCTCCGCAGGCGTCACGCCCGGCGCAGGCCTCGTCAGCGGTCTGCTTGCCGAGGCCCGCGACCACGCCGAACGCCGCGCGCTCGAGGACAGTCAGCGGGCCCTCGTCAACGAGATGGGCACGAAGGTCTACGAGCTGGGCAGGATCGCAGGCGGGCTCGACCTCGGCGCGCTCTACGAACTCGCCGGAAGCCTCCGTGAGCAGGGACTCGCATGATCACCCCACCCGATTCTCTGCTCCGCCGCTGCGCTCCCCCGCAGACAATCGATCGGGGACCCCGATGACACGTGACACCGCCCGCATGGGCCCCCTCGCCACCGCCCCCGGTACGCCGGCGACCGCCGCCGCGCTGGACATCGATGCGCTGATCACCGACCCGACCACCCACATCCTCGTGTGCTGCGGGTCCGGCGGCGTCGGCAAGACGACGACGTCCGCCGCGCTCGCGCTGCGCGCAGCGGAGCTCGGGCGCAAGGTCGTCGTGCTGACCATCGACCCCGCCCGCCGGCTCGCGCAGTCGATGGGCATCGAGCAGCTGGACAACACCCCGCGTCCGGTTCCCGGCGTGGACGGCAGCGGCTCGCTCGACGCGATGATGCTCGACATGAAGAGCACCTTCGACGAGGTGGTGCTCGCCCAGGCCGGGCCCGAGAAGGCGAAGGCGATCCTGGAGAACCCCTTCTACATCGCGCTGTCGAGCTCCTTCGCGGGCACGCAGGAGTACATGGCGATGGAGAAGCTCGGCCAGCTGCACCGCGACTCGCAGGAGCAGGGCACCTGGGACCTGATCGTCGTCGACACGCCGCCGTCCCGGAACGCGCTGGACTTCCTCGACGCCCCGGAGCGCCTCTCGAGCTTCCTCGACGGTCGCTTCATCCGGCTCCTCCTCGCTCCGGCGAAGGGTCCTGCGCGGGTGATGGGCGCCGGCTTCTCCCTCGTCGTCAATGCGTTGACCAAGATCATCGGCGCGCAGGTCCTCACCGACCTGAAGATGTTCGTCACCGCCTTCGACACGCTCTTCGGCGGCTTCCGCCAGCGCGCACAGCAGACCTACGCCCTGCTGCAGCACCGCGGGACGGCGTTCCTCGTCGTGGCGGCGCCGGAGCCGGACGCGCTGCGCGAGGCGGCGTACTTCGTCGAGCGGCTGACCGGCGACCGGATGCCGCTCGCCGGCCTCGTCGTCAACCGGGCCAGCCCGATGCCGACCGGCGACCTCTCTGCGGACGCCGCGATGGCCGCCGCCGAAAAGCTCCGCGCGGGTCAGCCGGGCGACGTCTCCGAGCTCACCGCCGGGCTGCTCCGCCTCCACGCGGACCGGGTCCGGATCGTCGAGCGCGAGCGAGTGCTGCGTTCACGCTTCGCGTCGGCACACCCGGGCGTGGCGACCGCCGTCGTCCCGGCGCTCGCGAGCGACGTGCACGACCTGGACGGCCTCCGTCGCGTGGGTCAACTGCTCGCTGACCAGTGAGGGCTTGCGTCAGACGGTGACGCGGATGTCGGCGGCCTTGGCGGCGCGGAGCACCTCGCCCCAGGAAGCACCGGGGTTGTTGCGGAGCAGCGCACGGCGCTCACGCTCGGTCATGCCACCCCAGACGCCCCACTCGATGCGGTTCTCGAGGGCCTCGGCCAGGCACTCCGAACGGACGAGGCAGCTGGCGCAGACCTGCTTGGCCTTGTTCTGCTCGGCGCCCTTCACGAAGAGCGTGTCCGGCTGGGTGTCACGACACCCTGCCTGCATCGACCAGTCCTCAACCCACATGACCTGACCCCGTTCCGAGAAGCCGGGGTCCCCCTGATGAGCCCCTGCGCCTTTCCCCACAAGCAACGTAGATCTGGACAGTTGGCCTAACCAGACACGAGACGGCTAGACCGGAGTAGTCAGTTCGGACTAGTCCACCGGGCGCTCGCAGCGGCCTCCCGTACGCTGACGCCATGCCCGGCACCACTGAGCACCCCCTGGATGATGACCGCATTCCGCCCAACCAGGTGCTCGCGCACCTCGGGGTCATGGCGCTCGTCTCGGTCGTCCTCGGCATCGTCGTCGCCGGTCTCGCGATCCCCTTTGCCGGCGTGCTCGGCTTCGCCGCGCGCGACATCTCCGACTCGATGAGCAGCCTGCCCGAGTCCCTGGAGACCAAGCCGCTTGCCCAGGCGTCGCGGATCGTCGCCAAGGACGGCACCCCCATCGCCACCCTGTACGACGAGAACCGTGTCAACGTGCCGCTGACCCAGGTCGCGCCGGTGATGCGTGAGGCGATCATCTCGATCGAGGACTACCGCTTCTATCAGCACGGAGCGATCGACCTGAAGGGCACGCTGCGCGCCCTCGTCACCAACTCAGCCGCCGGCGGCACCGTCCAGGGCGGCTCATCGATCACGCAGCAGATGGTGAAGCTGACCCTGCTCTCCCAGGCGAAGACGAAGGCCGAGCAGAAGGCGGCCGTCGAGCAGAGCGTCGCCCGCAAGATCAAGGAGCTGCGCTACGCGATCGCCTTCGAGGAGGAGCACAGCAAGGACTGGATCCTCGAGCGCTACCTGAACCTCGCCTACTTCGGCGACGGCGTCTACGGCATCCAGGCAGCGGCCCGCCACTACTTCTCCACCGACGCCAAGCGCCTGACGCTCGGCCAGGCGGCGATGCTCGCCGGTCTCGTGAAGAACCCGGTCGGCTACGACCCGACGAAGAACCCGAACAAGGCGTTCGACCGTCGCAACATCGTGCTCGAGCGGATGGCCCAGCTGCACGCCATCCCGCTCGGCACGGCGAAGGCGGAGGCGAAGAAGTCGCTCGGGCTCGACATCACGGCCAACCGCAACGGCTGCATGTTCAGCCGGGCACCGTTCTTCTGCGACTACGTCGTCAACTACCTGCTGAAGGACCCGGCCCTCGGCGCGACGACGGAGGAGCGCAAGGCTCTCCTGCAGTCGGGCGGCCTCACCATCAAGACCACCCTCGACCCGCGTTTCCAGGACGCCGCCGACGAGGCGGTCCAGCGCTACGTCTACCCGACGGACAACGCCGTCGGCGCGACGGCTCTGGTCGTGCCTGGCAGCGGCGACGTGCGGGCGATGGCGCAGTCGCGCCCGATGGGTCTCGACTCCGGACGCGGCGAGTCGATGATCAACTACTCGGTGCCCAAGGACCTGGGTGGATCGCTCGGCTTCCAGCCCGGATCGACGTTCAAGGCATTCGTTCTCGCGGCGGCCATCCGTCAGGGCATCCCGCTGACGACGGCGTTCAACGCACCGCAGAACCTGACGACCAACCTGGCTGACTTCGCGAACTGCCCCAACCGCGGCAACTTCACCGGCACGCACACGTGGGGCAACGCAACGGGAGAGCACCCAGGCCGGTACAACGTCTACTCGGGCACGGCAGCATCGGTGAACACCTTCTACATCCAGCTCGAGATGAAGACGGGCGTCTGCGAGCCCTGGAAGCTCGCCAATGAGCTCGGCCTGAGTGTTCCCGTGCGCGACCGCCAGCCGAGCTTCGTCCTCGGTGCGCCGCTGGCGTCACCGCTCCAGGTCGCGGAGGCGTACGCAACGTTCGCCGCGCGTGGCGTGCACTGCAAGTCCCGTCCCGTCACGTCACTCCGCGACTCCAACAACAACATCGTGAAGACGTACCCCAAGGAGTGCTCGCAGGTCCTGCCGAGTGCTGTCGCCGACGCCGTCAACAACGTGCTGGAAGGCGTCCTCAAGCCCGGCGGCACGGCCAACGGCCTCTACGTGGGCCAGCCGACCGCTGGCAAGACCGGCACGACGAACGAATCCATGGCCACCTGGTTCACCGGCTACACCCCGAACCTGGCGATGTCGTCGATGATCGCGGGCGTCAACGACGCGGGCCACCCGCAAAGCCTCAACGGCCACAGCATCGGCGGTCGTTACATCGGCAACGGCTCGGGTGCGAGCACCACCGGACCGATCTGGACCGCGGCGATGAGTGTCATCGAGCAGTGGCTGCCCGATCTCACCTTCCAGGTCCCGTCCAGCACGGATATCAAGGGACTGCTCATCCCGATCCCGTCGGTCTACGGCATGAGCCCCGACCAGGCGCAGAAGACCCTCGAGGATGCGGGCTTCAACGTCTCCATCGCCGGAGGCCAGGTCGACTCGAGCTATCCGCAGGGCACCGTGGCGTACACGAGCCCGGGTAGCGGCAACACGACCGGCAGCGGCGACCTGATCACGATCTACATCAGCGATGGCACGCCGTACGTGAAGCCGAAGCCGACGCACACCCGCCCGCCCAAGAAGGCCGGCGGCACGCCGACCACCAAGCCCACCGGCGGCGGCAAGCCCAAGCCCGGCCAGTGACGCACGAAGGGGCGCGGACCATGCGGTCCGCGCCCCTTCGTCGTCTCGTTGGTCGCGTCAGCCGAGCTGCTTCTTCACCTCAGCGGCGACGGCACCGCCGTCGGCGCGGCCCTTGACCTGCGGCTGGACGATGCCCATGACCTTGCCCATCGCGCGCGGCCCCTCGGCGGCAGCACCGGTCTGCTCGATCGCCTTCGCGACGATGTCGGAGATCTGCTCGGCGGTGAGCTGCTCGGGCAGGTAGGTCACGATGACGGCGAGCTCGGCGCGCTCCTTCTCGGCCATCTCGGTGCGGCCACCCTCGTTGAACGCCGCTGCGGCCTCGCGCCGCTTCTTGGCCTCGGTCGTCAGCACCGCGAGGACCTGCTCGTCGGAGAGCTCGACCCGGTCCTTGCCGGCGACCTCGGCAGCGCCGATGGACGTCATGATCATGCGGAGCGTGCCGGACGTCTCCTTGTCACGCGCCTTCATCGCGGTGGTCAGGTCGGCGCGGAGCTGGTCCTTCAGAGCACTCATGCGGGCCATTGTGGCAGCCTTCGACGTATGTCCCCCAGCGGTTTCCGGCTCGCCGGCGGCGTCCTGGCCGCAGGCACGGTCGCCGGCGCCGCCCTGGCGACGTACGCAGCGTGCGAAGCGCGGGCCTACACCGTGCGGCGCGTGACAGTCCCGGTCCTCCCGCCAGATCACGCTCCACTGCGGGTCCTCCACGTCAGCGACATGCACCTGACGCCGGGGCAGACCAGGAAGCGTGACTTCGTCCGCTCGCTGGCCGCGCTCGATCCCGACCTCGTGATCAACACCGGCGACAACCTCTCGCACATGCGGGCGGTGCCGTTCGCCCTCGACGCCTTCGCGCCGCTGATGGAGCGTCCCGGTGTCTTCGTGCTCGGCTCCAACGACTACTTCGACCCCGGCATGCGCAACCCGCTCAAGTACCTCCTGCCCGACGACGGCGTCCGCCACATCGACCGCGCGCAGCTGCCGTGGGGCGAGCTCGTGGAGGGCTTCACCGACGCGGGCTGGCTCGACCTCTCCAACCGCGGCGGACGCCTGCGGGTCAACGGCGAGGAGATCGCGTTCGCCGGGCTCGACGACCCGCACATCACCCGCGACGAGCTCGACTCCGTAGGCGCTGCACCCCTCGACGCCGACCTGCGACTCGGCGTCGTCCACGCGCCGTACCTCCGGGCGCTGGATCGCTTCGCGGACCAGGGCTATGACGCGATCATCGCCGGCCACACGCACGGCGGGCAGGTCTGCCTGCCCTGGCATGGCGCGCTCACGACCAACTGCGACCTCGAACCCGCTCGTGCCAAGGGCCTGCACCGCCACCCCGCCGACTCCCTGCCCGGTGACCCGGGCTCCTCCTGGCTGCACGTCTCCGCCGGGCTGGGCACCAATCCGTACGTCCGGTTCCGCGTCGCCTGCCGCCCCGAGACGACCCTCCTGACGCTCGTCGCACGCTGACCCGAGACCCGATTTCAGGGCACGGCTCCGGACCCGGTATGCTCCACTGCTCGTGAGCCCAAGTGGTTCGCGATCGGGCTGTGGCGCAGTTTGGTAGCGCGCTTCGTTCGGGACGAAGAGGCCGCAGGTTCAAATCCTGTCAGCCCGACAGGTCGAGGGGCCGGATCCGCAAGGGTCCGGCCCCTCACTGCATTTCCGGGCGGGGCGGTGGCGCGCAGAGACGTGACAGGCACGCTGGAACCGGACAGAGAGCGGGGGCGTCAGATGGCCATGACGTCAGATCAGCCGGCAGGGAAGCGAACCGTCCAGGCGGGGCTCATCAACCGCTCCATCGTTGGCGGAGTGCTGCTGGCGGCAACCATCTCCCTGGCAACCGCGGCATGCGGCTCGGCCCGCTCGCCGGAGGCTGAGCAGGCCGGCACCTACGCGTTCGATCAGATGGCCGGTCGCGTCGACCCCGGTGGCAGCCTGCCCGGCGCGAGGTCGCTTGCCGACGCCCTTCCGAACCGCATGCACCTTCTCGGGCTGTCGCGGAAGTACATCCCGATCAGCGACGCGATTGTGCTCGGGCACGTCATCAAGGTCGATGACGGCGACGGGTTCCGCCAAAAGGGCGGAGGTGACGGACCCACCCGCAAGGTGGGCCTCCGCGAACCCGAGATGATGTGGGGCTACGTCGTCGTCACGATCGACGTGGAGAAGCAGACGGGCACGTCGAACACACCCGTGCAGGTTGCGCTGTGGCTGACGGGCGCAACCGACATCGACAAGTTCAAGGACAGCATCGCCGGGCTCGATGACGTCCTGGTGGTGCTTGATCATCAGACGATCAGCGACGGCCGCAGCCTCGTCGTGCCTGCACTCCAGGCAACGCTCTTCGGAGACGTCGTCGCGGGCAAGGTGCGGTTCCCCGCACTAGGGGACGCCGAAGCCACCTTCGTGGGCTCCCTCGACACGCCGGCCGAGATCTTCGCTCAGGCAGCGAAGCCGGTCTCTCAGGTCTCCTGAGGACGTCGTTCGCCGCTCGTGCCACTCAAGGCAGCGGCGCCAACTACGGCAGATCGGGCAGCCGGCCCGACCCGCAACGGCGTGTCGAGCAAGACTCGCCGCGTGGCGCGCGTCGCCCTCGGGGACCTGCCGTACCTGGCGTCACAGCACGGGGGCGCGCCTTCGATCCAGCAGCACCGGCGTGGCACGCTTCTGCCATGCGCACGCTGATCGTCGTACGACACGGGAAGTCGGACTGGGCCGGCGACGAGCCCGACCTCGAGCGGCCGCTGGCCAAGCGCGGACTCCGTCAGATGCCCGAGTCGGCCGCGTGGATCGCGGAGCGCCACCCGGTCATCGACCTCGCCGTCGTCTCCCCCGCCCTCCGGGCGCAGCAGACCTGGCAGATCCTCGCCGACTCCCTCGACAGCGTTCCCGAGGTCCGCACCGACGACCGCGTGTACGCCGCATGGGGACGCGACCTCGTCGCCGTCGTCCACGCGCTCCCCGAGGCGGCCACGACCGTCGCCCTCGTCGGCCACAACCCTGCGCTCGAGGAGCTCGTCGCGGAGCTGACCGGCGACAGCGTGGAGCTGCCGACGTCGGCCGTCGCGGTGCTCGAGTTCGACGGCGGCTGGACGAGCCGCGCACGCGTCGTCGCCAGCGGCCGCCCGCCGGCGTAAGCGCGATACCGATCAGTAGCGCCCTTTTTCGGGGCTGGCAGGGGCCGTACTGATCGGTAGCGCCTGACTGACCGGCACAGCGAGCCACCCGGCGTACAAACCGGTGGACGGCCGTCGGAGAATGGTTGCCATGTCCACCGTCACCGCCTCCGCTGCGCGGACGGTGAGCGAGCGCCGGCGGTGGGCGATGCTGGCCGTCAGCACCGCAGCGCAGGCCGCGGCGAGCGTCGCGATCAACGGCGCGGCGTTCCTGATCCCGGTGCTGGTGCACGACCGCGGGCTCAGCCTCACGCAGGCGGGCACGGTCGCGGCACTGCCGCTGATCGGCGTTCTCTGCACGCTCCTGCTCTGGGGCGCGGCCGTCGACCGCGTCGGCGAGCGCGCGGTCCTGCTGGCCGGCCTCGGGGGCACGGCACTCGCCGGAGTGGCCGCCACCCTGGTCGACGGCACCGCAGCCCTGGGCGCGACGCTCTTCCTCGCAGGCGCGTTCGCCGCGAGCACGTCGAGCGCGGGCGGACGCGTGGTGGTGGGCTGGTTCCCGCCCGAACGCCGTGGCCTCGCGATGGGCATCCGGCAGATGGCCCAGCCCGCGGGCGTCGGCATCGCCGCCGTATCGATCCCGGTCATATCCGCGCACGAAGGCGTCGCGGCCGCGCTGGCGGTCTCGCCGATCGCCGCGCTGGCCGCAGCGGCAGCTGTCCTCGTCATCGTGCTCGATCCCCCACGCCCCGAGCGCGCGATCGAGCACACCGCCAACCCCTACCGCGGCAGCAGCTACCTGCAGCGGATCCACGTCGCCAGCATCCTGCTGGTGGTGCCGCAGTTCCTGGTGTGGACCTACGCACTCGTCTGGCTCCTCGACGACCGCGGCTGGGCACCGGCCCAGGCCGGCCTGCTCGTGGCAGCCACCCAGCTCGCCGGCGCCCTCGGCCGGATCGCCAGCGGCCAGCTCTCCGATGTCGTGGGCGGGCGGATGCAGCCCATGCGCTGGATCGCGATCGCGGCGGTCGTGTCGATGGCCCTGCTCGGCCTGACCGCATGGCTCGGCTGGGCGGTGAGCATCCTGCTCCTGGCCGCCGCCACCACGATCACCGTCGCCGACAACGGCCTCGCCTTCACGGCGACCGCGGAGCGGGCGGGGCCCTACTGGAGCGGCCGCGCCCTCGGCGTACAGAACACGGCGCAGTACCTCACCGCTGCGCTGTGCGCACCGATCGCTGGAGCGAGCATCACGCACCTCGGGCACCCGGCGACGTTCGCACTGTCGGCCCTCTTCCCGCTGGCGGCGATCCCGCTGGTGCCGGTCCGCGGCGAGAGGCCGCTGGCGTGAAGGGGATCCTGGCCGACGTCCGGCCGCTGCGCGTGCCGGCGTACCGCAGGCTCTTCACGGCCAACCTGATCAGCATGGTGGGCGCGCAGCTCACCGTCGTCGCCGTGCCGGCGCAGATCTACGCACTCACCGGCTCCAGCGCGTACGTCGGCCTGACCGGTCTCTTCGGCCTCGTGCCGCTCGTCGTCTTCGGCCTCTGGGGCGGCGCGCTCGCCGACCACCTCGACCGCCGCACGATCCTGCAGGTCACGACGCTCGGCCTGATGGCGACGAGCGCGCTCTTCTGGGCCCTCTCCGCCACCGGTACGGCGGGGCCGTGGTCGCTGCTCGTCGTCTTCGCGGTCCAGCAGGCGTTCTTCGCGGTGTCGTCACCGACCCTCGGCGCAGTCCTGCCGCGCCTGCTTCCCGACGAGCTCCTGCCCGCCGCGAACGCGCTCGGCATGACCGTCTTCACCGCGGGTGCGGTCGCCGGGCCGCTCCTTGCGGGCGTGCTGCTCCCCCTCACCGGTTACGCCTGGCTCTACGCGATCGACGCCGTGTTCCTCCTCGCTCCGCTCTGGGCGGTGAGCACCTTCCCCCGGATGCCGGTGGCGGGGGTCAGCGGAAGCCCCGGCCTGCGCAGCGTCATCGACGGGTTCGGCTACCTGGCGACACAGCCGGTGCTGCTGATGTCGTTCGTCGTCGATCTGATCGCGATGGTCTTCGGCATGCCGCGGGCGCTCTTCCCCCAGCTCGCCGACCAGGCCTTCGAGGGGCCGCACGACGGCGGCGGCTTCGCGTTCGCGCTCCTGTTCGCCGCGATCCCGGCCGGCGCGGTCGTCGGCGGCATTCTCAGCGGCTGGGTCTCGCGCGTCACGCGCCAGGGTGTCGCGGTGGTGGCCGCGATCATCGTGTGGGGCCTCGCGATGACCGGCTTCGGCGTGGCCTGCCTCTTCGCCTCCTGGTCGCCGCACGTCGTGATCTGGGTGGCGGCGCTCTTCCTGGCCATCGGCGGAGCGGCCGACATCGTGTCCGCGGCGTTCCGGACCTCGATGCTGCAGACCGCCGCGACAGACGAGATGCGCGGGCGCCTGCAGGGAGTCTTCGTGGTCGTCGTCGCCGGCGGCCCGCGCATCGCGGACGTCGTCCACGGCGGTGCGGCCGCGCTCACCGGTGCCGCGGCAGCGGCAGCCGGTGGCGGAATCCTGGTCGTGGCGCTCGTGGTCGTTGCGTCAATCGCGGTCCCAAGCTTTGTGAATCACCGCGTTACCACTGCTGGCCCTGCACGTTGACGAATATGACCGTCGTCACAATTTGCAACGCCAAGGAGTGCCCATGGGCCGCGACCCACGCCTCGTTCGCCTCGGAGTCGCCAGCGCCGTCGCGCTGACGACCGTCGTCGCCGCTGCCCTCGGCGGCATCGGCGGTGGCAGCGACGCCGCCGCTCCCGGTAACCCGATCGGGTCGATGCACGCGACGACGGGCACCCTCCTCGCGCTCCAGGCCGCGGCCGAGCACAACGAGAACGACCTGGCCGTGAAGAACGCGCTCAGCCGCTCCCCCGAGGCAGCGACGGCCACCGACCCGACCACCGATGCGCAGCGCGCCGCGTCCGAGGCGTACGTCGAGTCCGAGCGCGCCATGCCCGACCCGACGCTGACCACGGCAACGCTCGGCCGCCCGCGCCTGGCCGTGCCGGAGGACCGCTACGCGATGGCCGGCGGCTGCTACACGCTCAACGGCAAGAAGTACCTCTTCCAGGCCACCGACCTCGGCAGCTATCTGCTGTGGACGCCGGACAAGAAGTTCCTCGGCGGCAACCTGCTCAACGCCGTCAACCCGGTCGCCAAGCCCTCGACGTGGACGGACTGGACCGTCCAGCGCACGAGCACGGGCGCCTTCACGTTCACGCTGGCCAACGGCAAGGCGCTGCACCGCACGGCGACCAACGGCCTCAACCTCGGCACCGCGTCGGCGTTCGCGCTGGCGACGACGACGGGCTGCACGCCGTACCCGGAGGTCGACACGGATGTCACCGGCGACCCGTTCGCCGGCACCAGCTCCTTCCAGGAGGTCCGCGGCTACGTCGACCCGCACACGCACGGGATGAGCCACGAGTTCCTCGGCGGACGGGTCATCTGCAGCCCGCCGTGGTCGCGTTACGGCGCGCCGTACGCGCTCGTGGACTGCCCCGACCACCAGGTCGCCAACGGCAAGGGCGCCGTGCTCGACGACTTCCTCGCCGGCCGTACGCCGGGCACGGGCCACGACCCGGTCGGCTGGCCGACCTTCAAGGACTGGCCGAACCCGCACTCGCTGACCCACCAGGGCGTCTACTGGAAGTGGCTCGAGCGCTCGTGGCGCGGCGGCCTGCGCGTCTACACGAACCTGCTCGTCGAGAACAACGTCCTGTGCGAGCTCTACCCGCTGAAGAAGAACAGCTGCAACGACATGCAGTCCATCCGCCGCCAGGCGAAGGACATGTGGAAGCTGCAGGACTACATCGACGCGCAGTACGGCGGTCCGGGTCGCGGGTGGTACCGCATCGTCACCGATCCGTTCCAGGCGCGCGAGGTGATCAACAGCGGCAAGCTCGCGGTGATCATGGGCATCGAGACGTCGGTGCCGTTCGGCTGCAACGTGCACCTCGGCAAGTCGACCTGCACGCAGGCGCAGCTCGACGCCGGCCTCGCGGAGGTCAAGGCGATGGGCGTGCGGCAGATGGAGATCACCAACAAGTTCGACAACGCCCTGACCGGCGTCGCAGGCGACGACGGCACGACCGGCACGATCACCAACCTCGGCAACTTCATCAACACCGGCTCGTTCCTGCAGATGAAGACGTGCCCCTCGACCAACGCCCCCGACCAGCACGACAAGCTGCAGGGTCCGCTGACCGCTCCCGACGGCGCCCTGCCGCAGCAGGACGCGATCTTCGGTGCCATCGGCCAGCTCTACGGGCTCGCCGGGACGCAGCCGCTGCCGGCGTACCCGCCCGGGCCGCACTGCAACGCCCGCGGCCTGACCGACCTCGGCAAGCGCCTGCTCAACGAGATGATCGACAACGGGATCCTCTTCGACCCCGACCACATGAGCGTCAACGGCCGCAACGCCGCCCTCGACCTCTACGAGCAGGCCGCCGCCGACGGGCGCCACCCGGGCATCCTGTCCAGCCACTCCTGGTCCACGCCGGACGCCTACCCGCGGATCTACAAGCTCGGTGGCTTCATCACGCCGTACGCCGGCGACTCACCGGGCTTCGTCGACAAGTGGAAGCAGCACCTCGGCTGGGCCGACCCGCGCTACTACTTCGGCTTCGGCTACGGCGCGGACATGAACGGCTTCGGCGCCCAGGGCTCCCCGCGGGGCGCGAACGCGACCAACCCGGTCACCTACCCCTTCACCGGCCTCGGCGGCGTGACGATCGACAAGGGCGTCAGCGGCCAGCGCGTGTGGGACATCAACACCGACGGCGTCGCGCAGTACGGCCTCTACCCCGACTGGATCGAGGATGCCTCGCACGTCGCGGGCGCCCAGGGCGTCGGCTTCAAGGAGGACATGAGCCGCGGCGCAGAGGCGTACCTGGAGATGTGGGAGCGCGCCGTCGGTGTCGCACCGGACTCCTGCCGCAACGCGCCCCTGCGCAAGACCGTCGCCGACTTCCGTACGGCCGTCACGACCGGCATGACCACGCGTCAGGTGCTCGACGCGGTCGGCCAGCCGTACGAGCGGCTCGGCCGGACCTACACGACCTGCGCCACCGGCACCGGCGGCACCGAGGCCCGGATGGCCGTCGACTTCAGCGCCGCCGGCGTCGTCACGGGCGTACGCCGCACGGCCTGAGGCTCACTCCGCCTGGCGTTGGGCGGCACCGATGACTGCATCGAGCAGTCCCGGTGCCGCCTGCGCGACGTCGTCGGACCGGAGTCGCTGGTGGATGGTGCCGTCGACGGTGAGCCGCTCGGTGATCCCGGCCTCGCGCAGGATCTTGAAGTGGTGGGCGGCGGTCGACTTGCCGATGCCGTCATAGAGGTTCTTGCACTGCGCCTCGCCACCGGCGCCGACGAGGCGACGCACCATCTCGAGGCGCACCGGGTCCTGCAGCGCTGCGAGCAGCTGCTGGATGCCGGCAACAGGAACGGCGACGTCGGCCTCCTGCGCCACGGGCTGTCCGTGCTCCGGTGTCATGCGGGTCACCTCGAATAAGGGTTTGACGGTCATCGAACCAGGCGTAGCGTAGGGGTTCGACGTACATCGAACCTACCGGAAGCAGGTACGCGGTGACGAGCGCAGCAGCCACACCCGGCATCGACGCGTTGTCCGGCACCCATGCAGACGCCCACACCGGGCAGCGCTGGGCGTACTCCCTGGTCCTCACCCTGACCGGCATCGCGCTCGGCGTCTCGGGCATGCCCGCCCCGCTCTACGGCATCTACCAGTCGGAGTGGCACCTGACGCCGCTCACGACGACGGTGATCTTCGCGGTCTACGCATTCGCGGCACTGGGTGCCGTCCTCGTCTCCGGCACGATCTCCGACGCCGTCGGACGCAAGCCGGTGCTCCTCGCCGCCACCGCGACGCTGGTCGTCGGCCTGGCGATCTTCCTGTTCGCGAGCAACGTCTGGATGCTGCTGATCGCCCGCATGCTGCACGGCGCAGCGGTCGGCTCGATCGTCGTCGCCGGCGCGGCCGCCCTGATGGACCTTCGCCCCGACCACGGCCGGCGCACCGGTCAGCTCAGCGGTGCGGCGTTCAACATCGGCATCACCGTCGCGATCCTCGCCTCGTCCGTGCTCGCGCAGTACGCCCCCCACCCGCTCCGACTGCCGTTCGTCGTGATCGGCGCGCTCGTCGTCACGATGGGCGTCGGCCTGCTCGGGCTCCGCGAGACGCACAGCGACCGCACGCAGGGCTCGCTCCGGATCGCCCGGCCGTCGGTGCCGGCGGAGATCCGCGGCGACTTCTGGTTCGCGGCGCTCGGCGTAATGGCTGCCTGGTCCGTGCTGGGCGTGCTGCTCTCGCTCTTCCCCACGCTCGCCGCCCAGAAGACCGGCGTCCACAACCTCGTCTTCGGCGGTGCCGTCGTCGCGGTCTCGGCTCTGGCCGCCGCACTCGTACAGCTGGCCGCCACCGATCTCGAGGCGCGTCGCTCGGCGCTCATCGGCGACCTGGGCATGGCGGTCTCCCTGCTGCTGACCATCCCGGCCCTGATCAGCCACAACCCGTACGCCGTCTTCGCGATGTCGGCGATCCTCGGCGCCGCCTTCGGGTTGAGCTTCGGCGGCTCCCTGCGCCACCTCTCGAACGTCGTCCCGGCCGACCGCCGCGGCGAGACCATGTCGGCGTACTACCTGCTGGCGTACTCGGCGATGGCGTTCCCGACGATCGGTGCGGGCTGGGCTGCGACGACCTGGGGGCTCGACGCGATCTACCCGTGGTTCGCCGCACTTGCCTCGGCGGCGTGCCTCGCGGCCGGCTGGCTCGGCGTACGGCCGGGGCGCTGACCTGCGGGTAAGGGTATCCTAAGCGACCGCACTCACGCGAGACGGGGGCACTGCGCGGGCTAGGATGCGGCCAGCCCTACCCATGGGTAGAACCGACTCGCAAGGAGCCGTCCCTCCATGTCTTTGATGCAGACCATCGCGGTCGTGGTGAGCCTCTCGTTCACCGTCGTCGCGGTTGCACTCACCACCCGCGCCGTGCGCGCGATGCTGAAGGTGATCCGTCAGGGTCAGCCCGCGCTGAACCGCACGGACCGTCCGATCGCCCGCGGCCTGAACATGCTGAAGGAGACCTTCCTCCACACGCGCATGTTCCAGATCTGGTGGGTCGGCGGCCTGCATTGGTTCGCCTACATGGCGTTCCTGGTGCTGTCGACCGCCGTCATGCAGGGCGTCGTGCAGCTCTTCTCGCCGACGTTCGCCTGGCCGATCATCGGCACCTTCTTCGGCTTCGAGTGGTTCTCGGAGTTCATCGGTCTCCTCGGCGCCCTCGCGATCCTCCCGCTGATCGCGTACCGCCTGACGCACCGCCCGAGCAACACCCCCTCGCGCAAGACGCGCTTCTATGGCTCCACGATGTGGCAGGCGTACTTCGTCGAGGCGATGGTCTTCCTCGAGTCGGCCGCGATCCTCTTCATCCGCGGCGCGGAGTACAACATGGCCAAGGCCATGGGCGGCGAGCACGCCGAGCACGCGACGGGCTTCCACTTCCCGCTCTCGCAGTACTTCTCGCACCTCTTCCCGACGTCGCACGACGGCGCCGAGGCGTGGGTCTTCGCGATCGCGATGTTCAAGGTCACCTCGGCCATGCTCTGGCTGATCGTCATCTCCTCGAACCTCACGATGGGTGTCGCCTGGCACCGCTTCACCGCGTGGTTCAACATCTTCTTCAAGCGTGAGTCCTCCGGCGGTACGGCGCTCGGTGGCCTCAAGCCGCTGACCTCCAACGGCAAGGCGATCACGCTCGACGACATCGACGACCTCGACGAGGACTCGGTGCTCGGCGTCGGCTCGATCAACGACTTCTCGTGGAAGGGCATCCTCGACTTCACGACGTGTACCGAGTGTGGCCGCTGCCAGTCGCAGTGCCCCGCGTGGCACACCGAGAAGCCGCTCTCCCCGAAGCTCATGATGATGGGCCTGCGCCAGCACGCGTACGACGTCGCTGCCGGCGTCGAGGGTGCTGCCGAGCGCTCGCTCGTCGGTTCGGTCGACCTCGACGGTGGCCACCTCGAGGACGCGCAGGACTGGTTCTACAACCCCGAGGGTGGCGACTTCGTCATCTCCGAGGACGCCCTGTGGTCCTGCACCAACTGTGGCGCCTGCGTCCAGCAGTGCCCGGTCGACATCGAGCACGTCGACCACTTCGTCGACATGCGCCGCTACCAGGTGCTCGTCGAGTCCAACTTCCCGGCCGAGCTCAACGGACTCTTCAAGGGTCTGGAGAACAAGGGCAACCCGTGGAACATGAACCCGAACGCCCGCATGGACTGGGCGCAGGGTCTCGACTTCGACGTCAAGGTCGTCGGTGACGACATCGAGTCGCTCGACGAGGTCGAGTGGCTCTTCTGGGTCGGCTGCGCCGGCGCCTACGAGGACCGTGCCAAGAAGACGACGCGTGCCGTCGCCGAGCTGCTCCACATGGCCGACGTGTCGTTCGGCGTCCTGGGCAACGGCGAGACCTGCACCGGTGACTCCGCTCGTCGTGCCGGCAACGAGTTCGTCTTCCAGGGTCTCGCGCAGCAGAACATCGAGACCTTCAAGGAGTTCAAGGTCAAGAAGGTCGTCTCGACCTGTGCGCACTGCTTCAACACCCTGAAGAACGAGTACAAGGACCTGGGCATCGAGCTCGAGGTCGTGCACCACACGCAGCTGCTCAACCGCCTCGTGCGCGAGGGCAAGCTGACCCCGGTCAAGACCGGCGAGGGTGCGCACCAGCGCTCCATCACGTACCACGACCCCTGCTTCCTGGGTCGTCACAACCAGGTCTACTCGCCGCCGCGTGACCTGCTGCAGATCCTTCCGGGTGCGGAGTACAAGGAGATGGAGCGGTCCCAGGAGAAGTCCTTCTGCTGTGGCGCCGGTGGTGCCCGCATGTGGATGGAAGAGACCATCGGCTCGCGCATCAACCTCAACCGCACGGAAGAGGCCGTCGGCACCGGTGCCGACCAGATCGCCGTCGGCTGCCCCTTCTGCCGCGTCATGCTGGCCGACGGCCTGACCAAGATGCAGGCCGACGAGACGGCCCGCACCGAGGTCGAGGTCCTCGACGTCGCGCAGATGCTGCTCGCTTCGGTCAAGGGCGAGGTCGCCACGAAGTACAAGCCGGGCGAGGCTCCGGTCGACGCTCCGGCTGCGAAGGCCGCCCCGGCTGAGGCTGCTGCTCCTGCTGCCGCTGCTGCTCCGGCCGAGGCTGCCCCGGCTGCTCCGGCTGCCGGCGGCTCGTCGCTGTTCGGTGACGCCCCCGCCGCTCCGGCCGCGCCGGCTGCTGGTGGCTCGCTCTTCGGTGACGCTCCGGCTGCTCCCGCCGCTCCGGCCGCGGGTGGATCGTCGCTGTTCGACGCTGCTCCGGCAGAGGCGGCCCCGGCGGGTGGATCGCTCTTCGACACCCCGGCTCCAGCCGAGGCTGCTCCGGCTGCCGGCGGTTCGCTGTTCGACACGCCTGCTCCGGCAGAGGCGGCCCCGGCCGCTCCGGCCGCGGGCGGCTCGCTGTTCGACGTCGCGCCGACGCCGGCCGCCGAGGCTCCGAAGGCGGAGGCCGCTCCGGCCGCTGACCTCGGTGCTGGCGGTTCGCTCTTCGACGTAGCACCGACGCCGGCTGCTGCCCCGGCCGCGCCGGCTGAGGCTGCTCCGGTTGCCGAGGCCCCGAAGGCGGAGGCGGCTCCGGCCGCCCCGGCCGCGGACCTCAGCGCTGGCGGTTCGCTCTTCGACATCCCGGCTGCCGCTCCGGCTGCCCCGGCCGCTGCCGCCCCGGCCGCGACCGAGGAAGCTGCAGCTGCTCCGGTCGAGGAGGCCCCTGCCGAGGTCGCCGAGACCGCGGCGGAGCCGGCGGCCGAGGCCGTCGTCGAGGCTCCTGTTGCTGCCCCGGCCGCTGCCCCTGCTGCGGCCCCGGCCGCTTCGGGTGCCGCGACCGCGCCGCGTACTGATGTCGACATCCACGGCGCTTCGTCGCTCTTCGACATCCCGTGGCCCGAGGGTGGCGCTCCGGCTGCCGCCGCGGCTCCCGCCGCCGCTGCTCCGGCCGCTCCGGTCGAGGCCGCTCCGGCTGCCGAGCCGGTCATCGAGGAGACCCCCGTCGCCGAGGCCGCTCCGGCCGAGGCTGCGGAGACGATCTTCGAGGCCGACGACGCTCCCGCGGCTCCGGCTGAGGAGCCGGTTGTCGAGGAGCCCGCGGCCGAGGCCCCCGCTGCGGAGGAGCCGGCCCCGGCCGCGCCCGCCGCGCCCGCGGAGGCCCCGAAGTCGAGCGGTGCGACGCACACGCCGCGCACCGACGCCGACATCCACGGAGCGTCGTCGCTGTTCGACCTCTGAGCAACAGCTAGACACGACGGCCGCTCGGTCTGACCGGGCGGCCGTCGTGCATTTCGGGTCAAAGTGCTCACCCGGGTGAAGATCTCGGCGGCCACACAGCCCACGGGGCGCCGAAGTCTTCACCGCGGCGAAGACTTCGGCGGACGCGCGGCCCAACAGCCACACCCGTACGAGCGGCCCTGTCGGCGGACGCGACTAGCCTTGCCGCCATGCCTCACTTCGAGAACTCGCGCAGCATCACGATCGACGCCGCCCCCGCTGCGGTCCACACCCACCTCGACGACTTCCACAACTGGACCGCGTGGTCGCCGTGGGAGGAGCTCGACCCCGAGCTCAAGCGCACCTACTCCGGCTCCGACAAGGGCGTCGGGTCGCACTACGCCTGGGTGGGCAACAACAAGGTCGGCCAGGGCTCCATGGAGATCACCGCGTCGACGCCGGAGCGGATCGACATCGACCTCGAGTTCCTCAAGCCCTTCAAGGCGAGCAACAAGACCGTCTTCACGCTGACCGCCGAGGGCGACGGCACGCGCGTCGACTGGGCGATGTCCGGCGAGCGCCCGCTGCTCTTCGCCATCCTCGGCAAGCTCTTCTTCGACAAGGCGATCGCCAAGGACTTCGACAAGGGCCTGGCCAAGCTCAAGGCCGCTGCCGAGGCCTGACCCGGCCCACCACGCACGGACGCCGCCGCCCCGAGATCGGGTGCGGCGGCGTCCTGCATGACCGGGCTCAGGAGCGCATCGCGACGCCGCGGCGCCAGTAGCCCATGAAGGCGACCTGGGAGCGGTCGAGCCCGATCTCGTTGACGAGGTAGCGACGCAGGCTGGTGACCATCGCGGACTCCCCGGCGATCCAGGCGTAGACACCCGGCAACACTGCCGCCGCTCCGCCCGCCAACGACTCCCCCGAGGACGAGTAGGCCGGGGTCTCCCACAGATCCGGGTCGATCTCGTCCTCGGCAGCCAGCGTCAGGGCAGCAGGCTCCGCCGCAGCTCGTACGGCGAGCCGCTCGGCCGCCGCGGCCAGGATCCGGGTCCCGTGCGCGGCGCCGTTGCGCGGCAGCCAGGTGACGACCATCCCCGCGGGCGCCTCCAGCTCCTGGATGTCCTCGGCCAGGGGGACCTCGAGGAAGACCCGTCCGACCGCCGTCGCGGGCAGGTCAGCGAGGATCGCGGCGATGGCCGGGACAGCGGTCTCGTCGCCGACCAGCACCATCTCGGTCATCGCAGCGTGCGGGGCGAACTCGATCCCGCCGAACGCCGCCCCTCGACGCGGGCCGACCAGCACGAGCCGGTCTCCCACCCGGGCAGCGCGGGCCCAGGTCGATCCCGGGCCGCACGGGGGTTCGTGGATCACGATGTCGACGACGAGGCGGGTCGCGGCACCTGATCCGGTCAGCGCCCGCACCGTGTACGTCCGCATCGGGCCGCGCTCCTCGACGGGGCGCTGGAGCCAGGTGCTCAGCCACGTCTCGTCCGCGCCCTCGAACGACGTCAGCTCGCCGGCGGCGTTCGGGAAGACGAGCTTGATCCGCTGGTCGAAGAGCGGCGACCCGTCCACACCGAAGTCGGCCAGGGCCGGGGAGGCCAGCTCGACCCGGACGAACGACGCCGAGAGCCGCTCGACGGAGGTCACCTCGACCTCGGTGAGGATCATCGGAAGCGCATGGGTGGCGAGCTGGCTCATGGTCGTCCCTCCTGGAAATGGGTCCGGCGGCCGTCACCGACACGAGGAAGAGCGGTGACGGCCGCCGGAGCGGTCGGGCGTGCCTGGTGGCGCAGGCGGTCCGTGAGTGCCCGACCGGAGTGGCACGACCAGTATGTAAGGTAAACCTTAGTTAGGCAAACCTAAGCAGGATCAGTAGGCGACCTGGAAGCGCTTGTTGACGTGCGCGCGGTTCTCGATCTCGTCGACGTACGCCTTCGCGTAGTCGGCTCCACCGATCTTCGACTCACCGGCGGCGTCGACCAGGAGCACGTCGTCGGAGGTGCGGTACGAGCCGGTCGCCGTGCCCTCGGCCCAGGCGCCGAAGACCGCGGCGGGCGAGACGTAGAACCAGTCCGCGTCACTGTCGTCAGCGCGCAGCGCGTCGAGCACGGCACCGTGCTGGAGGGCGACGCCCTTGTACTCCTCCGGGAAGTCAGGGGTCTCGACGAGCTGCGGACCACCCTCGGCGACGAGGGTCGAGCCGGCGCCACCGACGAAGCTCAGCCGGGCGCCACCGTCACGGGAGGCGCCGAGGAGGACCGGGAGCGCCTCGAGGATGCCGTCCGGCTGCGTGGCGACGACGATCTGGTCGTGGTCGGCAGCGAGCTGCTTGACGAACGCCTCGTCGCCGAGCGAGCCCTGGATGGCGCCGGGCGTCTCGGCGGAGCGGGAGACGATGGTGACAGCGTGGCCGCGGGCCTCCGCCTCGCGGGCGATGTGGCCGCCCGCGTAGCCGGTGCCGCCGAAGATTGCGATGGTGGTCATGTCGATGTCCTTTGCGCTGGTGGATCAGTTCCTTGAAGTGACACCAGTCTTGCTGGATTCGACCGTGGATTCACGGTCGCTGCGCGACCTACGATGGTGAATATGCGACACACCCCCATCGCCGCCGTCGGCTATCACCCGCCCGAGGGCAAGGCCGGCGAGGTGGAGGCCACCACGGTCGCCTCGATGCTCGAGCGCGGCGGCCCGGACGGATTCGTCGACGTCCAGCGACCCGAGTTCCACTTCCTCCTGCTCCCGACGTCCGGCCGCGGCACGCACATGCTCGACTTCGCCGACCACCCTCTGGAGCCGGGCTCCGTGCTCTGGGTCAGGCCCGGTCAGGTGCAGCGCTGGGGCAATGTCACGGCGTACGACGGGTGGGTGCTGATCTATCCCGCCGACCTGCTCGATCCGGTCACCGCGGAGCTGGTCCAGGCGAGCTCGCCCGCTGCGCCGTGCTGGTGGGCGCCCTCGGACGCCGCGGCCGCCGGCGTACCCGCGCTCGTGGAGGAGATCGCCGAGCTCGCCGACGACGACACCGTCCCGCGCGAGCTGCGCGGACCTGCCCTCACGCACCTGCTGTCGGCGATGCTGCTGCGACTCACTGCACAGGCCAGCACGCGTCCCGGCGCACCGAGCGGATCCGAGCCCTGGCTGGCGTTCCGCGAGCTGCTCGAGTCCGAGCACATGCGCCACCACGACGTCGCCTGGTACGCCGCCCGGCTGGGCTGGTCGCCGCGGACCCTGGCCCGTGCCACGAAGGCCGCGACCGGTCGGTCGCCGAAGGAACTGATCGACGAGCGGGTGCTGCTGGAGGCGCGCCGCCTGCTCGCGCACAGCGAGCTGAGCGTGGCCCGGGTGGGCGAGACCATCGGCTTCGACGACGCCTCGAACTTCGGGGCGTGGTTCCGCCTGCGCGCCGGCCAGACGCCGGCGGCGTTCAGGACCGAGGCGCGCTGACCCGGCGGGCCAGGACCCGGTCGAGCCGGGATGCACCGAAGGCAAGCGCCAGGAACAGCGCGGCGACCCCGACACAGGTCGCGAGCACGGTGGGATAGCCGTGGTTGTCGGCGTTGAGGAACGGGTAGGGGTAGAAGCCGGTCACTGCTCCGCGGGCCAGGGTGTAGCCGAGCCAGACCACCGGCGGCACCACCGCCCATCCCACATCCGCAGCCCGGACCCGACCCCGCGGCCCGACGACGAGCCACGCCGCGACGGCGAGGACCGGCACCGCCACGTGCAGGAGCTTGTCCGCCCACCAGTCCGCACCATCCAGCGACAGCAGCGGTCGGAGCAGCACCCAGTGCACGATCCCGGTCACCGTGATGCCGACCACGGCGTCGACGTACAGGACTCGCCCGAGCCGCGAGGTGAGCGGGTCGGACGATGCCGCGATGCTCCACGACGCACCGGCGACGAGGAGGTTCGACAGGATCGTGAAGTAGCCGAAGAACCGGAGCACCCGCTCCCCGCGACCCGGCGGGTCGACGTCATCGAGCACCGCGTGGCCCTGCCAGACCAGCCAGAACTGCAGGACGAGCGCGACGCTCGCCACCACGGCGACGACCAGGTGGCCTCGCCGCTGCATCCGGATCAGATCTCGGTGCGGTGGAAGTTCGCGAAGGAGCGCGACGCGGTCGGACCGCGCTGGCCCTGGTAGCGCGAGCCGTACTTCTCCGAGCCGTAAGGGTGCAGCGCCGCCGACGAGAGCTTGAAGAAGCAGAGCTGGCCGATCTTCATGCCCGGGTAGAGCTTGATCGGCAGCGTCGCGACGTTGGCGAGCTCAAGGGTCACGTGACCGGAGAAGCCCGGGTCGACGAAGCCAGCGGTCGCGTGCGTCAGCAGACCGAGGCGACCGAGCGACGACTTGCCCTCGACGCGCGCGGCGAGGTCATCGGGCAGCGTGACGACCTCGAACGTCGAGCCGAGCACGAACTCACCCGGGTGCAGGATGAACGGCTCGTCGCCCTCCACCTCGACCATGCGGGTCAGGTCCGACTGGTCGGCGGCGGGGTCGATCGCGGGGTACTTGTGGTTGTCGAAGACCCGGAAGAACTTGTCCAGCCGGAAGTCGATGCTCGACGGCTGCACCATCGCGGGGTCGTACGGCTCGATCTTGATCCGCTCGGCGTCGATCTCGGCGAGGATGTCACGGTCTGACAGCAGCATGACCGCAGATTAGTCGTACGCCGCCGGGCGCGGCGGGGTGCCCGGTGAGCGGGCAGTGTCAGAGCGCTTGCAGGGGCTCCTCGGGGATCACGTGGATCGGCACTCCGGCGATCGCACTGAGCTTCTCCTGGAGCTCGGGCGCCCGGTCTCCGAGCGTCTTCGGGTCGACGCCGAGCACCACGCCCGACAGGTCGCCGCAGGTGCCCGCAAACGTGAAGCTCGCGTCGACCTGCTTCTCGTACCTCTTGTCGAAGATCCGGTCCTGGGCCCTGGCCAGCTCACGCGATGAGTAGGGCGTCTCCTCCACCATCACCTCCGCTCCGTCGACCTTGGTGCCCGCGAGGGCAGCAACCTGCTTCGGCAGCGGAGCCTTCCACTGCACGAAGATCGCTCCGGCCTCGGGCCAGTACGCGAAGTCACCGTCGTCCGGCAGCCCGCGAAGTGCATGCCGCACGTCGTGCATCGGCTTCTCGAGTGCCCAGCCGAGCCCCTGCTCGACCAGTGCCTTGCGGTCCTTGCCGTCCCCGAACTCGGGCCCCATGTCGCGGCGGTAGACGTGGGTGACGCCACGGGGCACGAGCGACGCACGCGCCGCCGCGAGGTCGCCGTCGATGAAGCCGAGGAGGCCGAGGCGGGTCGGCTCTGCGAAGACGAGCCGCCATCCGGGGCCCGTGGCGCCACGCATCCACGCAGCAGCCTCCTCCTGCACACCGCGATCCATGATCGGCGGGACATGCCGCGTGAAGACCGGATGCTCCTCCGGGCACGAGAAGAGGGCCGCCTGCGAACGCGTCTCCGGCGGCGCGACGTGGACCGGGCCGCGGGGACGTTCGGGCGGCGCACCGGCGACCGTGCCGAACACCAGCGTCGCGAGCAGTCCACCAGCGACCGCGACCAGACCGACCCCGCGCCCCACACCCCGTTGACCCATGGCGGCATCATGAACCCATGACCTTCCACCGGTACGTCGCTTTGGGAGATTCGTTCACCGAAGGCGTCGGCGACGTCGACCCGACGCGACCCAACGGCCTCCGTGGCTGGGCGGACCGCGTCGCCGAGATGCTGGCGACCCAGTCCGACGACTTCGGCTACGCCAACCTCGCCATCCGCGGACGCAAGCTCCCGAAGATCCTCGAGGACCAGCTCGAGCCCGCGCTCGCCCTCCACCCCGACCTGGTCACGATCCACGGCGGCGGCAACGACGTCCTGCGCCCGCAGGTCGACATCGACGCGCTCGCCGCGACGTACGACGAGGCCATCGGCCGGCTCACGGCGACCGGCGCGCGGATCGTGCTGTTCACCATCGCCGACCCCGGGCTCAACCCGGTCTTCAAGCTGATCCGCGGGCGCGTGGCGATCTTCAACGAGTTCGCCCGCGAGATCGCCGAACGGCACGACGCGACCCTCGTCGACATGTGGCGGATGCGCGGCTGGAAGGTCTCCGAGATCATGGACGTCGACCGCCTCCACCTCAACGCGGCCGGCCACCAGCTGATGGCCATCTCCGTGCTCGACGCCCTCGGCGTACCGCACGGGCTGGAGCCGCTGCCGATCACCGCACCCGACGTGTCGACAACCCGCGCCGCCCTGCGCACCAACGCGGTGTGGGTGCGCGAGCACGCCGTGCCGTGGGTCGGCCGTCGCCTGACCGGCAAGTCGTCCGGCGACGGCATCGACCCGAAGCGCCCCACGCTGGAGCCGATCAAGTAGGCTCCCGACCGTCCCGCTCGCGGGGCACGCGGATGTAGCTCAGTTGGTAGAGCGCGACCTTCCCAAGGTCGATGTCGCGAGTTCGAGTCTCGTCATCCGCTCCATGTCTGTCCTGATCGCTGGCTGCGGAGACCTCGGCACCGAGGCCGGTCTCCGGTACGCCGCCGCCGGTCACCACGTCACCGGCTGGCGCCGCTCCCCGGACAAGCTTCCCTCGGTGATCAACGGGGTTGCCGCCGACCTGCGCGTCGCCGCGCCGACCGTGCCGGCCGACACCACGATCCTGGTGATCGCCCTGGCCGCCGACGGCCACGACGAGGACGCCTACCGGTCGGCGTACGTCGACGGCACGGCGCGCGTCCTCGACGCGCTGGATCGCGACGGTGTGACTCCGGGCCACGCGCTCTTCGTCTCCTCGACCGCGGTCTACGGGTCGCTCTCCGGCGACGTCGACGAGACGTCCCCGACGGAGCCGACGGCTTTCAACGGCCGGGTCATGCTCGAGGCCGAGCAGCTCTTCCTCTCCCGGCTCGCGGGGTCGGGCACGACCGCGACCGTGCTCCGGCTCGGAGGCATCTACGGCCCCAGTCGCACCCGCCTGCTGGACCTGGTCCGGACCGGGACGGCCACGATCCCGACGCCCGACCGGCGTACGGCGCGGATCCACCGGGACGATGCGGCCGCGGCGATCGTGCACCTGACCACGACCGACGCGCAGGGAATCTTCCTCGGCGTCGACGACTCCCCCGCGCCGTACGGCGAGGTGGTCCGCCGGCTCGCCGGTGCCATGGATGCCCCGACGCCACAGCAGGCCGAGAAGCCCAGTGCCCGCGGTGCCGACCGCGCCTGCTCCAACGCACGGCTGCGCGCGACGGGCTGGGCGCCCGCGTTCCCGACGTACGCCGAGGGGTATCGCGCAATCCTCGCCGGAGTCGGCGCGCGCCACCCCTGACCGCCGGTGCATGATCTGCCCATGACCTTCACCGGCTTCCCGACCGCGGCCCTCGACTTCTACGACGACCTCGAGGTCGACAACACCAAGTCGTTCTGGGAAGCGCACAAGGCGGTCTACAAGGAGTCCGTCGAGGGGCCGATGAAGGCGCTGACCTCTGCCCTGGAGCAGGAGTTCGGCACGGCGAAGGTCTTCCGGCCATACCGCGACGTGCGGTTCGCGAAGGACAAGACGCCATACAAGACCGCACAGGGAGCCTTCGTCGGCAGCGCCGCGGCCACCGGCTGGTACGTCGAGGTCTCGGCGCGCGGCGTCCGCACCGGCGCCGGCTTCTACGAGGCGAGCAGCGAGCGGATGGCGGCGTTCCGCGAGGCCGTCGCCGACGAGAAGAAGGGCGCGCGGCTCGCCTCGATCGTCAAGGGTCTCGAGGCGGAGGGTTTCGAGATCGGCGGCGAGACGCTGAAGACCGCGCCCCGCGGCTACGACAAGGAGCACCCGCGGATCGAGCTGCTGCGGCACAAGCAGCTCTTCGCCGGCCGCCAGCTCGGCTTCGAGCCGGTCATCCACACCGCCGAGCTGCTCGACGTGGTCCGCGAGGACTGGCGCAAGGTGCGCCCCCTGGTCGACTGGCTCGCTGCGCTCTGACCCCTGCGCCGCCCGGCGACCTGCGGGCCTGCCCGGAGAAAGGGGGAACCCCCGACCGTGGCGGGCCTGGCGGGAGGCTGCGAGGCACGAGCAGCCGGATGCTAGGTCGGGGGTCCCCCTTTCGCAGGGCGGGTCCGCATCAGCGCGGGGCGGGACAGGTCACACGCAGACACGGTGTCCGTTTTCGTGGCGTTCACCCCACGGCCCCCGATCGGTGCGACGCTGGCCCCATGGCCAAGAACCACGCCTTCCTGCTCGTCGGCCCCACGATCCCCGACGCCGACGAGCTCCACGACGTCCTGCTCCGTGAGGGCACGCTGCTCGCGGACGCCGCGCTCACCACGCCGGACGTGACGCAGGCCGACCTCTACCGCTCGGGCGTCGAGGTCCGGCGCACCCACAAGGACGAGGGCCTCAGGCGCAAGGACGTCGAGGGCAGCTTCGCCCGCGTCGTACGCCGGGCCGAGAAGCGCAAGGCTGCCGTTCTCTTCGGCAGCGACGCGTACGCCGGAGCCGACGAGGACCAGCGGTCGCTGCTGCTCGACGCGATGAGCGGGTTCCGCACCCACGTCGTCATCACCGCGGACCGCGGCGCTGCTGGCCTCGACGACCTGATCGATGGCTGGGCCACGCAGGTGAAGCCGAGCCGGCTGCACGTGCTGACGCTCGAGGAGGGCGAGACCCTCGAGTCGCTGCTGGCCCGCGTGGTCGAGCTTGCGCGGGTCACGCGCGAGGCCGACCTGGAGAAGCGGATCGTGAAGCTGAAGAAGAAGCGCTCCGCGCTCAAGGAGCAGCTCGAGGAGATCCGCACGTCCTGAGGGGTGGCGCGCACGTCACCCTCTGCAAAACGACGCGCGAGCGCGCCTCGTTTCGAGATCAGTGCGGCTGCCAGGCGTCTTCGTCGGCAGTGCGGCGGGTGACCTCGTCCGGCAGCTCGCGGCCGGCGAGGGAGGCGATGGTGACCTTCTCGAAGACGTCGCGCAGCGATGAGCGCGCGGCGATCCAGACGTGCTGGAGCACGTCGGCCTTCTCGTTGTACGTGACCGCCTCGGGGCGCAGGCCGTAGACGGAGACGAGCGGACCGTCGACCGCGCGGATGACGTCGGCGATCGTGACCGTCGACGCCTCGCGCGCCAGGCGCCACCCGCCGGACTGGCCGCGCTGCGACACCACGATGTCGGCGCGGCGCATGTCGGCGAGGATCGCCTGGAGGAAGCCGTGCGGGATCTCCTGCAGGCGGCCCAGCTCCTCGGCGCTGACCGGGCGCGCGTCGTCACGCGAGGCGATCTCGATGAGCGCGCGCAGGGCGTAATCGGACTTGGCGGAGACTCGCATGCCGGCATTGTCGCAGCAATCGCTTGACTTTGTGGGAACGCAGCGTGGCCCAGATCATGCAGCCCGGGATCTTGCACGGCGTGACACGGCGTTGCATCATTTTGTTACTGGCGAGTAATGCGCCGATCTTCCCACTCTCCACGCACCCCAAAGGTGAATCAGTGAGCCACTTCAAGAGCAACCTCCGCGACATCGAGTTCAACCTGTTCGAGGTCTTCAAGATCCAGGACTACATGGACGCTGCCGCGTTCTCCGGATTCGACCAGGAGACCGCCACCGAGACCCTCAAGGAGATCGAGCGGATCTCGCGCGAGGACATCGCCGACTCGCTGATCGAGGCCGACCGCACCCCGCCGGTCTTCGACCCGGCCACCAACACGGCCCCCGTCCCGGCGGCGTTCAAGAAGGCCTACGACGCCTACATGGAGTCGGGCTTCTGGGCCATCGGCCTGCCCGAGGAGATCGGCTGCCAGCCGGCTCCCGCGACCGTCGTCTGGTCGGCCGCCGAGATGATCCTCGGCGCCAACGCTCCGCTGTACATGTACTCCGCGGGCCCGTTCTTCGCCTCCGTCGTCTTCCACAACGCCAACGGCGTGCAGCGCGACATCCGCATCGCCGAGCTCATGGTCGAGAAGCAGTGGGGCGCCACCATGGTCCTCACCGAGCCCGACGCGGGCTCCGACGTCGGCGCGGGCAAGACCTTCGCCACCGACAACGGTGACGGCACCTGGAACATCTCCGGCGTGAAGCGCTTCATCACCAGCGCCGAGTCGGACCTGCAGGAAAACATCATGCACCTCGTCCTCGCTCGCCCGAAGGGCATCGAGGGCGTCGGTGGCCCGGGCACGAAGGGCCTCTCGCTCTTCCTCGTCTCGAAGTACCACTTCGACCTCGAGACCGGTGAGCTCGGTGCCCGCAACGGCGCCTACGTCACCAACGTCGAGCACAAGATGGGCATCAAGGCCTCCAACACGTGTGAGGTCACCTTCGGCGACCCGCAGATCGGCGGCGGCGAGCCGGCCGTCGGCTACCTCCTCGGCGAGGTCCACGACGGCATCCGCCAGATGTTCGACGTCATCGAGAACGCCCGCATGCTCGTCGGCACCAAGGCCATCGGCACCCTGTCCACCGGTTACCTCAACGCGCTCGAGTACGCCAAGCAGCGCGTGCAGGGTCCGGACCTCTCGCAGGCCGCGGACAAGAACGCCCCCAAGGTCACCATCACGCACCACCCCGACGTCCGTCGTTCGCTGATGACGCAGAAGTCGTACGCCGAGGCCATGCGCGCCCTGTACGTCTACACGGCGTACTGGAAGGACCAGGTCCTCATCGGTGGCGAGAACGCCGAGCTGGCCGCGAAGATCAACGACCTGCTCCTCCCGATCGTCAAGGGCTACGGCTCGGAGAAGGCCTGGACGCTGCTCGGCACCGAGTCGCTCCAGACCCTCGGTGGCTCCGGCTTCCTGCAGGAGTACCCGATCGAGCAGTACATCCGTGACGCCAAGATCGACACCCTCTACGAGGGCACCACGGCGATCCAGGGCATGGACTTCTTCTTCCGCAAGATCGTCAAGGACCAGGGCACGGCCCTCGGCCACCTCCAGGCCGAGATCCAGGCGACCGTCGACAACGGCTCGACCGAGCTCAAGGTCGAGCGCGAGCTGCTCGGCGAGGGCCTGGCCACCGCCGGCGAGCTCGTCACCCTGACGGTCAACGACCTGATGAACGCGATGAACGAGATCAAGTCGATCTACAAGGTCGGCCTGAACACCTCGCGCGTCCTGATGGCGCTCGGTGACGTCGTCTGCGCCTGGCTGCTGGTCCGCCAGGCCGAGGTCGCGCTGGCCGCTCTGGCCAACGGTGCCTCGGAGAAGGACAAGGCGTTCTACGAGGGCAAGGTCGCCGCGGCGAAGTTCTTCACCGCGCAGGTCCTGCCGAAGATCGCCGCCGAGCTGGAGATCGCCAAGGCGACCACGCTCGACATCATGGAGCTGTCCGAGGACGCCTTCTGATCCATCCGGTGATCGACTGAGCGCGCGAGCGCCCCGATCGAGATCCAGCCCGACGCCCCGGTTGCCCCTGGCAGCCGGGGCGTCGCGCATTTCTGCCACCCGCTGTCGGTGCGCGGGCGCATGATGTGCGCATGGGGACTTCCGTCGTACGCCGCACCGCTGCCGCGCTCGTGGCCGTCACCGTCGTCGGCAGTGGTCTCGCGGCCTGCTCGGACGACGCGAAGAAGGTGCAGATCGGTCCGCCGACCGACCTCGCCGCAGCCGCCTCGACTCCCCGGCCGGACACCGTCTACCCGCAGTTCGGCAACGCCGGCATCGACGCGCGCTACTACGCGGTCGATGTGACGTGGGATCCCGACAAGCGGCAGCTCACGGGCGTCGAGACGATCACGTTCCGACCCACCGCCAACCTCAAGCGGGTCGTCCTCGACTTCGGCAGCGGGTTGCACGTCAACCGGGCGGAGATCGACGGGGCATCGGTCCCCGACGACCACGAGGCCGACAAGCTGATCCTCACCGCACGGGTCGACAAGGGCGTGGACTCCGTCCTGCGACTGGAGTACTCCGGGAGCCCGGCGGCGGCTGACGCCCCGACGGACCGCGGGTCGCTGGCGTACCTCGGGTGGAGTTCCGCGAGCAACGGCGAGGTGACCTCGATCCAGCAGCCCTACGGCGCCTTCACCTGGATGGCAGTCAACGACACCCCGTCGGACAAGGCGTTCCACGACGTGACGCTGCGCGTCCCGAAGGGCTGGGTCGGAATCTCCAACGGCGCGCTCGCCTCGCGGTCCACCTCCGGTGGCCAGACGACGACGTCGTGGCACGGCAGCGCGCCGGCAGCGCCGTCCGCGATGACCGTCGCGATCGGCCCCTACACCTCGACCACCGCGAAGACCGGCTCGGGCACGCCGATCACGACCTGGGTGCACGACGGCGACGACGTCTCGGCCAGCGCGCTGACCGTGCTGCCCTCACTCGTCGACTGGCTGGAGAAGCAGCTCGGTCCCTACCCCTTCGCGACGGTCGGTGCCGTCGTCATCCCGGGCGAGGCCGGCTCGGACACGCAGGAGACCCTGACCGTGCCGACGACGGCCGACAGCCGCTCCCCCGCCGCGCTCGTCGACCAGCTCGCCCACCAGTGGTGGGGCAACGAGGTGACGCCTGCCGACTGGCACGACCTGTGGATCGCCGAGGGCATCCCCTGGCTGGTCGCCGACGGCGACTGGCGCGTCGCGAAGACGGACACCCCGTGGGACTACATCACCTCCAGCTGGCGCGAGGCCGACGGGCTGAACCGTCGCCACTCCGGCCCTCCCAGCCACTTCGCCCCGGGCAACTTCGGCCCGGCCAGCGTCGACTACGGCAGCGCGTTGATGTGGCAGGGCCTGCGGACGCAGATCGGCGACGAGGAGTTCGCGAAGGTGCTGCGCGGGCTGCCGAAGGCGTTCGCCGGCCGCAGCGTCACCCGGGCGGAGGTCCTCCGGTGGGTGCGCACGGAGACCGGTGTCGACATGACCGCGTCCGCGGCCCGCTGGCTCGACGGCACGACCACGCCCCGCAACTAGTCTGACCCGCGTGACCGACCGACTCACCGCGCCTGGCCTCATCAGCGACCTCCTTGACGACGGCTCCTGGACCAGCTGGGACGCCGCGCCCGAACGCGGCGGTCTCGACCCGGCGTACGTCGAGGAGCTGGAGCGCGCCCAGCAGAAGTCCGGTCTCGACGAGTCGATCCTGACCGGCCGCGGCACCCTCGACGGCATGCCCGTCGCCGTCATCGCGGGCGAGTTCTCCTTCCTCGCGGGCTCGGTCGGACGCGCTGCCTCCGACCGCCTCGTGGCGGGCATCGAGCGCGCCACCGCCGAAGGCCTTCCGCTGGTCGGCCTGACCTGCTCGGGCGGCACGCGCATGCAGGAGGGCACGCCGGCGTTCGTGCAGATGGTGCGGATCGGCGCCGCGCTCGCCGCGCACCGTGCGGCAGGTCTGCCGTACGTCGCCTACCTCCGCAACCCGACCACCGGCGGCGTCATGGCGACCTGGGGCTCCCTCGGTCAGATCACGTACGCCGAGCCGGGCGCGCTCGCGGGCTTCCTCGGTCCGCGCGTCTACTCCGCGCTGTACGGCGAGGAGTTCCCTCCCGGCGTACAGGTCGCGGAGCACCTTGCCGAGGTGGGTGTCATCGACGGCGTCGTCGCTCCCGCGGACCTGCGCGAGCGACTCGCAACGGTGCTGCGCGCGCTGACGCCAACACCTGCTTCCGGCGAAACCCGGGACTCAACCGGCGAAAACCCGGGACTCGACGTGGAGACCTGGGACGCGATCACCCGGACCCGACGGGCCGACCGGCCCGGCGTCCGCGACCTGCTGGCAACTGAGGCGACGGACGTCGTCGAGCTGTCCGGCACGCAGTCCGGCGAGGTCGCGGCGGCGCTGCTGCTCGCCCTGGCGCGCATCGGCGGCCAGCCCTGCATCGTCGTCGGCCAGGACCGGGCTGCGGAGGCTGAGGGCCACAAGCTCGGACCGGCTGCTCTGCGGGTCGCCCGGCGCGGCTTCGCGCTCGCCGCCGAGCTGCGGATCCCCGTCCTCACCGTCATTGACACCCGGGGTGGTGAGCTGTCGGCTGCCGCCGAGGAGGGCGCCATGGCGGGCGAGATCGCCCGCTGCCTCGGCGACCTGGTCACCTGCGGTGCGCCGACGCTGAGCCTGATGCTCGGCGAAGGCAACGGCGGCGCGGCGCTGGCGTTCCTGCCGGCGGACCGGATCGTCGCCGCCCAGCACGCCTGGCTCTCGCCGCTACCTCCCGAGGGCGCCTCCGCGATCGTCCATCGTGACACCGACCACGCCGCCGAGATGGCGACGGCGCAGCAGGTGCTCGCCATCGGGCTCGCCGAGCGCGGCGTCGTCGACCGCGTCGTTGCCGAGCTCCCTGATGCTGCAGACGAGCGCGACGCGTTCCTCGCGCGGCTCGGCGGCGTACTGGCTGAGGAGCTGGCCCGCGTGCACGCGCAGGGCGCCGGTTCGGCGTCCGCCCGGGCCGCCCGCTACGCCTTCTGACGCTGCGCCGCTCGCAGCCTCAGAGGCCCAGCCCCGACGGGTCCTCGGAGTACGCCGCGATCTGCGCGAGGAACTTCGACGCGATCGCGCCGTCGATGAAACGGTGGTCCACCGAGAGCGAGAACGTCACGACGTCGCGGATTGCGATCGCCTCGGAGCCGTCCTTCGTCGTGATCACCCAGGGCTTCCGCCGGATCGCTCCGACGGCCAGGATCGCGGACTCTCCGGGGTTGATGATCGGCGTGCCCGAGTCGACCTTCAGGACGCCGATGTTGGTGATGGTGAAGGTGCCACCGGCCTGGTCCGCCGGCTGGGCCCGTCCGTCGCGCGCGGTCTCGGTGAGCTGCTGGATCGCCCGCGCCAGCTCCGGGCCGGAGAGGTCGGCAGCGTCCTTGAGGTTCGGGACGATCAGACCTCGTGGCGTCGCCGCCGCGATGCCCAGGTTGACGTAGCGGCGGAACGTGATCGCCTCGCCATCCCAGCGCGCGTTGAGCTCGGGGTGGTCGCGCAGCGCGAGGATGCAGGCGCGCGCCATCAGCAGGAGGCTGGTGAAGTGGATGCCGGCGTAGCGCGGGTCCTGACGGAGCTTCCGGACCAGGTCGACGGAGTGGGTCGTGTCGATCTCGACGGTGAGCGTCACATGCGGGGCGGAGTACGCCGACTCGACCATCGCCTGCGCCATCATCCGGCGTACGCCCTTGACCGGCTCGCGGTACTCGCGGTCCTTGAGCGGCGGCATCTCCGGCGCCGTGGCGGCAGGGGCGGCGGTGAGGTCTGCCATCGAGATGACCCCGTCGGCGCGCGAGGGTCGCACCTGGTTGAGGTCGATGCCTAGCTCACGCGCCCGCAGGCGCACCGGCGGCGAGGCAAGGGGGCGGGCCGCCGGCGCGGGCGGCGCCACCGGCGGGCGGTGACCGGGAGCGAGGACCGATCCACTGGCGGCGCCACTGCGCCGACGGCGGGAGACCGTCTCGCGCGGGCCGTAGCCGACGAGCGTCTCCGGTCCCTCGGCAGCGACGTCCTCCGGACGCGGCGGCGCCTCGACAGCGGGCGCGTTCGGGTCGTCGATGCGGATGATCGGGGTGCCCACCGTGACGGTCTGACCGACCTCGACCAGCAGCTCCTCGACCGTGCCGGCGTACGGCGACGGCAGCTCGACGATCGACTTGGCGGTCTCGATCTCGAGCAGCACCTGGTTGACCGTGACCGTGTCACCCACGGCGACGTGCCAGCCGACGATCTCGGCCTCGGTCAGGCCCTCGCCGACGTCGGGCAGCAGGTAGTCCGCCATCAGAAGGCCACCGCCCGGTCGACGGCGTCGAGCACCCGGTCGACGGTCGGCAGCCACTCGTGCTCGACGCGCGAGAGCGGGTAGGGGGTGTCGTAGCCGCAGACCCGCAGGACCGGCGCCTCGAGCGAGTGGAAGCACTCCTCGGTGATCGCGGCAGCGACCTCGGCTCCCACACCGAACGACACGTGCGCCTCGTGGACGACGATCGCGCGGCCGGTGCGGCGTACGGAGGCGGCGACGGGGGCCAGGTCCAGCGGCGAGATCGTGCGGAGGTCGATGACCTCGAGCGAACGACCCTCTTCGGCAGCCTGGTCCGCAGCAGCGAGCGCCGTCTGCACGGTCGGACCGTAGGCGATCAGCGTCGCGTCGGTGCCCGACCGGACCACGCGCGAGGCGAAGAGCGGACCCGGCTCCAGAGCAGGATCCAGCTCGGCCTTCATCGAGTGGTAGAGCCGCTTGGGCTCGAGGAAGATCACCGGGTCGTCGTGGGCGATCGCCTGCTGGAGCATCCAGTAGCCGTCGACCGGGTTGGAGCAGGTCACCACCTTGAGCCCCGGGGTGTGTGCGAACTGCGCCTCCGGCGACTCGCTGTGGTGCTCGACGGCGCCGATGCCACCGCCGTACGGGATGCGGATGACGATCGGCAGCTTCCACTGACCGCCCGACCGGGTGCGCATCTTGGCGACCTGGCAGACGATCTGGTCGTACGCCGGATACACGAAGCCGTCGAACTGGATCTCCACGACGGGGCGGTAGCCGCGCAGCGCCAGACCGATCGCCGTGCCGACGATGCCCGACTCCGCGAGCGGGGTGTCGAGCACCCGCTGCTCGCCGAAGTCCTTCTGCAGGCCCTCGGTGATCCGGAAGACACCGCCAAGGCGACCGATGTCCTCGCCGAGGAGGACCACCTTGTCGTCGCCCTCCATCGCGCGGCGCAGCCCCGCGTTGAGCGCCTTGGCCAGGGTCAGCGTGGTCATCGCGCCACCTCCGCGGTCTCGTCGAGCGCGAGCAGCGCCTCGACCTCGGCCCGCTGGGCCGCGAGAGTCGGCGTGATCTCCACGTAGGTCTCGTCGAACGACGCCAGCGCCGACGGCTCCGGCATGGCATGGCAACGGGTCCGGACGTCGGTGCCGAACGCCTCGACCTCCGCCTCCAGCGCTGCAAACCACGCGTCGTCGGCGGCGCCCGTCGCGCGCAGGTGCTTTGCGAGCCGGTCGATGGGGTCACGACGCCGCCAGACCTCGAGCTCGTCGTCGGTGCGGTAGCGGGTCGGGTCGTCGGTCGTCGTGTGTGCGCCCATCCGGTACGTCACGGCCTCGACCAGCACCGGTCCCTGGCCGGATCGGGCGTGCTCGAGAGCCCGCTGCACGACGGCGTACGTCGCGAGGACGTCGTTGCCGTCGACGCGGTAGCCCGGGAAGCCGAAGCCGGAGGCACGCTGCACGAGGGGGATTCGGGTCTGCCGGGTGAGCGGCTCGGAGATCGCCCAGTGGTTGTTCTGCACGAAGAAGACGACCGGCACGTTGTACGACGCCGCGAAGACCATGGCCTCGTTGACGTCGCCCTGCGAGGTGGCACCGTCGCCGAAGCAGGCCAGGACGGCCGTGTCGCGGGCGGCGTCGCCCGTGCCGACGGCACCGTCGTGGAGGACGCCGAGCGCGTAGCCGACGGCGTGCAGCGCGTGGGCGCCGATGACGATGGACGCCGGGGCGTAGCCCTTCTCGGCGGGGTCCCAGCCGACGTGGTCGCTGCCGCGGAACAGGCCGAGCAGGTCGACCAGCTCCACACCACGGCACCAAGCCACCCCGTGCTCGCGATAGGACGGGAAGACGAAGTCGTGAGCGGCCAGTGCCCGACCGGCGCCGATCTGGGCCGCCTCCTGCCCGAGGCTGGGCGGCCACAAGCCGAGCTCGCCGTGGCGCTGGAGTGCCGTGGCCTCGTTGTCGAAGCGGCGTACGAGCGTCATGTCACGCAACATCGCGCGGAGCACGCCGGCCTCGTCGCCGTGCTCGGCGAGCAGCGCTGCATCGGGTGCGAAGGCGACGTCGGGGTCCTCCACCCGGACTCCGTCAGTGGTCAGCAGCTGGATCAGGTCAGACATGGTGACTCCCTCGGGTCTGCCGCAGGCGGGATTGCCGTCCGCGGTCTGTCGTGGCCAGAAGCAGGGGTTGTGGTCCAGGCCACAGGGCAACGGTACCCAGCCGGGGTCCGACTCCGCAGGTTGATCCGGAATGGGTGGTACGACCCGAGGGCGAACATCGTCCGTGGGGCACTGGGGTCCCCCGGGGTCGCGACCATCGGGAGGGTCCGGGGGTCGACCCCAGTGCATCCCGAGGGTGGGCGACACAGGATCGGAAGCACCGACACGTCGTCGCCGGGAGCCGTGGGGCTCCTCTCGGATCGGCCCGTCTGGCACCGCTGCCGTCCTCGTCAACCGAGGACACCTCGTTGCCCGCAGTTTCGTCCCAGGACACCTCCGCTCGGGCGCCCGTGGACCTGCATCTTCTTGGGGGAAGATCGTGACCACCACCTCTCCGCGCGCGGACCACTCGTCCGCGCGCCCCGTCGTACGCCTGCTCCGGGCGACCCTCGCCATGGCGATGGGGTTCCTGACAGTGCCGTTCCTGACACTCGCGCCGGCGTACGCCGACGACGCGGCCACCACGCCGACGTCGGTCGTGTCGACGGAGGTGGTGGACCCGCCCCCGGATCCAGCCTCGGACCAGCCGCCGGCGGACACGTCGGCGGCCCAGGAGCCTGCCCCTGACCCGGCGGCTCAGGAGGCACCTGCGCCCGAGTCGCCCGCACCGGACACGACACCTCCGGCCACCGATCCCGCACCCGACACGACGGCACCCGACACCAACGGTGGTGGCAGCAGCGGCGGCCCCAAGACGACGTTGAAGGCTGCTCCGCAGCTCGACCCGCTGCCGGCCCCTGACTGCAGCGTCACGGACTTCACGCAGAACACCAAGGAAGACGCGAGCGGCACCTGGATCAACGGCGCGCTCAACGACACCAAGAGCGACTACGCCGAGGGTGACTTCGTCCCGCAGAAGATCGACCTGGGCGGCCTCGTCCCGGGCAACTACACGATCGGCTTCACGTTCGACCGCACCAAGAACGGCAAGTACGCCTACGACTACGTCGACCACCTCGCCATCCAGGGCAGCGCCGGCGCCAGCGTCTCGTGGTCGAGCTCGACCGACCCCGCTGACTTCGACGGCCCCGCGCCGACCAACAGCCCCGGCGCGACCTACACCGTCTCGGTGACGATCGCCTTCACGATCACCGATGCCAGCGACCCCACCGCGGTGCTCCGCTGGGACGGGCACGTGGCCTCGGAGCTCGACTACGGGCCCAACAGCGGCGCCGGGTCGATCAGCGGCGCGCCGTACCACTTCTCGCTGGTCAGCACCGGTGGAGCATTCGGCTGTGACGGCGGTAGCCGCGACAACCAGCTGATGGCATCCGCCGTCGACGCTGGCCTGATCACCATCGTCAAGGACGCCCAGCCCGACGCGGCCCAGGACTTCCACTTCGGGATCACGGCGCCGAACAACCTCGACGCGACGTTCGACCTCGACGACGACGGTGGCTCCGACTCCACGCTGTCCAACACGATCACCTACCGCGTGCCGCCCGGCACCACCACCGTCAGCGAGCTCAACATTCCTGACGGATGGACCCTGACCGACATCAGCTGTGACGCGGCCGCCCAGAAGACCGCCACCTCGGCCAGCGTGGCGCTCGTCGACGACCAGCACGTGACCTGCACGTTCACCAACAGCCGCACCTCGAGCATCGAGGTCGACAAGTACTGGGTGATCAACGGCGGCACGCCCGTCCAGGAAGGCAGCGAGCCCGCGAACCTCGGCCTCGGCGCCCAGCTCACCGTCGACGGCACCAACAAGCCCTGGGACACCGTCCTCGGTGGCTACCTGCACGGCACGAGCGTGTCGCTGAACGAGAGCGTCACCTTCGGCAACGACCTCTGCGACTGGGCCGGCACGACCCACGGTCACGTCACTGAGGTCAACGGCACCACCACCGACGCCGCGCTGCCCGACAGCGTCGCGCTCGCGGGCGGGGCCAACCACGCCACGATCACCAACGAGGTCACCTGCGCCGGTGAGCTCATCCTCAAGAAGGTCGTGGACAACTCGAACGGCGGCACCGCCGTACCGGGCGACTTCACACTCGTCGCATCCCCCGCCGGCGGCGGTGCCGACCTGACCACCCCGGGCTCCACGGCCGGCCACTCCTTCAACGTCACGGCCGGCGCGTCGTACGACCTGTCGGAGACCGGTGGCCCGTCCGGGTACGACCTGAGCGGCATCGACTGCGGTGCCGGACCGGTCACGAGCGTGCAGGTGCCTGCGGGTGACTCGCGCACCTGCACGTTCACCAACCACGACAACCCGGGCAGCCTCACGCTGGTCAAGGTCGTCGACCACAACGGCACCGGTGACACCACGCCCGCCACGGCCTGGACGCTGACCGCGACGCCGGACGGCATCGCGGGACAGTCCACCATCAGCGGTACGACGGGCGTCTCGGGCGCCACGAAGGCCGGGGCCTACGACCTCTCCGAGAGCGGCCCGACCACGCACACCGCAGGCACCTGGAGCTGCTCCGACTCCGGAGGCGCCGTAGCCGTCACCGCCGGCGAGGTCACCGTCCCGCCGGACGACGACGTCACCTGCACGATCACCAACACCGCGATCGCCCCGCAGCTGACCCTCGTCAAGATCGTCGACCCGGGTGACACCGGTGACCTGACCCAGCCGAGCGCCTTCACGCTGACCGCCACGCCTGACGGCATCGCCGGTCAGGACCCGGTGAGTGGCCCCGGCCCGCAGGTCGACGCCACCGTGAAGGTCGGCACCTACGACCTCAGCGAGTCGGGCCCGGTGGGCTACGACCCGAGCGAGGCCGGCTGGTCCTGCACCGACCAGAACCAGGACCCGGTCACGGTCACCGCTGACGCGGTCACCCTGGCGCTGGCCCAGCACGTCACCTGCACCATCACGAACGTCGCGGTCCCCGCGACCGTCGAGGTCGACAAGTACTGGGTCGTCAACGGCGGCGAGCCGATGATCGACGGCACCCAGCCCGCGCACCTGCAGCTCGGCGCGCAGCTGACCGTCAACGGCGACAACCAGGACTGGAACACCGTGATCGGCGGCTTCCTCCGCGGAGCCCCGGTGTCGGTCGACGAGGACGTCACGATCGGCAACCGCCTGTGCCGCGAGACCGGCGCGTCGGTGGTCGAGATCAACGGCTCCTCCGCCAACGAGGACCTGCCCTTCGGGACGACCGTCCTCGGTGGCACGAACCACTACACCGTCACCAACGAGGTCACCTGTGACGCCGGCCTGACCCTGGTCAAGGTCGTCGACAACGGCGACGCCAGCGCCAGCGCGTGGAGCCTCTCCGCGACGCGGGTCGACGGCTCCTCGCTCGCCTTCTCCAGCGGCAACACGCCGGTGGCAGGCACGGTGACGGCCGACGCGGCGTACACGCTCTCGGAGAACGACGCCGACAGCCGCTACGTCCAGGTCGGACCGTGGGACTGCACGCAGTACGCCTCGCTCGCCGGGGACGACGTCTCCGTCGCCGCGGGCCGCACCGCCACCTGCACCGTCCACAACGCGACCGGCGAACTGACCCTCGTGAAGGTCGTGGAGAACCCGAACGGCGGCACCGCCGTCGCCGGCGACTTCACCCTCCACGCGACCGGACCCGACAGCGGCGACCACGCCGTGGCCGGCTCCGCGGGCACGACGATCTACGTCGACCCGGAGGAGACGTTCGCCCTCTCGGAGACCGGTGGCCCGACGGGCTATGACCTCGACAGCCTGACCTGTGGCGGCGACCCCGCGACGTCGGTCCAGGTGCCTGCGGGTGAGCACGTCACCTGTACGTTCACCAACTCCGACAGCCCCGGACGGCTGATCCTCGACAAGATCGTCGACCACAACTCGACCGGTGACACCACCGCCGCATCTGCCTGGCACCTCAGCGGTACGCCGCAGGGCATCGACGGCCAGTCGACGGTCCAGGGCGACGGCCACGCGGACGGTGCGGTGAAGGCGGGCACGTACGCCCTCGACGAGGACGGCCCGTCGAACCACACCTCCGGCACCTGGTCCTGCACCGGTCCTGACGGATCCGTTCCCGTGAGCGAGTCCGGCACCGTCGAGCTCGCCGCGATCGAGACGGTCCACTGCCAGATCACCAACACGGCCATCCAGCCGACGCTGACGCTGGTCAAGGTCGTCGACCCGGGCAACACCGGCGACGAGACCCCGGCCTCGGCGTTCACCGTGACGGCGACGCCGGACGGCATCGCCGGGCAGGCACCGGTCACCGGTGCCGGCACCGCCACCTCGATCGTCAAGGTCGGTGACTACGCCCTCAGCGAGGACGGCCCGACGACGTACATGGAGGACGAGGCCGGCTGGAGCTGTGTCGACGGATCCGACGACGCCGTTGCGGTCACCGCCGGTGAGGTCTCGGTGGGCCTGGCTCAGGACATCACCTGCACCATCGTCAACCACGCGATCCCGAGCGAGTGGATGGTCTCCAAGACCTCCGACCCGGAAAGCGGAGCGACGGTCGCGCCCGGAGAGCAGATCGACTACGACGTCACGCTGACCAAGGTGGGCAACGGCGTCCCGGTCGAGGACTTCAACGTCACCGACACCCTCACCGGGGTCGAGGACAGCTGGGTCAGCGGTCTGGCTGACGACGGCGCGAGCATCAGCGGCGGCGTCATCACCTGGCACATCGACGAGCTGGGCGACACCCCGCTGCACCTGACCTACACGGTCACGGTCGGCGAGAACGCCTGGAACTCCGAGATCGACAACGTCGTGACGCCGGGACCGGTGCCCTGCGAGGAGACGATGGGTGCGGACTGCGGTCACACCGAGCACTTCACGCCGCACTACACGCTCGACAAGGCCGTGCAGCTGCTCGCCACTCCCGGGGACGGCGACAACCTGGCCGAGCCGGGTGAGCACCTGAAGTACACGCTCACCGTCCACAACGACACGAAGCACGCCTTGGTCGACACGGTCATCACCGACGACGCGACCTCGGTCTTCGCGAACGCGACGCTGGTGAGCAAGGACGCGGCCCTCGACTTCGACGGCTCGACGTTCACCTGGACGATCACCGGCCTCGAGCCCGGTGCGACCACTGAGGTGTCGTACGTCGTCGAGATCAACGCCGGGGCGTGGGGCGTCAGCCTGCACAACGTCTCGACGCCCGTCCCTGACGAAGGTGGCGAGTGCGTGCCTCCGGGCGACGTGCCCGGCGGGATCGACGACAACAGCGAGTGCGAGACGACGACGGACACCCCGCAGGTGACCACGATGGTCGTCGAGAAGCGCGACCTGGAGTCCGATGAGGTCCTCCCCGACGCGACGTTCCAGCTGTACGACGCCGGGGCGATCCCGGAGGGCGGCTGCCAGTTCGGTGACCCGGTGGCGGTGCCGTCCGAGGACAAGCTCCTGGGCACGGCGACGACCAGCGAGCTCGGCCAGGCCCTCTTCCACGACCTGCAGCACGGCTGCTACGTCCTGGTGGAGACCTCGGCGCCGCCGAACTACGACCTCCCGGACCACCCGGTCATGGGCATCCAGGTCGACGAGTCCAACTTCGTGGCCGGTGGCGACATGACCCCGATCGTGGTGACGGACTTCGCCGAGGGCCAGCTGGCGATCGTCGCGAAGCAGCAGTTCGAGTTCCACAACGGCGCCTGGGAGCCGAGTGACGGAGTGGTCGACTTCGGCGACACCGTGCGGTACGTCGTCCGGGTCAGCGCGACCGGACCGAAGAACTTCCACGACGTCCGCGTGACCGACTACGTCCCCGGCTACAACCCCGAGGACACCACCTCGACGGTCAAGGGAACACTGGTCCCCGACAGCGCGACGTGCGAGGACGGCCTGACCTGCACGGTGTCGGTCGACCCGGTCACGCAGCTCGTGACCTTCGACGTCGGTGACCTGACGCCCGGCAACGGCGTCACCGAGGGCGGCGCGGCGGTCATGGAGGTCCAGTTCCCGGAGGAGCCGGCCGACCTGAACCTGCAGCCCGGCGACACCTACACCGCGACACTGTGGAACCAGGGCTTCCTCGACTGGAACGAGGCGATCGAGCAGACCGCTCCGACGTTCGGTCGGCCGGCCGGAGGTGCCGCGGCAGGACGCCTCAGCTCGCTCGCCGCGGTGGCGCTCGAGACCCAGCCGCACCACCTCGTCTCCAACGAAGTGGTCGTCCGGGCCTCCGTCACGGCTCCGCCGGAGAAGACCCACCACGAGCCGGGCAAGGTCCCGCACAAGGGCGAGCTGCCCCAGACCGGCGCGCCTGCGGGCCTCGGACCGATCGCCGCGATCAGCGGGCTGCTGCTGGCCCTCGGTCTCCGGCTCGGCCTCTCCCGCCGGAAGGAGTGAGGCATCACCCATCGAAACCCGGGTCTTGGAACGTCGAGACCCGGGTTTCGGCGCGTCCAGACCCGGCTTTCGGTGCGTCGATTCCCGGGTTTCGTCGTACGCCGGGCGGGCGCGGCTTTTCCGTCCGGTCCTACGCTGGTGGCGTGAAGCTCCTGATCTGGATCGCCTCCACCATGGCCGGCCTCGCCGTGGCGGCCTGGCTCTTCGACGGCATCCGCGTCGAGGGTGCCGACTGGCAGCACCAGCTGCCGCCGCTGCTCGGCGCGGCGGTGCTGCTCGGCTTGGTCTCCACGCTGGTCGAGCCGGTCGTGAAGTTCTTCTCGTTCCCCGTGATCATCCTGACGATCGGGCTCTTCCTGCTCGTCATCAACGCCCTGATGCTGCTGCTCACCTCCTGGCTGGCCGAGCAGTTCGACGTCGGCTTCCACGTCGAGGGGTTCTGGACGGCGCTCTTCGGCAGCGTGATCATCACGCTCGTCGGCTCGTTCACGCGGGCGATCGTCGACGACGACAAGGACCGCTCGTGAGCGTGCCGGCGCTGCCCGCCGCGACGGGCCCGGGCTACCGGGTCGTGGTGGTCTGCCTCGGCAACATCTGCCGCTCCCCCGTCGCCGACGTCGTGCTCAACGACCGGATCGCCGCCGCTGGTCTTGACGTCACCGTCGACTCCTTCGGCACCGGCGGCTGGCACACCGGCGAACCGATGGACCAGCGCTCTGCGGCCACGCTGACTGCGGCCGGTTACGACCCCACCCGGCACCGCGCGCAACAGTTCCGCGGCGCCCACGCGGCGGCGTACGACCTGGTGCTGGCGATGGACTCCTCGCACCACCGCGAGCTCGCTGCGCTCGGCGTGCCGGCCGAGCGCCTGCTGATGTTCCGGGCCTTCGATCCGGCGGGAGAGGGCGACGTCCCCGATCCGTACTACGGCGGGCCGCAGGGCTTCGACGACGTGCTCGAGATGATCGAGCGGACCGCCGACCGGTTGGTGGAGGCGCTCCAGCGATGACGCGCCAGTCGGCCATCGCACGACGCGTCGAGCAGCTGCTCGGCACGGCGGTGGTCTCGACCGCACCGGTGGCCGGCGGCGACATCAACGCCGCCACCCGCCTGCGTCTCGCCGACGGCCGCGTCGTCCTGCTCAAGTCCCAGCCGTCGCCGCCGGCGGGCTTCTTCGCCAGCGAGGCCCGCGGCCTGGCCCAGCTCGCCGATGCCGGAGCTCCGGTCCCGCGGCCGCTCGCCGTCGACGACGCCTGTCTCGTCCTGCCCTGGATCGAGCACGGCCGCCCGACCGTCGACGCCGCCGAGCGACTCGGGCGCGACCTCGCGGCCGTGCACCAGCAGCCCCGTCCGGCGTACGGCGATGAGGCCGACGGCTGGATCGGCCGGCTCCCGCTGCCCAACCAGGCGGCTGACTCGTGGGCTGAGTTCTACGCCCGCCACCGCGTCCAGCCCTACCTGCGCCGTGCCCTGGAGCGCGGCGCCATCGATCCCGACGACGCGGCCGTCGTTGCCGCGGTCGCGGGACGACTCGGCGACCTCGTGCCGGAGGAACCGCCCGCGCTGCTCCACGGCGACCTCTGGAACGGCAACGTCGTCTGGGGGCTCGACGGCCGCGCCTGGCTCGTCGACCCGGCCGCCCACGGCGGTCACCGCGAGAGCGACCTCGCGATGCTCGCGCTCTTCGGGCTCCCCCAGCTGCCGCGCGTCCTCGCGGCGTACGACGAGGTGTATCCGCTCGCGGACGGCTGGGAGGAGCGCGTCGGGATCCACCAGCTCTTCCCGCTGCTCGTGCACGCGGCGATGTTCGGCGGCGGCTACGGCGACCGCGCGGCACGGATCGCCCACACCTTCCTCTGACCGGCACGCAGCACTTCTCAGCGCCGGTTAAGCCACCGGTGGCATTGTTGGCGCGTGCCCACCCCGTCCAGCCAGACCGCTCCCAAGCCCCACGTGCTCGTCGTCGACGACGACCGTGCCGTGCGTGAGTCGCTGCGTCGGTCCCTCGAGTTCAACGGCTACAAGGTCTCGATGGCGGCGGACGGCGCCGAGGCGCTGGCCGGCATCGGCGCCGTGAAGCCCGACGTCGTCGTCATGGACGTGATGATGCCGCGGCTCGACGGCATCGAGGCGACGCGGGCGCTGCGGTCGGCCGGTCAGGACGTGCCGATCCTGGTGCTGACGGCGCGCGACGCGATCGGTGATCGTGTCGACGGCCTCGACGCCGGCGCCGACGACTACCTGACCAAGCCGTTCGCCCTGCAGGAGCTGCTCGCGCGGCTGCGCGCGCTTCTGCGCCGCGTGGCGCCGGCCGAGACGGACACCGACGAGGTCCTCGGCTTCGCGGACCTGACGATGGAGCTCGCCTCGCGCGAGGTGCGCCGCGGTGACCGGCGGATGGAGCTGACCCGCACGGAGTTCGCCCTGCTCGAGATGTTCCTCCGCCGCCCGCGTCGCGTGCTGGAGCGGGCGTTCATCCTCGAGGAGGTCTGGGGCTATGACTTCCCGACGACCGCCAACTCGCTCGAGGTCTACGTCGGCTACCTGCGTCGCAAGACCGAGGCCGAGGGCGAGCAGCGGCTGATCCACACCGTGCGTGGTGTCGGCTACGTGCTGCGCGAGGGGCCGTGAAGGCTCGCTACCGCCGGAGCCTGGCCAGCCGCGTCACCATGCTGACCACGATGGCGGTCGCCGTCGCGATCGCGCTGGTCGCCTTCGGCGCGTTCATGACGGTCCGTCTGCAGACGCAGGCGTCACTGGACGCCTCCCTCGTCGACCGCGCGAAGGCCGTCGCGGCGACCGTCCGCGAATCCGAGGTCGGCGGGACCTCGTACAACGTGCCGAACTGGCTGCTGGGCGCCTCCGACTTCCGCCTCTTCGAGGTCACCTCGGACGGCCTCGTCTGGTCTGCCGACCGCGCGGGCTCCCCCAACTTCGGCACGCCGGAGATCGACGTCGCGGCCGGCCGCAGCGACCAGGCGATCCGCACGATCACCCAGGACGGCGCCCGCTACCGCGCCGTGACCTGGCCGATGGAGGGCGACAACGGGCGCGCGATCGTGATCGTGCAGTCGCTCGCCCCGCAGGAGCGCGTGCTGAAGCGGCTCGGTCTGGTCATGTTGCTGCTCGGTGGCGCCGGCGTCGTCGGCGCCGGCCTCGCCGGATGGGCGGTCGCCCGCTCCGGCCTCCGCCCCGTACGCCGACTCACCCGCGCCGCGGAAGACATCGCGCGCACCGAGGACCTGCGCCCGATCGAGGCGCCCGGCAGCAACGACGAGATCGCGCGCCTCGCGACGGCGTTCAACCAGATGCTGACGGCGCTCGCCGCCTCGCGCGACCGGCAGCGGCAGCTGGTCGCCGACGCCGGCCACGAGCTGCGTACGCCGCTCACCTCGCTGCGCACCAACCTCGACCTGCTCGAGCAGGCCACCTCCGGCGGACTCGAGATTCCGCCGGACGCGCGCAAAGAGCTGCTCGCCGACGTCCAGGCGCAGATCGAGGAGCTGACGACGCTCATCGGCGACCTGGTCGAGCTCGGCCGCGAGGAGTCGCTCACCCATGTCGTCGAGCCGGTCGACATCGCCGAGGTCGTCGCCCGCGCCCTCGTCCGCGTCCGTCGACGTGCGCCCGAGGTGCACTTCGAGGTCGACACCGACCAGTGGTGGGTCACGGGCGAAGCGGCCGCGCTCGAACGCGCCGTCCTCAACCTGCTCGACAACGCCGCGAAGTGGTCGCCCTCCGGCGGCACCGTCACCGTGACGCTGTCGGCCGGCGTCCTGCGCGTCGTCGACGAAGGTCCCGGCATCTCCGACGAGGACCTGCCCCACGTCTTCGACCGCTTCTGGCGCTCGCCCGAGTCGCGCGGCATGCCCGGCTCAGGGCTGGGCCTGTCGATCGTGCACCAGATCGCGGTGCGGCACTCCGGTCGGGTCGAGGCCGGCCGCGCACCCGGCGGCGGCGCCATGCTCACGCTGCGGGTGCCGGGCAAGGTCTCGCCGGACTGACCCGGCCGCCCCGCTGTAACGCGGTGTCCTCGTAGCGTCTGCGGGGTTTCAGCACCGCAGAGGCTACGAGGACACCGCGTTACCCCACCGGGACGTCGAGGACGCGGAGCAGTCGCTCGGCCTTCCAGCGCGTCTCGGCGTACTCCTCGCCACAGTCGGACTGCACGGTGATGCCGCCTCCGGTGCCGAGCTCGTAGCGCCAGGCGTCGTGCGTCGGCGTGGCGACCAGGCTGCGGATCACCACGCCGAGGTCGGCACGGCCGTCCGCCGCGATCCAGCCGAACGCTCCGGCGTACACGCCGCGCGGCGTCTCCTCGATGTCATCGGTCAGGCGCATCGTCTGCAGCTTCGGCGCACCGGTCATCGAGCCTGCCGGGAAGAGCTCACGCAGTGCCCCGACCGTGGTCACGTCCTCGCGCAAGCGCCCGCGCACCGTCGAGACGAGCTGGTGGACCGAGGGGTACGACTCGACCTCCATCAACGCCGGCACCTCGACCGAACCCGCTTCGCAGACCATGCCGACGTCGTTGCGCAGCAGGTCGGTGATCATCAGGTTCTCCGCGCGGAACTTCGGGTCCGTCGCGAGGTGCTCACGCAGCCGCTCATCCTCTTCCGCCGTCGCACCGCGCGGCGTCGTGCCCTTGATCGGCTTGGTCTCGAGCACCCGGTGCCGGTCGATCAACGCATAGCGCTCCGGGCTACTGGACAGCAGGTGCGTGCCGCGGTGCTGGAGATATCCCGCGTACGGCGCCGGGTTGAGCGCGCGCAGCCGGAGGTACGCCGCCACCGGGTCGACGTCCGACTCGACGGTCTCCCGATAGGTCAGGTTCAGCTCGTACGTCAGGCCCGCGTGCAGCGCCTCCTGCACGTCAGCAAACGCCTCCACGTACTCGTGGGGCGCCACAGCCGGCTCCGGGAAGGAGGCGGGCCTACCCTGCCTACGCTCGTCCCTCGCTCCGGCCTGCCAGTCCCACCACGGCTCCGCCTCCTTCCCTGCGCCGCCTGCGGCGGCGTCGACCTCGTGGTCGAAGGTGCGGAGGTTCGTCGTCCTCATCCACACCGCATCGGGGACCCCGGTGGCGGGACGAGCGGGCAGGTCGGTACGACAGGCGTAGCCGAAGTAACCGACCCACTGGGCGTCGTCGGGGCCCTCAGCGATCTCGCGCTCGAGGACCTCGAAGATGTCTTCGCCGACGACCTCCGAGGAGTCGCCGACGTGCCGCGTCACCGCACGGTGCGCCGCATCGAAGGTCAGCGAGACGTCGTCGGCGTCGAGCCAGCCGATCATCGACCGGCGGGAGGACCAGGCTCGGCCTCCGCCGCCGTCGAGCCAGAAGACCCGGTCGTGAGCGGCCGCGACCTCGCGGAAGTACGCATCGGCGCTGGTCACGACAGCTCCAGGAAGTTGCGAACGATGTTCGCTCCGTGCTCGGACAGGATCGACTCCGGGTGGAACTGCACCCCGACCTGCGGCTTCGTCCGGTGCGCGACGGCCATGACGATCGAGGAGCCGTCATGCGCATGGCAGGCAGCGGTGACCTCGAGCTCGTCGGGCATCTCGAGCGCCTCCAGCGAGTGGTAGCGGACCGCCGCGAACGGTGTTGGCACACCGGCGAAGAGGGGCGCACCGTCGTGCACCACCGAAGCCACCTCGCCATGGGCGGGCGTCGTCCGCCCCACGTGCCCGCCGTACGACGTGACCAGACCCTGCATCCCGAGGCAGACGCCGAGGATCGGCCGGTCGTCCTCGAGGATCAGGTCGCGGCCGAGCGAGAAGAAGGCCCGGTTGTGCGGCGACCCGGGCCCGGGCGACAGCACCAGGTGCGAGTAGTCGTCGAGGTCGGCCACGGACACGGCGTCGTGCGCGACGACGTCCGGCAGCTCACCGGTCACCGAGGCGATCAGGTGCGCGAGGTTCCACGTGTAGGAGTCGTGGTGATCCAGCAGCACCACCCGAGGGACGACGCGCTGCGCAGTCATCGCTCAGCCCAGCAGCAGGTCGGCGACGAGCTCGTGGATCAGGTCGAAACCGTGCTCCGTGAGGATCGACTCGGCATGGAACTGGATGCCCCGGAAGGTCGCACCCCGGACCACATGGATGTCGCCGGTCTCCGGGTCGAACTCCGCGGTCACCCCGTCAGGCAGCCCGGAGCCGTCGAGCCCCACCCGTCCGACGAACGTGTTGTAGAAGCCGACCCGCTCGGTGCGGCCGTTGAACGGCACCGGCGACTGCGTGCCCTGGAAGACGATGTCCTTGTAGGCCAGATCGATGCCGAGGCGCTCGCAGAGCGTCTGGTGGCCCAGGCAGATCGACAGGAACGGCTTGCCGGCGGCGATCAGCTCGTCGGTCGCCGCACGGAACGCCGCGATCTTCGGGTGGTCGCCGTCGCGCGGGTCGCCGGGGCCGGGGCCGATGACCACCAGGTCGTAGGCGTCGAAGCAGCCGGCCGCGTAGTCCTCGTGCTGGACGACGTCCGAGCTCATCCCCATGACCGCGAAGACGTGGCGGATCATGTTGACGAAGTCGTCCTCGCCGTCGAGGATCGCGACCTTCTTGCCGCGCAGGGCGACGTCCGGCGCGGACCCGCCCTGGTCGGTGAGCCAGAACTTCGAGAGCCGCTGGTTGCGCGAGCCGAGCGCGAGGAGCACGTCCTCGTCCTGCGCGAGCGAGGCGATCGAGCCCTCCGGCGCAGCAGGAGCCGCCGGCACCAGACCGAACGCCGACAGGATGCCGCCCGCCTTCGCGTGCGTCTCCGCGACCTCGTACGCCGGGTCGGAGTCGCGCACGAGGGTGGCTCCCGCGGTGACCTTGAGCCGGCCGTCGACCCGGACGTCGGCGGTGCGGATGATGATCGGGCTGTCCACCGTGGCCTCGCCCGCGGCGTCGCGGCCGATCAGCGCAAGCGCCGACGCGTAGTACTCGCGCCCCTCGGCCTCGTACTTCTTGATGAGGCGGCAGGCGTTCTCGACCGGGGAACCGGTGACCGTCGCGGCGTACATCGTGTCGCGGAGGATCTCGCGGACGTCGCGGGTCGAGCGGCCGGCCAGCAGGTACTCGGTGTGGACGAGGTGGGTCATCGGCTTGAGGAACGGGCCGAGCACCTGGCCACCCTCGTTGCAGATGTCGCACATCATCTTGAGCTCTTCGTCCACGACCATGAAGAGCTCGTAGATCTCCTTCTCGTCCTTGAGGAACTCGAGGAGGGCGGCCTTGCGGTCGACGGACTCGTCGCGCGGGATGCGGAACGTGCCGGAGATCGGGTTCATCCGGACGTCGCCGCCGTTGACCGAGACATGGCGCTCAGGCGAGGCGCCGACGAGGAACCGGTCGCCGGTGAAGAAGACATAGGTCCAGTAGGCGCCGCGCTCGCGCTCGAGCAGGCGGCGGAAGACGGTGAGCGCGACGTCGGTCGACATGTTCGCGACCTGCGCACGGAAGTGGCGGCCAACGACGAGGTTGGCGCCCTCGCCCTGGCCGATCTCGTCGCGGATGATCGTCTCGACGACCTTCGCGTAGTCCTCGTCCGTGGACTCGAAGCCACCCCGGTCCTCGAACTCCACGGGTACGTCGGGCAGCGCCGCCAGCAGGTCGGCGACCGGCACCTCGTTCTCGCTGTCGATGGTCACCACGACCAGCGGCGTGCCGTCGTCATGGGCCTCGAAGCCGCGCTCGGCGACCTGGCGGAACGGGATCGCGATGAGCCGGTCGAAGCGGCGCCCCGCCGCCGGCGCACCGGTCTCGAGGGGGATGTCGAGGATGCTGGCGACCTCGGACCGCGGGCCGCCGATGAGCGTCACCGTCGCCGAGTTGCGAAGCCGGATCGCCGCCCACGCCTCGCGCCCCGTGATCGCGTCGAGGAGACCCCGGGCGTCAACAGTGGCAGCAGGCGCGTCAGTCATGACCGAAGCCTAACGACGCCCTCGCCGCGCGCCGATCGGATATCCGGCCGCTGGGAACCTCGACCACGGCACCCCTGCCGCTACGCGGCCAAGCGGCGTCCCCAAGGAACCGCGTTCGGGGCGGTCCGACAACTGCTGTGGGAAAAGGCGAATAGCCCCTTCGCTTTTCACATTCCCGCGCATTCGGCATTGAATCGAATACCCGCCAGAAATAGTCGGAAGAATTCTTCGGACATACCGGGTCCCCAATCCGAACACGGACAATTCCACCTCGCAGCAGATGGTCACGGATGGATAACGTCTGACCGCGCCCGGGCCTGGCCCGGGTTGCACCGACGCGGGCGGTCTGGCTACTCGGATGCCGGACCGCCCGCGGAGGGAGCATCTCCCCTCGCGAGGGCGTGGGAATTGTGCGAACGCTGTTCGCACCTGAGCGTGAAACCACTGCATCGGGGCAGGAGGATCGCGATGACGACGGGCACCCGCGGTGCACATCCGACGCGGCAGGCGCGGCGACGCGCAGCGACGTACGACGAGATCGTCAGGGCCGCGCGCACGCTCCTCGCCGAAGGCCAGCCACTCACCCTTCGCGGGGTTGCCGCAGAGATGGGCGCAAGCCCCGCCGGTCTTTATCGCTACGTGGCGCATCTAGATGAATTGCGCGATCTCGTCGCGGCCGCGATTGACCAGGCTCTCGCAGCCGACGTGCGCAATTCCGTGGCAGACTTCATCGATCCGGACGCCGCCGGTCGCTGGCTCACCGGCTGGACGGCCCTCCGGCGCGCGGCGCTCGCCCGCCCCGACGAGTTCCGGATGCTGCTCGCCCGGCCGCGCAGCCAGGGCGCTCCCATCCGCGAGCTCTCCGACACGTGCCTGGGTCAGCTGCTGCACGCGATGTGGCAGCAGCACGACTTCGCGCTGCCTCCCGTGCCCCCGTCCGTCGGCACCGAGCTGGCCATCACGGCCGACTGGCCCGAAGCCTTCGACTGGCTCCACGCCCGCGTCTGCGCATCGCTCCACGGCGTGATCGCCCTCGAGGTGACCGGGTACGTCGAGCCGGCGTTCGTGGAGTCCGGAGTCCTCTACCGGACGACGATGTTGGACTGGCTCGCACGCCTTGGCCAGGTGGCGGATCTGGATCGCCTGCTGCCGGTTCTCGACGCCGAACTGGTCCGCTGACCTTTCCTCGGCAGTAACAAAACATTTTCTTGCGTGACTCTGGACACCCGGTCAAACGCGGGTGCAGGATTGGCGGCAATTGGAGTTCAGGAATTCCGAGATCCTGACTTTCCAAGGACCAATGGTGGCGACAGCTGTCGCATTCCGAGCACCGGCGGTCACCGGCACAGACGCACGCTGCACGCACTTGTTCAGCACCACCGCGCAAGCGGTGGAAGACGTGACCCACGACGCCGTAGCGGCGTATCCAACTCTCGGGAGACTCGACGATGGCCGACGCCACTGCGACCGCGCTTCGCGGTCAGGTGCGCTCCCAGCGCCGCGCAGGGACGATGTCCCGCGCGTGCTGGCGCCTCGTCGTTCTCCTCGGTCTCGCCTGGGGTGCTGTCCTGCTCCTGGGCGGCACCGCACAGGCGGCACCCGCCGCCGAGCACCACCGGGCTGGTGGGCACGACGCGCGTCCGCACGCGGTGCCGCTGCTCGGCCAGGTGCTCTCGACCGTGGACAAGGTCACCCACCCCCGCGCGAAGGCGGACAAGATCGCGCACCCCCACATGACGGCAACCCCGGCGGCAACGAAGCCGGCAGCCACGCCGAAGCTCGTGGGGGCCAAGATCACCGCACCGTCGACGCACGCGACGCAGCCGACCCTCCCGGCCGCGCAGCTGCTCGGCACGGTCAGCGCCATCGCGAACGACGTACGCGACACGGCCGAGGCCACCGCGTCCAGCGACTCGCTCCTCGACGTGCGGATCCCGACGACCAGCGACATCGTCACCCCGACCATCACTGCGGTGACCGACCAGGTCGATGCCACCGTTCAGACCGTCGCCGACGCAGCCACCCTCCTCACCGTGCGGCTGCCCCTGACGCGGCCGGTCGCCGGTCTCCTCGAAACGGCCGCCGGCGCGGTCGACCTGACCACCGATCACGTGGTGGCGGCTACCGCGAGCGTGACGGCCTCGGTCGACACCGCGGTCCGCCGCACGACGCAGGCCATCGCCCCGGTGCTGCACGCGGTATCCGGCCCGATCGGCTCCATCGTCATCAGCGCGCCCGGCGCCGGCCCGTCGGCAGGTGCGGCTCCGGTCTCTCCCGGAGCGCCCGCTACCGACGCTTCCGCGACGATCCCGACGCGTACGACGGTCGACGTCCCGGCCGCGCGTCACCTCGACCGCCTCGGGAGCGGCGCCACCCTCGGTGGTCCCGCGGTTCCTCCGCCGGACGCCACCCCCACCCACGTCGTGGCGCAGCCCGCCGCGGACATCGTGACCTCCCTCGCGGTCCCGATGTCCGGCGCAGGTTCCACCACCGGCAACGGCGGTTCCTCCGCCCCGGCCCCGAGCCTGGACAAGACGCTGGTGCGCGTCGACGAGTCCGAGCCGGTGTTCGAGGACGAGGCCGTCGAGCCGATCGAGGGGCCCACCGGGCCGATGCCGGGCACTCCGTCCGCCGACCCGTCCTTCTCGCCTGATTGATCAAGGAAGCCACGCCCTCTGAGTGACGTGGCAGCCGGTACCCCGCGGCGTACGCGGATGGTCGACCACCCATCCCGGACCCGTGACGCCGGCCTTCGCAGGAACACAGCTGTACCCGAACGACCCCTGCAGTCGATTCCTTCGAACTTCCCTGAATCAGGAGAACTCCAGATGTCTCAGCAGCCTCGCTCCACCTGGCAGCCCATCGGTCTCGCCACTTCTCTGACGCCCAGCCACGACCCGAGCGTGTTCGTCCACGACCTCTCGGTCGCCCGTGCCCGCCGGACCGCCCGCGCCCTCATCACGCCGGGTGTCGTCCTCGCCGCAACGCTCGGTGTCGCCACCGCTGCCGCCGCCAGCGGCACGATGCCGACGCCCACGCCGACGGCCACTGCGTCCACCTCGACGACGATGTCGACCACGTCGACCTCCGCGACTCCCACGATGTCGACCACCTCGACGTCCGCCAAGCCGACGACGACGGTGTCCACGACGTCCACGTCGGGCAGCGCCACCGGGGGCCTCCTCGGCGGCACCTCTCTCCCGGGTTCCGACCTTCCGGTCGCCGGTTCCTTCATCGCGAACGCGCCGAAGATCTTCTCCGGCGGCCTTCTCGGTGGCGGCGAGGCCGTGCAGACATCGGTGCCGCGGCCGACTCACACCGAGGGCGCCCCGCCGCAGGGTGGCGACGCGTGCGACTTCTTCCTCGACCACATGTGGAAGAACGAGGACGGCATCCCGGTCCTCGGCACCAACGAGCACTTCCTGACGTACCACACGGACGCGGCGTACCAGAACCTCCCGCTGTCGCTCGTGAGCGGTGCGATCGGTAACTCCGACATGCCGATCATCGACATCTACGGCGGTCCGCTCGGCTGGATCCCGATCTTCAACCCGAAGCACGTCGACGGCCACGGCACGGACTACGTGACCATGCTGACGGGCTGCGGTGGCATGGGTCTGCCGATCGACATCAAGACCGGCTCGGTCAACCTGGACCGACTCCCGACGCCGGAGAAGGTCATCGCGTTCGCGAAGCGGATCATGCCCGATGTCCCGAACCCCCAGAAGATCCTGTCGCCGGACTACCTCTACAACACGCTGGCCGTCGACGAGATCACCGACCGGATGAGCTTCAAGACGCTCCTCGACACCAACGAGTACCTCAACTACGCGACGAACAACTTCGACGCGTTCAAGCTGCTCGCCGAGCAGGCGTTCGGTCCGCTCTCGAGTGGCGACCCGACAGAGCTGCTCAACGTCCTGAAGATCACCGACAACCTCAAGACGCTCCAGTCACTGGGTCTCCCGGGTCTGCCCGGCTCGGGCGGCACCACCCTGACCAGCGGTCTCCCGACCGCCGGCCTGCTGCCGACGGCTGACGTCGCCAACAGCCTCCCGACCTCGAGCATCCCCACCGTGGGTCCGCTGCTCGCCGACGTCCTCGGAGGAACGTCGGACGTGGCGCCCGGCAGCGGCCTGCCCGGCACGATGTCCAACCCTGGCGATGGTTCTGCTCCCGCGCCGACCACCCCGGGCAGCACCACCCCCGGTGCGGACTCCCCGACCTCGAGCCTCCCGCTCGTCGGCGGCCTCCTCGGTGGGAGCGGTTCGCCGCTCGACAGCCTCACCGGTCTCCTCGGCGGAACGTCGTCGAAGCCCTCGCAGCCCGGCACCCAGCCGGGCTCCACCACCCCGGGGTCCACCACCCCCGGTTCGGACTCCCCGACCTCGGGCCTCCCGGTCGTCGGCGGCCTCCTCGGTGGCTCCTCGCCCACCGCGGGCATTCCGGTCCTCGGTGGACTCCTGGGCGGCACGGCATCGACTCCGGGCAGCACCACGCCGGGCAGCACCACGCCGGGCAGCACCACGCCCGGCTCGACCACCCCGGGCTCGACCACCCCGGGCTCCACGACTCCGGGCTCCACGACTCCGGGCTCCACGACTCCGGGCTCCAAGCCGGGTACCTCCAGCTCGCCTACCTCGAGCCTCCCCGTCGTGGGCGACCTTCTCGGCGGCGTTCTCGGCGGTACGTCGACGCCGGGCTCCACCACCCCGGGCAGCACCACCCCGGGCAGCACCACCCCGGGCACCAAGCCGGGTACCTCCAGCTCGCCTACCTCGAGCCTCCCCGTCGTGGGCGACCTCCTCGGCGGCGTTCTCGGCGGCACGTCGTCCGCACCGGCTGGCGACAAGCCGGGCCTGGCGGCGACGGGATCCAGCTCCCTTCCGCTGTCCACGCTCCCGGTCGTTGGTGACCTGCTGGGCGGCCAGAAGCAGACGACGGCACCCAAGCCGGGCTCCACGACTCCGGGCTCCACGACTCCGGGCTCCACGACTCCGGGCTCCACGACTCC
>NZ_SJZJ01000006.1 GCF_004337475.1 Nocardioides jejuensis | reverse complement strand
CACCTGGTGACGAAAAGTCCACCCCTTGCTGCCGTCAGCCGTCGAGCGACGCGGGTCCTCCCGCGAGCAGGCGCACGAACGCCTCCTCGTCGAGGATGGTGAGGCCGAGCTCCTCGGCCTTCGCGGCCTTGGATCCGGCGTTCTCCCCGACGACGACGTAGTCGGTCTTCTTCGACACCGACCCGGCGGCCTTGCCGCCACGGGTGATGATCGCTTCCTTGACTGAGTCGCGTGTGAAGCCCTGGAGGCCGCCCGTGACGACGACGGTCAGGCCCTCGAGCGTCCGCTCGACCGATTCGTCGCGCTCGTCCTCCATGCGTACGCCGGCGGCCGCCCACTTCTCGACGATCTCGACGTGCCAGTCGACGTCGAACCACTCGATGACCGCCTCGCCGATGACGGCGCCCACGCCTTCGGTGTCGGCGAGCTCCTCGAGCGTCGCAGCCCGGATCGCCTCCATCGAGCCGAAGCGGGTCGCGAGAGCCCGGGAAGCAGAAGGACCGCAGTGGCGGATGGAAAGCCCGACCAGCACCCGCCAGAGCGCGGCCTGTTTGCTGGCCTCGAGGTTGGCGAGCAGCTTGAGGGCGTTGGCGCCCAGCTGCGGACCCTCCTCCCCCTTCTTGGGCGCGCGGGTGAAGAGCGGCACGCGCCCGAGGGACTCCTCGGTCAGGTCGAAGACGTCGCCCTCATTGGCGACGACGCCGGCCTGGTGGAGCGCGATCGCCGCCTCGTAGCCGAGGCCCTCGATGTCGAAGGCGCCGCGTCCGGCGACGTGGTTGATCCGCTCGACGACCTGGGCGCGGCAGTCGCGGTGGTTGGGGCAGCGCCGGTCCTTGTCGCCGGCCTTCTGCTCGACGAGCGCGGTGTCGCAGGCCGGACACGTCGTCGGCGGGACCCACTCCGGCAGGCCCTCGGGCCGCAGCGCGAGGACGGGACCGAGGATCTCCGGGATCACGTCGCCCGCCTTGCGCAGGATGACGGTGTCGCCCGGGCGGACGTCCTTGCGGGCCACCTCGTGGAAGTTGTGCAGGGTCGCCATCTCCACGGTCGAGCCCGCGACCTTGGTCGGCTCCATGACACCGAACGGCGTGACGCGGCCCGTGCGACCGGTATTGACCGCGATCGCCTTGAGGAGCGTGTGGACCTCCTCCGGCGGGTACTTGAAGGCGATCGCCCACCGCGGCGCGCGGCTGGTGGAACCGAGCCGGCGCTGCAGCGCGACGTCGTCGACCTTGACGACGACGCCGTCGATCTCGTGGTCGAGCACGCCCGCGTCGTGGCGGTGCTCGCCGAAGTAGTCGATGAACTCCTGCACGGCCGGCAATCCCTCGACCACCTTCACGGTCGGCGCGACGGGCAGGCCCCAGGCAGCGAGCGCGGCGTAGGCATGCGACTGCGCGGCGGGCTCGAAGCCGTCGCGGGCACCGATGCCGTGGCAGACCATCGTCAACCGCCCGAGGCGGCGCACGGCAGCGGCACGCTTGTCGGCCGTCACGGAGACGCCGTCGAGCTTGAGTCGGAGCGAACCTGCCGCGGTGTTGCGGGCGTTGGCGAACTCCTTGTCGCCCTGCGCACGCTGCTCCTCCAGCAGCGACTCGAACTCGGCCGTCGGCATGTAGACCTCGCCGCGGATCTCGACGAGCGCCGGCACCGGGAACTCGTCGGTGCCCGTGAGCTCCGCCGGGATCGACGCGATGTGCCGGACGTTGGGCGTGACGTCCTCGCCGGTCGTGCCGTCACCGCGCGTGAGCGCCCGCTCCAGCACGCCGTCGCGGTAGAGCAGGTTGATCGCGAGCCCGTCGACCTTGAGCTCGCACAGCAAGGCAGGCAGCGCGCCGGTGTCCCGCACGATGCGGTCGGCCCAGGCCGCGAGCTCCTCGTGGTCCATCGCGTTGTCGAGCGACTCCATCCGCTGCAGATGGTCGTACGACGCGAGGTCGCCGCTCGCGCGTCCCATCACGCGCTGGGTGGGACTGTCCGGCGTGACCAGCTCCGGGAACTGCTCCTCGAGCTCCCGCAGCTGCGCCAGCAGGCCGTCGTACTCCGCGTCGGCGAGCGGCGACGTGCCGTCGCGGTAGTAGGCGTCGGATGCGCCCTCGATCTGCTCGCTCAGCTCCCGGTGCCGCCGGCCCGCCTCATCGGTCATGGGGCAATCCTGCCCGACACCACTGACACCCGGACGCCGCGTCTCCCACCTCCGGGGTTGCGCTTCGATGAAACGATGCCGTACCGTCTGACGAAACGAAACAGTTTCGTTCCATCTGCACGGAGAAGCCCATGATGATGTCCTCTCTCCCCCTCGGGGGACACGGCAGCCGGCCGCGCGTCGAGGGCGACCGCGAGCGCGAGATCCTCGAGGCCACCCTCGCGGTGCTCTCGGAGGTCGGCTACGACCGGCTCACCATGGACGCCGTGGCCAAGCGGGCCAAGGCATCCAAGGCAACGCTCTACCGCCGCTGGGAGGCGAAGGTCTCCCTCGTCATCGACGCCCTCCTGCTGACCAAGCCGGCGCCGGCCACGCCCGACACCGGCAGCTTCCGCGACGACCTGATCGCGGCGTACTGCGGGCCCGAGGGGATGATCCAGCCGCAGGCGCTGGCGATCTTCTCGAGCGTCCTCACCGCCATCCAGCGCGACCCCGAGTTCGCCTCGGAGTTCCGCACCAAGGTCATCGGCCCCAAGGTCGCCGTGTCGTTCGAGATCTACGAGCGTGCCAAGGCACGTGGCGAGATCCGGGCCGACCTGCCGATCGATCTCTTCGCCCCCGCGCTCGCCGGCATCTGCCTGCACCGCGCCTTCATGCTCGGCGAGATCCCCGACCAGGACCTGGTCACCCGGATCGTCGACGAGCTGATCGTCCCCGCCGCCATCCACACCGTCGCCTGACCCGACTGACAAGGAACCCCATGTCCGACACCACCCTGGACACCCTCGAGGAGCAGGAGCCCGTCAAGGGTTCGACGCACCTCGGCTGGGCGCTCGTCCTCATCTGCGTTGCGCAGCTGATGGTCGTCCTCGACGCCACCATCGCCAACATCGCCATGCCGCCGATCGGCCGCGACCTCTCCATCTCCGGCCCCAACCTCACCTGGATCGTCACCGCCTACGCCCTGGCCTTCGGTGGCTTCCTGCTGCTCGGCGGCCGCCTCGGTGACCTCTACGGCCGCCGTCGCGCCTTCATGATCGGCCTGTCGGTCTTCGCTCTCGCATCACTGCTCGGTGGCTTCGCGCAGAACGAGGGCATGTTGCTCTCCTCGCGTGCCCTCCAGGGCCTGGGTGCGGCGCTCGCCTCCCCCGCCGCCCTGTCGCTGATCACCACGACGTTCCCGCCGGGTCCGTCGCGCAACCGCGCCATGGCGATGTACGCGACCATGTCCGGCGTCGGTGCGGCGATCGGCCTCATCCTCGGCGGCTGGCTCACGGACATGCAGTCCGTCTTCGGCCTGGACGTCCACGGCTGGCGCCTGACCTTCCTGATCAACGTCCCGATCGGTCTCGGCGCTGCCTTCCTGGCGCCGCGCATCCTCCCCGAGTCGGATCGCCACAACGGTCACCTCGACGTGCCCGGCGCCCTCGCCGGTACGGCGGGCCTGGTCGCCCTCGTCTTCGGCCTCACCCGGGCCGGCGAGGACGCCTACGGCTGGACGGCAGCTTCCACCATCGGAGCCCTCGTCGCCGCTGCCGTCCTCCTCGCGGCCTTCGTCGCGATCGAGTCCCGCGTGGAGCACCCGCTGCTGCCGTTCCGCATCCTTGCCAACCGCACCCGCGCGGCGTCGTTCGCCGCGATGATGCTGATGCCGGCCGCCATGTTCTCGATGTTCTTCTTCCTGAGCCTCTACATGCAGCAGGTCATCGGGTACGACGCCCTCCACACCGGCTTCGCCTTCCTGCCGTTCTGCGTCGGCATGATCTTCTCCGCCGGACTTGTCTCCAACCTGGTCACGAAGATCGACCCGAAGTTCATCGCCGGCACCGGAACGCTGATCGCGGGCACCGCGCTCTTCGGCTTCTCGCGCCTGTCGGTCGCCGACGACGCGCAGGCGGTCCTGGCGGCGACGCAGCCGGGCCACCACCTGGGCGACAGCATCAACTACTGGACCCAGATCATGCCGTTCATCTTCGTGATGGCGGTCGGCATGGGTGCCGTCTTCGTGCCGCTCACGCTCACCGCGGTGCACCACCTGCGCCACGAGGACTCCGGCATCGGTTCCGGCGTGCTCAACACGATGCAGCAGGTCGGCGGAGCGCTCGGTCTCGCAGTCCTGTCGACCGTCGGTGCGCACTTCCTCAACGCCCACAAGGCCGAGATCACGCCGGGCCTCGAGGCAGCCGGCCTGAAGGGCCAGGCGCTCGACGGCCTCGCCTACCTCGGTTCGTTCCCGACGGGCGCCACGCACGGCTTCCTCGTCGGCACGTTCCTGATGCTCGGCGCCTCGCTGATCGTCTGGATCTTCCTCAACGTCAAGCACGAGGAGCTGCAGGACGCCGAGGGCCACGGCGGCGTGCACATCGGCTGACCGTCACACCGGTTGACCGTCGTACGACGCACGAACGCGCGGCCACTCCCCGACCGGGAGTGGCCGCGCGGTGCATTTCAGTCGTGGAACCAGGTCAGCTTCTCCCCCGCGGCGACCAGCCCAGGAGTCGTCTCGGGCGCTACTCCCTCGAAGCCCTCAGCTCCCTGCTCCCCGTCGAGCGCCGCGAGTGCGTCGACGTCCATCTGCACCGTGCGGGCGCGCTCGCCGGGCGAGGACTGCAGGAACCACTGCTCGGTCGTCGCGTGCACGCCACGCCCTTGGAGCCAGACGTGCACCGTGTGGCCCTCGAAGTTCGCGAACGCGGCGCCCAGCCCCTTCCGTCCGGCGAAGACGGCACCGTCCCACGGCCAGCAGGTGAGGGTCGGCTGGCACTTCACCAGGTCCGTGTCCTCGGAGTCGATGACCGTGACGTGCAGGGTCAGCCCGTACCTGAGCCGGAGCGACACCCCGACTGCGTCCTCGACCGGGCCACCAGGCTCCTCGAAGGTGTCGGGACGGCCGCTGAGGATGAGGTCCTCGTACCCCATGCGGGAGAGGTGCGCCTGCACAGCCGCGGCAAGTGCGCGGGGCGTGGTACGCGGAGCGGGCGGGGGCTCCTCGAGACGTTGGGGCTTCACACGGGACGCGGTGACGCCGTCCTTGGCAAGGCGTTCCCCCGCAGAGACGGCCGCGGTCGTCGTCGTGAGCGAGAACGCCGGGTCGGTGACGATCTCCGCAAGCTGCCGCAGGTCGAACGGCAGCAGGCTCGTGCGCGGGTCACCCTCCATGCCGCCCTCGTAGCCGACCGAGCGCAGCTCTCCGCCGCGGACGACGGACACCACGAGCGCCGGCGGCGCGTCCTCGCTGCCCTCCTGCCAGGTCAGGTCTGCGTCACCGAGCGGGACGCAGGATCGCTTCTCGCAGGAGGGGAAGTCCTTCGGGACCGGCTGGACCTGCACGTCCAGGGTCCAGTCCGGGTCCGGCTTCCAGCGCAGCAGGCCACCCAGCGAGGGGTCCTTGGTGCCCATGTCGTCGATCGGTGCCCCCGCCTCGCTGTACTCGATCTCATCGGGTTGCGGAGTGAGGTGGCTCAGAGCCACGGCAACGAGCGCCTGCGACGTCGCCCTCGCGGGCTTGCCCGCGTGCAGGTCGTCGCCGCCACAACCGGTGAGCAGGCCAGCAGCCACGACTGTCGCCGCAGCAGCGGCGACCACGCGGCGGGGAGAGATCAGCATGGGCAGACCGTACGACGCTCACTGTGCTCTGTATATGAGGTCACCAGATGACCTCATATGCACAGCAGACGTCAGCGCAGGTGCTTCGACGCTGCCTGGACGAGCTCGTGTGCCCGGCGTGCCCAGGCCGGCGAAGCACCCGCCAGACCGCAGCCCGGCGTGAGCACGAGGCCGGGGGTCGGCTCGAGCCCGAGCATGTCGAGGAACCGCAGTGCCTTCTCGGCAACCGCCTTTTCCGTCGGCAGGGTCGCCGGGTCGAGGGTCGGGACCACGCCGAGCAGGACCCGCTCCCCCGCTTCCAGAGCAGCCGCCACCCCGTCGTACGCGGCGGCAGGGAGCACTGACAGGTCGACCGCGAGACCGCGGGCGCCCGCCCCACGGATCAGGTCGATCGGCACGGCAGCAGCACAGCAATGGACGAGCGGCGTTGCGCCCGCATCCGTCACGGCGCCGAGCACCGTCTCCAGCAAGCCTGACGCCTCGGGCGGATGGACGGCGCGGTGCTTGCCGAAGCCCGACGCGGTGGGGATCTGCGCAGCCAGGACAGCGGGCAGCGCCGGTTCGTCGATCTGGACGAGGATCTCGGCGGCACCCGGCACCCGGCGGCGCACGTCGGCGACGTGGTCCGCGATGCCGAGGGCGAGCGCTTCGGCGAGCTCGCGCCGCGCCCCGTGGTCCGCGAGGACCTTGTCCCCGCGCGGCTTCTCGACGGTGGCCGCGAGCGTCCACGGTCCGCAGACCTGCACCTTGACCGGACCTGCCAGACCCTGCGCGTGCTCCTCGAAGACGTCGAGGTCGCGGCCCAGGAGCGAGCGCGCACGCCGGTGGTCGACGCCGGACCCCGACCCGGTGAGCCGCCAGCCCGCCGGCTGGAGGTCGACGCCCAGCTCGGAGACGAGCGCGAGCGCGCGGCCGGTCATCGACGCCCCGGCGCCACGGCCCGGCAGCTCCGGGAGGTACGGCAGGTCGGGCACCTCGCCGAGCACCAGCCGCACCGCCTCGGCGTACTCGCGGGCGTTGTCGTCCTCGGAGCCCAGCACCTCGCCGCCTGGCAGGGAGCCGATGCCGGTGGCGATCACGCGCCCTCCCCCACAGCCGTACGACGCGTGGACGCGATCGTCGCGGAGCCGACGACACGGGAGCCGTCGTAGATGACCGCGGCCTGTCCGGGCGCGATGCCGGAGGCTGCGTCGAGCAGGTCGATCTCGACCGACTCCCCCGCAACCCGGACGCTCGCGCGGTGCTCGGCACCATGTGCCCGGAGCTGCACGGTGACCTCGGGACCGTCGAGCGTCGTCGGCACCGCACCGCACCAGCGGGGCTTGATGCAGCTGAGCCCGTCGATCCGCAGGTCCTCGCGGGAGCCGACCGTGACGGTGCCGGTGACCGGCGAGATGTCGAGCACGAAGCGTGGCTTGCCGTCGGCGGCGGGCACACCCAGCCGGAGGCCCTTGCGCTGGCCGATCGTGAAGTGGTGGGTGCCCTCGTGCGAGCCGAGGACCTCGCCATCGGCGTCGACGATCGCACCCGCGGCCGGCGCCGAGGCACCCAGCTTCTCGGTCAGCCAGCCACCGGTGTCACCGTCGGCGATGAAGCAGATGTCGTGCGAGTCCGGCTTGTCGGCGACGAGCAGCCCGCGACGGGCCGCCTCCGCGCGGATCTCCGGCTTGGGGGTGTCGCCGAGCGGGAAGAGCGAGTGCGCGAGCTGCTCCTGGGTCAGGACGCCGAGGACGTAGGACTGGTCCTTGGCGGCATCGACGGCGCGGTGCAGCTCGACGAGCCCATCGGCCCCGGTGCGCAGCGTTGCGTAGTGGCCGGTCACGACCGCGTCGAAGCCGAGCGCCAGCCCGCGCTCCAGCACCGCGGCGAACTTGATCTTCTCGTTGCAGCGCAGGCACGGGTTGGGCGTGCGGCCGGCGGCGTACTCACTGAGGAAGTCCTCGACGACGCCCTCGTGGAACTCCTCGCTCATGTCCCACACGTAGAACGGGATGCCGATGACGTCGGCGGCACGACGGGCGTCGTTGGAATCCTCGATCGTGCAGCAGCCACGGGCGCCCGAGCGGTACGACTTCGGGTTGCGCGAGAGCGCCAGGTGGATGCCGGTCACGTCGTGGCCCGCCTCGACGGCCCGCGCGGCAGCGACGGCGGAGTCCACTCCCCCGGACATGGCAGCCAGCACCCTCATCGCGACACCCTCATCGTCGTACGCCGGCGGCGCGGGCGCGCTGGACGGCCGGGCCGATCGCGGCGACGACCGCCTGGACGTCCGCTGCGCTCGAGGTGTGACCGAGGCTGAAGCGCAGCGAGCCGCGGGCCTCCTCCGGACCGCACCCCATCGCGAGCAGGACGTGCGAGGGCTGCGGGACGCCGGCATTGCACGCCGAGCCCGTCGAGCACTCGATGCCCTGGGCGTCGAGAAGCATCAACAGGGAGTCGCCCTCGCAACCGGGGAAGCCGAGGTTGGCGTGACCGGGCAGCTGCCGGGCGGGGTCTCCGTGGACGACGGCATCGGGCACGGCGGCGAGAACGCCGGCCACCAGCTCGTCGCGCAGGGCCGACAGCCGGGTGTGCGTGTCGGCCTGCTCCTTCACGGCCAGCTCGACGGCGGCGGCGAAGCCCGCGATGGCCGGGACGTCGATCGTGCCGCTGCGCAGGTCGCGCTCCTGACCACCGCCGTGGAGCACGGGCGTGAGCTCCAGCTCGCGGCGCACCAGCAGCGCGCCGACGCCGTACGGGCCGCCGAGCTTGTGGCCGGTGAGGGTGAGTGCGTCGAGGCCGCTCGCGGCGAAGTCGACGAGCACGGCCCCGACCGCCTGGACCGCGTCGCTGTGCACCGGGACGCCGTACGCCGATGCGCGCGCGACCACCTCGTCGAGCGGCTGGAGGACACCGGTCTCGTTGTTGGCCCACATCACCGAGACGAACGCGACGTCGTCACCGAGCGACGCGTCGAGGGCGGCGAGGTCGAGCCGGCACCCGGCGTCGACCGGCAGCAGCGTCACGTCGGCGCCCTCGTGCTGCTCGAGCCAGGCAAGCGGGTCGAGGACGGCGTGGTGCTCGATCGCGGTCGAGACCACGCGGCGTCGACCCCGCGACCACCAGAGCCCCTTGAGGGCCAGGTTGTCCGCTTCGGTGCCGCCGGAGGTGAAGACCACCTCGGTCGGTCGGGCACCCAGCGCCTGCGCGATCCGCTCCCGTGACTCCTCCACCACGCGGCGCGCGGCGCGGCCCGACGCGTGGAGCGACGACGCGTTGCCCGCCTTGCCGAACTGCGCAGCCATGCCCTCGATCGCCTCCGGGCGCATCGGGGTCGTCGCAGCGTGGTCGAGATAGGTCATGGCAGGGCCAAGATTACGGGCCGGGTCAGCCGAGCCGGAGGTCGGCAACCAATGCCGCGTGGTCGGTGCCGTGGATGACGTGCGCTGCGGTCGACTCCGCGCGGACGTCGACACGCACCAGCACGTGGTCGATCGCCGCCAGAGGGAACGGCAGGCCCTTGGATCCGTCGGTCGGCCAGGTCGGCTGCCAGCCCGATCCCGCCTGCTCGGCCGCATCCCGCAGGCCGCCGCGCGTGAGGATCTCGCGGAACGGCGGGTTGTCGAGTGTCGCGTTGAAGTCACCGAGCGCGATGTCGGGCGGCGAGGCGGCTGCGAGGTCGGCGAGCCGGCCCTGGTCGTCGATCCAGCGCGCGTCGTACGGATAGGCCGGGTGGACCGCCCAGATGGTCAGCCCGTCCATGTGGAACGACCACGATCCGTGGCGCGTGCCCAGATCCTGCGCATCGGTCAGCGGGCGCGTGGCGAACGCCATCGTGCCGCTCGCCCCCGGAGCAGGTACGCCGACGGCGTACGGGAAGCGGGTGCGCAGGCCCAGCGACGCGAGGCCTTCGAGGAGCTGCGGCGTGAGCTCCTCCAGCACCAGCAGGTCGACGTCCGCAGTGCGCGCCGTGCGCAGCACCTCAGCCGCGTCGGCATCGCCGAGCTTGAGGTTGGCCGTCATGACGCGCAGGACCTTGCCCGAGGCCGGGGCACCGACCCAGCGCGGCGCCGCATGGGCACCAGCCAGGGAGACCCCGACCAGCAGGGTGAGCGTCAGCGGAAGTGCGACGACCCGGCGCCCCAGACCACCGAGCGGGAGCACCGCCAGCAGCAGCGCCATCACCATCAGTGGCAGGGCGACCTGCGAGAACGCCTGGACACCGACCAGACGCGGGTCCTTGACGGTGACCAGGTGGCTACCCAGGAGGAGGTACGCCGCCAGCCCGGCGAGCGCCGCGCAGACCAGCCGCACCGACCGCACGACGTCACGCACCGGGACCGCCATGCTCAGAGCAGGACGAGGTCGTCGCGGTGGATGACGACGCGGTCGTAGCCCTCGCCGAACTCGGCCAGCAGCGCGGCGGACGACTTGCCGAGCAAGCCGGGCACCTCGGAGGCGTCGAAGTTGACCAGGCCGCGCGCGACGGAGGTGCCTGCCGGGTCGACCAGGTCGACCGGGTCACCCGCCTCGAAGGCGCCCTCCGCACCGGTCAGGCCGGCAGCGAGGAGCGACGCCCCGCGCGAGACGACGGCACGTGCAGCACCGGCGTCGAGCAGCAGGCGCCCCTTGGGCTCGGTGGCGTGCGCGAGCCAGAGCAGCCGGGTGGGGCGGCGCTTGCCGGTGGCGTGGAACAGCGTGCCGACGGCGTCGCCGCCGAGTGCGGCTGCGGCGTTGTCCGAGGACGTGAGGACGACGGGGATGCCGGCGCCGGTCGCGATGCGCGCCGCCTCGACCTTGGTGACCATGCCGCCGGTGCCGACGCCGGCAGCGCCGACCGAACCGATCTGCACGCCGGCCAGGTCGGCCTCGCTGCGGACGTCGGTCAGCATCTGCGTGCCGGGCTGCGACGGGTGGCCGTCGTAGAGACCGTCGACGTCGGAGAGCAGCACCAGCAGATCGGCATGGACCATCTGGGCGACCAGTGCCGCAAGCCGGTCGTTGTCGCCGAACCGGATCTCGTGCGTGGCCACCGTGTCGTTCTCGTTGACGACGGGGAGCACGCCGAGATGGAGCAGCTCCGCGAGCGTCTGGTGGGCGTTGCGGTAGTGCGCGCGACGGGTGACGTCATCGACCGTGAGCAGGACCTGCCCGGCGATGAGTCCGTGGCGCGCCAGCTCCTCGGTGTAGCGGTGGACGAGAAGGCCCTGGCCGACCGACGCAGCGGCCTGCTGCGCAGCCAGGCCGCGCGGGCGCCTGGCGAGGCCGAGGGGCGCCAGACCGGCGGCAATCGCGCCACTGGAGACCAGCACGACCTCCGCCCCGCGGGCCCGCACCGAGGCGAGGACGTCGACCAGGCGGCGTACGCGCTCGGGGTCGATGCCTCCGGCCGCGGTCGTCAGGGAGGAGGAACCGACCTTGACGACGATGCGCGAGGCAGCGGTCACCTCCGGGCGGAGTCCGCTCATGCCTTGGCGTCCGGGTCGTAGTCGGCCCAGTCCGGGTCCTCGGCGGAGCCGATCTCGTAGGACATCGGACCCGACGTGCCACCACGGGCGGCATCGAGGCGGCGGGCGACGTCCGCACGGGTCTCGGTCTCGCTCTTCTCCTCCATCGCCTCGGCGATGTCGCGACGACGCTGGTTGGCGGGACGGTCCTCGCGCAGGCGCTGGTCCTCACCGCGACGGCCGAGCATCTCGCCCGCGCCCGCATCGAGCTCCGGCTTGAAGTCGAAGACCACCGAGTTGTCCTCCGCACCGATGACGACGGCGTCGCCCTCGACAGCGCCGGCCTCGACGAGGCGCTTCTCGACGCCCAGGCGGTTGAGGCGGTCGGCCAGGAAGCCCACGGCCTCCTCGTTGGAGAAGTCGGTCTGGCGGATCCAGCGCTCGGGCTTCTCGCCGCGCACCCGCCAGCCCTCGTCCGTCCGGGTGACGCTGAAGTCGTCGGCACCGTCGATGCTGCGCGGGCGCAGCACGATGCGGGTGGCCTCCACCTCGGGCTGGGCGGTGCGGGAGGCCTGGACGATCTTCGCCATCGCGAAGATCAGCTCCTTCATGCCCTCACCCGACGCGGCCGAGACCTCGAAGACCTCCAGGCCACGCTCGCGCAGCTCCTCCACGACGAACGACGCGATGTCGCGCCCGTCGGGGACGTCGATCTTGTTGAGCGCGACCAGACGCGGACGGTCCTCGAGACCGCCGTAGCGCTGGAGCTCGCTCTCCATGATGTCGAGGTCGTCGACGGGGTTGCGGCCCGGCTCGATGTTGGCGGTGTCGATGACGTGCAGCAGCGCCGCGCAGCGTTCGATGTGGCGCAGGAAGTCGTGGCCCAGGCCGCGGCCCTCGGCAGCACCCTCGATCAGGCCGGGCACGTCGGCGACGGTGAACGTCGTGTCGCCCGCGCGGACGACGCCGAGGTTCGGGACCAGCGTGGTGAACGGGTAGTCGGCGATCTTCGGCCGGGCGCGGCTGATGCTCGCGATGAGCGAGGACTTGCCGGCCGAGGGGAAGCCGACGAGGCCGATGTCGGCCACGACCTTCAGCTCGAGGACGATCTCGAGCTCGTCACCGGGCTCACCGAGGAGCGCGAAACCGGGCGCCTTGCGCTTGGCGCTCGCGAGCGCGGCGTTGCCGAGGCCGCCCTTGCCGCCCTGGGCCACGACCATCTCCGTGCCGGCGCCGAGCATGTCACCGAGGACCGTGCCGTCGCGGAGGCTGACGATGGTGCCGTCGGGCACCGGCAGGATCAGGTCCTGGCCGTGTGCGCCGTTGCGGTGGTCGCCCGCGCCGCCGCCACCGCTGGAGGCCTTGCGCTTGGGGCTGTGGTGGTAATCGATCAGCGTCGTCACGTCGGGATCGACGCGCAGGATCACGGAGCCACCGGGGCCGCCGTTGCCGCCGTCAGGGCCACCGAGCGGCTTGAACTTCTCACGGTGGACGGACGCCACGCCGTGGCCACCACGTCCTGCCGCGACGTGCAGCGTCACCTTGTCGACGAAGGTGGGGACAGCCATGGGGTTACTTCCGATCCGCGAGGGCCGCACGCCGGGACGGCGTACGAGTAGAAAATACCGAAGGGCGCCCCCACGAGTGGGACGCCCTTCGATGAAGACTCAGATGAGTGACGTCAGGTCACTCGCCCGGGACGATGTTGACGACGCGACGGCCGCGCTTCGTGCCGAACTCGACCGCACCGGCGGCGAGGGCGAAGAGGGTGTCGTCGCCACCACGGCCGACGTTGGAGCCGGGGTGGAAGTGCGTGCCACGCTGGCGGACGATGATCTCGCCGGCGTTGACCAGCTGGCCACCGAAGCGCTTCACGCCGAGGCGCTGGGCGTTCGAGTCACGACCGTTCTTGGTGCTCGCGGCACCCTTCTTGTGAGCCATTGTTCAGTCCTCTGGGATCTGTTCGAAGTTCGAGTCGCGCAACGCTCAGGCGTTGATCGCGGTGACCTTGACCTGGGTGTACTTCTGACGGTGACCCTGGCGCTTCTTGTAGCCGGTCTTGTTCTTGTACTTCTGGATGATGATCTTCGGGCCCTTGAAACCACCGAGGACCTCAGCGGAGACGGAGGCCTTGTCGAGACCGGTGGAGGTCACGGCCTCACCGTCGACGAGGAGCACCACGGGGAGCTCGACGGACTCGCCGGCCTTCGCCGAAACGAGGTCGATCTCGATGACGTCGCCCACGGCAACCTTCTGCTGCTTGGCGCCAGCCTTGACGATCGCGTACACCGCGGTCTCCTTCGATCAGTGCTTGAAAACTAAGGGCTTCCCTGGGGCTCTCCGGCACCGGGGCCGCACAGGGAACGAGGGGCGCGCTTCTTCAACGCACCGAGGGTCAACAGTACGGGAGCCGCGGCAGAGGCGCAAAACGAGGCTGTGCTCGCCTTGTCGCCCCTGCCGCGACGGTTCCGCTTATCGCTTGCGGGAGTTCTTCTTCACGGGCACGTGGAGCTCGGCCGAGGCCTGCTCCTCCGCGGGGGCCGAGGCCTCCACGGACACGCCCGCACCAGCGGCACGCGTGACGGCCCGACGGGTGCGCGTGACCACGCGCGGCGGCTCGGGAGCCGTGGCCGGCTCGGTCGCGACGACGGGGGCCACCACGATCTGCACCGGCTCGGGCGCGGCACCGGCCGTCGATCCCGCAGCCCGGCGTACGGCGCGGCGCTGGCGGGTCACGACCGTCGTCGTCGCGACCGCAGCAGCCGGAACCTCGACCTCGTCGCCTTTGGTCTCCTCGACCACGGGCGTCTCGGACTCCACGACCTCGACCTCGGGCTCGGGCTCGGCCGCGGGCTCGGGCTCGGCCGCGTGCTCGGCGGCGACCGGAGCTGCCTCGGCCTCGTCGGCCTCGTCGGCGTCGCCAGGCTCCACAGCGCCGGACTCCTCAGCGGCAGCCTCCGCCGCCGCAGCGGCCTCGGCAGCAGCCTTGCGCTCGGCAGCACGTGCCTCACGCTGGGCCTGGCGCTCCGCGTCGCGGGCGGCCTTGCGCTCGGCGGCCTCGGCAGCCTTGCGCTCGGCCTCGGCCGCCGCAGCGGCCTCCTCCTCGGCGCGCTGCTGGGCACGGAGCTCGCGCAGGTCGGGCTCCCCCGGCAGGAACTCGGGTACGACGGCCGCCTCACGCGGAGCAGCCGCGGTGGCCGTCTCCTCGGCAGGCGTCTCGACGACGGCGACTGCCGCATCGGCAACGGCATCGGCCTCGACGACCGCGTCCGCGTCCGCCTCCTCCGGTGCGTGGGCGATGGCGGCGACGTCAGCGGGCGACGGCGCCTTGGCGCCCTGCTCCTGCTGCTGGCCACCGTTGCCACCGCGACCGCGGTTGCGACGGTTGCCACCGCGCGGGCTGCCGCCCTCGTCGGTCTTCTTCGGCTCGATCGGCATCGCGTGCGTGATGTGTCCGTCGCCGTGGCAGTGCTCGCAGGTCTCGGAGAACGCCTCGAGGAGGCCGGTGCCGATCCGCTTGCGGGTCATCTGCACGAGGCCGAGCGAGGTCACCTCGGCGACCTGGTGGCGCGTACGGTCGCGACCGAGGCACTCGACGAGGCGACGCAGGACCAGGTCCCGGTTGGACTCGAGGACCATGTCGATGAAGTCGACGACGATGATGCCGCCGATGTCGCGCAGGCGGAGCTGGCGCACGACCTCCTCGGCTGCCTCGAGGTTGTTCTTGGTGACCGTCTCCTCGAGGTTGCCACCGGAGCCGGTGAACTTGCCCGTGTTGACGTCGACGACCGTCATCGCCTCGGTGCGGTCGATGATCAGCGAGCCGCCGGACGGCAGCCAGACCTTGCGGTCGAGGCCCTTGGCGATCTGCTCCTGGACCCGGTACGTCGCGAAGACGTCGTCGCCGGCGTACTGCTCGAGGCGGTCCTCGAGGTCGGGGGCGACGTGCGCGACGTACTGCTGGACGGTGTTCCAGGCGTCGTTGCCCTGGATGACCAGCTTGCCGAAGTCCTCGGTGAAGAGGTCGCGGACGACCTTGAGCGTGAGGTCCGGCTCGCCGTAGAGCAGGCGCGGGGCGTTGCCCTTGGCGTCGCCCTGCGTGTGCTTCTCGATCTCTTCCCAGCGGGCCTTGAGGCGCTCCACGTCGCGGGTCAGCTCGTCCTCGGCAGCGCCCTCGGCGGCCGTGCGGACGATGACGCCGGCGGTGTCCGGGACGATCTCCTTGAGGAGCGTCTTGAGGCGGGCGCGCTCGGTGTCGGGGAGCTTGCGGGAGATGCCGCTCGTGGTGCCGTCGGGCACGTAGACGAGGAAGCGGCCGGCGAGCGAGACCTGCGAGGTCAGGCGGGCGCCCTTGTGGCCGATCGGGTCCTTGGTGACCTGCACGAGGACGGTCTGGCCGGAGCTCAGGACGTTCTCGATCTTCCGCGGCTGGCCCTCCTTGTGGCCGAGCGCGGACCAGTTGACCTCACCGGCGTACAGGACGGCGTTGCGGCCCTTGCCGATGTCGATGAACGCGGCCTCCATGGAGGGCAGGACGTTCTGGACGCGGCCGAGGTAGACGTTGCCGATGAGCGACGTCTGCGACTCACGCGCCACGTAGTGCTCGACGAGGACCTTGTCCTCGAGGACGGCAATCTGGGTGAGGTCCTCGCGCTGGCGGATCACCATGACCCGGTCGACCGACTCGCGGCGGGCCAGGAACTCGGCCTCGGAGACGATCGGGGCGCGGCGGCGGCCGGCCTCGCGACCCTCACGGCGACGCTGCTTCTTGGCCTCCAGGCGCGTGGAACCCTGGACGCTGGTGATCTGGTCCTCGCCGGTGCGACTCTGGCGCACGCGGGTGACGGTGTTCTCCGGGTCGTCGCCCTCACCGGAGGAGGACTCGCCGGCGCGGACGCGGCGGCGGCGACGACGGGTGCTGCCGCCCTCACCGCCCTCGGAGTCGCCGTCGTTGTCGGAGTCGTTGGTCGCCTCGGCGTCGGCGGGGGCGTCTGCGTCGCCGTCCTCGGCGGACTCGTCGGCACCGTTCGACGCACCGTTGGCGTCGGCGTTGCCCGCGCCCTCGCCCGGCTTGCGGCGACGACGGCCACCACGGCGGCGGCGACGGCGGTTGGGGTTGCGCGGCTGGCCGTCGGCGTCCTCGTCGGTCTCGCCGTCCTCGGACTCGTCGTCCTCGGCGTCCGCCTCGTCGGCGGTCGCGTCGGCCGTGTCCGCGTCGGTCTCGGCGACCGCGGCGTCGGCCTCGACGGCGTCGACGTCCTCAGCCGCGGCCTCGTCCTCGTCCGGCTCATCGGCAGGCTTCTCGGCAACCGGCGCGGCCGCCTTCTTCGCGGCCGGCTTGCGGGTGCGCTTGGGGGTCTCGGGAGCCTGGAAGAGGACGGCCGTCGCGGAGGCGTCAGCCGTCTCGGCGACCTCGGGGGTCGTCTCGATCGGCAGCGCCTCGTCGGCCTCCGGCTTCGCCGCGGCCTTCTTGGCGGGGGCCTTCTTGGCAGCAGCGGCCTTCTTCGCCGGCGCCTTCTTGGCGGCGGTCTTCTTGGCAGCTGCCTTCTTCGCCGGCTTCTCGGCGGGGGCGTCGCTCTCGGCGGTCGCCTCGGCCGCGGGCGCCGCCTTCTTCGCGGGCGCCTTCTTCGCAGCAGCCTTCTTGGCCGGGGCCTTCTTGGCCGGAGCCTTCTTCGCAGCAGCCTTTTTGGCCGGCGCGGGGGCCTGGGCGGCCTCGGCGCTCTCTGCTGCGTTGTTCTGCTCGGGGGTGGTCTCGCTCATCGGAGCTCCTCGTCGGCGGACCCCTGGATCCATCCGACGTTCGTCATGTTCGGCACCTCCGACCGGTCACCCGGGCGTGGTGCGAAAGCCTTCTTGTGGCGGCGAGTCCCCCGCTCGGGGCGCGTCAGTCGTGCGCGTCTGCCACCTGCCGCGGTCGCTGTGCCCCGCCGATCGAGAGCTGCTGTCACCAGCCCTGCATCAATCAAGGGAGCCGCGTCGCGGCGTGGTGACGACCTTCACCACTGTGCCGGCAGGGCCGGCGAGAACGTCGTCGGATCTCGATCTCCTCCACAGGGTGCGGACGAGACGTCGATCACTGGGGAGTATCGCACACCGCCTCGCCGAGCCCCATTCTTCGGACCCGGCCAGTCGTCGCCTCAGGCCAGCGGGTCGCCGATCACGGCGTCGCCCTCGAGGGGCCCCTGCTCCAGGCGCGTGTAGAGCGGCGCACCCGCGCCGTTGAGGCCGATGCCCGTGACGACGTCGTCGGGCCGGACGCTCGGCACACCGTGGCGGACGACCACGTTGAGCCGGCTGCCCCGCTCCCCCGGCTCGACGGTCAGCGCGAGCACGGCGGCACGGCAGTCGAACGAGCGCAGGCCCTTCTTGGTCATGCGCTCCACGAGCACCTCCTCGGCGGCCAGGAACGCCGCGACCGCGGCCTCCGCCTCGGCCACCGGAGCCGCGAGGTCGATCAGCCAGCGGCTGGCCTCGAGCTTGTCGGCGAGCGATCCACCGGGCGACACCACGATCGAGAGGACGTCGAGCCCGTCGGGCAGCGCCTCGCTCAGCAGCTCGTGGACACCGGCCGGGTCGACGACCTCGCGCAGGGCGATCTCGACGTACTCCGCCTCGCTGGCCGAACCGGTCGGTGCCGCGCCGGCGTACGAGATGCGCGGGTGCGGGTTGAAGCCCGACGAGTAGGCCATCGGGATGCGCGCGCGGAAGACCGCGCGCTCGAAGGCGCGACTGAAGTCGCGGTGACTGGTGAACCGGAGGCGGCCGCGCTTGGCGTACCGGATCCGCAGTCGCTGGACCGGAGGGGCCTGCTGCTCGGGCTGTTCGCGCACGGGCAGAGGATATCGAGGATCCAGCCATACGCCGTCCTCGCCCACGTGCGCGGCGATACGCTGCGGTCTCCGATCCGACGCGAACCCGTGGAAGGTGCTCCGTGGCCCAGCAACCGACGTGGCGCGGGCACCGCGCGCCCGTCGAGGACGGGGACCCGCCCGGCCCGGCCCGGCCCACCGGACGGCCGCGATGGGTGTGGCTGCTCGGCATCGGGGCGGCCGCCGCGATCGTTGCCGGCTGTGCTGCCCTCACCAGCCACCTCGTGCGTCACGACCCTGCGACGCTCCCGGCCATCACCGACCACAGCTGCCTGTCCAGCACCGACCTCGCCCGCGGTGACACCAGCCTGCGGCACCTCGCCACCGTCGACTGCGACCGCCTCCACGACGCCGAGGTGTTCGCCCTGCGCACGATCGCCCCCGGCGAAGACCTCGACGACGTGGGTGTGCGGTGCCTCGAGGTCGCCACCCGGCTCGGCATGGACTCCGCCGCCCTCGCCGCGCGCGATCTCGAGGTCCGCCCGCTCGCCCTCACCGACAGGGAGCCCACGGCCGGGACGCCCGTCGCCTGCTTCGTCCGCCAGCAACACGGCACCCCCCAGAGCGGTGCCGTCTTCTCAGGGAGTGACCGATGAACCTTCCGTCGTACCCGGGCCAGCCGCAGCCCGAGCAGCCGCAGCAGCCGACGCCGGCTCCTCCGGCACCGCCGGTACCGCCGGCGCCCCCTGCCCCTCCTGCCCCTCCGGCACCACCTGTTCCCCCGGTCTACCCGGGCGCGGGCGCGGTGCCACCGGCTCCCCCGGTCCCTCCGGCGTTCCCGCCGGCCCCTCCGGGTGGCGGTTACCCGCCTCCGGCGTACCAGGCGTACGGCGGGGCGAACGACGGCAGCGCGTCGTACAGCGGCGTCGCGATCGCGTCGTTCGTGCTCTCCCTGACCTGCTGCCTGGGCATCCTCGCCGTGCCGCTCGGCATCGTCGGCATCGTCAAGACCGGACCGGGCAAGGCGCGCGGCCGCTGGATGGCGGTCACGGGTCTGGTGCTCGGCGTCATCGGCACGATCGTGGCCGCTCTCGTGACCCTCGCCACGATCGGCGTCATCGCAGCCAGCCAGCGCGTCGTGACGCCCGACAACGCCACGGCCGGCCAGTGCATCGCGGCCACCACCAAGAACGACAACGTGACGATGATCGACACCGGTTGCTCGCTCGACCACAACGGCCAGATCTTCGCCGTACTGACGCCGACTGCCGCCGACGTAGCCGCCGGTCGCACGTCCCTGGAGCTCTGCATGACCCGTGTCGCCGGCGCGTTCCCCGGCATCCAGGGCCGCGTCGTCAAGGGTCAGCCGCGCCTCACGATCGCAGGCGAGGAGGTCGAGATCTCGGCCGCCAGCGCCCAGCGCGGGATCAAGGCGGGCCAGCCGGTCGCGTGCTGGATCGAAGCGGTGGACGGCACCCTCGACACCGACCCTGTCGCTCACGACTGACCCACGATGAGCGCGTTCCAGCCGCCTCCCCCGGGTTACGGGAGCGCCTACCGGCCGCCGACGCCACCGACGCCGTACGACGGAGTGTCGATCGCCGCGTTCGTCTGCGCTCTGACGTGCTGCGCGGCGCCGGTGGCGATCGGGCTCGGTATCGCGGGCATCGTGCGGACCGCCGGCGCGCGGCGGCGCGGACGGTGGATGGCGGTCTCCGGTCTGGTGATCGGCCTCGTCGCGACCGTGGTCGGCGCGGCGCTGACGATCGGCCTGATCGTGCTCGGGGCGAACTCGTTCGACACCCCGAGCGCCGTGCCCGGCGACTGCCTCGACGTGACGCACGCCTTCGACGGCACCGACTACTGGGGCGCGAGCTGTTACGGACCGCACGACGGCGAGATCGTGGCCGCGGGCACGCTCGGGCGCGAGGGAGCAGCCAAGGCAGCCGCGTTGAGCGAGGCCGACTGGTGCAAGGCCGCCGTGCCCGACGACGTACTCACGCTCCTGAAGGGCGGCGAGTTCACGCTGGGCATGGTCACGGACGCGTGGGACCCGACATCGCCGGAGGCCGGCGACAGCTGGTTCTGCTACGCCGAGCGGACCGACGGCACGCGCCTGTACGGCCCGCTGGACGGGTCATGGACCTCGCCGCAGAAGCCGATCGACACCTGAGCGGAGCCGCCCCGGGACAGGCCGGCCGCACCGCTCAGCCCGGTGACCACTCCGTGGCCCGACCGAACGCCGCCAGCAGGTCGGCCGCGGGATCGCTGGTCAGCGTTCCTCGTGGCCCGATGATGCTGGCTGCCCGATAGAGCTCCTCGCGATCGCGGAACCAGACGGCCACCGCCTCCACCAGCTCCGGGTCGAGCCCACGGTCCTGGCCGGACGCGGCAGCGAGGTCCCAGCCGTGGATGAGATGGTCCGCGGCGAGCTGCATCAGGTACTCCGTGGCCGCCTCCTCTCCGTAGGAGAGCTGGACGCGATCACCGTCGGCGACGCCGTCGCCCGAAGTGACCGCTGCGTCCGCGGCGCGTCGGCCGGCGTCCTTCGGGTCCGTGCCGAGCAGGTCACCGTCGAAGCGGTCGCCCACCTCCGCGATCGTCATGCCGGAGAGCAGCGGCGGCAGCCACAGCTCCTCGCCCACGACGTGGTTCACGAGCGCGCGCACGTCCCACTCGGTGCAGGGCGTGGGCGCCTCCCACGCATTTTCCGGTACGCCGTCGAGCAGCTGCTGCCAGCGGTCGACCGTCGCCCGGTGCAATGTCCTGACATCCATCCGACCATCGTGCGCCTGCTGGGCACCCCGGCGGCACCCCAGACCTGCGGGGGTTTGCCGGGATCAGGCCAGTGCAGGGGTCAGACGGTCAGTGGACGACCTGGGTCACCGTGCCGGGCTGCCCCGGCTGCCCACCACCGACCACCGCGAGCGGCAGCAGGGTCTGGCCGGTGGGGCCGATCTGGATCTCGGTGCCCATCTCCGGGCACACACCGCAGTCGTAGCACGGCGTCCAGCGGCAGTCCTCGACCTCGATGTCCTCGCCGTTGGCGGCCGCGAGCGCGTCCTCCCAGTCGGCCCACATCCAGTCCTTGTCGAGACCGGAGTCGAGGTGGTCCCACGGCAGGATCTCGTCGTACTCGCGGGTGCGGGTGGTGTACCAGTCGAGGTCGACGCCGGTGCCCTCGAGCGCGGTTGCCGCCGAGGCGACCCAGCGGTCGTAGGAGAAGTGCTCGGACCAGCCGTCGAAACGGCCGCCGTCGCGCCACACCTGCTCGATGATCGCGCCGACGCGGCGGTCACCGCGCGAGAGCAGGCCTTCGACCTGGCCGGGCTTGCCGTCGTGGTAGCGGAAGCCGATGGCGCGGCCGTAGCGGCGGTCGGCCCGGACCTCGTCACGCAGCTTGCGCAGGCGCTCGTCGGTGGTCTCGACGTCGAGCTGCGGCGCCCACTGGAACGGCGTGTGCGGCTTCGGCACGAAACCACCGATCGACACGGTGCAGCGGATGTCGTTGTGGCCGGTGACCTCGCGACCCTTCTGGATCACCTTCTTGGCCAGCTCGGCGATCTGCATGACGTCCTCGTCGGTCTCCTCCGGGAGGCCGCACATGAAGTAGAGCTTCACCTGCCGCCAGCCGTGGGAGTACGCCGCCGCAACGGTGCGGATCAGGTCCTCCTCGGTGACCATCTTGTTGATCACCTTGCGCATCCGCTCCGAGCCGCCCTCGGGCGCGAACGTGAGGCCCGAACGGCGCCCGTTGCGCGAGAACTCGTTGGCGAGCGAGATGTTGAAGGCGTCGACACGGGTCGACGGCAGCGACAGTGAGACGTTGGAGTCCTCGTAGCGGTCGGCCAGGCCCTTGGCGATGTCGCCGATCTCGGTGTGGTCGGCGGACGACAGCGAGAGCAGGCCGACCTCGTCGAAACCGGACTTGCGGACGCCGTTCTCGACCATGGCGGCGATCGTGGTGATCGAGCGCTCGCGGACGGGGCGGGTGATCATGCCGGCCTGGCAGAAGCGGCAGCCACGCGTGCAGCCGCGGAAGATCTCGACGGAGAAGCGCTCGTGGACGGTCTCGGCGAGCGGCACGAGCGGCTTGGCCGGGTACGGCCACTGGTCAAGGTCCATCAGCGTGTGCTTGACGACCTTCTCCGGTACGCCGGGGCGGTTGGGCGCCACGGCGGCGATCGCGCCGGCGTCGTCGTACGAGACGTCGTAGAACTTCGGCACGTAGATGCCACCCGTGGCGGCGAAGCGCGCGAGGAGCTCGTCGCGGCCGCCGGGCGAGCCGGCGTCCTTCCACTCCTTGATGATCTCGGAGATCTTGAGGACGACCTCCTCGCCGTCACCGAGCACGGCGGCGTCGATGAAGTCGGCGATCGGCTCCGGGTTGAACGCCGCGTGGCCGCCCGCGAGGATGATCGGGTCGGCGTCGGTGCGGTCGACGGCGTGGATCGGGATACCGCCGAGGTCCAGCGCGTTGAGCATGTTCGTGTAGCCGAGCTCGGTCGAGAAGCTCAGGCCCATGATGTCGAAGTCGCGGATCGGGCGGTGCGCGTCGACGGTGAACTGCGGGATGCCCTCCGATCGCATGATCTTCTCGAGGTCCGGCCAGACCGAGTAGGTGCGCTCGGCCACGATCCAGTCGCGCTCGTTGAGGACTTCGTAGAGGATCGCGACGCCCTGGTTGGGCAGGCCGACCTCGTAGGCGTCGGGGTACATCAGCGCCCAGTGGACCGTCGCCCCCTCGGGAGCGCAGTCCCACTCCTTGACGGTGGAGTTCAGCTCGCCGCCCACGTACTGGATGGGCTTCTGGACGCCGGACAGGAGCGGCTCGAGCTGGGGGAAGACAGACGCAGACACGCGCACCAGCCTACGGCCGATACATACGCTCGGCGAAACAGACGAATCGTTCTCCGGCCCCACCCTCGACTAATCTCGCCCCCATGGCCTGGCAGCACCGTCCCGCACTCGACGGGCTCCGGACCGTTGCCGTGTACCTGGTCCTCTGCTTCCACGCGAAGCTCGCGTGGGCCGACGGCGGCTTCATCGGGGTCGACCTCTTCTTCGTCCTGTCGGGCTTCCTGGTCGCCTCGATCCTGCTCGAGGAGCGCTACACGACGGGCACGATCAAGCTCGCGTCGTTCTTCGGGCGCCGGATCCGCCGCCTCCTGCCCGCTGCGCTGGTCGTCGTCGTGGCCACCGCCGCGGTCTTCTTGCTCGTCGCCCCCGTCGTACGCCGCCTGCCCTGGGTCGGCGACGCGCAGGCCTCGCTCCTGTACGTCGCGAACTGGCGGTTCCTGCACAACGCCGGCGACTACTTCGGTGCCGACGTCAACACCTCGCCGTACCTGCACTTCTGGTCTCTCTCGGTCGAGGAGCAGTTCTACGTCGCCTTCCCGTTCGTGCTGCTCGGGCTCGTCGCGCTGAAGAAGTGGTGGCGCCCGGCGCTGGTCACCGGCATCGGCGTCCTGTTCCTCGCCTCGGTCGGTGCCCAGCTGTGGTGGATGCACGCCGACGCGAACCACGCCTACTACGGCACCGACGCCCGCATCTACCAGCCGCTCGCCGGCGTCCTCGCGGCCATCGCGTGGCGTCATCTCGCGAGCCGCCGCCGCGCCCTGCGCCACGCGGGCTGGCCGATGCTGGTCGGCCTGCTGCTCGTCTCGACCAGCCTGATCGACGTCCCGGTGAGCGTCCGCGGCCTGCTCGCGACGGCGTTCGGCGTCGGTCTCGTGCTCGCCGTCATGACCCGCACGAGCCCGTCGCTCGACCGGTTCCTGTCGCTCGCGCCGATCTCCTACCTCGGCCGGATCTCGTACGGCACCTACCTGTGGCACTGGCCGGTTCTGCTGCTGGTCCTCGCCGGCATCCACGCCGACCCGTGGGTGGTCGCACTTCTCACCGCCGCCATCGCCACCGGACTCGCGGCGCTCTCCTACGAGCTGCTCGAGCACCCGGTGCGGCGTTCGGCGTTCCTGTCGAAGTTCAGCGGTCAGACCGTCCTGATCGGCCTGACCTGCTCCGTCCTCGCGGCGTACGCCGTCCTCCCGGGCGTCCTGAAGTCGGACACGCGTCCCGCGCTGGCGTCCTCCGCGGCGAGCGCGCCCACCCTGACCGGCACGGCCGTCGGCACGACCACGAACGCCCGCGCCGGCGAGATCGCCAAGCCGAGCGACCCGGTCCCCCACATCGACTGGGAGGCGATCAGCAGGAGCCGCGGGTTCGACACGTCGTACTGCACGCTGACCGACACCACGAGCTGCGTCGCCCACACCGGCACGAGCGGTCTCAAGGTGATGCTCGTCGGCGACAGCCATGCCCGCGTCATGGCGCCGCTGATGCTCAAGCTCGCGCAGCAGAAGAACTTCACGCTGGCCTACAGCATGGTCGCGGCCTGCCCCTGGCAGAACGGCGTGATCTCGAAGTTCGCCGCCCCCGACGAGCAGTCCGGGTGCAGCGCCGCGCGCTCGGCGCTCTACGGCGGCCTGCTGCAGAAGATGGACATCGACCTGGTCGTCCTCACGGAGATGCCGCGCTCGGCGGACTCGTGGGAGCACGGCCTGATCTCCACGACCGGCAGCACCGCGAGCGTCGACCAGCTCAACCTCGACACCATCACATCGTCGCTGCAGACCATCAAGCGCGACGGCGCGAAGGCGCTCGCCATCGACTCCTGGATCGTCCGCTACGACGGCGTGAACCCGCTCGAGTGCCTCTCGGGCGCCAAGACCGTCGGCGACTGCGCCGTCACCGCTCCCCCGCCGCCGCTGACCGACGACTTCGTCCACACCCTCGACGTCCGCTCGTCCGCGGTGTCGACGACGAACATCAACGACATCGTCTGCCCGACGTACCCCGTCTGCCAGGCCGTCCTCAACGGCATCCCCGTCTGGCGCGACGACAAGCACTACTCGACCGAGGTCCTCCTCGACCACTACGACGAGATCCGCGACCGCCTCGTCGCCACCGGCCTCTTCGGCTGACGGTGGAAGGCCGGAGCCGGGGTGTTCTCCGGCGCCTTTGGCCGGAGCGAGCCCTGGCGAGCGCAGCGCCAACGAAGCCGGAGAGCACCCCGGCGCAGGCCACCCACCACAGCGACCGACGGCCAGCGGGTCAGCGGGTGGTGAAGACCCGGGCTGCCGAGAAGCGCGTGGGCAGGGCCGGAGCGCCCCGCAGGTGGATGTTCTGCAGCAGTCCGATGGCGAGCATCCCCGCGAACATCGACGAGCCGCCGTACGACACGAACGGCAGCGGTACGCCGGTGACCGGCATGATGCCCATGCACATGCCGATGTTCTGGAACGCCTGGAACGCGAACCAGCAGGCGATGCCGGCAGCGGCGGCCCGGCCGAAGATGTCACGCGACTCGCGCGAGATCACCAGCGCGCGCCAGACGATGAGGCAGATCAGGCCGATCAGGAGGCCGGCGCCGATCAGGCCCAGCTCCTCGCCCGCCACGGTGAAGATGAAGTCGGTCTGCTGCTCGGGCACGAAGCCCGAGCGGGTCTGCGAGCCGTGGAAGAGCCCCTGCCCGAACCAGCCACCGTTGCCGACCGCGGTGCGCGCCTGCTCGACGTTGTAGCCGGCACCGCGCGGGTCGAGGTCGGGGTTGAGGAAGGCCAGGAAGCGGTCGATCTGGTACTGCTTCAGCACGTGCAGCTTGATCGCCACGGTGGCCACGAACACGCCGCCTGCGAGGAGCCCGAGCAGCCACTTCGCCGGTGCCCCGGCCACCGAGAGCACGCCGAAGACGGTCGCCGCCAGCACCAGCGTGGTGCCCATGTCGGGCTGCAGCAGGATCAGGCCTGCGGGCAGTCCCGCGATGAGCAGCATGCCGATCACCTCACCGGTGCCGACCTGGCGCCGGGAGCGGCCCTCGAAGCGCTCGGCGACGAAGAGCGACATGCCGATGATCACCGCGAGCTTGGCGAACTCCGACGGCTGGATCGACATGCCGCCGAGCTGCACCCACGACTTCGAGCCGTTGATCGTCGAGCCCATCACGAGCACGAGCAGCAGGCCGACGAGCGACCCGACGTACACGAAGGGAGCCAGGATCCGCACCCAGCGGTGGTCGGTCGCGAGCACCATCACCATGAGCACCAGGCCGATGGCGACGTTGACCAGCGTCTTGCGGAGGAACGCCGTCGGGTCACCGCCGGTGAGCGTGTCGCGCTCGCTCGTGGCCGACCAGACCAGCAGCGCACCGACGAAGGTCAGGACGAGCACGGAGCCCATCAGGATCCAGTCGAGGCCGTGCCGGCCCAGGCCGGGACGCTGCGTACTCACTCGCCCTCCTTGCGGACCGGCGGCAGGATCGCACCGTCGGGAGAGAAGACCGGGAGGGAGTCGCTCTCGGTGACACCCGGGATGGCGGGCTTCGAGGACGCCGCGTCCTCACCGAAGCCGTAGAGGGTGTCCCAGATCTTGCGGACGACCACGCTGTTGGCGCCGGCACCGGTGCCGGCCTGGCTGATCATCGACACGACGACGTAGTCCTTGGTGTAGGAGCCGACCCAGCCGGTGGTCTGCTTGCCGTAGACCTCCGCCGTTCCGGTCTTGCCGTGCATCGTCACCTTGTCCTGCGGCCAGCCCGCGAAGGTGCCGGCCAGCGTGCCGGCGAGGGTCACGTTGTTCATCGCGTCGCGGACGTAGTCGAGGATCCGCTTCGGCATCCGCACCTTCGCCTGGGCGACCGGGGCGATCCGCTTCACCAGCTTGCCGTCGGCATCGACGATCGCCTTGCCGACGGTCGGCCGGTAGAGCGTGCCGCCGTTCGCCAGGGCGGCGTACGCGCGGGCGAGCTGGAGCGGGGTGACGATCGTGTCGCCCTGGCCGATGGCGAAGTTGGCGGCGTCGCCGGCGCGGTAGAGGTAGCCCTCCGCGCAGAACTCGCGAGCGAAGAGCCGGACGAACGCCGAGGCGTCACCCGGGTGCTTCTCCAGCTTGCAGTAGTAGTTCTTCATCGAGTCGTAGTAGGCGCGCTTCCAGTGCCGGTCGGCGATCCGGCCTGAGGCCTCGCCCGGGATGTCGATGCCCGTGGCCTTGCCGAAGCCGAACTTCTTCGCCTCGTCGACGAGCGGGTCCTTGGCGTTCTCGTTGGCCGGGTCCGAGCCGTACTTCTGCCAGAAGTAGAGGCCCACGCGGTAGAAGAACGTGTTGCAGGAGACCGTGATCGCGGTCTTGAAGTCGATCATGCCGAACGACTCGGACTCGTAGTTGCCGAAGGCACGGTTGCCGATCTGCACGGACGGCGAGCAGTTCAGGCGGGTGTCGGTGCTCATGCCGTTGGTCAGCGCGCCGACGGTCATGATCGGCTTCCAGGTCGAGCCGGGCGCGAACTGGCCCTGCATGGCACGCGCGAGCAGCGGGGTGCCGGCCTTCTCGGAGTAGAGGTGGGTCAGCTGCTTCTGGGTGATGCCGCCGACCCAGATGCCCGGGTTGTACGTCGGCTCGCTGGCCATCGCGACGATCCGTCCGGTGTGCGCGTCGAGGACGACGACAGCGCCGGAGTCGGCGCGGTAGTGCTGGCCGTTGCGGTCGGTGCGCAGACGCGCGGCGAGGATCGCCTTGTGCAGCTCGGACTCCGCGACGCCCTGCACCTTCGCGTCGATCGAGGTGACGAGCGTGTCGCCGGGGACGGCGTCGTCGCGGCCGGACTCCCCCAGCACGCGTCCCTTCGAGTCGACTGCGACGTGCTGGTAGCCGGGCATGCCGCGGAGGTACTCGTCGTACTCCTTCTCCACGCCGGCGCGGCCGACCTGGGAGGCTCCGTTGACCGAGAGGTCGTGCTTCTTCTCCGCGGCGGTGAGCTCGTCCTCCGTGACCGGGCTGAGGTAGCCGAGGACGTGGGCGGCCTCGACACCGAACGGGCGCGGGTAGGCGCGGACCGACTGCTCCTGGACGACGACCGCCGGGTAGTCCTCGGCCTGCTCACGGATCAGCTGCGCGGTCTGCTGGTCGACATCGTCGTCGACCGGGACGGGCTGGAACGGCGAGCCGTTCCAGCAGGTGCCGGCCACCGATCCCTCGGTGCCGCAGTTGAGGAGCCGGCCCTGGACGTCCTTGAGCTTGTGGTGGAGCGCCTTGGCGACGCGCTCGAGGAGCACGTCCTGCTCGTCGGAGGACATCTGGCCCAGCGTCGTACGGTCGATGGAGACCACCCACGAGCTGCGGTTGGCCACCAGCGGCCGGCCCTCGGCGTCCACGATCAGGCCGCGGTCGGGCTGGACGACGACCTCACGCACCGACTGCGACGCAGCCTTGGCGCGGTAGTCGTCGCCGGAGGCGACCTGGAGGTACCAGAGCCGGACCAGGAGGGTCGCGAAGAGCGACAGGACGAGCGCCTGGAGCACGATCAGCCGCATGCGGCTGCGCTCGGCTGCGGCGGAGGTGGGACGGAAGCTCATGCCAGCGAGACCCGGGCAGGCTCGGTGCGGCGGAAGAGCACCATCAGCGCCGGGACGAGCAGCGGCGTCAGCAGGACGTCCCACACGAGCGCCACCAGGATCACCTGGAGCATGTCCGGCACGGAGACGACGGGGTCCTTGAGGACCAGGCCGGTCAGCGCGAAGAGCGACGTGCCGAGGAACGACGCGGCAGCCGCGGCCGCCACGACCATCACCGGCTCCGGGCGGCCGCCCTGGCCGGGCACGCGCAGGCGGCCGACGACGTAGCCGACGACGACCAGCGCGAGCGCCCAGCGACCGGCGTAGTGGTCAGCCGGTGGAGCGAGGTCGAGGAGCAGGCCGCCGACGAAGCCGAGGATCGCCGCGAACTGCGGGCCCCGGGTCAGGCCCGCCGCGACCACGACGAGGAGCGCGAGGTCCGGCACGACACCGTGCCAGGCCAGGTGCGGGAAGAAGGTCACCTGGAGCACGACGGCCACCAGGAGGATCAGGAAGGCCACGAAGCCCCGGATCAGGCTCATCGGGTGGCCTCCTTGCCGGGCTTGACCAGGCCGCGGTCCGAACGGGTGCCGGACGGCACCGCGACGCCGACCAGGTCGAGCGAGGTGAAGTCGACGAACGGCTTGATCTCCACGCGACGCGAGGTCTCACGGGGGCTGGAGTAGACGGCGGTGACCTTGCCGATCGGGACACCCGCGATGTACGGCGCGCCGTCCTCGCTGCCCCACGTGACGGCCGTGTCGCCCTCGTTGGCGACGAACGCACCGTCGTTGAGCTTGAGGTCAAGGGTCGCACCGCCGGAGAGCTCGCCACGGCCCTGCAGGAAGCCGACCTCCATGCTGCCGCCCAGCCGCCCACCGACCACCGAGTGGCGGTCGAGGAGGAGGACGACGGTCGCCGTCGTGCGGGTGGCAGACAGGACGCGGCCGACGAGGCCGTCGTTGTTGAGCACCGTCAGGTCGGCGTGGATGCCGGACGACGTGCCGGCGTCGATCGTGACGGTCTGCGAGAACGACTGCGCCGGACCGTAGGCGATGACGTGGGCGGGCACGAGGACGTGGTGGAGCGTCGTCGCCGTGCCGGCCAGGCCGTCGTACTCGGCGAGGCGGTTGCGGTCGAGCGCGGTCGTGGCGACCTGCTGCTTGAGCTGGGCGTTCTGCGCCTCGAGCTCCTCGACCCGGTCCTCGAGGCCGCTCTTGGTGTGGAACCAGCGCGGGATCGCCTCGAACGGGGCGACGACGCCGTTGGCGGCGTCCTCCGCGGGGCCGACGACCTCGCCGACAAGCCGGCGGGCCGGGTCGAGCGCGCCGCCGACGTGGTCGAGCGTGATCAGGGTGGCGCAGGTCAGCACCAGCGCCACGAGGGTCGAGCGCGACGACCGGTCCGCCGGCTCCAGGCGGTCGAGCCCGCGCCAGCGCTTCTCGCGTCCGGCCATCAGTACCGCCGCGGGCCGGAGACGAGCACCTGCTGGAGGGCCTCGAACTCCTCGACGCACTTGCCGGCGCCCAGGGCGACCGACGTCAGCGGCTCCTCCGCGACGTGGACCGGCATGCCGGTCTCGTGGCGGATCCGCTCGTCGAGGCCGCGGAGCAGCGCGCCGCCACCGGTCAGGACGATGCCGCGGTCCATGATGTCGCCGGCCAGCTCGGGCGGCGTCTGGTCGAGCGTCGTGCGGACGGCGTCGACGATGCTGTGGAGCGGCTCCTCGAGCGCCTGACGGAGCTCGGCGCTGGAGATGACGACCGTGCGCGGCAGGCCGGAGACCATGTCGCGGCCGCGGATCTCGGCCTCGGGCTCCTTGCTCAGCGGGAACGCCGACCCGAGGGTCATCTTCATCTCTTCAGCGGTGCGCTCCCCCAGCATCAGGGAGTGCTCCTTCTTCATCCACGCGATGATCGCCTGGTCGAGGTCGTCACCGGCGGTGCGGACGCTGAGCGACGTGACGATGCCGCCGAGGGAGATCACCGCGACCTCCGTCGTGCCGCCGCCGACGTCGACGACCATGTTGCCCGTGGCCTCGTGGACCGGGAGCCCGGCACCGATCGCGGCAGCCATCGGCTCCTCGACGATGTAGACCCGGCGGGCGCCGGCCTGGTAGCCGGCCTCCTTGACCGCGCGCTGCTCGACGGCGGTGATGCCGCTCGGCACGCAGACGACGAGGCGCGGCTTGGCGAAGTAGCGGCGGCGGTGCACCTGCTGGATGAAGAAGCGCAGCATCTGCTCAGTGGCGTCGAAGTCGGCGATCACGCCGTCCTTGAGCGGGCGGATGGCGCTGATGTTGTCCGGCGTACGGCCGACCATGCGCTTGGCCTCGTGGCCGACGGCGATGACCTCGCCGGTCGACTCGTTGAGGGCGACCACGGAGGGCTCGTCGAGCATGATGCCCTTGCCACGGACGTAGACGAGCGTGTTGGCCGTGCCGAGATCGACGGCCATGTCGCGTCCGATGAAGCTGTTCGCCATGGTTCTGGAGCCTCTGGTCGAAATTCGGGGGAAGGAAACGGGTACGACGAACCGGCTACGCGACCCTCCGCACTCGCCCACGAGGTTAAGGAGCCAGACCGGGTGAAACCGGGAGGCTCGCCGCGCGCCGTCGAAACCCGGCTTTTGCCCCGTTGAATCCCGGGTTTTTCCGCCTTGAGTCGCGGGTTTCGACGCGGGCATGGTCAGGACGCTGCACGGCGGGTTAGGTTCCGGACATGTCCGATCTCGACGCACTGCTGGCCAGCCTGCCCATCGACTCGCTCGCCGCCCAGACCGGCGAGTCCCCCGACGCCGTTCGCCAGGCCGCGGGTGTCGCCCTGCCCGCGCTGCTCGGCGGCCTCCACGCGAACGCCGAGGGCGGCGGCCTCGGCTCCCTCCTCGAGGCGCTCTCCCAGCACGAGGGCGGCGACGGCACGCAGGTCGACGCCGCGGAGGGTGCGCAGATCGCCTCCCACATCTTCGGTGCCAACCAGGAGCAGGTGATCAACCAGCTCGGCTCGACCGGCGTCCCGTCGGGCCTGCTGCAGAAGCTGATTCCGCTGCTCGCCCCGATCGTGATGGCGTGGATCGCCAAGCAGATGGCCGGCAAGGGCGCCGCCCCGTCGTCCGGTGGCAGCGGCGACGTGCTCGGCCAGGTCCTTGGCCAGGTGCTCGGTGGCGCGACGGGTGGCTCCGGTGGCGGCCTCGCGGGCTCGATCCTGAGCAACGTCCTCGGCGGTCTGCTCGGCGGCGGACGCAAGTAGCCCCGGCCGGGATCCGTCAGAAGTCGCAGTCGGCCCGGGGCGCGCGCTCGACCTGGCTGCGGTCGAGCTGGAGGACCTGCGGGACCACGAGCTCGTGCGGGTCGAGGTACCCCTGGGTCGCGGACTCGCTCACGGTCCAGATGTCGCGACCGCGGAAGTCGACGTCCTCCGAACCGGGCACGAAGGCGAGCCGCCGTCCCTCCGGCGTACGCAGCTCGGCGCAGTGGGTGCCGCTGCGGTTGAGCCACACTCCACCGGGCCCGGCGCCGATGCCCTGCAGCCTCGACGGCAGCGCTCCCCCGGCCTTGGGCGTGGGCATGACGTCGCTGGCGAGCGTGCGGCTCCGGTCGAACCACCACAGCCGACTGCCCTTGTGCGGTCGGTAGCCGCCCACACCGATCCGGTCGCCGTGGACCACGAGGGTCGAGCCACGAACACCGCGCGGGAGCCGCCACACGTGCCGGAGCGAGCCGCCGCGACCGATCCGGTCGGGGTCGAGCAGCCACAGCCGGCCGGTCTCGAGGACCCACAGCCCCGCGTCGTCGAGCTCCAGTCCCCCACCGTGGCGGCAGAAGTCGCCGTCCGGCAGCGACAGCCGGTCCTCGAACGCCGTGACCCGCCCCGTGCGCCGGTCGAGCACGGCGATCTGGCAGTTGCGGTTGCCGAAGGACCGCTCCCAGCGGTAGCCACCGACGAAGATCCGCGACCCGTCGACGGCGAGCGCCTGCGGGACGAAGTCACGATCCACCTGCGGGATCCAGTACGCCGCGCAGACGGCGGCCTGCACAGGATGCTCCTGGAGCGGCGGTCGCATCAGGTCAGCGGCGCGCCCGCGCACGTCGTCGTACGCCACGCCGTGGCAACGCGGGGGCGTGCCGTCGGGACGTGGTGCAGCGACGGGATCATCTGCCCCGAGGCCGAGCGCCGAGCACCCCGAGAGCACCAGGCCGACGAGGACCGCAACCGCGATCGCGCGCCGGCGTACGGGCATCAGGCCAGGGCGTGTCTGACAAGCCGTCGCCGTCGCGAGCGGTGTCCGGGGCGTGGGCTGGCAAGGCGGAGGAGGGAGCCGTGGCGGAGCCACGGCGACTGACGACAACGCGGGCAGCGCGCGTACCGGGCGGCGCGCAGCAGGCGAGGGTTTGTCAGACACGCCCCAGGCCCGGGAACCAGATCGCGATCTCGCGGGCCGAGGACTCCTCGGAGTCCGAGCCGTGCACGATGTTCTGCTGGACCTTGAGGCCCCAGTCGCGGCCGAGGTCACCACGGATGGTGCCCGGGGCAGCGACGGTCGGGTCGGTGGCACCGGCGAGGGAACGGAAGCCCTCGATGACGCGCTCGCCCTCGAAGACGGCCGCGGTGACCGGGCCGGAGAGCATGAACTCGACGAGCGGCTCGTAGAAGGGCTTGCCCTCGTGCTCGGCGTAGTGCTGCGCGAGCATCTCGCGGGTGGCCTGCTTCCGCTCGAGGGCGACGAGCGTGTAGCCCTTCGCCTCGATGCGGCGGATGACCTCGCCCGTGAGGTTGCGACGGACGCCGTCGGGCTTGACGAGGACGAGGGTGCGCTGGGTCATGCCTCAGACCCTAGCGAAACCCTCGGCCCACGCCGTACGCCGCCCGGATTGCCACCCGGATTGCCACGGCAGTCGAGCCCCGCCGTCAAGGTCTTCACAGGGGCGAAGACCTTGACGATCAATGGGCGCCCGGAGCGTCGAGATGATCACCACGGCGAAGATCTCGACGTCAGATGCCGGCGGCAGCCTTGACCAGCTCAACCTCGTGCGGGGGAAACACCTCGATCGGAAGGCCGCAACGCATCCGGCTCCGCTGGAGGCGGTAGCGGACGACGTCACCTTTGGCCTCCACCAACCTGAACGACACGTACGGAATCCGCACCGAGGCAACCGCTCCCTGGAACTCGACATCGCTCGCGCCGAACGAGGAGCGGATCACGATCCCCTTCCCCGCTGTAGGGACGAAGCGCCGCGGACCAGCCATCCAGAGGAAGGCGCAGCCCATGGCACCGAAGAGGACCACCGGGAACCAGCTCGGGTCGGGGTCAATCAGGTTCAGCGCGGCGATGAACGCCCCAACGGCAATCTCGAATGCAGCGAGGAGCCGGACGCGCCCATTGAGGGCCTTCGCCATGCGGCGCGGCGTCCGGTCGTCGCAGACGTACTCATAGGTACGTCGCTCGACGGGCAGCTCGCTCACTGCGGCGCGGACTCCGCCTGCTGGGCGTCCCAGGCCGCCCAGGCCTCGGCCTTCTCGCGCTCGATCTTGCCGCCGAGCCAGTACGCGGTGAACCACAGCAGCGCGAAGAGGCCACCGACGACGTACATCATCCCGACGACGGGACCGAGGCCGACGGCGAGCGCCTGGACAAGGTGACCTGCGCCGTAGCCCCACGGACGCTTGAGCATGCCGGCGAGCACGATGCAGGCGACCACGAAACCGAGGCCGATCAACAGCGCAAGGCCGGTGGAGATCGAGGTGAGCGTCAGCAGCACCGGCGTGACCAGGCCGAAGGCGATGGCCTCGAGCGTCAGGATCGCGGCGCACATGGCGCGACGGGCACCCGTGATCTTGCGGTTGGCGATGTCCTCGGCGATGTTGTCGTCGAGCGGCAGGTTCTCGCTCATGCCTCGTCCTCCCAGTCGGCGGTCTCGATCGGCTTCGACTCGCGCATCGCGATGCGCTCGGCGGTCCGTGCCGCGGCCCGGTCGATCGCGTCGTCCTTGTGCACCAGCAGGGCGCGGGCCTCACCCACGGTCACGACGGAGCCGGTCACGAGGACGCCGCCGGAGCCGATCGACTCACCGAAGGCCGCTCCCGCTTCGGCCAGCCCGGCCGCGCGGTCGATCGCGTCACTCAGGTCGGGCTCGACCGTGACGCGGTCCTCGCCGAAGACACCGGCCGCGAGCCGGCCCAGGTCGGCCGCCGACATGGAGCGCGGCAGGGAGTTCTGGGTGCAGACCAGGTGGTTGAAGTGCGGCTCGAACGCAGCGAGGACACCCTCGACGTCCTTGTCCTCCATCACGCCCATCACGCCGATGAGCGGCTCGAAGGCGAACGAGTCCACGAGCGCAGCGGCACTGGCAGCCGCGCCGTGCGGGTTGTGGGCCGCGTCGAGGACGACGGTCGGCGAACGACGCACGACCTCGAGCCGGCCCGGGCTGCTGGCCAGCGCGAACGCCTCGCGGACCACGTCGTCGGCGAGCACGCCGTCGCCCAGGAACGCCTCGACCGCAGCCAGCGCGACGGCGGCGTTCTGGGCCTGGTGCGCGCCGTAGAGCGGCAGGAAGAGGTCGTCGTAGCGTGCGCGGAGGCCCTGGATCGAGAGGTGCTGACCGCCGACCGCGGGGACCCGCGAGACGACGCCGAACTCCATGCCCTCGCGGGCGACCGTGGCTCCGACCTCGGCGGCGCGCTCGAGGAGGACGGTGGCCACGTCGGCGTTCTGCTCGGCGAGCACGACGGTCGCGCCGGGCTTGATGATGCCGGCCTTCTCGCGGGCGATGTCGACGAGGGTGTCTCCGAGGTACTGGGCGTGGTCCATCGCAACCGGAAGGACGACGGCAACCTGCGCGTCGACGACGTTGGTGGCGTCCCAGGAGCCACCCATGCCGACCTCGACCACGGCCGCGTCGACCGGAGCGTCGGCGAACGCGGCGTACGCCATCGCGACCATCGACTCGAAGAAGCTCATCGGGTGGGCCTCGGTCGCGTCGACGACGTGCAGGTACGGCGCGACCTCGTTGAACGTCGCCACGAACGCCTCGTCGCTGAGCGGCTCGCCGTCGATGCAGATCCGCTCGCTCATCTTCTCGACATGCGGGCTGGTGAAACGACCCGTGCGCAGGTTGAGCGTGCGCAGCAGCGTGTCGATCATGCGCGAGGTCGAGGTCTTGCCGTTGGTGCCGGTCAGGTGGATCACCGGGTAGGAGTCCTGCGGCCGGCCGAGCAGCTCGGTGAACGCCAGGATGCGGTCGAGCGACGGCTCGAGCCGGGTCTCGGGCCACCGGGACAGCAGCGCGTCCTCGGCCTCGTTGAAGGTCTGGGCAGGGCGGCCTTCAGCCACGGGAAAGTCAGTCATCGCGGAGCCAGTCTAGGCGGGCGCAGGAGCCGGCACTTTTCTCCGCCAACGCGCCGGAACCGGTCTAGACTCGTGTCCTCGACTCGCCGTTGGCGAGCGCCGGTCACCCCGGACCCCGGTGACTGGTTCGCGCCACCCCAGCATGGATCAGCATCGTGACCGGCACTTCAGGGTTCGTCAGCTCCGACGTCACCGTCGACCGCATCGTCAAGCTCGCGTGGACCGAGGCCCGATCGACGACCTGGTCGCCGATCCGCTCGGGGCGCAGCACCGCCGCCTTCGCGGCCAACGACATCGACCGCCTCAGCCGGGCCCGGGCAACGCTGGCCCTCGAGGCCGCTGACCGCAGCATGGCCGAGCTCAAGCGCGCCTACACGACGCTCACCGTGGCGATCGGCACCGCTCAGGAGCACCACCGGTTGCGCAGCGACTAGGGCGTGTGGCGGCCGAGTGCGTCCTGGACCACCTCGAACGCCACCTCGCGCAGCGGCCGCCGGCTGCTGCGCGCGATCGTGCGGAGCTCGGCGAAGGCTTCCTCCGGCGAGCAGCCGTGGCGCCCGATCAGCACACCCTTGGCCTGCTCGATCACCACCCGGCTCTCGAGCGCGACGCGCAGTTCGGCGACCTCCTGCCCGGCCCGTTCGTACGCCAGCGCGTTGCGAGTCAGCGCCCGCGCCAGCACCGGAGGAACGACGATCCCCTCTGTCGGCATCTCCTGCCCGAGCAGTGCCGTCCAGAACGTCGTCACGTCCTCGACGCTGTGCACGACGCCGACCGCCCGCCGACCCTGCTCAGGGATCACCGGGATGTTGCACGGCGACCAGTACTTCATGGTGAATCCACCGTCGCGCGCGGGGACGTCGTACTTCTGGACGAACATGTCGTGCGCCTCCCCCGAGCGCAGCGCACTCTCCAGGGACGCGGTGAGATTGCGTACGCCGTCGGCTGCCGCATCGTCGGGGTTGTCCGGGAAGGCATCGAAGAGGAACGAGCTGATCAGGTCCTCGGCGTCACGATCGGTGGCACGGAGGTAGGCCGGGTTGACCGCGCGGACCACCCACCCGGCATCGAGGAGAAGCCGGGGCACCGGGTCCTGGAGGAACGCCGCCGAGCGTGCGACGTCCCGCAACGCGAGGTCGGGGGCCACGACCCCAGCCTAGGAAGCAATCGCGGAGATGTCAGCGTCGGACGAGGCACGCGATGTCCACGACCGACGCACGGGCGCTCCCCGCTCTCACCTGCGAGAACCGGTTTTCTCCGGTCCCGCGCGCGCCCGTAAACTCCCGCCCATGACTGAGACTCCCCAGAACGCCGCCCCCGAGACGCCCGACGCCACTCCCACCGGCGCCGTCGTCGTACCGGAGAAGCCGGCGCTGGAGGGCCTCGAGGCGAAGTGGGCCGGGCAGTGGAAGGCCGACGACACCTACAAGTTCGACCGGACGCAGCCGCGCGAGAACGTCTACTCGATCGACACGCCCCCGCCGACCGTCTCGGGCTCGCTGCACGTCGGCCACGTCTTCTCCTACACGCACACCGACGTCATCGCGCGCTTCCAGCGGATGACCGGCAAGTCGGTCTTCTACCCGATGGGCTGGGACGACAACGGTCTGCCGACCGAACGCCGCGTGCAGAACTACTTCGGCGTCCGCTGCGACCCGTCGCTCCCCTACGACGCCGACTTCCAGCCGCCGGCCAAGCCCGACCCGAAGAAGCAGATCCCGATCTCGCGTCCGAACTTCATCGAGCTCTGCGAGCAGCTGGTCGAAGAGGACGAGAAGGTCTTCGAGTCGCTGTGGCGCACGCTCGGCCTCTCGGTCGACTGGAACGAGACCTACACGACCATCGGCCAGAAGGCACAGGCCGTCTCCCAGAAGGCGTTCCTGCGCAACTTCGCACGCGGCGAGGCCTACCTGCAGGAGGCGCCGACCCTGTGGGACGTCACCTTCCAGACCGCCGTCGCCCAGGCCGAGCTCGAGTCGCGCGAGTACGCCGGCGCGTACCACCGCGTCGCGTTCCACGCCCCCGACGGCACCCCGCTCTTCATCGAGACCACGCGTCCCGAGCTGATCGTCTCCTGCGTGGCGCTGATTGCGCACCCGACCGACGAGCGCTACCAGCACCTGTTCGGCACCACCGCCACCTCGCCGGTCTTCGGCGTCGAGGTCCCGGTCCTGGCGCACGAGGCCGCCGAGCCGGACAAGGGCTCCGGCCTGGTCATGTGCTGCACCTTCGGTGACCTCACCGACGTCACCTGGTGGCGCGAGCTGCAGCTCCCGGTCCGCACCGTCATCGGTCGCGACGGCCGCCTGCTGCGCGAGACCCCGGAGTGGCTGACCGGCGATGCCGCCACGAAGTACGACGCCGACCTGGCCGGCAAGACGGCGTTCTCCGCGCGCGAGCAGATGGTCACCTGGCTGCGCGAGTCGGGTGACCTCGACGGCGAGCCGAAGCCCACCCAGCGCATGACGAACTTCTACGAGAAGGGCGACAAGCCGCTCGAGATCGTCGCCACCCGCCAGTGGTACGTGAAGAACGGCGGCCGCGACGCCGACCTGCGCGAGGCGCTGATCGCCGACGGCAAGCAGATCGACTGGCACCCGTCGCACATGCAGCACCGCTACGACAACTGGATCTCCGGCCTCAACGGCGACTGGCTGATCTCGCGCCAGCGCTTCTTCGGCATCCCGTTCCCGGTCTGGTACTCCCTCGACGCCGACGGCGAGCCGGACTACGCGAACCCCATCGTCCCAACCGAGGCGCAGCTGCCGGTCGACCCGTCGACCGACGTGCCCGCGGGCTACGAGGCGGCGCAGCGCGGTGTCGCCGGCGGCTTCATCGGCGACCCGGACGTCATGGACACCTGGGCGACCTCGTCGCTGACCCCGCAGATCGCCGGCGGCTGGGAGACGGACCCGGCGCTGTGGGCCGCGGTCTACCCGATGGACCTCTGCACCCAGGGCCACGACATCATCCGCACCTGGCTCTTCTCCCGCGTCGTGCGCGCGCACCACGAGGACAAGACGGTCCCGTGGAAGCACGCGATGCTCTCCGGCTTCGTCGTCGACCCCGACCGCAAGAAGATGTCGAAGTCCAAGGGCAACGTCGTCGTTCCGACCGAGATCCTCGACAAGTACGGCGCGGACGCCGTCCGCTGGCGTGCCGCGATGGCCCGTCCGGGCCTCGACTCGCCGTTCGACGAGTCGCAGATGAAGGTCGGCCGCCGCCTCGCGATGAAGGTCCTCAACGCCTCGCGCTTCGTGCTCGACTCGGAGTTCGGCGTCGGTGCGACCGTCGTCAACCCGGTCGCGATCACCGAGGCGATCGACGTCGCCCTGACCGGTCGTCTGGCGGGCGTCGTACGCCGCGCCACCGAGGCGTTCGAGTCGTACGACTACACGACCGCGCTGGAGACGGCGGAGAAGTTCTTCTGGGAGTTCTGCGACGACTACCTCGAGCTCGTCAAGGAGCGCGCGTACGCCGGCTCGGAGTCCGCCAAGGCGACGCTGGCCCTGGCGCTGCACGTCCAGCTGCGCCTGCTGGCGCCGTTCCTGCCGTACGTCACCGAGGAGGTCTGGTCCTGGTGGCAGGCCGGTTCGGTGCACCACGCTGCCTGGCCGACCGTGCTCGAGATGGGCTCGGCCGGCGCCGCTGACGGTGCCGCCGTCGACGCGGTGGCCGCCGCTCTCGGTGGCATCCGTGGCGCGAAGTCGCAGGCCAAGGTCTCGATGCGCACCGAGCTGTCGCGCGTCGAGTTCACCGGCCCCGCCGCCGTCCTCGAGATCGTCCGCAGCGCGGAGCAGGACCTGCGCAACGCCGGCAAGATCACCGGCGAGGTCGTCTACGCCGAGGGCGAGGGCGACCTCACCGTCGCCGCCGAGGTCGTCGCTCCCCCGGAGTCCTGACGCCGAGAGGGCAGGTACGTCGACGTACCTGCCCTCTCGCCGTAGCGGTGCTGCCCTCTCGGCGCTGCGGATCAGTGCTTGTGGTGGCGGGCGGCCCGAGCGGCCTTGCGGTCGGCCTTCGCCGCGGCGCGGTCAGCCTTTGCCGCCTTGCGGTCGGCCTTTGCGGCGTCGTGGTCAGCCTTGCGCTGTGCCTGTGCCGCCGCGTGCTCGGACTTCCGGTGCACCTGTGCCGACGCGTGACCGGCCTTGCGGTGGGCCTGGGCGTGGTGTCGGTCCGTCGGGGTCGGCGCGGTGCGCGGCGTGACCGTCGACGGGGCGCCAGCGCTTCCCGAGTGCGTGGTGGTGTGCGTCGGGGCGTGGGACGTGGTCGAGACGGCCGCCGAGGCGTGCTGTGTCCCGGACGTCGACCGGGCGCCAGCTGCAGGGTGCGCATCGGGCGCCGGCGCCACGCTCCGCACGACCGGGACGACGGCGCTCGCGACGGCCTGCCCCACGCGCGATCCGAGGTCGGAGACGCCGCTGGCGGCGTCCGACACGCTGCGGATCACGTCGACCATCGGCGCGGGCCCGCCTGCGTGGGCGATGGAGTCAGCAACGGACCCCGTGGGTGCGATCCCCTGGACGAGGACCACCACCGCGGCAGCACACAGGGCGGCGTACGCCGTCATCGGCCGTGCGTGTGATGCGTCCATGGCCCCTCCCTGGTGCAGACTCCCTCGGCACAAGTCTCCCCGCTACGAGCGGTCTCCGCGGTCCACTTCCGCGAAATGGCCCGAAATAACTACGACCGCCCCGAGGTGTCGGGACGGTCGTAGTCGGGGGCCTGAGGCGTCAGGCCGACTTCTTCTTCTTCGGCTCTTCGTCGCGCGGGATGAGCGTCGGCTCCACACCGTCGGTGACGACCTCGCCGGTCACGATCACCTTGGCGATGTCGCCACGCGAGGGGACGTCGTACATCACGTAGAGGAGCGTCTCCTCGATGATCGCGCGCAGGCCACGGGCACCGGTGCCCCGCTCGAGCGCCTTGTCGGCGATGGCCTGGACGGCCTCATCGGTGAACTCGAGCTCGACGCCGTCGAGCTCGAAGAGCTTCTGGTACTGCTTCACGAGCGCGTTCTTCGGCTCGGTCAGGATCTGCACGAGGGCGTCCTGGTCGAGCTTGGAGACGGCGGCGATCAGCGGCAGACGGCCGATGAACTCGGGGATCAGGCCGAACTTGGTCAGGTCCTCCGGGCGCACGAGCGAGAGCAGGTCCTGCGCGTCGCGCTCTTCCTGACCGCGCACCTCAGCGGTGAAGCCGAGCGACTTCTTGCCGACGCGCTGCTCGATGATGTGCTCCAGCCCCGCGAAGGCGCCACCCACGATGAACAACACGTTGGTCGTGTCGATCTGGATGAACTCCTGGTGCGGGTGCTTGCGGCCGCCCTGCGGCGGGACCGAGGCAGACGTGCCCTCGAGGATCTTGAGCAGGGCCTGCTGGACGCCCTCGCCGGAGACGTCGCGCGTGATCGAAGGGTTCTCCGCCTTGCGGGCGACCTTGTCGATCTCGTCGATGTAGATGATGCCGGTCTCGGCCTTCTTGACGTCGTAGTCGGCAGCCTGGATCAGCTTGAGCAGGATGTTCTCGACATCCTCACCGACGTAGCCGGCCTCGGTCAGGGCCGTGGCGTCGGCGATCGCGAACGGCACGTTGAGCATCCGCGCGAGCGTCTGGGCCAGGTAGGTCTTGCCACAGCCGGTCGGGCCGATGACGAGGATGTTGGACTTGGCGACCTCGACCTCGTCCTTGGCGTGCTTGCCGGCGAGCGTGGCGCCCGACTGGACCCGCTTGTAGTGGTTGTAGACCGCGACCGCGAGCGACTTCTTCGCCTGCTCCTGACCGATCACGTACGAGTTGAGGAACTCGAAGATCTCGCGCGGCTTGGGCAGCTCCTCGAGGCCGACCTCGGTGCCCTCGCTGAGCTCCTCTTCGATGATCTCGTTGCAGAGATCGATGCACTCGTCGCAGATGTAGACGCCGGGGCCCGCGATGAGCTTCTTGACCTGCTTCTGGCTCTTCCCGCAGAAGGAGCACTTCAGCAGGTCGCCACCGTCACCAATGCGTGCCACGGGGTTCCTCTTCTCTCAAACCTTGTTCAGCGTGTCGACGGTACCTCCGGTCGGACCCTTTCGGGGCCCGACACGGAGGCCGACTTGAATCAGACGAACGCCGCGGCCTTGCGCGACTCGAGCACGCCGTCGATCAGGCCATACTCCAGCGCCGCCTCGGCGGTCAGGATCTTGTCGCGCTCGATGTCGCGGCTGACCTGCTCGAGGTCCTTGCCGGAGTGCTCCGAGATCATCTTCTCGAGCAGCTCACGCATGCGCAGGATCTCGTTGGCCTGGATCTCGATGTCGGAGGTCTGGCCGAACGTGCCCTCGGTGTAGGGCTGGTGGATCAGGATCCGGCTGTTGGGCAGCGCGAGGCGCTTGCCGGGCGCACCGGCCGCGAGCAGGATCGCCGCCGCCGAGGCCGCCTGGCCCAGGCAGACCGTCTGCACGTCGGGCTTGATGAACTTCATCGTGTCGTAGATCGCCGTCAGCGCGGTGAACGAGCCACCGGGCGAGTTGATGTAGATCTGGATGTCACGGTCGGGGTCCATCGACTCGAGGCAGAGCAGCTGCGCCATGACCGCGTTGGCCACGTCGTCGCTGATCGGGGTGCCGAGGAAGATGATGCGGTCCTCGAAGAGCTTGGCGTAGGGGTCGATCCGACGAATGCCGTACGACGTGCGCTCTTCCCACTGCGGGATGTAGTAGTTCATGACGTCTCAGTTCCTTGTCTGCGAGCCGGGCTCAGCGAGCCGGACGGCCCTGGTCGACGGCTTCCTTGGCGGACTTGATCACCTGGTCGACGAGGCCGTACTCGAGGGCCTCCTCGGCGGTGAACCAGCGGTCGCGGTCGGCGTCCTCGGTGATCTGCTCGACGCTCTGGCCGGTGTGCTCGGCGATGAGCTCGGTCAGGACCTTCTTCACGTGGATCGACTGCTGCGCCTGGATCTTGATGTCCGACGCCGAGCCGCCCATGCCCGAGGAGGGCTGGTGCATCATGATGCGCGCGTTGGGCAGCGCGTAGCGCTTGCCCGGGGTGCCGGCGCAGAGCAGGAACTGACCCATCGATGCCGCGAGGCCCATGCCGACCGTGGCGACGTCGTTGGGGATGTAGTTCATGGTGTCGTAGATCGCCATGCCCGCCGTCACCGAGCCACCGGGGCTGTTGATGTGCAGGAAGATGTCGGCCTCCGGGTCCTCCGCGGAGAGCAGGAGGAGCTGCGCGCAGATCGCGTTGGCGTTCTGGTCGCGCACCTCGGAGCCGAGGAAGACGATGCGCTCACGGAGCAGCCGCTGGTAGACATCCGCGTCGAGGCCGTACGACGGCGAGGCGCCGCCGTCCATCTGGGGGCTGGAGATCTGGTTCACGAGGCCGACAGTAGCCGCGGACACCGACATTTCCACGGCACACACCGCCCTGTTCGCCGACAGCAGATTTCGGCGTTCACCGTGGGCTGAATCAGCCCTGCTCGACCTCTGCCTTGAGCGCGACGAGGCCCTCGTTCATGTGCTGCTCGAGCTCGTCGCAGTGCGGGGCGCCGCCACCGAGGAAGAGCGGCGCGAAGGCCTTGCTGATGTAGGTGAGCCGCGGAACGGGGCGGCGCTGGACCAGACGCGTGCCGCCGTCGTTCGCCTCGAGCTCGTAGATCCACGTCGCGCCGCTGGTCGCGGTGTGCCACGCGAGGGCGCGCTCGGGGTCGACCTGCTTCACGACGTTGCGCGTCGGCCACACGATCGCCTTGCGGCGGTTGAGGCCGAGGTACCACTGACCGACCCGCAGACCGCCGCGCTTGAGCGGGACCATCGAGATCAGCTCCGCGCTGCGTGCCGGCATCCGGGAGAGATCGGTGAGCGCGTCCCAGACCTGAGCCGGCGTCGCGTCGATGCTGATCTCGGCGCGAAGCTCACGGTCGGCGGTGCGGGACTCGGTCATGCGAGCCACTCCTTCAGCTTGCGGTGCACCTCGGGGTGGTTGAGCAGCCCGAAGTGGTCGGTGTTGGGCAGGTGCAGCGTGCTGGCCCCCGGGAAGAGGTCGACGCGGCCAGAGCGTCCCATGGCCGAGGGGTGGCGCACCAGCAGGTCGCCGAACGCCACGCTGAGCGGATGGAAGACCGTCGGGCCCAGGGTCGCCGAGACGAGGTGGTAGCGGGCACGCGGCAGCCGCGCGACCTCGTCACGCACCCCACGGCGGAGGTCGGAGATGCCGACGGAACGGGTGTCGAGGATGCGGGCGATCGAGCGCACCTCCGGCAGCTTGCCGAGCGCCCAGGCACCGTGGTGCACGAGCCGCTCGAGCGGGGCGCCGAGGTGCGGCGTGCCGAGGGTGACGACGTCGGTCACGAGCTCGCGCCACGGGTCGCGCGCACCGGTGTCGACCACGCAGGCGCGCCGGATGATCAGGCCGCCCATCGAGTGGCCGACGAGGGCGATCCGGGTCACGGGCACCGGCCATCCGGCCACCAGCTCGTCGAGCAGCGCGGCCAGGGCGACGCCGTTCTCCGCGATGGAGAGGCCGCTGTTGACCCGGAGCCGCACGGGCGACCAGTCCCCCGTGGCGGCCAGGGCGGCGCCGTACGACGGGAGCTCGTCGGCGCGCCGGTCCCAGTGCTCGTCGTGCTCCATCAGGCCGTGCACGAAGACGACGACCTGGCCCGTGGCCTGCGGGAACGCAGCACGGAGACCCTCCGGCGTCAGGGGCACGTCGTGCCCGCCGTCGCGCACCGCCATCCGGATCGCGCTGGAGCTGCCGTCCTCGGTCAGCCGGTCGCCGATCAGGCCGTTGACCACCGAGGTCACGTGACGGCCGAAACGCAGCTCCTCGGTACGTCGACCGCGACCCTTGCGGTCCTGGACCTCGAGCACGCGCGCCCCGCCACGGAGCCCCTGACCGAGCGAGCGGTAGATGCCGTTCGCGATCGCGTCATGGACCAGCTGGGACGGCTTGCCGGCGCCGAGGGTGAGCGGGTTGACGATCCCCCAGACGCGGCCCGAGATGGCCAGGTGCGTGTCACGGACGGTGCCGAGCAGCAGGTCCTCGGCGTACGTCGCGGCGAGGGCACCGGTACCGTGGAGGGTCGCGCCACCGGCAGCCGGCGCGGCGACGACGCGGGCGCTGACGGGAGCGGGCTCAAGAGCGGACATGCCCACCAGTGTCCGTTTTCAGTGAACAGTTGTCCACTCGACGTGCGTCACACGCGTCAGCGCAGCCAGTCCATCAGCGAGCGGTGGACGTCCGGGTGGTTGACCAGTGACTGCGCGCCGATCGTGACCTCGTGACGCTCGGCGGTCGGGAAGAGATCGCGCGCGCGGCGGACCTGGCGCATCGCCCGCTGGCGCCACCAGAGCATGCCGCCAAGGACGGCGCCGGCCGGGTTGGCCATCCCCATCGCACGGTCGGTGACCAGCAGGTAGCGGACACCGTGGCGCGGCGGGACGTCGACGACTTCCTCGTCGGCGGCGAGGATGCCGGCCAGCCGCTCCTCAAGACGCCGACCCGCCTCGCGGGCGAAGCGCTGGGGCGAGGCCTGGAGGTGCGGAGTGCCGAGCGCGACGAGCTCGGTGACCAGATCGGCCCACGGCCGCTCCCCCGGCGCGACGACACCGAGCGCACCACGGGCGACCAGGCCACCCGTGCCGTGCGCGACGATCGCGATCCGGCGTACGGCGGTCGGCCAGGCCTCGATGAGCTCCTGGAGGACGCCGCTGAGCTCGACCGCGGCGTTGCCGATGCCGACGGTGTCGTCGACGCGCAGCTGGACCGGCGTCCAGCCGAGCAGGCCGGAGAGGCGCGAGGCGTACGTGCCGCCGAGCTCCTCCACCGAACGACGCCAGGAGCGCTCGTCCTCGCCCGGCTGGGGCACGAAGACGACCAGGTGGTCGCCAGCCTCGACCGGATCGACCTCCGCGCCGTACGCCACGGCGAGGTCGTCGGTCTCGAGCTCGAGGTCCTCGTCGAGGAAACGCACGGCGACGGGCGGGCGGACCAGCTTCTGGCGTTCGAGCACCTGCTGGCGGCCGAGCGGACCCGCGGCGAGCGCGAGCGGACGGCGACCGAGCGCCACCAGGCGCAGGCCGAGCCCGGCGGTGGCGCGGATCAGGCCAAGGCCGAACTGCACACGGCCGGCGATGCCCTCGCCGATCTGCTGGGCGGCCCGGAAGGGGTCCGGAGCGTCCGGATGGCCGCGGTGCTGGCCGGGCGGGAGCGAAACGGCGTACTCGTCGTCACCGAGGGGGACGAGGGGCGACGCGTTCACCGGACAAGTCTCCCACCGCGGAGGCCTTCGCTGCACTCGTTGCGGCCCGTGTCACGCCCAGAACCACCACTCGCCAAACTGTCAGACTGACAGTTTCGCTTGGTGTGACACCTCGGAAATGTCAGACGGGGCCAAACTGTCAGACTGACAGTTTGGCCCCGTCCGGAGCTGTGGATCAGGCGTCCGACGTGTCGTCGTCGGCAACCTCGGCCTCGCCGATGGTGCCGTCGGGACGAAGGTTCTTCAGCTCGACCACGTTGCCGGAGGCGTCCTTGACGGTGGCACCCTCGACGATCGAGGCGAGCGCCTTGCCGCGGAGGATCTCCTGGACGTACTCCTGGATGTGGTGCGGGTGCTCCTGCAGGTGCTCGAACGCCTTCTGCGGGTCCTGGCCCTGCTGCTGCGCACGCATGAGCACGTGGTTGGTGAGCTCCTGCTGCTCGACGCCGAACTGCTCGGCCTTGACGACCTCGTCGAGGATGAACTGCGCGGTGATGGCGTCGCGGACGCGGCGCTCGAGCTCAGCCTCGAACTCCTCCTGCGTCTGGCCCTCCTCCTCGAGGTACTTCTCCATCGAGAGGCCCGCGAACATGAGCTGCTGCTCGACCTGCTGGCGGCGGGCGTTGAGCTCGTCGGTGACGATCGTCTCGGGGAGCGCGATCTCGACCTGCTCGAGGAGCTTCTCGAGGACGGCGTCGCGGGCGGCAGCGGCCTGCTCGAGGCGCTTGCCGTTGCCCAGGCGGGTGCGGACGTCCTCGCGCAGCTCGTCAGCGGTGTCGAACTCCGACGCCAGCTGGGCGAACTCGTCGTCGAACGCCGGGAGCTCCTGCTCCTGGACGCCGGTGACCTTGACGGTGACCTTGACCGGCTCGCCGACGAGCTCGCCGCCGACCAGCTCGGAGTCGAAGGTCTTCTCGTCGCCCGCGGCCATGCCGGCGAGCGCCTCGTCGAGACCGTCGAGCATGCCGCCGCGGCCGACCTTGTAGGACATGCCGGCAACCTCGGCGCCCTCGACGACCTCGTCGTTCTGCTTGGCGACCAGGTCGATGGTGACGAAGTCACCGTCAGCGGCCGCGCGCTCGACGTCGTTGAGCGTCGCGAAGCGCTCGCGCAGGGCGCCGATCTGCTCCTCGACGTCGTCGTCGGTGAGGGCGATGTCCTCGACCTCGGCCGCGAGACCGTCGTACGCCGGGAGGGTGATCTCCGGCTTGACGTCGACCTCGGCGGTGAACTCGAGGGCAGCGTTGTCCTCGAACTTGGTGACCTCGATCTCGGGCTGGCCGAGCGGCTCGAGGTTGTTGTCCTGGAGGGCCTCGCCGTAGGCCTTCGGGAGGACCTCGTTGACGGCCTCGTCCAGCGCGAAGCCGCGGTAGCCCTGGCGGTCGAGGACGGCCTGCGGGACCTTGCCCTTGCGGAAGCCGGGGATGTTCACCTGCGCGGCGACCTTCTTGTAGGCCGCGTCGAGGCTCGGCTTGAGCTCCTCGAAGGGGACCTCGACGGTCAGCTTGACCCGGGTGGGGTTCAGGGTCTCGACGGCGCTCTTCACCGTGTTTCTCCTCGGTGTTGGTGATTGATGCAGGGAGTCTGTTGCTTTTCTTTGGGGCTGTCGGGGCGACAGGACTCGAACCTGCGATCTCCTGCTCCCAAAGCAGGCGCGCTAGCCACTACGCTACGCCCCGCCAAGTGGCCCTTCACGGGCCCTTGGAGCGGATGACGGGAATCGAACCCGCGTGATCAGTTTGGAAGACTGGAGCTCTACCATTGAGCTACATCCGCATGCTCATCCGATGCCCGCTGACGGGCACAAATGCGCGGGTGACATCGTGCCACACCGCTCCGAGCGCTCCGAATCCGGTCAGCGACGGTGGACCAGCAGCAGCGCGCGGTCGTCGTTGCGGGAGCCGAGTTTGTCGATGAGCCGTCGGGCTCCGTCGTCCATGCCGGAGCGGAGCAGGCGCTCGCCCTGGCCCTGGAGACGGTCGATGCCCATGGCGATGTCACGGCTGCGGTTCTCCACCAGGCCGTCGGTGTAGAGGAGCATCGCGTCACCGCGGCGCATGGTGCCGTGCACGGCCGGGAAGTCGGCGTCCTCGAGGACGCCGAGGACGGTCCCGCCCTCCGCCGGGTGGACGACCCAGCGCCCCGCGCCAGCGCTGAGCTGCACCGCAGGCGGGTGCCCGGCCGACCGGAGCACGAAGTCGCCCGCGTCGAGGTCGAGCGTCAGGTGGATCGCCGTCGCGAAGCCTTCCTCCCACTCCTGTCGCAGCAGGTAGTCGTTGGCCGCCGGCAGGAACTCCTCCGGGGGGAGTGCGCCGAGCAGGCCGCTGAACGCTCCGGAGAGCAGAAGCGAGCGGGTGCCGGCGTCCTCGCCCTTGCCCGAGACGTCGACGACGACCAGGTCGAGGCGCCGGCCGTTGCCGGGCCGCGAGGCGACCACGAAGTCTCCGGCGAACGGCGTGCCACCCGCCGACCGGAGCGCCGTCTCGGCGTACCACTCGGCGGGGAGGGGCGGCAGCATCCCCTGGGACATGATCCGGTCGCGCAGGTCGACGAGCATCGACTCGCCCCGCGGTCCGGAGACGCCGAGACGAGACCGCCGGAACGACGCCTGCAGCACGATGAAGGCGATGAAGAAGACCGCCACGACGCCCGCCGAGGTGCGCAGGTCCGCGCGCTGGCGCTGCGCGACGCAGATCAGCATCACGGCGAGCAGGAAGATCAGGTACCAGGGCAGATGGCGCGGCCCGAGGTAGTGGCTGGCGAAGAACAACGGGAGAATGAAGACCGTGATCGGCACCAGGTCCGGCACGCCGGTCAGGACCGCAGCGCACACCAGTACCAGCGTCACGTGCAGGTAGAGCACCAGTGCCGGCCCTCGGCGGTTGAGGGTCGTGAGGCTGGTCATGCGGTGGGCGCGGGCCACGGGATCCTCGAGTTCGCGGGCACAGGTGTGGGCTGGTGGAGTGGGATCACCCTACGGTGCCGACCGGGACCGGGACCGGAAAGTCGGCTGGCAACGCGGGCACCAGAAGAGATTGCGCCCCTTGAGGTCCTGCGTGCGTACGACGCTCCCGCAGACGTGGCACTCCATGCCCGTGCGCCGGTAGACGTAGACCTCGCCGCCGTGGTCGTCGACACGCGGCGGTCGCCCCATCGCCTCCGGGGTGTGCTCGGGGCGCACCGTGTCGATGCGGTTCAGGCGGACGCCCTCGGCCATCAGCAGGACGAGGTCGTCCCAGATCGCCTGCCACTGCTTCTTCTGCAGCGTGCGACCGGGGCGCTGGGGGTCGACACGGTGCCGGAAGAGCACCTCCGCCCGGTAGACGTTGCCGACGCCGGCGAGGACCGCCTGGTCCATCAGCAGGTCTCCGATGGAGCGCTCGCTCTTCGCGATCCGGGCCCAGGCCCGGTCGGGATCGGCGTCCGGGCGCAGCGGGTCGGGGCCGAGCTGGGCGACGACCTCCCGCACGCGGGCGCCGTCGACGAGGTCGCAGCGGGTCGCCCCGCGCAGGTCGGCGTAGGCGTCGGGGCTGGCCAGTCGCAGGCGAACCGCGCCCTGCGGCGGCGGTGCCGTGCCGCGGCGTACGTCGAGCTTGCCGATCAGGCCGAGGTGGATGTGGACGAACCGCTCGCCCGCGAACTCGAGGAAGAGGTGCTTGCCCGCGGAGTCCGCGCCGACCAGCTCGGTGCGGTCGACCTGCGCCGCGTCGGCGGCGAAGCGCCCCTGCGGGCTGGAGACGGCGACGACCTCACCACCGAAGGCGGCGGTGAGGTCGATCGCGAGGCGTCGGAGGGTGTGCCCCTCGGGCACGTCAGTCCCGGTCGGCGGGGCCGGACATCGCGGACTCGGGGAGCGGCGGAAGGTCGCGGCTGACCTCATAGTCGCTCATCATCGCGATGCGGCGGACGTGGCGCTCGTCGCCCGGGAACGGCTCCTTGAGGAAGATGCCGACGAAGCGGGTCATCTCCTCCAGCGTGTGCTGGCGGCCGCCGACAGAGACGACGTTGGCGTTGTTGTGCTCGCGCGCGAGCTGGGCGGTGGCGTCGTTCCAGACCAGGGCGGCACGGACGCCGATCACCTTGTTGGCCGCCATCTGCTCGCCGTTGCCGGAGCCACCGATGACGACGCCGAGCGAGTCCAGGCCGTCGGCCTGCTCCGCCGCGACGGCCTCGGCCGCACGCAGGCAGAAGACCGGGTAGTCGTCGAGGGCGTCGTAGACGAACGGACCGTGGTCGACCGGCTCGTAGCCGTTGTCGACCAGCCAGTTCATCAGGTGGTCCTTGAGCTCGAGGCCGGCGTGGTCGCTGCCGAGGTGAACGCGCATGGGCGCATTCTTTCAGACGCCGAACGGCACGGGATCACCGTGTTCCGTGCGCAAACGCGATCCCATCGGTGCACCCAGGCCCTCGAGCTCGGCGACCAGTCGCGCGAGCGCCTTGTCGCTGGCGTCGTGCAGCGCGAGGTCGAGCTGGATGAACGGCGTGCCACCAGGGCCCTTGTGGTGCTGGGCACCAGACCCTGCCGCCAGCAGCTCCCCGGCACCGGTCTCCTCGAGCCAGGCCGTGACGGGACCCGTGTAGGCCACCGCCGCGAACGGGTTGCCCGGATCCGCCGGGATACGCACGACGACGAGGTGGTGAGCGCCGTGGTCGTGCTCGCCGCCTGCCTGCGCATCGCCGCCGAAGAGCCGGTCCCAGAGCCCCATCAGCGGGCCATCAGGGCGTCGAGCGCTACGGCCACTGCGGCGGCCACACGGAAGTCGACCCGCTGGTCGGGGACGGTCACGTGATAGCGATCGCCGATGCTGGCCTTCCGGGTGCTGGAGAGCATCGGCGCGCCCTCGGCGTTCGTGAAGTCGAAGTGGATCGGCAGGAACGAGATGTCCGTGAAGCGGCGCAGGATCGCGACGGTCATCGACCGCTCCTGGCCCGAGCCCGCGTAGCCGGGGCCCTCGAGATGGAACGTCGAGCGCAGCATGCTGGCGCCGAAGTCCTTGCGGAAGAAGCCCAGCGGCTGCCCCGCCTCGTCGACGATGTCGTAGCCCGAGCCGAGGTCCATCACCTTGCGCGCCTTGAACCCGAAGACCGGACGCACCTTCGAGGCGTCGGTGTAGAAGGTGACCTGCTCCTTGAACGCCATGCGCTTCTGCTCCGCGAACGCCATGAGCTGACCCGGCTTGCCGTCGGGCCCGAGCGCGTAGATCTCGTAGCGGTTCACCATGAGGGTGAGCTTCTGCTTGAGGAAGAACTCGGGGAGGTACATCGCGGCAGTCATGGCGCTGACGCTAGCGGGGCGTGCCACGATGCGCGGGTGACAGACGCCTTCTCCACGCTCTCCGCGCTGCAGGACAGCCGCTCCACCTGCCGCGCCTACGCGCCCGAGCCGGTCCCGGACGGGACGCTGGACGCGCTGCTGCGGATGGCGCAGCGGACCGCGTCGTGGTGCAACACCCAGCCGTGGCAGGTCGAGGTCGTCTCCGGCGACGCACTGGCGTCGTTGCGGACGGCGCTGGTCGAGCACGTCCTGTCCTCCCCCACGTCGCCGGACCTGGAGTGGCCGACGGCGTTCCCGGGGGTCTATGGCGACCGCCGCCGCGAGTGCGGCTTCCAGCTGTACGACGCCCTCGGCATCGCGCGCGAGGACAAGGACGCGCGCTTCGCGCAGATGCTGAAGAACTTCGAGTTCTTCGGCGCCCCGCACGTGGCGATCGTCCACACGCCTGCCGAGCTCGGGCCCTATGGCGCGGTGGACGCGGGGCTGTGGCTGCAGTCGTTCCTGCTCGGCGCCGAGGCACTCGGCCTCGGCGCTGCCCCGCAGGCGGCGCTCGCGTCGTACGGCGGGTTCTTCCGCGAGTGGTTCGGCCTGGGCGAGGACCGGTTGGTCGTCTTCGGTGTCTCGTTCGGCGTCCCGGCGGAGGGTGCGCCGGTCAACGCCTTCCGGACGACGCGCGCGGAAATCTCCGATGCGGTGCGCTTGCACTGACCACTAGTTTGGCGAGCATGACCCGTCTCGTGGACCAGCTCACCGACCAGTACGTCACCGATGTCGCCGCGCTCGACCCGATCAGCGCGACCGCGATGGGTGTGCCCGGGCACGATCACGAGCTGCCGGACCTCTCCCCCGACGGCTTCGCGGCACGGGAGTCGCTGGCGCGCTCGGGCTTCGCTGCAGTGACCGCGGCCGCTCCTTCGGACGCGCGCGAGCAGGTCGCCAAGGACGCCTATCTCGAGCGCACCGGTCTCGAGCTCGAGACGATCGACGCAGGCCTGGCCCGGCACGAGCTGTCGGTGATCAGCGGCTGGTCCAACGCGGTCCGGGAGTCCTTCGACCTGCTGCCGACCGAGACTGCGGAGGACTGGGAGGCCATCGGCTCGCGTCTGTCGGCCATCCCGACTGCTCTCGAGCAGTACCGCGCCACGCTCCTCGAGGAAGCGGCGGCCGGGCGCGTCGTCGCCCGCCGGCAGTACGTCGAGCACGCGGCGCAGATCGCGGGCTGGACCGGTCAGCGCACGTCCGCGAACTTCTTCACCGACCTGGTCGCGGCAGCCCCGGCCGGGCAGCGCGGCTCGCTGGACGCGGCGGCGGCTGCAGCGTCCGCGGCGTACGCCAAGTTCGGCTCGTTCCTGACCTCGGATCTCGCCCCGCGGGGCCGCGAGAGCGACGGCGTCGGGCGTGAGCACTACGCGCTGGCGTCGCGACAGTTCCTCGGCGCGACGGTCGACCTCGAGGCGACGTACGCGTGGGGCTGGGAGGAGCTGGCCCGGATCGAGGCGGACATGAACGCGACCTCGGGTCGCATCGTCTCCGGTGGGTCGATCGCCGACGCGGTCGCAGCCCTCGACGCCGACCCGACGCGCGACCTCGGCTCGCGCGAGGCGTTCCAGGCCTGGATGCAGGAGAAGTCCGACGGCATCGTCCGCGAGTTCAACGGGGTGCACTTCGACATCGACCCCGCGATCCAGCGGCTCGAGTGCCGCGTGGCCCCCGTCAACGACGGCGGCGCCTGGTACACGCCGCCCTCGGAGGACCTGTCGCGTCCCGGCACGATGTGGTTCTCGTTCACCGACGACCACAAGACCTTCTCCACGTGGCGCGAGACGACGACCGTCTTTCACGAGGGCGTGCCCGGCCACCACCTGCAGTGCGCGCAGGCGGTGCTGCGGGCCGACCTGCTCAACCGCTGGCAGCGCCTGATGTGCTGGGTCAGCGGCCACGGCGAGGGCTGGGCGCTCTACTCCGAGCGGCTGATGGACGAGCTCGGCTTCTTCGCGGACCCGGGCGACCGGCTCGGCTTCCTGGACATGCAGGGCTTCCGCGCGGCCCGCGTCGTCGTCGACATCGGCGTGCACCTGGGCCTGACCATCCCGAAGAACGCGTGGGGCTGGCGCGAGGGCGAGACGTGGAACGCCGACCTGGTCTTCGAGTTCATGCGGGCCCACTCGCGGATGGACGACGGCTCGTTGAAGTTCGAGGTCAACCGCTACCTCGGCTGGCCCGGCCAGGCGCCGTCCTACAAGGTCGGCGAGCGCATCTGGCTCGAGGCGCGGGCCGAGGCGGAGGCGCGCGCCGGGTCGGCGTTCGACCTGAAGGCGTTCCACACCGCTGCGCTGGACCTGGGGTCGCTCGGCCTGGATCCGCTCAAGGCCGCGCTCGCGCGCCTCTGACATGCGCGGCTTCGCCCTGACCGTGCTGCTGCTCGTCTTCCTCGACGAGCTGGCGGTGATGGCAGCGTTCGGGGCGTGGGGCTGGCACACCGACGGCGGGCTCCGGTGGCTGCTGGTCGTGCTGGCGCCAGTCGCCGCCATGCTCGTGTGGTTTTTCTTCGCCTCACCCAAGGCGCGGTACGGCGGTCGGCTGGCGCGGCCGGTCGTCAAGGTGATCGTCTTCGGCCTCGGGTCGGCCGCACTGTGGTCGATCGGCGCGCACGGCTGGGCGCTGGCCCTGCTCCTCGGCAGCCTCGTGGTCAACGCGCTGGCGCAGACGCCTCCTGTGCTGCGCGTGCTGCGTGAGCTCGAGGCTCAGGAGGAGCGGCGTTCGAGCTTGTAGTGCAGCTTGACCGCGCTCGCCTTCCAGACCCGCAGGTCGTGGTCGGCGCGGACGACGCCCTCGTCGTCGACGTACACGTGGAACGACTCGTGCACCGGCGCCCGCGAGGCGTGGGTATGGCCGCCGTCGCGCGCGATCACGTAGGCCCCGTTGCCGCCCCAGCGCTCACCCGGCGACCGCAGCCAGAGCGATCCGTCCTCGCCGTGGTCCGGGCGCAGGAAGACCTGTACGTTGCCGGACTCGAGCGGAAACGCGACGTGTACGCCGGGTCGGTCGGCGCCGGGTAGTGACCGCGACGAGTAGCAGCCGCTGAACGCGAAGGCCCCTGTCGCGCGGACCGTGCGGAGCCAGCCCGCCGCGCGCTGCACGCCGTCGGCGTCCTCGATGACCGCGATCCGGCTGTCCATGCCGCGTGCCGTGTCGAGCGGTCGCATCGGCAGCGCCAGCTGTTCGAGCCGCTGCCCGAAGATCCGTGACACCAGCTCGCCCCCGGGCCAGAAGAGCGGCGACCACGCCACCCACACCTCCATGCGCCAGTCCGAGGTGTGCTCGTAGAAGTCACGGATCTCCGGCCGGAGCCGCGCTGCCTCGAACCCGGGGCCGTCGAGCTCCGCCATGTCGCGCATCAGCCCCGCGCCGGGCAGGCCCTCGCGCACCACCCCGCCGTACGCCGCCGCCTCGGCCGCCAGCCACGCGTCGCCCACCTGCGGTCCGTCGCTCATCGGCGCGCGAAGCCACGCGTGCTCACCGTCGACGTCGATGCGGCGCCCGACCGCGCGCCAGAACTTGCGCGTCGAGAGGTCGAGCAGGCTGAGGTCCACGTGGGGAGCCTAGGGGCCTGCCCCGTCGAAATCAGCGGGTGGCCTTTTCGTCACGGGCTGCGAGAAAACCCACCCGTTGAGGGCGGGAGGCCCACTCACGACGCGAAGTGCCGCCAGATGAGCTGGCTCAAGGACCCGACCGCACACCCGACGGCCGCGAGTTCCAACCAGCGCTGTGCCTTCGCACCCGGCCGCAGCAGGTAGTCCACGGCCAGGAGCGTGGCCATCGCCGCGAAGGGCCAGTGCCGGTCCTCGATTGCTGTGACGGCCACGAATGCCCAGAGGAAGCCGAACCACCGCGGAAGGACGTCGCGGCGCAGGCGGTCAGCCATTCAGGCGCTCGAGCTCTTCCTCGACAACAGCCGGGTCGAGCTTCACGAACACCGGCGCCGGCTTCTCGACCGGGGTGCCGGAGACGATCGGCGTGCGGCCCCAGGAACGGGCGGTCGTGTAGTCGCCGGTGATGATCGGGTAGCCCGCACCGCCATCGAGGTCGTCCACGTCGACGATCGACGGCATCGGCTGCACGTCACCCGCGCCGCCCATGATCGCGTCGATCGCGTTGGCCGAGTGCGGCATGAACGGCGACAGGATCACGTTGAGGTCGACCACGCACTGCGCCATGACGTGCAGGACGGTGGCCAGGCGCGCGGCGTTCTCCTCACCCATGAGCTTCCAGGGCTCGAGGTCGGAGACGTACTTGTTGACCTCGCCGACGACGCGCATCGCCTCGCCGATCGCGGCCTTCTGGCGGTGGTGGCTGATCAGGTCGCCGACCGTGTCGAAGGCGCCGAGCACCGCGGCCAGGACGGCCTCGTCGACCGGCTCCAGCTCGCCAGCGGCAGGCAGCTCGCCGTAGTTCTTCGCGATCAGGTTGGCGGTGCGGTTGACCAGGTTGCCCCAGCCCGCGACCAGCTCGTCGTTCGTACGCCGGACGAACTCCGCCCAGGTGAAGTCGCTGTCCTGCGACTCCGGGCCCGCGGAGGCGACGAAGTAGCGGAACGCGTCGACCTGGTAGCGCGCGAGCAGGTCGCGCACGTAGATGACGATCTTCTTCGACGAGGAGAACTTCTTGCCCTCCATCGTCAGGAACTCCGACGAGACGACCTCGGTCGGCAGGTTCAGCGAGCCGAGCTCACGGGGCGCGCCGCCACGCGAGCCGCGGCCGTCGTACGCGAGGAGCTCAGCAGGCCAGATCTGGCTGTGGAAGGTGATGTTGTCCTTGCCCATGAAGTAGTACGACAGGGCCTCGGGGTCGTTCCACCAGTCACGCCACGCCTCGGGGTTGCCCGAACGACGCGCCCACTCGATCGAGGCCGACAGGTAGCCGATGACCGCGTCGAACCAGACGTAGAGCTTCTTCGTCGGGTTCTCGCGCCACCCGTCGAGCGGGACAGTGATGCCCCAGTCGATGTCGCGCGTCATGGCGCGCGGGCGGATCTCGTCGAGGATGTTCTTGGAGAACTTGATGACGTTCGGACGCCACAGGCCGGAGGCCTCGCGCTGATCGAGCCACTCCCCCAGCGCATCTGCCAGCGCCGGCAGGTCGAGGAAGAAGTGCTGCGTCTCGATGAACTCCGGCGTCTCGCCGTTGATCTTCGAGCGCGGGTTCTTCAGGTCCTGCGGGTCGAGCTGCTTGCCACAGTTGTCGCACTGGTCGCCGCGCGCGCCGTCGGCACCGCAGTTGGGGCAGATGCCCTCGATGTAGCGGTCCGGCAGGGTGCGACCGGTCGACGGCGAGATGGCACCGAACGTCGTCTCCTCGACGAAGTAGCCGTTCTCGTAGACGCCGAGGAAGAGCTCCTGGACGACCTGCTCGTGGTTGCGCGTGGTGGTGCGCGTGTAGAGGTCGTAGGAGACGCCGAGCGAGGTGAGGTCCTCGACGATCATCCGGTGGTTCTGGTCGACGAGCTGCTGCGGGGCCAGGCCCGCCTCGTCGGCAGCGATCAGGATCGGCGTGCCGTGCTCGTCGGAGCCCGAGACCATGAGCACGTCGTGGCCGGCCATCCGCATGTAGCGGCTGAAGACGTCGGACGGTACGCCGAAACCGGCGACGTGGCCGATGTGGCGGGGACCGTTGGCGTACGGCCAGGCGACCGCGCTGAGGACCTTGCGCGAGGGGGCGTTGCTCATGGGCCAGATCCTAGTGCGGCGCCGGCGGCCCGCACGCCGCGCCCGGGGTGATGAACCCGCGCCTCAGTAGTGGTCCGCCCGGGCCTGCGCGCGGGTGCGGATGTCGGGCAGCTTGGCGAAGAGGTACTTCCCCGGGCAGGCGGTCTCGTTGGTGTGCCGGTGGCCGTCGATGACCGGGAGGCGCGCGTGGGTGCCCTTCGGGTAGCGGTCGCTGCCTTCGCTGATCACGGTGACCCAGCCGGACGGCTTCATCCGGTGGTAGTCGAGCTTCCACGCGGCGAAGTGGACCAGCGTCGTGATCGCGGCCTTGGTGGGTGCCTTCTTCTCGAAGTTGCCGATCAGGGCGACGCCGGTCGAGTCCCAGTTGAACCCGAGCGTGTGCGCGCCGCGCGTGGGGTGGGTGACCCAGCCACCACGGCGGCCCTCCCAGAGCCGCCCGAACCTGTCGATCAGGAAGTTGTAGCCGATGTCGTTCCAGCCGAGCGACTGCGTGTGATACCAGTACATGCCGCGGATCAGGCCCGGGACCTCGGCCATCGTGTAGTCGTTGCGCGACGCCGTGTGATGGACGTGCACCTGCTTGATCACCTGGTTGTACTCCGGGTCGCCGTTGCGCAGGCTCTCGTCGGCACCCCACTTCGCGCGGTTCAGGATGGCCGGCTTCGGCGCGTAGTGACTCGGCGGCGTGTACGGCGCGGGGCTGGCCAGCGGCGCGGTGATCGAGGTCGGCGTCGCGCTCGGCGAGGTGGTCGCCGTGGTGACCGTGCTCGCGGCGTACGCCACCGCGTCGGTCTGCCCCGGGTCGATGGTGACGACGTGCAGGTCGCGCCCGCTGCCTCCCGAGATGCGGACCCGGACAGCGTCCGACGGGCCGACGGCGACGAGATCCGTGCCGTGCGTGCCGTTGCCCTCGTCCAGGTCGGCGTCTTCGAACGGCTCGAGGGTGCTCCAGGGCGTCCAGGCTCCACGGGTGTGCGTGCTGACGCGCACCGTGGGCGCATCGCCCCGCCAGGTGACAGCGACCTGGGAGAAGGCCCCGGGACGGATGACGCCCGTGCCCCCGCTGCTGCGGGCCGCGGTCGGGAGTGCCGTCTGCACGCCGCGTACGCCGTGGGGCACCGAGGCGGCAGCCGGCTGCCCCGAGGCACCGGGCGCGGGCGCCGCGAGAGGCGACACCTGAGCGTCGAGATGCAGGGCGAGAACGGCGGTCGAGGCCACACCGAGGGCCAGGACCGGGGACAGAAGGGTTCCGAGACGTGTCATGCGCACCTGCCCCATGGTGCGCGCCCCGGTCGTCGAAAGTCGACTTTTCCGTCGCGGGGCGTGGCGTCCGCGCCGGGTCACAGCGGGTCAGGTCAGCTGGAGGGCGAGACCCAGCACCGCGCAGACACCGAGCGTCCGCAGGACCGACCACTTCAGGCGGAACGCGAGCAGGAGCGCGACGACGGCGATCGCGGCCGGCTGCCAGGCAAAGGACGACCAGACCGGCACAAGCAGGTGCAGCGGCCCCGACGCGACCGTCCGCGTCCGCTCGAAGAGCGTGTGGACCGCGAAGTAGATCGCCAGGTTCGCGATCACGCCGACGACGGCTGCGGTGATGCCGGTCAACGCCGCGGACAGGGCTGCGTTGCCGCGCAGCCGCTCGACATACGGCGCACCGAGGAAGATGAAGAGGAAGCACGGCACGAAGGTCACCCAGGTCGTGAGCAGCGAGGCGATGAGCGCCGCCTGCCACGGGGCCAGGTCACCCGGCGAATGCCACGCGCCGAGGAACGCGACGTACTGGACGACCATGATCAGGGGTCCCGGCGTGGTCTCCGCGAGCGCGAGCCCCTTGACCATGTCGGTGCCGGAGAGCCAGCCGTAGGACTCCACCGCCTTCTGCGCGACGAACGCCAGGACGGCGTACGCGCCACCGAAAGTGACCAGCGCCGTGCCGCCGAAGAACAAACCCTCGTCGACATAGATGGAGTGGCGCCCGAATATCGCTGCGGCCAGCGCGACCGGCACGGCCCAGATGACCGCACCGCCCACGACGATCGCGAGGTTGCGGCGCCAGGACGGTGCTGCGTGGTGCAACGCGTCATCGGGGATCAGCGGCGCCGGTCCGTCGTTGCCGGACGCCTTGTGCCCGCCACCGACGACGAGGTCGGGCCGACGCCGGTGCACCAGCCAGCCGACGACACCCGCGCCCAGCACCACCAGGGGGAACGGCACCCCGAACGCCGCAAGGGCGACGAATGCCGCCACCGCCATCCCGACGAGGAAACGGGTCGCCAGCGCGCGACCGCCGACCCGGAGCACGGCCTGCAGCACGATCGCGAGGACGGCCGGCGCCAGACCCGCGAAGACCCCGGCGACGAGGGTGGCGTCGCCGTGAGCGGCGTACAACCAGGAGAGGCCGAGCAGCGCGACCACCCCGGGCAGCACGAAGAGGATGCCGGCGATGAGTCCGCCGACCCATCCGTTGAGCAGCCAGCCGGTGTAGATCGCGAGCTGCTGCGCCTCCGGGCCGGGCAGGAGCATGCAGTAGGAGAGCGCGTGGAGGAACCGCTTCTCGCCGAGCCAGCGCCGTTCGTCCACGAGGGTGCGCTGCATGACAGCGATCTGGCCGGCGGGGCCACCGAACGTCTGCAGGGCCACGAGACCCCATGCCTTCGTCGCCTCCCGCAGAGGGATGACGTGCCGGGAGGCGTGTGGGTCGGCGGGCGCGCTGGTCACGCTTCAGTATCGACGGCGCTCCGGGGTGCCGCGCGGCTGGGGCCGGGTGATTGGATGGCCGACATGCCCGGAACCAACCTCACCCGCGAGGAGGCGGCCACCCGCGCTGCCCTCCTCGACGTCGCGTCCTACCTCGTCGAGCTCGATCTGAGCGGCGAGTCCGAGACCACCTTCGCCAGCACGACGACCATCCGCTTCAGCTGCACCCAGCCCGGCGCGGAGACCTTCGCCGACCTGGTCGGCGCGAGCACGATCCACGAGATCACGCTCAACGGCACGGCGATCGACCCCTCGACGGCGTATGCCGACTCCCGTATCGCGCTGTCCGGCCTCGCTGCGTCCAACGAGCTCGTGGTCAAGGCCGACCTGGCCTACTCGCGCAGCGGCGAGGGCCTGCACCGCTTCGTCGACCCGGCCGATGGTCGCGTCTACCTGTACACGCAGTTCGAGGTGCCGGACGCGCGTCGCGTCTACTGCACGTTCGAGCAGCCGGACCTGAAGTCGGTCTTCACCTTCCACGTGACCGCCCCGGCCTCGTGGTCCGTCACCTCCAACTCCCCCACGCCCGCGCCGGTCGCCGTGTCCGAGGGCGTCGCGCGCTGGGAGTTCGCGGAGACGGTGCGGATGTCGACGTACATCACCGCGCTCGTCGCCGGTGAGTACCACGAGGTCCGCGACGTCTACGCGGGCGCGCACGGCGAGATCCCGCTCGGCGTCTTCTGCCGCCAGTCGCTCATCGAGCACCTCGACAGCGACGAGATCATCGAGATCACCAAGCAGGGCTTCGGCTTCTTCGAGGAGGCGTTCGCCTTCCCGTACCCGTTCGGCAAGTACGACCAGCTCTTCGTGCCCGAATACAACATGGGCGCGATGGAGAACGCCGGTTGCGTGACGTTCCGCGACGAGTACCTGCCGCGCTCGCGCCAGACCAAGGCGTTCTACGAGCAGCGGGCCAACACGATCCTGCACGAGATGGCGCACATGTGGTTCGGCGACCTCGTGACGATGAAGTGGTGGGACGACCTCTGGCTCAACGAGTCGTTCGCCGAGTGGGCCTCGCACCACGCCGCTGCCAAGGCGACCACGAAGTACGCCGACGCCTGGACCGGCTTCACCAACGCGCGCAAGAACTGGGCCTACCGCCAGGATCAGCTCCCCTCGACGCACCCGATCGCGGCCGACAACCACGACCTCGAGGCCGTCGAGCAGAACTTCGACGGCATCACCTACGCCAAGGGCGCCTCGACGCTGAAGCAGCTCGTGCACTGGGTCGGCGAGGAGCCGTTCCTCGCGGGCCTGCGGGCGTACTTCCAGAAGCACGCCTTCTCGAACTCCGAGTTCACCGACCTGCTCGGCGCCCTGGAATCGGCGTCCGGTCGTCAGCTCGACGGCTGGGCCGAGGAGTGGCTGCAGACCTCGGGCGTCAACACGCTCTCGGCTGCGTTTGCCGTGGGCGAGGACGGCGCGTTCACGTCGTTCGCGGTGCAGCAGACGGCGGCTGCGGACTACCCGACCCTGCGTCGCCACCGGATCCGCGTCGGCCTCTACGACCTGGTCGACGGCCGCCTCGTGCGCCGTTCGCAGGTGGAGACCGACATCGCGGGCGCGTCCACGGACGTCGCCGAGCTGGTCGGCCAGCAGCAGCCCGACCTCGTGCTGCTCAACGACGACGACCTGACGTACGCCAAGATCCGCCTGGACCCGCGTTCACTGGAGACGCTGGTCGCGCACATCGACAAGCTCGACGACTCGCTCGCCCGGGCCCTGTGCTGGGGTGCCGCGTGGGATATGACGCGCGACGCGGAGATGCGGGCGACCGACTTCGTCGCCCTCGTCCTCCAGGGTGTCGGCACCGAGAGCGACCTGACCGCGGTCGGCGCGCTGCTCGGCTACGCCAAGTCGTCCGTCGACCTCTTCTCCGCGCCGGGCACCAACCGGGACACGCTCAAGGAGATCTGGTCCAACGGGCTCCGGGGTCTGGTCAGCAAGGCCGAGCCGGGCAGCGACCACCAGCTCGCCCTCGTCCGGGCCTTCGCCGCGTCGCCGAACACCGACTACGCGCTCGACTGGGTGGCCTCGCTGCTGGCGGGTTCGCACACGGTCGAGGGACTCGACGTCTCGCAGGACCTGCGCTGGGCACTGATCTCCTCGCTCGCCGCGGGCGGTCGCATCGGCGATGCCGAGATCGACGCCGAGCTCGCGCAGGACGCCACGATCACCGGCCAGGAGGCCGCATCCGGCGCCCGCGCCGCGATCCCGACGGCGGAGGCCAAGGAGCGCGCCTGGCAGATCGGCGTCGTCGACAACGACACCCCGAACGAGACCGCTCGCCGCACGTGCGCTGCGTTCCAGGTCGCGGGTCAGGCCGAGCTCCTCGCGCCGTACGTCGACCGGTATCTCGAGATCGCCGGCACGATCCTGGAGACCCGCACGGTCTGGCTGGCGCGCCTCGCGCTCGAGCTCTGCTTCCCGCGGGCCAACCCGACCGCGGAGACGCTGGCGAAGGTCGACACCTGGCTCGACGCCTCCGACGGGGTCAACCCCGCCGCGGTGCGCTACGTCCGCGAGGGTCGCGCTGACCTCGCCCGGGCGCTCGCAGCGCAGGTGCGCGACGCCAGCTGACAGTTCGCCGAGACCCGGGTTTTGACGCGTCGAAACCCGGGTCTTGGCGAGTTGAGTCCCGGGTCTCGGCGCCAAAATCCGGGACTCAAGGCGTCAAAACCCGGGTTTCGGCGTACGACGAAAGGGCCCCGACCAGCAGGTCGGGGCCCTTCGTGCGTGTCTGTGGATCAGGCGGTGGCGCGGTCGGCGAGCGCACCGATGCCGCGCACCAGGCCGCCGGCGAGGTCACCCTCGGCGAACGCCAGCTGCATCTCGAGCGCGGTCAGCTGCACCTGCTCGTCGGAGAGGCGCTCGCGCACCCAGCCGCCGGTCACGATCTCCAACGCACGCTGCGCCGGGTCGACCATGATCACCAGCGAGCGCGTCGGCGCCGCGAGGGTGTTGTGCAGCTGCGTGGCGAAGGCACGCGGGTCGCCCTCGGCAGCCCCGACGTACGCCGTGATCTCCATCCGCGAGCGAAGCTCCGCCTTGCGGATCGCCTCAGCGATGCTCAGCCGCTCCTGGCGGCTGAAGGAGTCACCAGCGGGCACCGGCGCCGCCTGCCTTCGAGTCCTCACCATCGGGACCAGCGAGCTCGTCGCCCGACTTGCGCGGGCCGCCGAACCACTCGCTCTCGGTGCCAGCCGAGGCACCGCCCTTGATCAGGCGCGGGAGGAGAACCAGCAGGACGATCAGCGCGAAGAGGCCCGCCGGGTAGGCGATGAAGACCAGGAGCGCACGGAGGCCGTCGACGTCGGTGTGCTCGGCCCAGCCCTGCGGGACCACGAGCGGAAGGGTCAGGATGTTCACGCGCGTCAGCATATCGGGCCCGGGCGTGGTGGCGTGAGCAGTGCCCGTAGCCTCGTCCCCATGTCGCTCAGCACCACCCTGGCCAGTCCGATCCACCTCGCGAGCGCCGCCTCTCCGTGCGGCAGCAAGGACGGCATCGCGTGCCGTCTGGCCTGGCGCTGGACGCACGACGCATCGACAGCCGATCTCGCGACCGTGTTCGTCGGGCGGCCTCTCGCGATCCTGGTCCTGATCGTCGGCGGCCTGCTCATCCGCTGGCTCGTCGGTCGCCTGATCAACCGCATGGTCGCGCGGATCGCCAGCGGCCCGCTCAACGAACGCCGCCAGGTCCGCGCCCGCACCATGGGATCGATGATGCTGAGCATCGCGACGACCGTGATCGTCTTCGTGGTCACGCTGATGGCGATCGGCGAACTCGGCTTCCCGATCGGCCCGATCATCGCCAGCGCCGGTGTCGTCGGCCTCGCCATCGGCTTCGGCGCCCAGAGCCTGGTCAAGGACTACATCTCGGGCATGTTCATGATCTTCGAGGACCAGTACGGCGTCGGCGACTCCGTCGACCTCGGCACCGCCGTGGGCACGATCGAGGCGGTGGGCCTGCGCGTCACCCGGCTCCGCGACGTGCACGGCACGGTCTGGTACGTCCGCAACGGCGAGATCCTCCGGGTCGGCAACATGAGCCAGAACTGGGCCCGCACCGTGCTGGACATCGGGGTGGGCTACGACGCCGACCTGGACCACGTCCGCGACGTACTGCGGTCGGTCGCGCACGAGGTCTGGGAGGACCCGTCGTTCGTCGGCGCCGTCATCGAGGAGCCCGAGGTCTGGGGCGTCGAGGCGCTCGCTGGCGACGTCGTGACGATGCGCGTCACCCTCAAGACCGCCCCCGGGGAGAAGGCCCGCGTTGCGCGCGCCATGCGCGAGCGGATCAAGGCCCGCTTCGACATCGAGGGCATCGCCATGCCGCACCTCGGCGCTCGGCCGTTCGGCCCTCCGCCGACCTCCTGACCGTCAGGGCTGGAAGCGGTAGCCGAGGCCCGGCTCGTTGACGAAGTGCACCGGCCGGGACGGGTCGGCCTCGAGCTTGCGGCGCAGCTGCGCCATGTAGAGCCGCAGGTTGCCCTGGGCGGTCTCGTAGCCGGGGCCCCAGACCTCGGCGAGCAGCTCGCGCTGGCTGAGCAGGCGCCCCGGGCTGCGCAGGAAGACATCCAGCAGGTGCCACTCCGTGGGCGTGAGCCGGACCTCCTCGGCGCCGACGGTCACGCGGCGCGCACCCGCGTCGATGCGGACGTTCCCGAGCGAGACCGGCGCGGACTCGGCATCGGAGGACACCCGTCGTTCCATCACACGCAGGCGCGCCAGCAGCTCGTCGATGCCGAACGGCTTGGTGACGTAGTCGTCGGCGCCCGCATCGAGTGCATCCACCTTGTCGGCGCTGTCGGACCGCCCGGAGAGGACGAGCACCGGCACCGTCGACCACGCACGCAAGCGGGTCAGCACCCCGATGCCGTCGAGCACCGGCAGGCCGAGGTCCAGGACGACGAGGTCGGGCGGCACCTCGGCGGCCAGCTGCAGCGCCTCGTCGCCGTCCGCGGCTGCCACGACGGTGTACCCGTGGCTGCGGAGCGTCACGGCCAGGGCGCGACGGAAGTCAGGCTCGTCGTCGACGACCAGCACGCGCGTCATGCGGGCTCTCCCCCAGCACCCGAGACCGGAGGCTCGGCGTCGAGCATCACGACGACCGTCGTACCGCCGAGGGTCGTTTCCTCGAGGTGCACCTCGCCGCCCATCGCCTCGGTGAGGCCTCGAGCGAGGGCCAGCCCGAGGCCGAGGCCGTCGACCGAGGAGTCGTCGAGCCGCTGGAACGGCTGGAAGACACGCTCCCGGTCGGCCACCGCGATGCCCGGCCCGCGATCGGCCACCGCGATCCGGACCCTGTCCCCCACAGACCGCACCACGATCGTCGGCGGGATGTCGCCGGCGGCGTGGCGCTGGGCGTTGGAGACGAGGTTGGCCAGCACGCGTTCGAGCAAACCTGCGTCTGCCAGCACGGCCGGCACGTCCTCGGGCACGTCGAGCAGTACGCCGCGGGGTGCGACGCCGAGGTCGTCGAGCGCCGCGGCGATGACGTCCGCGACCACCACCGGCACCCGGCGTACGGCGAGCGCGCCGGTCTGCACACGGCTCAGGTCGAGCAGGTTGTCCATCAGCCCGGCGAGCCGGTCGAGCGCGCCGTCCGCCGAGGCCAGCAGCTCCGCGCGATCGTCGTCGCTGAGGTCGTCGCTGATCCGCGCGCCGGAGACACCAGCCTTGGCCACGGCGAGCGGACTGCGCAGGTCGTGACCGACCGCGACGAGCAGCGCCGTCCTGAGCCGGGCCGCAGCCGCGTGGAGCTCCACCTGCGCGGCCGCCTCCGCTGCCTGCTGCGTACGCCGAGCGGCCACGTCGACCGCGCCGCTGACCAGGGCCGCCACCAGCAGGAAGGCGACCAAGCTGCCCAGGTTGCCCGGGTCGCTGATCGTCCAGGTGTGCAGCGGCGGGGTGAAGAAGTAGTTGAGCAGCAGCGAGGCCACGACCGCCGTGGCGAGCGCGGGCCAGAGCCCGCCGACCAGCGCGACGACCACCGTCACGAGCAGGAAGCCGAGCATGTCGCCGGCCAGGTCGAGCCGACCGCGCAGCGGGAGCAGACCCGCCGTCAGGGCGGGCAGCGCCGCGCAGGCGACGAGCCAGCCGCCACGGCGCCGTACCGCGCTGACACTCCCTCGACCGATCACCCGCCCAGTGTGACGCGAGCGGCGTTAGGGGTGCGTTAGGACCGCCGCCGACGCCGTCCGGCGCGCCTTGACTTCAGACGTGACCTTCACCGCTCAACAGCTCGCTGTCCCGGCACAACCTGCGACCGAACCCCACTCGACCTCTCCCTGGTGGAAGGTGATGTGCCTGACCGGCGTCGACTACTTCTCAACGCTCGGCTACCAGCCCGGCATCGCCTTCCTGGCTGCCGGCCTGCTCAGCCCGATGGCGACGATCGTGCTCGTCCTGCTGACCCTCCTCGGTGCGCTGCCGATCTACCGCCGCGTCGCGGAGGAGAGCCCTCACGGGCAGGGATCGATCGCGATGCTGGAGCGGCTGCTGCCCTTCTGGCGCGGCAAGTTCTTCGTACTCGCGCTGCTCGGCTTCGCGCTCACCGACTTCATCATCACGATCACTCTGTCAGCAGCCGACGCGGCGGCCCACGTCGTCGAGAACCCGCACGTCCCGGCGTTCCTCCACGAGGGGCAGATGTGGATCACGCTCTTCCTCGTCGCCCTGCTCGGCGCGGTCTTCCTGAAGGGGTTCAAGGAGGCGATTGGTGTCGCCGTGGCCCTGGTGGTCACCTATCTGGCGCTCAACACGGTCGTCATCGGGTACGGCATCTGGCGCATCTCCACCCACGGCCACCTCGTCACCGACTGGACCTCCGGCCTGACCGCCGAGCACGGCTCCGTCTGGACGATGATCGGCGTCTCGCTGCTGGTCTATCCCAAGCTCGCGCTCGGCCTGTCCGGCTTCGAGACCGGTGTGGCGGTGATGAGCCACGTCGAGGGAGCCGAGGACGACGACTTCCACATGCCGGCGGCCCGGATCCGCAACACCAAGAAGCTGCTCACCACGGCGGCCCTCATCATGAGCGGCTACCTGATCACCAGCTCGCTCGTCACGACGATGCTGATCCCGGCCGAGAAGTTCCAGGACGGCGGCGAGGCCTCCGGGCGCGCGCTGGCGTACCTCGCCCACCTCTACCTGGGTGATGCCTTCGGCACGGTGTACGACGCCTCGACCATCGCCATCCTGTGGTTCGCCGGAGCGTCCGCGATGGCCGGCATGCTGAACCTGATCCCCCGCTACCTGCCCCGCTACGGCATGTCCCCGGAGTGGGCAGGCGCCACGCGGCCGCTCGTCATCATCCTGACCGCGGTCGGCTTCCTGATCACCTGGATCTTCAACGCCGACGTCGACGCCCAGGGCGGCGCGTACGCCACCGGCGTACTCGTGCTGATGGTCTCCGCGGCGTGTGCGGTGACGCTCGCAGCGCGCAAGGCCGGGCAGCGGAAGCTGACGATCGCGTACGGCGCCATCGCGCTCGTGCTCGCGTACACACTGTTCGACAACGTCCGCGAGCGGCCCGACGGCGTGAAGATCGGTGGCTGCTTCATCGCCGCGATCGTCCTGGTGTCGCTGGCCTCTCGCGTCCGCCGGGCCCTCGAGCTGCGCACCACGGAGATCACCTATGACGCACGCGCCGAGATGTTCCTGCGCGACTCCGCGCGGCGTTCGATTCGGCTGGTCGCACACGAGCCGGTGGACCGTGGGCGCGAGGCCTATGTCGCGAAGATGCGGCAGATCGTCTCCGACAACGACATCCAGCACCCGGGCGACATCGTCTTCCTCGAGGTGACGGTCAAGGACTACTCCGACTTCGAGAGCCGGATCGAGGTGCACGGCGAGGCGCTGCACGACGAGTTCCGCGTGCTGACGGTGGAGGCGTCGACGGTGCCCAACGCGCTCGCCGCGGTGCTGCTCGACATCCGCGACCGGACCGGCGTACGGCCGCACCTGTATCTGGAGTGGACCGAGGGCAACCCCCTGATCAACCTGGCGCGGTTCCTGCTCTTCGGCGTCGGCGAGGTCGCCCCGGTGACACGCGAGGTCGTACGCCGGGCCGAGCCCGACCCGACCCGCCGCCCCCACGTCCACGCCGGCTGAGCTCCCTCACCGAGACGGGGCCCGTGCGGCCGCGAGACGGGGCCTGTGCCACCGCCAGACGGGGCCCGTGCCGGGCGTCCTGTGGACAACCCCGGCACAAGCCCCGTCTCAGCACGGCACAAGCCCCGTCTCAGCGCAGGTCAGGCGCAGGTCAGGCGGAGAGCGAGGCCTTCAGCGTGATGCTGGGGACCGAGGCGAGTGCCTGCGAGACCGGGCAACCGGCCTTGGCGGCCTCAGCGAGCTCGACGAACGTCGCCTCGTCCAGGCCGGGGACGGTGCCTACGGTGGTCAGGCGGATCTCGGTGATGCCGGTGCCGGGGACGAAGTCGACCTCGGCGGAGGTGTCGAGCGCGGTCGGCGGGGTGCCGTTCTTGGCCAGGCCGTTGGAGAACGCCATCGAGAAGCACGCCGTGTGGGCCGCCGCGATGAGCTCCTCGGGGCTGGTCAGGCCGTTGGGCTCCTCAGAGCGCGCGGGCCACGAGACACCGAAGGTGCCGATGCCGGAGGACTGGAACGTCGTGGAGCCGGACCCGTCGAGCAGGCCGCCCTCCCAGTGGGTGGAGGCGGTGCGGGTGGTGGCCATGGGGATCTCCTCAGGTGGATCGGGGGTCGGTACGTCGATCCTTCCACGGCCGGGGTGAGCCCGTCGCCGCGCGCACGGCAGAATGGTCCGCGTGAGCACCTTCTACGACGAGATCGGCGGGATCGACACGATGCGACGCATCGTCGACCGCTTCTACGAGGGTGTCGCCGAGGACCCGATCCTGCGCCCGATGTACCCGGAGGAGGATCTCGGGCCGGCGCGCGAGCGCTTCACGCTCTTCCTGTCGCAGTACTGGGGCGGTCCGGGCACCTACAGCGAGCTCCGCGGCCACCCGCGCCTGCGGATGCGCCACGCGCCGTTCGTCGTGGACCAGAACGCAGCCGATCACTGGCTCCGTCACTTCCGCGCAGCGCTGGACGATGTCGCACTGACGCCGGAGCAGGACGCGCAGTTCTGGGACTACGTGCAGCACGCGGCCCAGTTCATGATCAACACCGAGGTCTGAGGCCTCGATCAGCGGAGTGTTTCCGTGGCATTCCTGCCACCGAAGCACCCCGCATGCCGCGAAGGCGGTGCTTCTGTGGCATCGCTGCCGCAGAAGCACGCACAGGCCAGCCGGAGACGGGCGGCTGTCCGGCGCCGGCCGCAACTTACGGCAGCTGCGCGATCAGCAGCTGCCGCAGCTCCTCGGGAGCCGGCGCGGCCTTCTGTGTCACCGCGTCGAACGTCACCAGCACCACCCGAGCCCGCGAGAACGTCGTGCCTGCGACGTCACGCAGCTCGCTCTCGATCACGAAGCTCGACCCGCCAACCTTCGACACCCACGACCGGACGTCGTACGGCGTCGTGCTGAAGCGCATCGGCTCCTCGTAGGCGACGTCCATCTGCGCGATCACCATCGGGGTCTTGCGGAAGTCGACCGCCGTCGAGCCCTGCATGCGTCCGATGTAGGCGATCCGCGCCTCCTGGAAGAACTCGAAGTGCTGCACCTCGTCGATGACACCGAACGCATCGAGGTCGGAGAACCGCACCCGCAGTCGGTAGTCGCCGGCCTCGACGACGCGCGGCTCGGTGAAGGCTGCGGGCTCGCCGATCGGGTCGCCGCCCTCGAAGCGGGAGAGCACCTCGAGCTCCGACGCGGTCAGGGCACGACGGCGGTCCTCGTCGAAGGCGTACGGCGCAAGGGTGCTGCGCGCACGCAGGTAGACGACCCGCTCGCCGGTGTGGTCGTCGTACACCTCGTGGCCGAGGGTGAACGAGTCGGCGTCGGCCGCGACGACCCAGGAGTCGATCTTGACCGGCTTGAGCCGGAACGTGAGCGGGGCGGCGTACTGCACCGAATGATGGAGCACCTGCGCACCCTCGGCGAGCGCGAGGAGGCGGTCGCCCGGCGCGTGCGCCAGGAGCATCTCGATGCGGGCTTCCTGGAGGTAGTCCAGGTAGGTCACGTTGTTGACGTGGCCGAGCAGGTCCATGTCCGCCCAGCGCAGCTGGCACTCATAGGTGTGTCGCACGCCGGTGATGCTGCCAGACGCGGGCGGATAGGCTGAACGGCGGCCCCGTTCGACGGGGTCCCTCCCCTACGTCTTCGAAGGAGCCCTCATGCCCGAGGCAGTCATCGTTTCCACCGCCCGTACGCCGATCGGTCGGGCCTTCAAGGGCTCCCTGAAGGACATGCGGCCCGACGACCTGGCCGCGTTCGCGATCAAGGCCGCGCTCGACAAGATCCCGTCGTTCGACCCGACCCTGATCGACGACCTGCACCTCGGCTGTGGCCTCCCGGGCGGCGAGGCCGGCTGGAACATGGCGAAGGTCGTCAACACGATCCTCGGCCTCGACACGGTCCCGGGCACCACGATCACCCGCTACTGCGCATCGTCCGTGCAGACCACGCGTATGGCGCTCCACGCGATCAAGGCCGGCGAGGCCGACATCATCGTCTCCGCCGGCGTCGAGGCCGTCTCCCGCTTCGGATCGGGCATGACCGACACCGAGGACGCGCGCAACCCGCTCTTCAACGACGCCATCGAGCGCACCGTCGCCCAGTCGATCTCCAACGCGCCGTGGCACGACCCGCGTGAGGACGGCCTGATCCCGGACGCCTACATCTCGATGGGCCAGACCGCCGAGAACGTCGCCACGCTGCGCGGCCTGAAGCGCCAGGAGCTCGACGAGTTCGCGACCCGCTCGCAGAACCTCGCCGAGAAGCAGATCGCCGCCGGCTTCTGGGCCCGCGAGATCACCCCGATCACGCTCCCCGACGGCACCGTCGTCTCCACCGACGACGGCCCGCGCGCCGGCGCGACGTACGAGGGTATGGCCTCCCTGAAGCCGGTCTTCCGCGAGAACGGCGTCAACACCGCCGGCAACTCGTGCCCGCTCAACGACGGCGCCGCCGCCGTCGTGATCATGTCCGACACCAAGGCCGCCGAGCTCGGCCTGAAGCCGCTCGCGCGCGTGGTCTCCACGGGCGTCTCCGGCCTCTCCCCCGAGATCATGGGCCTCGGTCCGGTCGAGGCGTCGCGCAACGCGCTCCGCATCGCCGGCATGAGCGTCAACGACATCGACCTGTGGGAGATCAACGAGGCGTTCGCGGCGCAGGTCGTCCCGTCGTACCAGGACCTCGGCATCGACATCGACCGCCTGAACGTCAACGGTGGCGCCATCGCCGTCGGCCACCCGTTCGGCATGACCGGTGCCCGCCTGCAGAACACCCTGCTCAACTCGCTGGACTGGCACGACAAGTCCACCGGCGTCATCACCATGTGCGTCGGTGGCGGCCAGGGCATGGCCATGATCCTCGAGCGTCTCTGACCAGAGGCACCCGACATGGCTGAGTCTCGGTGGCTCGACGACGACGAGCAGCGTGCCTGGCGATCGTTCCTGGTCGCCAGCACGCTGCTCAGCTCGGCGATCGACGATGCAGCCAAGCGTCACGACATCTCGGGCAGCGAGTACGCCATCCTGGTCCGGCTGTCGGAAGCACCTGACGGTGAGCTGCGCATGGCGCAGCTCGCCGACGGACTGCTCCACAGCCGGAGCCGGGTGACGCACACGATCAAGCGCATGGAGGCCAAGGGCCTCGTCACCCGCGCCGACAGCGCCGAGGACGGTCGCGGCGTGGTCGCGCGCCTGACCGACGCCGGTGCCCAGCGTCTGGTCGACGCCGCACCCGACCACGTCGCCGCCGTACGCCGGCACCTGTTCGACCTGATCTCCCCCGACGACATGCTCGCCTTCGGCCGGGTCATGGGCACCGTCGCGGACGAGCTCAACGAGGTGTCGCCCGAGGCCAACCGGATCCGCTGATCCCTTCACCGTCGAAACCCGGGTATTGGTCCGCCGAAACCCGGGTTTTGACGTCTTGAATCGCGTCTTTTGACGAACGTCACCAGCGGCGCGCGGAGTAGCCGGGCTGCAGCGCGTCGCGCAGGGCAGCGAGCCACGCGTCGAGGCGCGCGCCCGTGAAGTCACCCTTCTTCACGACGATCACCGTCCAGCCCTGGTCGCGCAGCCACGCCCGTCGGCGTTCGTCTGCTGCCCGCTGCTCGGCAGTGCAGTCGTGCCATGCACCGTCGTACTCAACCGCGACGCGACGCGTCGGGTACGCATGATCGAGGCGGTACGTCGGGATGCCATCGATCGCGACCCAATGCTGCTGCTCAGGCGCTGGCAGCCCCGCGTCGAGGATCGCCAGCAGCGTCCAGCTCTCACGCGGGGACTCACAGCGTGGGTCCATGACGGCGACGAGCTCGCGCAGTTGACGTACGCCGCGGCGTCGCGCGAACCGCACACGCGTCGCCGCCGCACACGCGGAAGCGTCCAGGTCGTGCGCGGCCGCGAGGCCGTTGAGCGCGGCGAACGCCTCCCGGCGACGCAAGCGGCATCCCAGATCAAGAGCTGTGCGGAGCGGCGTCGTCACCTCGAGCCCGCCCAGGCGCATCACGTCCTCCGGCCGGAGGTCGCGGGTGCCGCCGTCGGCATCCCGGCGCTCGGTCGGATGCCGCCCGCGCAGTGCACACATCTCGATCGGAGGCGGAGCAGCCAGTTCCTCGACCGTGAAGGCGTCGACACCATGGAGCCACGCGGCGGTCCGGTCGACCAGCACGTGACCCCGTGGCACCACGAGGCTCAGCGCAGCAACCCTGGCGGTGGGCGTGACCTCGAGGTCGGCTGCGGCGTACACACCGGTAACTAGCCTGCGGAGAGCGCCGTCGGCCACCAGTCGGCGCACGTCCCGGCGGGCGAGGCCATGGTCGGCGCAGCGCGCGACGGCGAAGGGCGAGTCCGGGAGGGGCGTCGTGAGAACCATGCAGCAGACCCTGCGCTCTCGCGGCCCGATCCGCACCGGTCCTGCCGCTCGCCTGTGGAAAGTCAGCCGGAGCCCGGCAAAACCCGGGAATCAAGACGACAAAACCCGGGTTTCGGCGCGCCAAAACCCGGGTTTCGCGGGGTGAGTCAGGAGTCGCCGATGACCGCGGGCCAAGTGAGCGTGCCGAACAGCGCGCTGAGCCAGCGACCGTCACCGAGGTCGTAGCCGCGCGCCGTGATCCACGAGCCGGCACCGAAGGGGGCCTCGCTGCTGTGCTCGGACGTCGGCGCGTGCCCGACGAGGTCGATGCCGTGCTCCGTCGAGGCCAGGCGCGCGATGAGGGCGTCCATCTCGTCGCCGGTAGGCGGCGCGGCCGTGAACGCGAAGTCCGGCGTGCCTTCCAGGAGGTTGACGACGACCACCTGGTGCAGGTGGCTCCTGTACCAACCCGTGAGTGCCGCGAGATCCGGCTCCTCGTCGAGGGTCCGGAGCGTCACCAGCGTGAACTGGTCTCCCGGCGGGGCAAGGCGGTTGAGAACGAGATCGCTGGCCATGGAGGCAAGTATCCCGGAACGGACGCAAAAACCCGGGTTTCGGCGGACCAAAACCCGGGTTTCAACGTGTGGATCAGTCGCGCGTCAGGCGGCGGTGCGTGACGCGGTGCGGGCGCGCAGCCTCGACACCGAGGCGCTCGATCTTGTTCTCCTCGTACGAGGCGAAGTTGCCCTCGAACCAGAACCAGTGGCCCTCGTTCTCCTCGTCGCCCTCCCACGCCAGGATGTGGGTGGCGATGCGGTCGAGGAACCAGCGGTCGTGGGACGTGACCACGGCGCAGCCCGGGAAGTCGAGCAGCGCGTCCTCGAGCGAGGACAGGGTCTCGACGTCGAGATCGTTGGTCGGCTCGTCGAGGAGCAGCACGTTGCCGCCCTGCTTCAGCGTCAGCGCCAGGTTCAGACGGTTGCGCTCACCACCCGAGAGCACGCCGGCCTTCTTCTGCTGGTCCGGGCCCTTGAAGCCGAACGACGCGACGTAGGCGCGCGAGTTCATCTCGAAGTTGGCGACCTTGATGTGGTCGAGACCGTCGGAGACGACCTCCCACACGTTCTTCTGCGGGTCGATGCCGCCACGGCTCTGGTCGACGTACGAGATCTTCACCGTGGTGCCGACCTTGAGAGCGCCCGAGTCCGGGGTCTCGTTGCCGGTGATCATCCGGAACAGCGTCGTCTTGCCGACACCGTTGGGGCCGACGACGCCGACGATGCCGGCGCGCGGCAGCGTGAAGTTGATGTCGTTCCACAGCGTGCGGCCCTCGAAGCCCTTCACGAGGTTGTTGGCCTCGAGCACGATGTCACCAAGGCGCGGGCCCGGCGGGATGTTGATGTCGGCGGTGTCGATCTTGCGGGCCTTGTCAGCCTCGGCCGCGAGCTCCTCGTAGCGGGCCAGACGCGACTTCGACTTGGTCTGGCGGGCCTTGGCGTTGGAGCGGACCCACTCCAGCTCCTTCTCGAGCATCTTGGCGCGCTTGGCGTCCTTCTGACCCTCGACCTTGAGACGCTCCTTCTTGGTCTCCAGGTAGGTGGAGTAGTTGCCCTCGTAGCCGTGGATCTGGCCGCGGTCGACTTCGGCGATCCACTCGGCGACGTTGTCGAGGAAGTACCGGTCGTGGGTGACCGCGAGGACGGCGCCCTTGTAGGACTTGAGGTGGCCCTCGAGCCACTGGACCGACTCGGCGTCGAGGTGGTTGGTGGGCTCGTCGAGGAGCAGCAGGTCCGGCTCCTGGAGGAGCAGCTTGCAGAGCGCGACGCGGCGGCGCTCACCACCGGAGAGGTTGTCGACGAGGAGGTCGGCCGGCGGGCAGCGGAGCGCGTCCATCGCCTGCTCGAGCTTGGAGTCGATGTCCCAGGCGTTGATGTTGTCGAGGTACGTCTGCAGCTCACCGGTCTCGGCCATGAGCGCGTCCAGGTCGGCGTCGGGGTCGCCCATCTCGCCGTAGGCCTCGTCGAGGCGCGCCATCTTGCCCTTGATCTCGGCGACGGCCTCCTCGACGTTCTCCAGGACGGTCTTGCCCTCGGTCAGCGGCGGCTCCTGCTGGAGCATGCCGACAGTGGCGTCGGGGTCGCGCACGATGTCGCCGTTGTTGGGGTGGTCGAGCCCCGCCATCAGCTTCAGCAGCGACGACTTGCCCATGCCGTTGGGGCCGACGACGCCGATCTTGGCGCCGTGGAGGAACGACAGGGTGACGTTGTCGAGGACGACCTTGTCGCCGTGGGCCTTGCGGACGTTGCGCAAGGAGAGGATGTACTCGGCCATGGGACGGAAGCCTACGCGGCTGAGCCACCCTCTCCTGCCACGCCCCCGCGGCTCGGACCGCACCGGGGCCTGCAGCCTGCCTCGCTCAGAACGGTGCCATCTCGGACTCCACCGACGTCTCCGCGGACGGCTCGGCCGGCGGCGCCTCCTCGAGACCCGAGACATCGACCGGCGGCACGTCGAAACGGCCGAGGCTGGAGACCTGCGGGAGGCCGACCGACCACGCGTCGTTGTGCTCGGCGAGCTCGGAGGTCTCCTCGACGGGGCGCGGCGCACTCCGGGGCAGGAACGCCGACGTGCCCCGACCCAGGTCGTGGCCCACGGCGACGGCGTCGATCGAGTACGTCGTGCGGGCGACGCCGTCCTCCGGCGTCCAGGTCTGCGTGCGGAGGCGGCCCCGCACGATGACCGGCTCGCCGACGTGCAGCGACGCCACGCAGTGCTCCCCGAGCGTGCGCCACGCGTTGACAGTGAACCAGTTGGTCTCGCGGTCACCCCACGCGTTGTTGCTGTTGCTGAAGAACCGCGGGGTCGACCCGACCCGGAAGCCCGCCACCACCGTGCCAGCCACGTGCCGCAGCTCCGGCTGCGTGCCGACGAAGCCCTGCACCGTCACCTCGGTCTCGTTCATGTCCATCCACTCCTCACCATCGCCCCGGACCGACTGCCCGGGAACTCCCCCGAGCTTCGCCCGGGGAGCGGAGACGACAGTGGCCCCGGCCAGCCCCTGTGGAGGGGCCGGACGGGGCCACGTCGGTGGACCAATACCGGGTCAGGCCAGGCCGTTGGCCTTCAGCCAGCCCTTCGCGACATCAGCCGCAGAGGGCTTGTCCTTGCCGGCGAAGGTCGTGTTGAGCGCGAGCAGGCCCTCGGTCGTGAGCTTTGCCGAGACCGCGTCCAGCACCTCGGCGACCTTGTCGGTCTTCGCGTCCTTGCGGATCAGCGGGACGACGTTCTGCGCAGGGATCAGGTGCTTGGGGTCCTCGAGCGTGACCAGCTTGTTCTGGGTGATCGAGGCCGTGGTCGAGTAGATGTCGGCGACATCGACGCGCCCCGAGGTCAGCGCCTTGAGCGTGGCCGGGCCGCCGTAGTCGGAGATCGAGGTGAAATCGATGTTCTTGACGCCATAGACCTTCGCCAGACCGGAGAGTCCGTAGGCGCGGATCTTGAACTCCGGGTTGGCCGCCAGGCTGAGGTCCTTGAGCTTGGCCAGGTCACCGATCGAGGAGACGGCGTTCGTGGCCGCGAAGGCCGCTGTCACGTTGAGCGAGTCCTTGTCCTCGGCCGCCGCAGGGGTCAGGATCGTGAGGCTCGAGGGCAACGCGCCCGCCAGCGCCGTGGTGACGTCCTCCGAGGTCGTCGCCGTCGCGTTCTTGTCGAGGAAGGTCAGCAGGTTGCCGGTGTACTCCGGGAACAGGTCGATCGTGCCGTCCTTGATCGCCCCGATGTACGCCTCCCGGGCGCCGATGTCGAGCTTCGTCGTCGCATCGATGCCCTTCGCCTCGAGTGCCTGGGCGTAGATCTCGGCGAGGATCTCGCTCTCGCCGAACCCGGCCGATCCCACCACGATCGCGTCTCCCCCGCTGGAGGACGGAGCGGTCGGGTCACCACCGCAGGCAGCCAGGCCCAGTCCGAGCACCAGGGCGGCGCCGCCAGCGGCCAGTCGCGTGAACTTCATGGGGTTCCTCTTCTCATCGGGTGGGGAGCAACAGACTCATGAACGTGCTGCTGATCGTTGCGCGACTGCGAACGCCCCGTCCAGAGCCAGCGCGAGAACGACGACCACCAGCGAGCCGGCCAGGGTCTGGGGATAGTCGCGGACGGCGATGCCGTCGATCAGGTAGCGGCCGAGTCCACCCAGCCCGATGTACGCCGCGACGGTCGCGGTCGACACGACCTGCAGGACCGCCGAACGCACGCCCCCGAGGATCAGCGGCAGCGCGAGCGGCACCTCGACGCGCATCAGCACCTGCCATTCCGTGAAGCCGAGGCCGCGGGCGGAGTCCACCGTGCGCTGGTCGACGGACTCCACTCCGGCGTAGGCACCGGCGAGCAGCGGTGGCACCGCGAGCACCACGAGGGCCAGGATCGGCGGCGTCAGCCCGATGCCCATCCACAGCACGACCAGCGTGAGCAGGCCGAGCGTGGGCAGCGCGCGCAGGGCTCCGGTCAGGGCGATGGCCACGCCACGCAGCCGGCCGGTGTGACCGATCCAGAGCCCGAGCGGCAGCGCGATCGCCGCGGCGATCGCCACGGTGAGGGCGGAGTAGCCGACGTGCTCACTCAGCCGCGCAGGTACGCCGTCCGGCCCCTGCCAGTGGGCGGAGTCCGTGAGCCAGTCGGCCGCCTGGACGAAGACGTTGCTCATGCGGTCGTCCTCGCTCCGCGCACCCAAGGCATCAGCACCCGCCCGAGCAGCACCCAGATCGTGTCGAGGGCGAGCGCGAGCGCCACCACCACAGCGAGCCCGATCACGATCTCCGGCGTGTTCGAGCGCTGGAAGCCCTCGGTGAAGAGCGAGCCGAGGTTGGAGACCCCGATCAGCGCGCCGACGGTGACCAGGCTGACGGTGCTCACCGACGCCACCCGTACGCCGGCCAGCAGCACCGGCCCGGCGAGTGGCAGCTCGACGCGCAGCGCACGCTGCGCCGACGAGTGCCCGGTGGCATCAGCGGCATCCACGACGTCGCGGGGCACCTGGGCGAAGGCGTCGGCCGCCGTCCGGACCAGCAACGCCACGGCGTAGAGGGTCAGCACGACGACCACGTTGATCGGGTCGAGGAAGCTCGTGCCCAGCACGCCCGGGAGGATCACCAGCAGCGGCAGCGAGGGCACCGTGTAGAGGATGCTCCCCGAGCCGAGCACGACCGCTCCGATCCGCGGGTGCCGCTGTGCCCACCACCCGATCGGCACGGCCAGGAGGAAGCCGAGCAGCACCGGGAGGACGCTCAGCCACAGGTGACGCAGGGTGAGGTCACCGATCCGGTCGGCGTTGTCGAGGAACCACGTCATGCGGGATCCAGGACACCCGCGGGCCGCCCGTCACCGTCGACGACGACGCGCTGGCCACCCCGCTCCTCGATGTGCAGGGCCCGGTGGGCGCGATCGAGCCCGACGAAGCTGCGTACGAAGTCGTCTGCCGGAGCCGCGAGGATCTCGGCCGGCGTGCCGACCTGCGCCACCTCGCCGCCGCGCCGCAGGATCACCACCTGGTCGCCGAGGAGGAACGCCTCGTCGATGTCATGCGTGACGAAGACGATGGTCTTGCCGAGCTCCCGCTGGAGCCGCAGCAGCTCACGCTGCAGGTCGACCCGGACGATCGGGTCGACGGCGCCGAAGGGCTCGTCCATCAACAGGATGTTGGGGTCCGCGACCAGGCCGCGGGCCACCCCGACGCGCTGCTGCTGACCGCCCGAGAGCTGTCGCGGATAGCGCCGCGCCAGCGCAGGGTCGAGCCCGACCGTCTCCAGCGCGGCCAGGGCGCGGGCGGTGGCCTCAGTGCGCGGGACGCCCGACAGACGCAGCGGCACCGCCACGTTGTCGACCACGCGCCGGTGCGGGAGCAGCCCGGCGTGCTGCATCACGTAGCCGATCGAACGCCGCAGCTCGACGGGGTTGCGCGTCGCGACGTCGACGTCGTCGATCAGCACCTGGCCGGAGCTGGGCTCGATGAGCCGGTTGACCATGCGGAGCAGTGTCGTCTTGCCACAGCCCGACGACCCGACCAGGACGGTCGTCGTGCGCGAGGGCAGCACGAGGTTGAAATCGCGGACGGCAGTGGTGCCGTCAGCAAACGTCTTGCTGACGGAGCGGAACTCGATCATCGGGGGCCCCGGCTTCCGGGGAGCGAAGCGGGGCGGATGGTGGAGTGAGTCACGCGGCTCCTCGGGTGGCGACGTGGACCAGCTGTTCCACCGGTGTACCACCCGGCACGACCGGCAGGCCAGCGGCACGCCACGCATGGAGACCACCCTCGAGATCCGCTGCCGGAACGCCGAGCGAGTTGAGCGACGCGGCGGCGAGCGACGACGTGTAGCCCTCGGTGCACACGACGATCCAGCGCTGCCCCGGCCGCGCCTGCGGGAGGCGCGCATCCGAGTCGGGGTGGAGCCGCCACTCGAGGTGGTTGCGCTCGACGACGAGCGCCCCGGGGATCTCCCCGTCCGCTCGACGCTGCCACTCCGGACGGATGTCGACCATCCGCGCGCCGGCGGCGACGGCGTCGCGGGCCTCCTGCGGCGAGAAGCGGCGCAGCCCGTCGCGGGCGTCGGCCAGCATCGCGTCGACCGAGTCGAAAGTCTTCATGACGCCTCCTGAGCAGGAGCGGACGCTTCGGGGTCGTCGGTCCAGAGGGAGGCTCGACGGACCAGTCGGCCCGTCTCCACAGTGTAGTAATGCATCCGCGAGAGCGGCGGTGAGTACGCGTGCACGCTGACGGCCACCTCACCATCAACGTTGCGGACGTCGTGGACGTAGTGCCCGCCGAACACCGAGGTCTCCCCCGCCTCACGGGTCAGGTCGACGAGGTGACCCTCGCGGCGGCTGCGCGCACCTTCCCGGGACGGCGCGACGCCGCCGGCCCACGCGGTCTCGGTCAGCCGGCCCTGCACCACGGTGAAGGCACCGGCGGAGCCTCCGTGGTCGTGCAGCTCGGTGCCCTGGTCCGCGGTCCAGCTGATCAGCCAGACGTCGACCTGGTCGTCGCAGTGCACCCGGACGTGCCAGCGCTCGTCGGCGTCGGCACTGATCTCGTGCTCGCCGCGGTGGACCTCGTCCGCGACGCGGCGGGTCCAGTCGGCGAGCTCCTCGAGGGTCAGCGAGTGAGCAGGGGTCGGGTGCATGGCACCCATTAAACACTACAAAATTAGTGGACTAAAACGACTAGTCCGTGACTCCGCTTACTTCTTCAGGACGTTGGCCAACTGCTCGCGCACGGTCGTGTACGTCGCCAGCTCGGTGTTGATCGGCGACAGCACCAGGTCCTGGGCCACGGCGTGGATGCCGTCACGCAGACGACGATCCGCGGAGCGGGCCCGCGATCGGGCGGAGACCCCCACCAGTACCCGGCAGAGCAGCGCCAGCAGGATGCCGCCGACCACTCCCCCGAGCAGCAGGAGCGTCGGCACCGCGACCGGCCCGACCTTCGGCGAGGGCACGTCGAACTGCAGGTAGCCGGCCAGACCGACACCCGCGAGCCAGACACCACCGACGAGAGCAGCGAGGATCAGCAGCCACTGGACGACGCGCACCAGCGCGGCCCACCACGGGACGCGGGCGACACCGAGGTCGGTCGAGGCCAGCGTGTGGTCGAGACGGTTGTTGAGATCGCTGAGCCGCGCGGTCGCAGCGCCACGGATGGCCTGCTGCCACGGCTTGGCCAGCCCCGCGCCGACCTCGTCGCACGCCGCACGCACGGCGGCGTCTACGCGGGCGCTCTGCACGGGCGTCGGCTCGGGGATGGAGGTGCGCGCGGACTTCACCAGCGCGCGGCCCTCCTGACCGAGGTCGAGGTGGAGGCGCTTGAGCGGGTCCGGCTTGAGCTTCGTGACCCAGGCGACGACCGGCCAGCCGGTGGCACGCGCAGCGCGCAAGCGGGCCGAGGCCTCGACGGCCTCCACCACGACGGGCACGCCGGCGGCGTCGGCCAGCGCTTCATCGAGCTCAGCGGAGACATCGCCGCCCAGCGCCTTGGGGACCGCGGTGCCGGAGACGGCGGAGAGCTTCTCCCCGACCGCCTTGACGTCGGCCTCCAGCCGCTTGCGCGTCGACTTCTTCGACGCGACGCGCTTGGCGATCTCCTTGCGGAGCTTCTCCATGTTGTCGCCGTGGCGAGCGCTGACGGCGAACACCGGGACGTCGGCCAGACCGTCGGCCGCAAGCAGGCGGCGTACGTCGGAGAGCATCTGCTCGCGTCGGTCCTCGGGGACGGTGTCGATGTGGTTGAGCACCACGATCATCACGCCGGCGTGCGAGGCCATCGGCTTGAGGTAGCGGTTGTGGATCGCCGCGTCGGCGTACTTCTGCGGGTCGAGGACCCAGACGAGAACGTCGGCGAGCTGGACCAGGCGGTCGGCCTCGAGGTGGTGCGAGACGTCGGTCGAGTCGTGGTCGGGCAGGTCGAGGAGGACCACGCCGTCGAAGGCGTCGTCCTGCTTCGAGCTGTCGAGCATCGAGTCGCGCGTGACGTGGTGGCGCGGCGGGATGCCGAGCCACGTGAGCAGGTCGCCGGCACCTTCGCCACCCCAGACGCACGCGGTGGCCCACGACGTCGTGGGCCGGCGTACGCCGACGGCGGAGAGCTCCAGCCCGGTCAGCGCGTTGAACGTCGAGGACTTGCCGGAGCCCGTCGCGCCGGCGAGGCCCACCACGGTGTGGTGCGCCGACAGGCGGAGCCGCTCGGAGACCCGGTCAGCGACCTGGTGCGCCTCGTCGAGGAGCGCATCGTCGAGACGGCCACGGCCTGCCTCGACAACGGCTTCAAGGGCCTCGGCACGGCGGCCGACCCCCGAGCTCGAGGAAACCAGCTTCTTGACACCATCGAGCACGGTGATCACACGCTTTCGGTGGAGATGGAGTCGGACTGCGCAGCGAAGCGCAGGTCGTCGACGCGACGCGCAGCCGCACGGAGCAGCTCGGGGCTGCGCGAGTCGACGCCCAGGTCGTCGAGGACGTGAGTGAAGCGTGCCCGCTCGCTCGCGAAGAGCTCCTGCACCCGGCGGTCGAGGTCCTTGCGGGCGCGCTCGGCGAGCGTGCGCACCGCCTGGTCGCCGAAGACCGCCTCGAGCAGCTTCTGTCCGAGGACGGCGCTGCCACCGGCGATACCGACCTCGGCACCGGACAGGCCCGCCGTGGCGGAGAAGGTCACGACCATCAGCGCGACGGCCAGGCCGTTGACGCCGTACGCCAGGTAGCGCGCGGTGGTGCGCTTGTCGGCACCCTCGGCGCGGACCATCTCGAGGACGCCGTGCTGCCAGTCGCGGACCAGGGTCTCGGCGTCCCGGCGGAACTGGCGCGACGCGCGATCCAGGTCGTGATCCTGCGCCTGGAGGAGGCCGCGGCCCGGGCCGGTGGAGCCCCAGTAGCCCGCGGCCTGCTCGGCGGCGTTCTCGGCGTGCTCGATGAGCAGCTTCTCGAGGCCGGACTCGACCGCGTGGGTGACCCGCTCGACCTGGGCGGGCTTGCCCTTGACCGCGTTGACGAGCCGGTCGCGGAGGCCGCCGACCTTGTTCTCGAGTGTCTTGAGCAGTTCGCCCGTGCCGACGAACTCCTGCCAGCGGGCGAGCACCTCACCGCGCAGGAGGGTGCCGTCGGCCGTGGCCTTGCTGATCCCGTCGAGCGCGCGGTCGTAGGCGCGGTCGGCGTCGGCACGCAGCGAGAGCAGCGCCTTGCCGTGGTCCTCGACGACCGAGGCGATCTCGTAGGTGCGCGCGCTGATCACGCGGATCGCGCCCTCGAGCGTCTGCTTCACGACGGCGTCGCGGGCGTCGGCGTCGTCGGCGAGCGCCTCGAGCCAGCCGCGGATGTCGGCGACGTACGACGCAGGAAGCAGGCCGTCCTCGTCGGGGTGGCCCTCACGCACGATGAAGAGCGGGGAGTCCTTGAGGCCTCGGGCGGCGAGCATGCGTGCCAGGTGGGTGGCGACGGTCTCGACGGCGTCGTCGGCGGTGCGGTCGAGCACGATCGCGACGGACGTGGACCGCTCGGCAGCCTTCTTGAGGTAGTCCCACGGCACCTGGTCGGCGTAGCGGGCGGCACTGGTGACGAAGAGCCAGAGGTCGGCGGCGGCGAGGAGCTGCGCCGCGAGGACGCGGTTCGCCTCCTCGACCGAGTCGACGTCGGGGGCGTCGAGGATCGCCAGGCCCGCGGGCACCTTCTCGCTGGCCACGAGCTGGAGCGTGGTGGTGTCGCCGGTCGAGCGGTCGGAGCGCACGAGGTCCGGGAGGATCCGGTCCTGGCCGAACCACTCGGCATCGGCCGGGTTGTGCACCAGGACGGGCGAGCGGGTCGTCGGGCGCAGCAGGCCGGGCTCGGTCACCCGGTTGCCGATCAGCGAGTTGACCAGCGTCGACTTGCCGGCTCCGGTCGAACCACCGACGACGGTGAGCAGCGGACCGTCGATCGCGGTCAGCCGCGGGATGACGTAGTCCTCGAGCTGGTCGATCATCGCCACGCGCGCGTCGCGCTCGGCCTCAACGCCCGGGACGTCGAGCGGCAGCACGGCACCCTGGAGCGCGCCGCGGAGACGCACCAGCGCGGTGAGCATCTTCGTGGACTCACTCATGCGGGTCGGTCTCCTGGGGCAGCGTGGTGGGAAAGGGGCGAAGCAGTGGGCGTCGATCCGTCAGGCGGGAAGACGACAGCGGGCCCGAGCCGCTGCAGGAGCTCCACGAAGGCCTGACCGCGGGCGACGGCGTCGCGCGGTGCAGTCCCCCGGAGGAACCGGTGGTGAAGGTACCCGAGTTCGATCGCGGCCTGCTGGTAGTCCCGCATCGCCCGACCTGCGCGGGGACCGCCCGCGAGATGTGCATGCCGCCGTGCTGCGCGCCGACGCCGCAGGTCGACGACGTACGGGACATGCGCAGGGTGCAGGAAGCCCCGACCCGCCGCGTCGTGCAGCGCGCTGGTCAGCACGGCCTCTTCGCGACCACGCACCCAGATCGCGAAGCCCACCGCGAGCAGGAACGCCGGCAGCATCACGATCGCGTACGCCGCGATGAAGCCGGTGCCGCCCGAGAAGGTCGCGGAGGTGTTCCAGGCGGCATGGCAGAGCACCGCGAGCAGGTAGCCGACGAGCGGCCAGCCGAGACGGCCGAGCGCGCTGCGGCTCTGGATCGCGAGTCCGATGCCGATGCCGGTCATCGCCGTGAAGAAGGGGTGCGCGAACGGGCTGAACAGGCAGCGGATCACGAACGTCGAGGTGAGGCCGGCGAGGCCACCCGGCGCACCGTCCGTGCCGTTCCAGGCCATCGCGAGGTAGAGGACGTTCTCGGTGAAGGCGAAACCCACACCGACCATGCCGGCGTAGACGATGCCGTCGAGCACTCCGTCGTACTCGTGGCGGCGCCAGAGCAGGAGCAGCACGAGGAAGAGGCCCTTGGCGAACTCCTCGGTCAGCGGCGCCACGATGGTCGCGCTGGCCTGGTCGGAGAGCGACAGGATCACGGTGCCGACCTCCTGCGCGAGGAGGGCGAGGAACGTCGCCACACAGGCACCCCAGGCCAGGCCGAGCGCGAGCAGCACCTTCGGCTCGGGCTCGTAGCGATCCAGCCAGAGGTACGCCGCGACGACCGGACCGACGGGCACCAGCGCGAAGAGCGCGGCCACGAAGACGATCGGCCCGCCGCCGGACAGCAGGATCACCAGACCGGTGGGGACAGCCGCGAGCGCGGCAACGACCGCGACGATGACGGTGAAGAGAACCGTGTCGCGCGTGGCACGAGGCTGCGGCACGGTCACTGACATGCGGCGAAGCCTATCCGTTCACATGTTTCACGCCCGTATCGTGGGGAGCGTGACCGAGCCCCAGACAGACGCCCCGGAAACCGCGACTCCCCAGACGACCGACGCAGCGGAGACCCCGCGCATCGAGTCGCACGACCCTGCGGTGCCGGCGGCGTACGCAGCGTTCATGCGTACAGGGTGGGGCGACCGTGAGCTCGACCTGCCTCCGCACCCGGTGGCTTCGCTGGCTGCCGGGCGCCGCAAGGGCCTCGCCGCGGCGTTCCCCGGCGAGCGGCTGGTGATCCCGGCGGGCAGCTACAAGGTGCGCTCCAACGACACCGACTACCGCTTCCGCCCCGACACTGCGCACACCTGGCTCTCCGGCAACCAGACCTCCGACGCCGTGCTCGTCGTCGAGCCGTCCGGCGAGTCGGTGCTCTACGCGCGGCCCCGCTCCTCGCGCGAGACCGACGAGTTCTTCCGCGACCGGCAGTACGGCGAGCTGTGGGCCGGGCGGCGACCGTCGCTGCACGAGATGACCTCCTCGCTCGGCGTCGAGGTGCGGCATCTCTCCGAGCTCGACACCTCCGGTGCCCGCGTCAACGGCGTGGACGCGGAGCTGACCGAGGTGCTCTCGGAGATGCGCCTGGTCAAGGACGCGTGGGAGATCGGCGAGCTGCAGGAGGCGTGCGACATCACCGCCCTCGGCTTCACCGACTCGGTCCGCGAGTGGGACCGCGTGCTGGAGTTCGGCGAGCGCTGGCTCGAGGGCACGTTCTTCCGGCGTGCCCGTGCGATGGGCAACGACCTGGGCTACGACTCGATCGTCGGCGGCGGCGCCCACGCCACGACCCTGCACTGGATCGAGAACTCCGGACCGATCGTCCCCGGCGAGCTCGTCCTCCTCGACATGGGCGTCGAGGGCCGCAACCTCTACACCGCCGACGTCACGCGCACACTGCCCGTGTCGGGGCGCTTCACTCCCCTGCAGCGTGATCTCTACACGCTGGTCTTCACCGCCCAGCAGGCCGGCATCGATGCCGTGAAGCCGGGCGCCCGGTTCCTTGCCGCGCACGAGGCCGCGATGTCTGTGCTCGCCCACGGGCTCTCCGATCTCGGCCTGCTCCCCGTCTCCGCCGAGGAGGCGCTCGACCCGGACTCCAAGGTCTACGCCCGCTGGACGCTGCACGGGACCAGCCACATGCTCGGCATGGACGTGCACGACTGCGGCCGTGCCTCGGCCGACGTCTACCCGCGGGGCGAGCTCGAGGAGGGCATGGTCCTCACGGTCGAGCCCGGCCTCTACTTCCAGTCCGACGACCTGCTCGTCCCCGAGGAGCTGCGCGGCATCGGCATCCGCATCGAGGACGACATCGTCGTCACCGCGGACGGTTCACTGAACCTCTCCGACAGCCTTCCGCGCTCGGCGGACGACGTCGAGGACTGGATGGGCTCGCTGCTTCCCTGACGTCTTCGCGACGTGCTGCTGACGTCCGGCGACAGGTGCGTGAACGTTCCTTGAACGCCGTCGCGGCGCTCTGGACGCGTCGCGCGGACGGCCTCACCCTTGCTGCCAGTCCGGCATGTGCCGGTTGTCTGGCTGAGCGTCTGGGAGGGCACTGGCATGACCGTCTTGTCGACCCTGCACGACCGGCTGTTGTCGGTCGCTCAGGTCCCGGCGGAGCTCTGGGCCGAGGGCGCCGACGTGGTCGCGCTCGCCCAGGCCGCGACGGGATTCCCCGCGCACGTCGATCCCGGGCAGGTGCGCGCCCACACGGCGCGACGCCAGCAGGCAGCGCTGGGCGTGTGGCTGGCCACAGAGACGACCCCCGAAGGCTCCGTCGTGGTCGGTCACGCCCTGCTCACCGCGCTCGCGCCCGACGACGCCGACTGGTCAACGGTGCGCGACCGGTCGACGCGGATCGCGCTCGTCACCGGACGCCTCGTGGAGCTCGGCGGCCTCGCCGTGCGCCCTGGCTGGACCCGCAACGGCGCCGCCGAGGCGCTCGTCAGCGCCCGCCTGGCCTGGCTGGCCGAGCGCGACCTGATCGGCTGCTCGTCGGTGTGGCGCGGCTCCGCGGGATCCACGCACCTGGCGGAGAGGTACGGACGGCGCGTGGCGCGGCGTACGGACCGGGCTTCTGACCGGTTCGTGTACGACCGCTGACACAATGGGGCCGCTCGGCCTCCGTGGCGCAACTGGATAGCGCGGCGAGTTTCTACCTCGCGGGTTGCGGGTTCGAATCCTGCCGGGGGCGCCAGCCAGCGATGCGGTGGATTCGCAGTCACCGAGTGACTGCGAATCCACCTCATCCCGCAAAGACAGCGAGTCCGAGCCAGACCAGCGCGACCGCTCCGCTCGTCAGCAGTACGCCGGCGAGGTCACGGCGGTGCCGCCAGCCGGCGTACGCCGCCAGCGCGGCTCCGGCGACTCCCAGCGCGACCGCCTCTCCCCCGATCGCATTCGACGCCCAGGTGGTTCCGACCCCGGCAGCGAGCAGATGCGTCCCGACGCCTCCGCGCGGGAGCGCCGCCATCCCGGCGACAAGAGACGCCGTGATCAGCGCGACGCCCAGGAACCAGAGGTTGTGCCCGACCGGCTCGTCCCAGAGGTGAGCGGTCGGAGACGGTGCCGCGTTGCCGATCGAGTTCCCGGCGAGGTGGATCCCGTGTCCCGATGTGTAGGCGAGCGTCCCGGCGAGGAAGAGGGCCAGGACGCTCGGAGTCGGCCGGGAGCTCCAGAGCGCCCAGCCAGCGAGCCCGACCACGATCCACGGCAACGCCAGGTCCACCCAGTCCGCCCACCGCGTGCCGTCCGGGCCGGGACCGAAGCCCTCCGGCACCAGTCCGAGGTGGTGCAGCACGACGTACGCCGCAGCGGTTGCGGCCAGCGCCCTGCGGTCCATGCCGGTCAGCATGGCGCCTCGCGGGCGCGTGCGCGCGGAAATGCAGAAGGCCCCCGGCGAACCGGGGGCCTTCTGGCTGACTGGGGTGGCTGACGGGGCTTGAACCCGCGACCACCGGCACCACAAGCCGGTGCTCTACCAACTGAGCTACAGCCACCATGGCTCCGACTTCGTCGAAGCGCGAAATGGAACTCTACTGGGTAGGCGCCGTCTCGTCCGAATCGGCCCCGCTCTCGGGACGACCGAGGCCGGTGATCGCGCCGCCGTGGCGCTCCGCGATGCCCTTGGCGGTCTCCGTGTCGGGACCGGGAGCGGCGACGAAGACGGCGTCGCGGTAGTACCGCAGCTCCTCGATCGACTCCTGGATGTCGGCGAGCGCGCGGTGGTTGCCGCGCTTCTCCGGCGACTGGTACCACGCCTTCGGGAACCAGTGGCGCGACAGCTCCTTGATCGAGGAGACGTCGACGATCCGGTAGTGGAGGAACGCCTCGAGCGTCGGCATGTCGCGCGAGATGAACGCGCGGTCGGTGCCGACGGTGTTGCCGGCGAGCGGCGGGCGGCTGCCGTCCGGGCAGTGCTCGCGGATGTAGGCGAGGACCCGCTCCTCGGCCTCGGCCAGCGTCACGCCGCCGTCGAGCTCCTCGAGAAGGCCCGACTTGACGTGCATGTCGCGCACGAAGTCGTTCATCTGGTCGAGGGCCGCGGGCTCGGGCTTCACGATGATGTCGACGCCGTCACCCAGGACGTTCAGGTCGAAGTCCGTCACCAGGGCAGCAATCTCGATGAGCGCATCGGCGCCCAGGTCGAGCCCGGTCATCTCGCAGTCGATCCACACCAGCTTGTCGTTCACGCGCCCGACCCTACCCGTCGCACGCCGGAGCGGGCGGCGGGCCGATTTCAGGCAGTCCTCAGCAGCCGGCCCTAGCCTCGGATCCATGTCCAGCTGGATCGGGCTCGTCGCCCGCCTCGTCGTCGGCACCGTCTGGGTCGTCGCCGGTGCCCTCAAGCTGCCCGACCCCGCGGCGACCGTCCGGGCCGTGCGCGCCTACCAGCTGCTGCCCGAGGCGATCGTCCCGACGGTCGGTCACCTGCTGCCCCTCGTGGAGGTCGCCCTCGGCCTGTGCCTGCTCGCCGGCCTGCTGACCCGGGTCGCAGGGACGGTGTCGACACTGCTCCTGCTCGCCTTCGTCGTCGGCATCGCCGCTGCGTGGGCGCGCGGTCTCCAGATCGAGTGCGGCTGCTTCGGGGGCGGCGGCGCGGCTGCACTGGACGCCGACCCGACGGCGGCGTACCCGTGGGACATCGCGCGCGACCTCGCGCTGGCTGCCGCCTCCGCATGGCTCGTCGTCCGCCCGCGGACGCGGCTCGCCCTCGACTCCCTGCTCCTCGCTCCCCTGCCCCAGCCGGAAAGGCCCGCCCGATGACCGACAAGCGCACCCCTGCCGAACGCGTCGCCCAGCTCCGCCTCGACGAGCGCAACGCCGCCCGCCGCCGCAACCTCCTCGTGGTTGCGGCCGTCGTCGCTGTGATCGCCGTCCTCGTCGCTGTCGGCCTCGTCGTCCAGGGCAAGCGCGACAACACCGGCGCCCCGGCGTCGATGACCCCGACGGGCGTGACCGCCGACTACGGCGTGGTCGTCGGGAAGAAGGACGCCGCGCACACGGTGGTCATCTACGAGGACTTCCAGTGCCCGATCTGCAACGAGTTCGAGAAGGTCACCTCGGCGAAGGTGCAGGCGGCCATCAAGGCCGGGGACATCACCGTGGAGTACCGGATGGTCTCCTTCCTGGACCGCGTCTCGAAGAACGCCTACTCCTCGCGGGCCGCGAACGCCGCCCTCGCCGTGCTCCACGTGGCCGGCCCGTCGGCGTTCCAGAAGTTCCACACGACGCTCTTCGAGAACCAGCCCGAGGAGGGCACCGCCGGGCCCGAGAACTCCACGCTGATCGACGACGCGGTCAAGGCCGGGGCGGACCGCGGCAAGGTCAGCAAGCTGATCAACGAGGGCGCGTACGACGACTGGGTCACGAACGCGACCGACGCCATGTCGCAGCACGGCGTATCGGGCACGCCGACGGCGTTCATCGACGGCAAGGTCGCGGGCAAGAACCCTGCCGACACCATCGAGGCGCTGCTCAAGCTGATCGGCTGACAGACATGACCGAGGGCTCCGGATCCATCAGGATCCGGAGCCCTCGCTGCGTCGTACGGACGTCAGTCAGCCGGCGGGGATGTGGCCGAAACGGCCCTTCTGGAAGTCCTCGTACGCCTGCATGACCTCGGCCTTGGTGTTCATGACGAACGGCCCGGCCCACGCGATCTGCTCGCGGATCGGCTCGCCGCCGAGGACGATCACCTCGAGCTTCGGGTGACGCGACTCCTGCTGCGCATCGGCAGCGACCGTCAGGAAGTCACCCGGCCCGAAGACCGCGGTCTGGCCCGCGCGGATGGGGCGACCGTCGACGCCGACCGTGCCGGAGCCGGACAGGACGTAGACGAGCGCGTTGTACTCGACCGTCCACGGCAGCTCGAGGCGCGCGCCCGGCTCGACGCTCGCGTGGACCATCGTCATCGGCGAGTGGGTCGAACCCGGCCCCTTGTTGCCGCCGACCTCACCCGCGATGACGCGGACCAGTGCGCCCGCGTCCGGCGAGGTGAGCAGCTTGACCTCACCCGAGTGGATGTCCTGGTACTTCGGCTGCATGAGCTTGTCGGACTTCGGCAGGTTCACCCACAGCTGGACGCCGTGGAAGAGGCCGCCCGCCTGGACCAGCCACTCCGGCGGGGTCTCGATGTGGAGGATGCCAGCGCCGGCCGTCATCCACTGGGTGTCGCCGTTGGTGATGGTGCCGCCGCCACCGTGGTTGTCGGTGTGCTCGAAGACGCCATCGATCATGTACGTGACCGTCTCGAAGCCGCGGTGCGGGTGCCACGGGGTGCCCTTCGGCTCCCCCGGCGCGTAGTCGACCTCACCCATCTGGTCCATCATCAGGAACGGGTCGAGGTGCTTGTGGTCGATGCCCGCAAACGCGCGGCGCACCGGGAAGCCCTCCCCCTCGTAGCCCGTCGGGGCCGTGGAGATCTGGAGTACGCCGCGCGGCTGGTCGCCCAGCCCCGGCGCCTTCACGCGGTCCAGGACGGTCAGGTCGTCAACAGTCACAGCAGGCATCGGATCCTCCTTGAGGGGTGTGGTGCGATCACCTGCCTCAACAGTAGGTGATACATCATCTATTCCGCAAGGGCAGGGGTTGATCGCCGGGCGAGCAGACCCGGAAGGCGCTGCGTGAGGAACGCCCGCGGAAACTCGTCGCGCAGGCGCCACAGCCCGGCGTCGATCACGAAGTGGCTCATCACGAGGCCCAGGTAGATGCCGTAGAACGCACGCGTCCAGCCGTGCGCCTCGTGGAAGTGCGAGGCCTGACTGAGACCGAGCCCGACCACCACGGCGACGTTGACCAGGACGAGAACGCCGACGACGGACCGCGCGCCTGTCTCGTTCGGCGCCGCGGCCAGCAGGCCCATCAGGAGCAGGTACTGCAGGCCGTGGGCGATCGTGATGCCCGCGACCGCGGCGTACGGCGAGTCGAAGAGGAAGACCGGCGCGAAGAAGAGCAACGACGTCAGGTACACGACGAGGAACGCCGGGGACCGACCCGTCGGCGTACGCGAGAGCACGGCGACGACGCCGTACCCCGCCGCGGCCGCGAAGACCGCCACTCCGACCGCGAAGAGACCGGGCACCTCCGGGGCCTCGGCAATCCGCAGGAGCTCCGGACGTCCGACCAGCGCGGCAGTTCCACCGCAGCCGGCGAGCACGATGGCCCGACGCTCGGACGGCACCAAGGACGGCGAGCCCGTCGCACGGGCCGCGATCGCCGCCACCCCGAGGTTCTGCTTCTGGAAGTGGAAGAACTGCCACGCGAAGAACGCGAGCAGGCCCACCGGGACCCAACTGCGCGGCACCAGGAGGACCGCCGCCACGGTCGCCACGACAAGAACTGCGGGCACGACGAGATAGCGCTTCGGGTTGCGCCACATGTGGCAGCGGACGGCGGGTACGCCGTAGAACCAGGCCGTCGATCCCACGTGCACGGAGGCACCGAGGAAGAGCAGGCTGGTCAGCGCGGGGCCTACACGGGAGGACTCCGGCGGCGCGAGGAGCACCCCCGCACAGATCGCCGACAGGGTCAGCGCCACCGTGGCGACCAGCCACCACCGGGTGATCGAACCCCCGGCGGCAATGGCGGGGTCAGCCTCCGCCACAACCACCGGTCGGGTCGGCGCCCGCTCCTCCGACCACGAAGAAGATCGCTCCGCCGATGACGGCCAGCGTCATGAGCACGTAGACGAGCACGAGCCAGTTGAAGCGCTTGCCGGGAGGCTCGACGGGCGCAGGTCCGGCTACGAGGTCCGACATCGTGCTCCTTCCGCGCCTGCCCCTCAGGCCACTGCCCGGCAGGCTACTCCGCCACGTGAAGCGTCACACGGCGTTCGGCCGAGGAGTCGCACGGACCACCGCGGACGACCAGCGGCAGGCCGGTGACCAGCCTCACGCCCGGATATGTGGAACACCCCGTACCGCACAACTTACGGTAGACCAGTCAGTCTACCGCTGTCCGTCATGCGTCTCGGGGCGCCCCGGTCAGCCAGGGAGACAGCTCGATCCTGCGCGGTCGGCGTCCCTCCTTCAGAAAGGTCTTCTCATGGACCACGCCCCCGGGCCTCTCATCGCCCGCCTTGCCTCGTTCGCCGTCAGGCGCGCCGTCTTCGTCGTCCTCGCCTGGCTCGGGCTCGCGATCGCGCTCAATCTCGCGATCCCCCAGCTCGAGTCGGTGGTCGCCAAGGACTCGACGCCGATCCTTCCGGCGGACTCCCCCTCGGCCGTGGCGCTGCACCGCATGGACAGCGACTTCGGCAACGGACGCAGCACGAGCTTCATCTTCGTGGTCGCGGAGCGCCCGTCGGGACTCACGGCCGCTGACCGTGCATGGATGCGTGGACTCGTGCCCCGCCTCCAGAAGGATGCGGACAACGTCACCTTCGTCCAGGACGTGGCGACGCGGCCGGACCTGCTCAAGGCGCTCACGAGCACCGACGGCAAGGCCGCCTATCTCCAGGTGGGGCTACCGGGTGCCACGGGTGCGCCGACCGCCATCCAGCAGATCGAGTCCGTGCGGGACATCGTTGACGCCGACCGTCCCGCGGGCCTGAACGCAGCGGTGTCCGGGCCCGCGGCGACCATCGCGGACATGGAGGTCGCCGTCGAGAAGAGCATCCTGCTCATCACGGTGGCGACCGTGGCCCTGATCGCGCTGCTGCTGATGGTGATCTACCGCTCGATCGTCGTCACAGGGCTGATCCTCGGCTCGATCGGCCTGGCCCTCGGCGTCGCCCGCGCCATGAGTGCCTGGATGGGCCTCCACGTCTTCGCCGTCTCGACGTTCACGGGGTCGTTCCTGACCGCGGTCGTGCTCGGCGCCTCCACCGACTACGCCGTCTTCCTCGTCAGCAGGTATCACGAGCTGCGCCGCAACGGCGTCGACACCGACACCGCCGTACGCGAAGCGGCGGGCCGTGTGTCCGGCGTGATCATCGGCTCGGCCCTCACCGTCGTGGTCGCGAACGCCGCCATGCTGGTGTGCCACGTCGGCATCTACAAGACCACCGGTCCGGCGATCGCGGTCAGCATCGTCACCACGCTCGCCATGGCACTCACGTTCACCCCGGCGCTGGTCACCCTCGCGGCCCGCCGCGGCCTGATCGAGCCGAAGCCCGTCTCCGCGACGCGCGCCGGCAGGTGGCCCGCCATCGCGGCGTACGTCTCGACCCGGCCTGCGCGGGTCCTCGCCCTGGGCCTGATCCCCCTGCTCGCGCTCGCAGCCCTCTACCCGTTCCTCCAGCTCAGCTTCGACGAGCGGGGCGTCCAGCCCGACGACACCGACAGCAACGACGGCTACGCGCTCCTCGCGCAGCACTTCCCGCTCAACGAGGTCCTCCCCGACTACGTGCTCGTGCACAGCTCACACGACCTCCGGGACGCGCGCAGCCTCGCCGCCCTCGAGCACGTGGCCCGCGCGATCGAGCAGACGCCGGGCGTGACCTCGGTCCGTGGCATCACCCGCCCCCTGGGTACGCCGATCAAGGAAGCCTCCGTCGGTTACGTCGCCGGTGTCGTCGGTGACCGTCTCGGGTCCGCCGAGGACAAGCTGGCCGACAAGTCGGGCGGTGTCGCCGACCTCCGCAACGGCTCAGCACGTCTCGAGGCCGGCGCGACCCGCCTCTCGGACGGCGCGAACCGCGTGGCCGATGGCAGCGGCCAGGCAGTCACCGGTTCCGGTCGCCTCCTCGACGGCGCCGAGCAGCTCCGGGCCGGTCTCGAGCGGCTGGCAGCCGGCTCGGGCGACGCGGCCACCGGCAGCCAGCAGCTCCGCGCCGGCGCCACCCGGCTCGCGGACGAGCTCGAGGCCGGCCAGGCCCGGGCCCAGTACGCCGTCGACGGTCTCGGCAAGGCGTACACGGCACTGAAGTCGAGCGTCGGATGCAGCCTGGATCCGATCTGCGCCCGCGCCCGCACCGGCGTACGACGGGTCTGGGAGGGCGAGCGCGACGAGCTGATCCCCGGCATGCGCGACGCCGCGGCCGGCGCGCGCCGCATCGCCGACGGCAGCATCGACCTCGCGGACGGACTCGCACAGATCGATGCCGGCCTGCAGCGAGCCCGCGGCGGAGCGACCGACCTCGCCGACGGAGGACGCCTCCTGCACTCCCGCCTCGGTGACCTCGCTGCAGGAGCCGACCAGGTCGCCGACGGCGCGGACAAGGTGGCCGCGGGGACCGGCCGGGTGGCAGGCGGCACCGACCAGATGGCCACCTCGCTGCAGGAGCTGCAGTCCGGCCTGACCCGCGCCTCAACCGCCCTCAAGGAGGCCGGAGCCGCGTCGAAGGACCCCGCGATCGGCGGCTTCTACCTGCCATCGGCCAACCTCGCCGACCCACGGCTCGCGACGGCGAATGGACTCTTCCTCTCCGCAGACGGACACACCGCCCGGCTCGTGGTCCTCGGCGCGACCGACACCTTCAAGCACGCAGCCAGCGAGAGGGCCGGCACGATCGCAGGAACGGCGAACAACGCCCTGCGCGGCACCGCCCTCGACGGCGCGGACGTCGAGGTCACCGGACTGGCGACGATCAACAGCGACCTCGACACCATCTCGACGCACGAGTTCTATCTCGTGGCCGGGCTGGCCCTGCTGGCTGTGCTGCTGATCCTGATCGTGCTGCTGCGCAGCCTGCTGGCGCCGCTGTTCCTGCTCGCGGCCGTCTGCCTGTCCTATGCGGCGGCGATGGGTCTCGGCGTCCTCGTCTGGCAGCTCCTGCTGGGTCACCCGCTCGACTGGAGCGTCCCGGCCATTGCGTTCATCCTGCTCGTCGCCGTGGGGGCGGACTACAACCTGCTCCTGATGAAGCGCATGCTCGAGGACTCCCCCGACGGCTCGCCTGCCGGCATCGCCCGCGCCGTCGCAGCGACTGGAGGCGTCATCACGTCCGCTGGCCTGCTCTTCGCCGCGAGCATGTTCGCGATGATGTCGGGCAGCGTCCTGACGCTGGCCCAGATCGGCTTCACGATCGGCATGGGTCTGCTGCTCGACACCTTCGTGGTCCGCACCCTCGTGATCCCGTCGGTCGCCACGCTCCTCGGCCCACGCATCTGGTGGCCGCGGCGCCCGGCGTGAGGCCCGGCCGACGGCTCGCAGGTCTGCCAACCGATACCGCCAGCGCAGGATGGTCTAGTCCCGTTGCGGAACGGCCGTAACCGGTGTCACACTCCGGCTGTTGTTACTGATGAGTAACAACAGCCGGAGAGTCCGGCACACCACGTTGGGAGCCGATTTGCCGCTTCACACCCGCCACCCCGGCCGCGCACGATTGATCGCCCTCGCCACTGCCACTCTCGTGGGGGCCGGCTTGGTCTCCGTGTCTCCGACGGCCGAAGCCGCCGATGCCGCGTACACCGTCACCCCGCTGCACTTCGCGGTGACGGTCGGCCCGGACAACGACCATCCATGCGACATCACCGGCGACCTCTATCTGCCGACCAGCGCGAGCAAGGCCCACCCGGTGCCGGCCATCCTGACCACGAACGGGTTCGGCGGGTCCAAGGCAGACCAGGCCGGCCTCGGCCGGACCTTCGCGTCCCGCGGATACGCCGTCCTCGCCTACTCGGGCCTGGGCTTCGGCGGATCGTCGTGCACGATCACGCTGGACGACCCCGACTGGGACGGCAAGGCCGGCAAGCAGCTGGTGAGCTACCTCGGCGGCGCTGCCGGCATCGGCTATCTCGACGCGGCCCATCGCGAGGCAGCCCCCACGCTCGACGCGATCAAGCTCGACGGCCCGCTCGACCCTCGGGTCGGCATGGCGGGCGGCTCGTACGGCGGCGGCGCCCAGTTCGCGACGGCCTCGGTCGACCCGCGCGTGGACGCCATCGTCCCGATGATCACCTGGAACGACCTGCCGTACAGCATCGACCCCAACAACGCGGCACAGACCACGGGCGTCACGTCGTCGACACCCGGCGCGCTCAAGCTGATCTGGGGGACCCTGTTCTCCGCCACCGGAATGGCGAGCGACGTGCAGGACGGCCAGCTGCCCGACCTGCCGTGCCCCAGCTTCACCGACTGGGTGTGCCCGGCTGTGGTCTCCGCCGGCATCACCGGCTACTTCCCCCCGAGCGCGATCACAGCCGGCCACCATGCCTCGGTCGCGTCGTACCTGCCGAAGATCAAGATCCCCACGCTCCTGGTCCAGGGCGAGTACGACCACCTCTTCAACCTCAACGAGGCCATCGCCACCTACAAGGCGCTCCAGGCCCAGGGGACCGAGGTCAAGATGATCTGGGAGGCATGGAGCCACGGCTACCCCGCTGCTCCCGGGGAATTCGACCTCGCGAACCCCGACCCGGCCAGCCAGTACGTCACCGCACGGATCGCCGCGTGGTTCGACCGCTATCTCAAGGGCAAGATCGTCAGCACAGGACCGGAGTTCTCCTACTTCCGTGACTGGGTGGACTACACCGGCATCGCCACGCCGGCCTACGGGACCTCCGGGGCGTTCCCCCTCACCGGCTCGCGGACCTGGAAGCTCTCCCACCAGGGCCAGCTGACCACCGGCATCCCGGTCGCGGGCGACCAGACCTTCCTGACGCCCGCAGCCGGCCTCCCGACGAGCGTCAACCCGCTCGACGTACTCGGGAACTCCCTGCCCCTGCCCTCCGACGTCTTCCTCGACCTCCCCGGGACGTACGCCGCGTGGCAGACGCCGGCGCTCTCGAGCAAGCTCGACGTCGTCGGAACGCCCGTCGTGAAGCTGAGGGTCCAGGCCCCGACCGCCTCGCTGACCGAGGACCTCGGTCCCGGCGGCCAGCTGGTGCTCTTCGTCAAGATCGCCGATGTCGGCCCGGACGGCACGACCCGCCTCATCAAGGGTCTGGAGGCACCGATCCGCATCCCCGACACCGATGCGCCAATCAAGGTGACCCTCCCCGCGATCGCACATCGCTTCGAGGCCGGCCACCGGCTGAAGCTGATCGTGGCCGGCGGCTCGGTCAACTACCGCGGCGGACTGACGCCGGTCGTGGTCACGATCGCCGCCGGCTCGACCCAGACACTGACCGTGCCCGTGGCCTGACGTACACATGCGGGGCGGGCCCGTCCTGGGGTATCTCAGGACGGGCCCCGCCCCCGCGATCTCTCACTGATCGGTGGGGCGTCCGCCGACCGGCGCACCTCGGTACTGCGCCGCGACCCCGCCCAGCTGCCGGCGGACCACCATTTCGAGGAACTGCAGGCCCCAGCGGTCCGCGGCGCTTCTCACGAGCGTGAGCCGTGTGCCCTGATTGAGGACCGCGAGTACGAGCCCAACTGTGCGCACCGCGACCTCTGCGGGCAGGTCCCGAGGAATCCCGAGGTCACCGGGCAGGTCGTCACTCTCGAAGATCTCGACCAGATCAGGCGCGAGGAGGTTGCGGATGACAGCGCGGTGCATGCGCTTCGGCATCAGGAAGGGGAACCGCATGGTGGCCGCACCGGTGACGACGTCCCGAGTCATGCGCTCCGCTGCGTCGCTGCTCCCGTAGTTGAAGTTGACCAGTCGCTCCTGGAGCCGCTGCTGCTCCTCGTGCGTCCGGCCCAGGAGTTGGTTGTTGGCTCCTTCGATCCGGGAGATCCACCGCCACATGAGGCAGAAGCTCTCTAGCTCCTCCTGGCTGACGATGCCGCCGAAGTACTTGATGATGTTGACGCGGAAGGGCCCGAAGACGTGGGTGGAGGCCGCGGTCGCCACCTGGCCGATCGGCATCGCCTCGGGCAACGGCCACTGCCCGCTGCGCTGGATGCCGAGTCGGATCATGGTGTGCAGGAACCGGATCCTCACCCATTCGATCCAACGCTCTCCGCCCGGCATCATCCCGACGACGTCGAGGGCGCCGACGAATCCGGTCGCGGTCTCCCAGTACCGTCGCTTGAAGTCGCCACCCTTCGCGAGCCGTCCAGTACTTCCCATGACGTGGGCAGTCGCCGGGTCGAGGTAGGTCATCGGGAGACAGCCATGGATGGCGAACATGAGCCCGACCGGATTACGGCGTGCCATCGAGGCACCCGCGCGGAGAGAATCGAAGTCGAGCCACGACGGCACGGCCTCGACGTCCTGGAAGAACGCCACAGCTTCAGCGACGCCGGCCGCCTCGAGGGCGCGCGCATTCGAATAGATGTCGCCGCCCATCAGTTTGCGCTCGCGCATCAGCAGCAGGAGCGCCTCACAAAGGGGGTCGCCGACCAGCGTCCACGCCTCGACATCGACGTCATCGACGGGGACATAGACCTCAGCCGCAGGTTGCCTCGCCAGTTCAACGAGTGCCTCGACTCGAGTGCTCAGGTCCGTGGTGATCTCGCTGGTTGTCATGGGAGTCCTTGGCATGAGTTCGATCAGAGTGATCTAGAAGATACTTCCAGATCACTCTGATTGTCATACCGCGTCCGGCCGAAACCCGATCCCCATGGCACGGCTGGCAAGCCGAACTGCCGCGGTGACCTCCTCGACCGTGGGTGCTACGTCATCGCGTCGATGCGCCAGCGTTGCCATGCCGTGCCAGGCGCCGAAGAGGAACAGAGACAGTGATCGAGCATCGAGTGCCTGAAGCTGCCCGGCGTCAACGCTTGCCTGGATGCGGTCTTCGAACTGCTTCCGAAGGTCCTCCAAGCGCTGGCTGACAAGCCGATCGATCTCCGTGACGGGCGGCTGCATTCCACTCAGGATGATGTGGACGGCGAGTGCTGGACGCTCGAGGAGAAGCGCCAGATAGGTCTGGCCGACGGCAGCCACCTGATCGATAGGCTCACCCGCAACAGAACAGGCTGCAGCCAACGTGTCGGACGCTGCCAGCAGGAGTCGCTCCAGGACTGCCGCAATCAGGCCGTCCTTGTTGCCGAAATGAACGTAGATCGACGCGACTGAGATGCTCGAGATCTCTGCGACATCCTCGACGCGCACCGACTCGGCCGGAAGGTCCGCCATCAACCTCTCTGCAGCATCAAGGATGGCGGCCTTCGTCTGCTCCCGTCGCCGCGCTCCACGGACAGCTGCACCGCTAGGTTTCTCGCTCGGCATGCGCCCAAAGGTAGCCGCCGCGCTGAGCCGTTGCGTCAGCACGAGGGGCCGAGTTCGGGGATCGGAACGACCGCAGGATGAGCACGAACGTCACGACACCAGCAGAAAATGACAAAGGGCCTGACCGGCATTTCTGCTGGTCAGGCCCTCATCTTGTACGCCATCAGGGACTCGAACCCCGAACCCGCTGATTAAGAGTCAGCTGCTCTGCCAATTGAGCTAATGGCGCGCGCTTGAAGCGAGATAAACATTAGCAGCGGACGAGCGAAGGGTGAAATCGGGGTCGCGTTGCCTGCGTCACTGCGGCCATCGCCACGGCTCAGACCCCTTCGCCAGACCCCCGCCCGGAGCCCTACGATCACCGGCATGAAGAACGTCGAAGGCAAGATCGTCCTCATCACCGGTGCCGCGATGGGCATGGGCAAGATGTACGCCGAGCGCGCGGTCGCCGAGGGCGCCCTCGCGGTGGTCCTGTGGGACATCAACCGTCCCGCGCTCGCCGAGACCGTGGACCAGCTCAAGCAGTCCGCCGGCGCGACCGAGATCCACAGCTACCTCGTCGACGTCTCGGACCGTCACGCGATCGAGGCCAACGCGGCGCTCGTCCTCGACCAGGTCGGCACGCCTGACGTCCTGATCAACAACGCCGGCGTCGTCCGCGGCAACAAGTACTTCTGGGAGACCGACAGCGTCGCCGACACCGAGTTCACGCTGAAGATCAACACCCTCGCCCCGATGTACATCACCCGCGCGTTCCTGCCGGCGATGATCGAAGGCGGCAAGGAAGGCCGCCTGGTCAACGTGGCCAGCTCCGCCGGCTTCGTCGGCAACCCGCGGATGGCCGCGTACGCCGCGTCGAAGTGGGGCGCGATCGGCTTCTCCGACTCGGTCCGACTCGAGCTCGAGCAGGCCGGCCACAAGCAGCTCAAGGTCACGACCGTGTGCCCGTACTACGTGAAGACGGGCATGTTCGAGGGCGCGAAGTCGGGCCTGATGACGCCGCTCCTCGAGCCGGAGGACGTCGTCAACGAGGTCTGGAAGGCGATGGGCAAGGGCACCGCCTTCGTCATCATGCCCAAGTCGGTCGTCCTCAACGAGACGATCAAGGGCATCCTGCCGACGGGCCTGCGCGACCTGCTGGTCGGCAAGGTCTTCGGCATCCACAAGACGATGGACGACTTCAAGGGCCGTCAGGACTGACCCTCGTCAGCAGACAGCAGAACGCCGCGTCCCGACCGGGCGCGGCGTTCGTGCGTTCAGCGTCGCGAGATCTTGCGGATCACCACGAACGCGGCGACCACACCGGCGACTCCGCCGACGACCTTCAGGATGTTGTCCGTGCGCGGCGCGCCCGTCTCGAGGTCGACGAACGTCGCCTTCACGGCCGTCGCCTGACGGTTCGCGATCGTCTTCGGGTGGGCCCGGTAGACGAGCTGGTCGATGGTGCCGGCGAGGCGCTCACGGGTCGCCTCGATCTCCTGCTCGATCTCGCGCATGTTGGTCACGAGGTGGAGGTTACTACGCAGCGCCGTCCGCGGAGGGTTGCGTCACACCCTCGGCCCCGACGGCCGCCACCGCTTCGCGGAGCGCCCCGATGAAGACCTCCTCGCCGTAACGGTCGGCGTGGGCCCGGATCGCGTCGGCATCCCAGTCCGCGGCATCCATCTCGGCGAGGCCTGCCCGGACCGCCTCGGGCGTCGGCTGGTCGACGAAGACTGCCGTGACACCCTCGACCTGCGTCTCCAGGAAACCGCCCCAGCGCAGCACGACGCTCGGGCGGCCGAACGACGCCGCCTCCAGCGGGGTCAGCCCGAAGTCCTCGTAGCTGATCGCGATCAGTGCCGTGCAGCCGCGGTAGAGCCAGGCGAGCTGGCCGTCGGAGATGTTCTGCAGGAAGAGGACGTTGTCGCCCGCGAGCTCGCGCAGCGCGTCCTCCTCCGGACCCCGGCCGACCACGATGAGGCGCCGGGCCGGCTCGTCGGCGTACGCGGCTACGACGGAGCGGACGTTCTTGTACGGCAGCAGCCGCGAGACGCAGAGCTCGTACGGCGCGTCGCCGAGCCACCCGGCGACGTCCGCCATCGGCTCGGACGCATGGCTCCGGGTGTCGGGCCACGGCGCGGGCAGCACCGTCGAGTCCAGGCCGTACGCCGCGTGGATGCGGTCCTGGACGAGGTTCGAGATCGCGATGTACGCCGACGCGTCGCGCGCGGCGCGCCGGTCCCAGAGCTTGAGGAAGGGCCGGAGCACGAAGAGGATCAGCGACTCGAGGAAGCCCGGGTGGTCACCGAGGTAGCGCGAGGACTGGTGCAGCCAGCGGGCCGGCGTGTAGCAGTAGACGAGCTTGCGGCCACGCGTGCGCACGCCGTGCGCCCACCCACTGCTGCTGACGAGGACGACGTCGGCGTCGATGTCGAGCGACGAGGCCGCGAACGGCAGCAGCGGCAGCGCCGCGCGATGGTTCTTGCGGAAGAACCGCGACCGGTTGAGCCACGAGGTGCGGACATCGAGGTCGGCGTACTCGGGGAAGGTCTCGGCGCGGTCGTAGAGCGTCGTGTGGATGGTGGCGCCGGGAAAGGCGCGCGCCATCGCCAGGACCACGCGCTCCGCGCCACCGCGCTGCGTCAGGTAGTCGTGGGCGATCGCCACCTTGAGCGGGGCACCCGAGTTCGTCACGCGGGCGAGGCTAGCGGCTTCCCGATCGGAAACCCGTGCTTTCCGTCTCGTGGATCTCATCGTCGCCCCGACCAGTCCATCGCCGGCTTCTCCACGAGCCGGTAGCTGAGCGTGCCGAGCAGGATCGAGCCCGTGGCCACGACCGCCGGCGCCCAGACCATCGTGACCGGCCCGTCGCCGCCGATCAGCGGCACGTGGGCGTCGATGCGGGAGACGAGCAGCAGCACCGGGTAGTGCCAGAGGTAGGCACTGAGCGAGATCGTGCCGACGTGCTCGAGCGACCGGACGCTGAAGACACGCACGATCCGGGACGACGTACGCCGGGCGGTCGGCTCGACCAGCACGAGCAGCATCACCCCGGCCGTCAGTCCCATCGCTGCGGTGACGAACCACGGGTGCCGGTCCGCCGACCAGAGGGTGAGCACTCCTCCCACTGCCGCCACGGGCGTGCCGAGGAGCAGGATCCGGCGGCGTGTCAGCCAGGCGAGGTGGCCGCGTTCCATCCAGACGAAGACCACCGCCACGAGCATGCCGACGCCGAAGTTGTCGGCGATCGCCAGCATGCTGCGGGTCAGCACGGCGATGCCGTTGGGCCCGAACTCGGCGGTGAGGGCCGACATGCCGGGCGTGTGGCGCCACCACTCCTCCGCAACGAGGCGGGCTACCAGGCCGACCACCACGAAGAGGAGCCCGGGCAGCGCAGCGAGCCAGAACGCCCGCCGACGGAAACCGCCGCCCCAGCGCACCAGCGGCAGCAGGAGCAGCGGCAGGAGTGCGTAGAAGCAGAGCTCCGAGGTCAGCGACCACGACGGGTTGATGCCGGTCTGGATCGTGGCCGGGAAGAACGTGTGGACGAGCGTGAGGTTCGCGAGCAGGTCGACCGGATCGGTCATCATGCCCGCGCCGGCGTCGCTCGCCTCGCGGCCGACGACCACGGCGTTGCCGAGATAGACCGACTGCAGCACGAACGAGCTGACCAGGAAGATCGCGACGTAGCCCGGGAAGACCCGCGCGATCCGTCGCAGCGCGAACCGGCGTACGTCGGTGCGGCGCTCGCCGCGGGCGACGTCGCGGATGAAAGGCAGCGAGATCAGCAGCCCCGACATGGCGAAAAAGAGAACCAGGCCGAGTGCCATCGACTGGGCGAGGCCTCCGGGGGTGGTGTCCGGCGCCCAGTGCATCCACGAGTGGGCGCTGATCACGCCGAGGCAGGCCAGCCCTCGGATGCCCTCGAGGCCTCCGAGGTAGTGACCGGCGCGCGCGGGCACCTCGACCGGATCCGCGGTGGTCATGCGCGCTCCTCGGTGGCGGAGTCGTCGGTGGAGGAGTCGTCGCTGGTCGGGCGCCCGAGCGAGAGGCCGACCAGCACGGAGAAGATCGCGGTGGCCGGGTGCTGGATGACGACCGGGAAGTCAAGCTGCAGCGCAACGAGGGCGAAGCCCGCGACACCGCACGCCAGCACGGCGTTCTCGAAGCCGCGGCGCGCCTGCAGACCGGCGCGGACCACGAGCACGAGGAGGATCAGCACGGCCACCGCGCCGAGGATCACGCCGCCGCGATAGACGGTCAGGAGGGGCGCGTTGGCGACGAAGTTGACCGTCTGGCCGATCGACTGCGACCGGTACTCCGGCCGGTCCCACCCCAGACCCCACAGCCAGTGCCCCTGCACCGACGAGGCGTAGTCAGTGAACGCCAGCGCGCGGGCCAGCGAGCCCGTGTCGTGCTCGCCGAACGAGGAGAAGATCCGGGTCCGCAGCACCGGGGTCGCGAGCACCGCCAGCGCTCCGGCGACACCCACGCCGGCGAGCCAGGCCCGCTGGCGCCCGCGCCCCAGGAGGACGACGAGGCCCAGCGCCACCACCACGGTGCCGAGCGCGGACCGGCTCAGGGTCAGCGCGAGGCCGGCGCCGATCACGGCGACGAGCACGACCCGCAGCCAGCCCCGGTACGCCGCCACGGCGACCAGCACTCCCGCCGCGAGGATCAGGCCGGCGATGTTGGGCTCGACGTACGTGCCGGTCAGGCGCAGCGTGTTGGACTCGACGCCGGGCACGAACTGGGCGTTGCCGCCGCCCGCGTGATAGCCGATGACGGTGAGCCGCGCGAGGAAGTAGCCGAGCGGGTCGTAGCGGAGCAGCAGCACGCCAGCGATCGCGGCCAGCGCTGCACCGGTGACCAGGGCACCGATGACCACGCGGCGGGCATCACGGGTCAGGAAGCGCATCGGCACGACCACGGAGGTGGCGACCAGCCACGAGACGTACTCCAGGACGGAGTCCGTGCTCGGGCTCGTGACCAGGAACGACACCGCCGCCACGAGCGCGAAGACACCGAGGAAGAGCTCGGGCGCACCCACGCGGAACCGGACCCCCGGGAGGAACGCCAGCGCCACCCAGCAGCCGAGACCGAGGACCAGGATGAGCGGCGCACCGGTGCCCGGGAGCTTGGCGTACGGGACGAGCCCGAGGACGAGCGCGAACGCCCCGAGCGTGACCCGGGGGTGGACCGTGGTGACCCAGGCAGCGACGAGCACGGCCAGGGCGGCGATGATGAGGAGCTGGATCGTCGGGCCGCCGGCGGCCATGCCGACCACGAGCACGGGTACGCCGACGATGACCGCCGCGAGGACGAGCACGTCAGGGAGCGACCGGGGTCGGATCGCCGCGAGGCCGCGTGGCGTGGGAGTGGTGCTCATGCGTCCAGCCAGTCGAGCACGGCGTCGCGTCCGCGCCGGCCGGTCCAGAGGGCCTCGTTGGTGGCGTGCAGCCGGGCGCCCTCCGCCGCAGCCGCATCGGCGTCCCCGAGCAGCGCACGGCAGCGCGCCACGAAGCCGTCATCGGGCACCGCATCGAGGCCGAGCAACGACTCGATCGAGCCGACACCGGCAGGGCTCGTGACGACCGGCAGGCCACGGGCAGCGGCCTCCAGGACCTTCACCCGCACTCCCCCGCCCACAGCCACGGGAGCCACCATGGCACGGCAGCCGGCCAGCAGGGGCGCGACGTCGCGGACCTCGCCGTGATCCACCACGCCGGGCAGCGCGACCTTCGGGCCGTCCGGCCGCGGGCCCACGAGCCAGAGCTCGGCGCCGGGGATGCCGCGCGCGATCGAGGGCCACCAGGCCAGCATCCGGTCGACGGCCCGGGCGTTCGGCGACCAGTGCCGGTTGCCGAGCAGGACGAGGCGCGGGGAGGAGGCCGCGACGTCGACAGCCGGAGCCGGCGGCAGGGTCAGCGGGAGCCAGCGCGCGTTGATGCCCCGCTCGCGCCGGGCCTCCATCTCGCTGGCGTCGTAGCCCGCGATCGCGCGGGCCGTTCGGGCGATGCGCAGCTCGTCGCGCTCGATCCGACGGGCCTCGACCCGGCCCGCAAGACCTCGGGAGCGCCACACGGGCGCCTCGGAGACCTCGGTCGACACCAGCAGCCGCGACGGATCGGCGCCGGCAGCCCGCAGGTAGGGCTCCGCGAGATAGGAGTGAACGGCGACGACACGGTCGCCCCCGGAAGCCCCGGACGCCTCGGATGCCTCGACCGCAGCGACGAGCCCGTCGATGTCGAACCGCTCGTGCACGAGGCTGCGGCGATGGAGTGCGGCACGGGCAGCGATCCGCGGCAGTGCGACGGGAGGCTTCGCGACCCGGACGACTCCGGGCTCCACACGCCCGGGCTCCTCGCTCAGGCAGATCACCGACGTCTCGTGCCGCTCCTCGGCGATCCGGCGGAGCAGGCCGAAGAGGGTGACGTCACCGCCACGGGCGAGCGACGGGTCCTTGCCGAGCAGGAACGTGATCCGGCTCGTCCGCCGGTCCTCCGCAGGCGCGGACATCGCGGGGTCGGCCGTGCTCACGCCACCGCAGGGCGGCCGACACGACCGCCGTAGACGGCGTACGAGTAGGCGCCGGACATCACGAGGTCCGCGGCGAGGAACGCGGTGGCCGCGCCGGGGCCGCCGAGACCGCTGAGCAGGACCACGAGGCCGAACAGCACCACGATGGAGATCGCCGTGACGATGAGGCGGTAGCGGTCACGGTGCTGCAGGACGAGCACCACGGTCGCCACGCTGCTCAGCGTCCGCAGGAAGCTGACCGGCGCCAGGATCGCGAAGGTGAGCCAGAGCGACGTGTCGCCCTCGAAGAGCCAGGCACCGACGGCGAAGAGCGCCAGCACCGTGCCCGTCGCTGCGGACAGCCACACCGCCGTACGCAGCTGGGGGCCGCCGCTGATGTCGCCGTGGGAAGCGCGCAGCGAGCCGTGGAACGTCGTGCCGAAGGACTGCCCGAGAGCCGCCAGCGACCAGACGAGCTGGCTGCCGAAGGAGTAGTAGCCCGCCTCGCCCATGTGGCCGAGCGCGCCGAGGAGGATCACGCCGCACTGGACGTAGGCGACGCCGAGCGCCGACTCCGCGAGGATCACGAAGGAGCGCGTGTTGATCTCGGGGAACGACGGCCGCGCGTGGACCATCGCCTGCAGGCCGAGCAGCACAGGCAGCGCGGTGCCGGTGAGGTAGAGCGCGGCACCGAGCCGCAGGTCCGGGTGGTGCGCCAGCAGCAGGTAGCTGCTGCCGAGCGCCATGCCGAGCACCTGGCGGATCGCGTCAGCACGCTGGGCCCGGTCCGGCTGGCCATCGCGGATCAGCGAGCTGCGGGAGGCCTGGAACGCGACGTCGCTGCCGGCCTTGATGACGGCGAAGCCGGCGATGATCGAGAACGGCCAGGCGATGACGCCGAGCACGATCAGGGCGAAGCCGAAGATCGCCCGGGTCGTCCGCTCACGGAGGAAGACCTCGCGCGTGACGCGCGGGCCGCGGGTCGTGAAGTAGCTGTCGAGAGGTACGCCGATGAGCGATCCGGCCGCGAACGCCATCGCGTAGAGGCCGTAGGTCTCGATGTTGAACGTGTGGGTGATCAGCAGCGCCCACACGAAGACGAGGGCCCGCGAGGAGTACATCCAGCCCGAGGCCTTCAGCGTCGTGATGACCCGGCTCGCGCCCTCCGGCGCCGGCGACTCCACGGACGGACGCACCTTGATCCCGATGTTCACGCCGACTCCGGGTCACGCAGCAGGTGACGCGCGGTGACCGCGCCCACACCGACGAACGCACCCAGGAGCAGGCCTGCGAGCAGGTCGACCGGAAGGTCCGGCGACGACGGGCTGTCCGCGACGACGGCATGACCGACGACCACACCGCGCACCCCGGGCTCCTTGTCGGAGGCACCGGAGTTCTCGACCGCGACCACGGCGCCGATCAGCTGGCCCGCGACGGAGTCGGCGATCTTCGCCGCCTCGCGCTTGTCGGTCGACTCGGCCGTGACACCGATGAGCGTGTCGATCTGGCTGGTCTCGACCGAGATCTGCGTGGCCAGCTCGGTCGGCGTCGTGTCGAGACCGAGCTCGTCGATCACCTTGTCGAGAACGGCCGGGGTGACCGCGAGGCCCTTGTACGTCTGCATGCGCGACTGCACGTAGTTGCCGGCGTACGCGAGGTCCTGGCCGGTGTCGACGCGGGACGCGCTGAAGAGGATCCGCGCGGTGGAGCTGTAGCGCGCCGTGCTGAGCAGGACGACGGCGCCGGCCGCAGCCAGGCCGAGGAGGATCGCGAGGAGGACCAGGAGCCAGTTGCGGAGCAGTACGCCGATGTACGTACGCAGGTCCACGCTCCACCTCCTCCTGTCCTGCCCGCTCGTGCAGGCAGCATCCCGTTCCGGACGTTACCGCACGGTGTTGCTGGTGTGACGCAGCCGTGCGGTACGCGTGACGCGGTTCGGTCGGGAGGATGTTCCGGCTACGGTTTCGGTCATGACCGCGACCCGACTCCTGCCCGGCGACCTTGCTCCCGACTTCACGCTTCCGACGGACGGCGGCTCGACCGTCACGCTGTCGGACCTGCGCGGACGCAAGGTCATCGTCTACTTCTACCCGGCCGCGATGACGCCGGGCTGCACCAAGCAGGCCTGCGACTTCAGCGACAACATCGCCTCGCTCCGCGGTGCCGGCTACGAGGTCATCGGCGTCTCCAAGGACACGCCTGCGAAGCTCGCGAAGTTCCGCGAGCGCGACCACCTCACGATCACGCTCGCCTCCGACACCGACCTCGCGGTGCACCAGGCGTACGCGGCGTACGGCGAGAAGAAGCTGTACGGCAAGGTGGTCGAGGGCGTCATCCGCTCGACCATCGTCGTCGACGAGGAGGGCAAGGTCGCCGTCGCGCAGTACAACGTCAAGGCCACCGGCCACGTCGCCAAGCTCCGCCGCGACCTGGGCCTCGACGCCTGACCCACCGCCGAAACCCGGGTTTTGCCCTGTCGAGACCCGGGTTTTGGCCCGTCGAGACCCGGGTTTTGACGCACAACGCTCCCCGTAAACTCGGCACGCGCGCTCGTAGCCCAACGGCAGAGGCAGCGGCTTTAGGTGCCGCCCAGTGTGAGTTCGAATCTCACCGAGCGCACCAACACGGGACTCAACACGTCAAAACCCGGGTCTCGACAGGGCAAAACCCGGGTCTCGGCGACGGTCAGTCCTCGAGTTCTTCGCGGAGCCGCGGCTCGGTGCGGTTCTCCGGCCGGAAGCCGCGCTTGTCGGCGTAGAAGGCACGCACGACGTCCATGTCGGCGACGACGTCGCCGCTGGGGACGAACGTCGGCCCCATGCCCATCGTGCGGGTGGGTCCGTCGACGAAGCCCATGGAGACCGGCAGTCCGGTCTGCTGGGCGATGCGGAGGAAGCCGGGCTTCCAGTACTCGCCCTTCGACCGCGTGCCCTCCGCGGCGATGCAGAGCAGGAACGACTCGTCCGCCTGCGCGAGCATCGCTCGGATGGCCGCGCCCGGGTTGGAGCGGTCGAGCGGAATCCCGCCGAGGGCGCGCAGCAGCGGCCCCAGCGGGCCCTTGAAGAACGACTCCTTGACCAGCACCTGCGGCTGGACTCCACTGCTCCAGGCGATCGCGAGCATCGCGACGAAGTCCCAGTTGGAGGTGTGCGGCGCCCCGACCAGGATGCCGCGCTGCGGCACCTGACCCACGAGCTTCCAGCGGGTCGCCCACAGCAGGGTGCGGGCAAGCTTCGGGCGGATGATCATGGTGCTCCTGGGGTCAGAGGAGGGTGACGCGGCCGGCATCGACGGCCCACCGCTCGTCGAGATGGACGTTGTCGAGCAGGCGCCTGTCGTGCGTGACGAGCAGCAGGGCGCCGTCGTACGCATCGAGGGCCTCCTCGAGCTGCTCGATCGCGGGCAGGTCCAGGTGGTTGGTCGGCTCGTCGAGGACCAGCAGGTTGACGCCCCGCGCCTGGAGCAGCGCCATGGCGGCACGGGTCCGCTCCCCCGCGGACAGACGCCCGACGAGTGACTCGACCTGCCCGGCCTTGAGGCCGAACTTCGCGAGCAGCGTGCGGATGTCGGCCGGCGTCATCTCCGGCAGCGCGGCCTCGACCGCATCACCGAGTGGCAGCGCCTCGTCGAGACCGCTCCGCGCCTGGTCGATCTCGCCGATCGCGACACTCGCGCCGAGCGACGCCGTGCCGGACGTCGGCGCCAGACGACCGAGGAGCAGCCGCAGGAGGGTCGACTTGCCGGCACCGTTGGGGCCGACGATGCCGATCCGGTCGCGGGCGTTGACCTGCAGCGACACCGGACCCAGCGTGTAATCGCCCAGCGTCACGGAGACCTCGTTGAGCGTCGCGACGACCGCCGAGGAGCGCGGTGCGGCAGCGATGGAGAACTGGAGCTGCCACTCCTTGCGCGGCTCCTCGACCTCGTCCAGACGGGCGATCCGCGACTCCATCTGGCGCACCTTCTGCGCCTGCTTCTCCGACGACTCCGACTGCGCCTTGCGCCGCACCTTGTCGTTGTCGGGGCTCTTCTTCATCGCGTTGCGGACGCCCTGCGAGCTCCACTCGCGTTGCACGCGGGCGCGGGCGACGAGGTCCGCCTTCTTGTCGGCGAACTCCTCGTACGCCTCCCGCGCGTGCCGCCGGGCGATCGCGCGCTCCTCCAGGAACGCGTCGTAGCCACCGTCGTAGACGGCCACCTTGTGCTGCGCCAGGTCGAGCTCGACGATCCGCGTCACGCACCGCGCGAGGAACTCCCGGTCATGCGAGACGAGTACGACGCCCTGCCGCAGCCCCGTCACGAACGCCTCGAGTCGCTCGAGGCCGGCCAGGTCGAGGTCGTTGGTCGGCTCGTCGAGCAGGACCACGTCGAAGCGCGAGAGCAGCAGCGCGGCGAGCGCCGCACGGGCGGCCTGGCCGCCGGACAGTGACGTCATCAGCGCATCGGCACTCACGTCGAGACCGAGCTCGGCGAGCGCGGCCGGCGCACGGTCCTCGAGATCGGGAGCACCCGTGGCGATCCAGTGGTCGAAGGCGGCGGCGTAGGCATCGTCGGCACCCGGGGCACCGGAGCCGAGAGCCTCCGCCGTCGACTCCATCTCGGCCGTCGCCTCGGCGCAGCCGGTGCGACGCGCGAGGTAGCCGAGGACGGTCTCGCCCTCGAGCCGCTCGTGCTCCTGCGGGAGCCAGCCGACGAAGGCGTCGTTGGGCGCGGTCGAGACCGTGCCGCCGAGGGGCTCGTCGACACCGGCGAGCAGCCGCAGCAGGGTCGACTTGCCCGCGCCGTTGGCACCGACGACCCCGACGACATCGCCCGGAGCGACCGTCAGGTCGAGGCCCTCGAAGAGCGTCCGGTGAGCATGGCCACCGGCGAGGTCCTTGGCGACGAGGGTCGCGCTCACAGCACCGCCCTCACAGGCCGGCCAGGACGTCGACGACGAGCGGGGCGATGGCCCGCAGCGCGTGGCCGCGGTGCGAGATCGCGTCCTTCTGCTCGGGGGTGAGCTCCGCCGACATCACCTCGTGCCCGTCCGGCACGAAGAGCACGTCGTAGCCGAAGCCCCCGGTGCCGCTGAGCGCCCGCGCGACGTGACCGTGCATCTCGCCGGTCACGACCTCCTCAGCCACTCCCCCGTCGCCCACCGGGTAGGCGAACGCCAGCGCGCACGCGAAGTGCGCGCCGCGGCGGTCGTCCGGCACGTCGGCGAGCTGGTCGAGCAGCAAGGCGTTGTTGCGGTCGTCAGACTTCGGCGCCCCGGACCAGCGCGCCGACAGCACGCCCGGCATGCCGTTGAGCGCGTCGACGCAGATGCCCGAGTCGTCGGCGAGCGAGGGCAGGCCGGTCGCCAGGACACCCGCCTTCGCCTTCACCAGCGCGTTGCCCTCGAAGGTCGGCGCGTCCTCCACCGGCTCGTCGTACGCCGGGACGTCGTCGAGGCCGAGCACCTCGATGCCCGGCACCAGCGGCGCGAGGATGCGCCGCAGCTCGCCGAGCTTCTTGGCGTTGCGGGTGGCCAGGAAGACCTGGGGCGCCGCGTCGACGGGATCAGGCACCGAGCGCGGCCTTCTGCAGCGCGGTCAGGTCGGCGCAGCCCTTCTCTCCCAGCGCGAGCAGCGCGTCGAGCTCGGCGCGATCGAACGCCGCCCCCTCGGCCGTGCCCTGCACCTCGACGAACTTGCCGTCGCCGGTCATCACGATGTTCATGTCGGTCTCGGCGCGGACGTCCTCCTCGTAGGGGAGGTCGAGGCGCGGGACGCCGTCGATGATGCCGACCGAGACGGCGGCGACGGAGCCGGTGAGCGCCTTCTCGACACCGAGCGTGCGCACGGCGTCAGCCAGCGCGACGTACGCGCCGGTGATCGCCGCGGTGCGGGTGCCGCCGTCGGCCTGCAGGACGTCGCAGTCGATGTTGATCGTGTTCTCACCGAGGGCCTGGTAGTCGATGACGGCGCGCAGCGACCGGCCGATCAGGCGGGAGATCTCGTGCGTGCGGCCGCCCACGCGGCCCTTCGTCGACTCACGGTCGGAGCGCGTGTGGGTCGAGCCGGGAAGCATCGCGTACTCCGCCGTCACCCAGCCCAGGCCGGAGCCCTTGCGCCAGCGCGGCACGCCCTCGGACGCCGACGCCACACAGAGCACGCGGGTCTTGCCGAACTCGACCAGCACCGAGCCGGCCGGGTGGTCCAGCCAGTTGCGCGTGATCGTGATGTCGCGGAGCTGGTCGTTGGCGCGGCCGTCGGCTCGAGAAGTCATGCGCTGACCCTACCGAGCGCCGCTGACAGCTCAGGACGCGACAGCGTCGTCGAGCCCGACCCCGACGAGTACGCCGCGGCGTACGGCAGGAAGGCGGCGCGCAGGCAGGCGCGCAGGCAGCACGGGACGCTGTGCGAGTCCGCGCGCCTCGGTCATCGCCAGGCGGGCAGCCCAGGGTCCGAGGTCCTTCGCGCGGCGGCCGAACCACGGCACGCCCTCGGTCACCATCCAGTGCAGGTCTGTCCGCCAGTTGGGGACGTAGCCGCCCTCGCGGTCACCGCTCGGCAGCGGGTGCGCGAAGCCGATCTCGTTGAGCCCCGCGCCGAAGCACCGGGCCAGCGAGCGGTGGCCCAGCTCGGAGGGGTGCAGCCGGTCGATCGACCAGAACTCCCGCTCGAAGACCTCGGCCTGCTCCCCCAGGTCGACCCGGATGCCGCCGTACGTCGCGTGGATCTCGTCGTACACCTCGTTGAGGAAGGCGATCCGCGCGAAGAGCGGGCGACGCAGCACAGCCGGCAGCCCGAAGACCCGGCCGTGGTCGTGGAAGCGGACGGTCAGCAGGACCGCACCGGATCCGTGCAGTGCCGCCGCGGTCTCGAGCAGCTCGCGCCGGATCCGCTCGCGGTTCCACGTCGAGCGCATCGTGTCGTTGATGCCGACGATCAGCGAGGCGATGTGCGGCTGGTGAGCCAGCGCCTCCGGCAACTGCTTGTGTCGTACGTCGGCCACGACCGCTCCGCTGACCGCCAGGTTGCAGAAGGAGATGTCGTGGCTCTCCCCGAGGGCCTCAGCCAGGATCCTGGCCCACCCCCGCCAACCGGTCGGGACGGCGTCGCCGACGCCGTGTGTCACTGAGTCACCGAGTGCTGCAAAGCGCACGTACCCCATGCCGCCAGCGTGGCGGCAGGGGGTACGTGACGGAGAGGTGCGGGCGGCGCGTCGCGCAACCCTGGATGAACTACTTCACCTCGGAACGACGGATCCGCCAGATGCCGATGACCAGCGGCAGGGCCACCCACAGCAGCGAGGTGGTGACGATGTGCCCCCACTCGGTGCCGCTGGGCGACGACGGGTCGAACAGGACACCCTGCGCAGAACCGAAGTCGACCCACGCGAGCTTGTCCCCCGCGCTGGTCCAGATGCTGGCCACGATGCTCAGCACCATCGGCGCCGCGAAGTAGGTGACGATCGCGAACGCGGTGCTGAGCAGCAGCGCGCCGAACGCGAAGCCCTGGAGGGCGCCGATCACGACACCGAGGAAGAGGCGGCCGAGCCAGTTGGCGGTGACCCCGTCGAAGCCGTGCCCCGTGAGAGGCGTGAGCACGAGGGCGATCGCGACCGCGATCACGAAGGCGCCGAGCACGAATCCGAGCGCTGCGGCCAGCTTCGCGGCGACCACGCGGCCACGGTGCGGAGTCAGGGTGAACGTCGCCAGGCCCGTGCGCTGGCCCCACTCCTGGGTGATCAGGAGGATCGCCAGCACCGGCAGCAGGAAGCCCTGCGGGATGCCGGACATCTGCAGCAGGTCCGTGAAACCGAGGTCATCGCGGTGTCCGAAGATGAGCACGCCCGCGTTGACGAGCACGGTCACCACGGCGACGACGATCAGCAGCCACAGGCCGGCCTTGGTGTCCGCCATCTTGCGAAGCTCCACGCCGACCAGACGGGCGAACGACGGACGGCGGTCGCGGCCGTCATCGGCGGCGTGCGACGGGGCGGGGGTGTCGATGACGGCGCTCATGCCGTGACTCCTTCAGTGAAGGTCTCGCGCTGGGTGTCGGCGGTCAGCTCGAGGAAGAGGTCCTCGAGGCCACCGTCGGCGGGACGGAGCTCGATGAGGGTGATCTGCTGCTTGGCGGCGATGCGGCCGATGGCAACCGCCTCGGCGTCGACGCGGAAGCCGTCGCCGACCGGCGAGAGGACCAGGCCCTCGGCGGCAGCCGCACGGGCCAGCTCGTCCTTCTCGACGGCGCGGACGTAGGTGCCGGCGCCGGCGACCAGCTCGGAGGCGGTGCCCTGCGCGACGATCTGGCCACGGCCGATCATCACGATGTCGTCGGCGATGAGCTGGACCTCGGTGAGCAGGTGGCTGGAGAGGAGCACCGTGCCGCCGCGGTCGGCGTACTCACGCAGGAGGCCGCGCATCCAGCGGATGCCGGCCGGGTCCAGGCCGTTGGCCGGCTCGTCGAGGATCAGGATCTCCGGGTCGCCGAGCAGGGCGTGGGCGATGCCGAGGCGCTGCTTCATGCCGAGCGAGTAGTTCTTGACGCGACGCTTGGCCTCCGACGGCGTCAGGCTGACCAGCGCCAGCACCTCGTCGACGCGCGTCTTCGGCAGACCCATCGTCTGCGCCGCGATGGCGAGCACCTCGCGACCGGTACGACCGCCGTGCTGCGCCGACGCGTCGAGCAGTACGCCGACGTGGCGACCGGGGTTCGGGAGGTCGGCGTACCGCTTGCCGTTGAGGGTGACCGAGCCGCTGCTCGGTGAGGTCAGACCGACCATGACGCGCATGGTGGTCGACTTGCCAGCTCCGTTGGGGCCGAGGAAGCCGGTGACCCGCCCCGGCCGCGCCACGAAGCTCACGTCCTTGACGGCGGTGAACGCGCCGTACGTCCTGGTGAGGTTCTCAACCTTGATCATGACAACTACTTTCCCGTGCGGGCTCGGGCGGCACATCGACCCGAGGTCGCGATCGCGCCCCTACCAAAGTCAGCCACCCGTACGCCGCGGGTCGGGTCCGCCACGACGGCTACTCCCCTAGCCTGATCAGGTGTCCGTCGAGTACCCCGCCCGCCCCCTGACGCGGCGATCCCACATCTGGCGCTATGCGCTGTGCCTGGTGATCTCCGCGATCGGCTGGGGCAGCGTCTTCGACAACCAGTGGGACCACCACCGCGGACTGTGGTGGCTCGACCTCGCCGTCGGCTCGCTCGCCTATGTCGCGGTGTTCTACCGCCGTCGGAACCCGCTCGCCACGGCACTCCTTCTCAACGCGGCCGCCGCGGTCTCGGGCTTCGCGGCCGGCCCAGCGGTCCTCGCGGCGGTCTCGCTTGCCTCCCGCCGGGTCTACCGCGAGATCGTGCTGGTCGGCCTGGTCAGCTTCAGCGCTGGCATCACCTTCACGAAGATCGAGCCGCAGCAGCACCAGGACACCTGGTGGCTCGACATCGTGGTCAACCTGGTCGCCACCGTGGCGATCCTCGGATGGGGCCTCTACATCGGCTCCCGCCGCGAGCTGGTCGCTCGCCTGCACGCCGAGGTCGCACAGGCTGCCGCCGAGCAGGAGCTGCGCGCTGACCAGGCCCGTGGCGCCGAGCGCTCCCGGATCGCCCGCGAGATGCACGACGTCCTCGCCCACCGGATCTCGCAGATCTCGATGCGCGCCAACGCCGTGATGTTCCGCGAGGACCTCAGCGCCGAGCAGCTCCGCGAGCAGGTCGGCGTCATCCAGGCGAACGCCAACGAGGCGCTCGCCGACCTCCGGTCCGTGCTCGGCGTCCTGCGTGACCCCGCGAGCGGCGCCCCGCTCGACCGCCCGCAGCCGACCTTCGGCGACCTGGCGTCGCTCGTCGCCGACGAGATTGCGGCAGGCGCGAGCGTCACGCTGACGACCGACGTCGAGGGTGACGTGCCCGAGCTCGCCGGCCGCACGGCGTACCGGATCGTGCAGGAGGCGCTGACCAACTCGCGCAAGCATGCGCCGGGCGCCGCGGTGACCGTTGCTATGACGGGCGCGCCGCGGGACGGGCTCACGCTCCTGATCCGCAACCCGCTCGGCTTTGCCTCCAGCGGTACGCCGGGGTCGGGGCTCGGCCTGGTGGGCCTGCGCGAGCGCGCCGAGCTTGCGGGCGGCAGACTGGACGCCGGCAGGGAGATGTCGTCGTGGGTGATTCGAGGGTGGATTCCGTGGGAGAAGTGATCCGGGTAGCGCTGGTCGACGACGACGCGCTGGTGCGGTCGGCGCTCGGCCTGATGATCGGTGGCCAGGCGGACATCGAGCTGGTCGGCGAGGCAAGCAACGGCGAGGAGGCGCTCTCCCTCGTCCGGACCTCGTCTCCCGATGTGGTGCTGATGGACATCCGCATGCCGGTGATGGACGGACTCGAGGCGACGCGCCAGCTCCACGCGAAGCCGTCGCCGCCGCGGGTCATCGTGCTGACGACGTTCGACGCAGACGAGTACGTCACGACCGCGCTCGCTGCCGGTGCCGACGGCTTCCTGCTCAAGGACACCCCGCCCGGCGACATCGTGACCGCGATCCGGCAGGTCGCCGCTGGCGACCCGATGCTCTCCCCCTCGGCAACCGCCTCCCTGATCCGGCAGATCCGCACCGAAGCGGCCGACACCAGCTCGCACCCCGCCGAAGCCCGGGCCGATGCCGCACTCGCGCGCCTCTCCGCGCTGACCGAGCGCGAGCACGAGGTGGCGCTCGCCGTCGGCCGCGGGCTCTCCAACGCCGAGATCGCGAAGGAGCTCTTCCTCTCCGTCCCGACCGTCAAGGCCCACGTCGGCCGGCTCTTCGACAAGCTCGGCACGACCAACCGCGTGCAGATCGCGATCTGCGTCCACGACGCCGGCCTGATCTGAAACCGGGCCTCTGCGCCGAGGCGCAGGTGTGCAGGGACGCGCCGGCACGAACGCGCTCCCGGGCGCGTCGTCGCACATGTGCGCCTCGCCGCATGCCGAGGTCGGCCTGAGCTTCCGATGGTCGAGTAGGCGCACCAGCGCCGTATCGAGACCTCAGGCTTCGAGCTCGAAGTCCTCGAAGTCGAAGCCGGGCGAGACCAGGCAGCTGACCAGGGCATCCGCCTCACCAGGCACCGTGCGCTGCCAGACGCCGGAAGGTACGAGCACCTGCGTGTGCTGGCCGGCGGCGACCTCCACCCCCACGGCGTACGACGCGTCGGTCGCCGGCTCCGCGCCCGAGCCGCCCAGCTCGAGCCCGACGACTCCCGTGTGCGCGATCCACATCTCGTCGGACGACACCCGGTGCCAGGCAGAGCATTCACCCGCCGGCAGCAGGAAGTGGATCAGCGTCGCGGTGGCACGCACGCGCCCGTCCGGCAGGGTCACGGAGACCGGCGAGCGCCAGGTCTCGCGGTACCAGCCACCTTCAGGATGGGGCTCGAGCCCGAGCACCTCGGCCAGCGGCGGGACGGGCACCTCAGACCTCGTAGACGGCGCCCTTGGCGGCCATCTGCAGCGGGCCCGACCAGACCTCGGCGGCCTCGGCCATCGCGTACGCGCTGTCGTGCCACGCCGGGACGTGGGTCAGCACGAGCGCCTCGACACCGGCCTTGAGGGCGACCTCGGCGGCCTGGCGACCGGTCATGTGGATGCCGGGAGGGTTCTCGTCGCACTCGCGGAACGCAGCTTCGGCCAGGAACAGGTCCGCGCCGCGGGCAGCCTCGACGAGCGACTCGCAGACGTCGGTGTCACCGCTGTAGACCAGCGCGCGGCCGTCGGCCTCGACGCGCAGCGCGAACGCCTCGACCGGGTGGTAGACGGGCGTCGCGGTCACCGTGAACGGGCCGAAGGAGACCGGACCGTCGTACGTCCGGAACTCGAACTCCTCGTTCATGCCGGGGTCCTCGTCGAGGTCGTACGCCTTCGCCATCCGGCGGTCGGTGTCGGCCGGTCCCCAGCAGGGGATGCGCGGCGCCGGGCCGGTCGGGTGGTACTTGCGCAGGACGTAGTAGCCGCAGAGGTCGAGGCAGTGGTCGGCGTGGAGGTGGCTGACGAAGATGCCGTCGATCGTGAGCGGATCGGCGTGGTTGTGCAGCTCACCGAGCGCGCCACTGCCGAGGTCGAGAAGGATGCGCCACGTGCGGCCATCCTCGTCGTCAGCCTCGACCAGGTAGCAGCTCGCGGGAGCCTGCGGGCCCGGGTAGGAACCCGAGCAACCGATCACCGTCACCTTCACGGGAGTACACGTTACGGCTTGAAGCGTGTAACGCGCCGCAACTTGGGAGCCGCGTCACCCAGAGACGGTCGTCACGCCCAGAGCTGACCCTCGAGGCGGTCCTCCGCCTCGTCGACCGTGCCCTCGTAGGCACCGGTCGACAGGTACTTCCATCCGCCGTCGGCGACGACGAACGCAATGTCCGCCTTCTCCCCCGCCTTGACCGCCTTCGCAGCCTGGCCGAGGGCGGCGTGCAGGATCGCGCCGGTCGAGATGCCCGCGAAGATGCCTTCCATCTCGAGCAGCTCGCGCACCCGGCGTACGGCGTCGCGGGGGCCGACGGAGAAGCGGCTGTCGATGAGCGAGGCGTCGTACAGCTCGGGGACGAAGCCCTCGTCAAGGTTGCGCAGGCCGTAGACGAGCTCGCCGTAGCGCGGCTCGGCGGCGACGATGCGCACGTCGGGCTTCGCCTTGCGGAAGAAGCGCGAGACGCCCATCAGCGTGCCGGTGGTGCCGAGGCCGGCGACGAAGTGCGTGATCGAGGGCAGGTCCGCGAGGAGCTCCGGACCCGTGCCGAGCTCGTGCGCGAGCGCGTTGGCGTCGTTGCCGTACTGGTAGAGCATGACCCAGTCGGGGTGCTCGTCGGCCATGCGCTTGGCGACCCGGACGGCCTCGTTGGAGCCGCCGGCGGCCGGCGAGGAGTGGATCTCGGCGCCCCACATGCGCAGGATCTGGCGACGCTCCTCGGAGGTGTTCTCCGGCATCACGAAGACAGTGCGGTAGCCCTTGAGCTTCGCCGCCATCGCGATCGAGATGCCGGTGTTGCCGGAGGTCGGCTCGAGGATCGTGCAGCCGGGGCGGAGGAGACCGCTCTTCTCGGCCTCTTCGATCATCTTGAGTGCCGGGCGGTCCTTGATCGAACCGGTCGGGTTGCGGTCCTCGAGCTTGGCCCAGATGCGGACGTCGTCACCGCCGCCGACCATCGCGGTCAGCCGCGGCAGCCCCACGAGCGGGGTGTTGCCGACGGAGGCGAGCAGGTTGTCGTAGCGGGCCATGAGTCGATTCTTTCAGGTGCTCGAGGTGCTCGTCGCTGAGGGCGAGCTTGTCGAGACTGGTCTCAGCGAGCGCCGCCGGCGACGGCCGGCAGGACGACGACCTGGTCGCCGTCGGAGAGCGCGGCCTCGAGGCCGCCGATGAAGCGGACGTCCTCGTCGTTGATGTAGACGTTGACGAAGCGGCGGAGCTCGCCGGACTCCTCGATGAGGCGGCCCTTGATGCCGGTGTGGCGGGTCTCCAGGTCGTCGATCAGCGCGAGCAGCGTGGCGCCCTCAGCCGGAACGGCCTTCTCGCCGCCGGTGTACGTGCGCAGGATGGTGGGGATGCGGACCTCGATGGCCATGGCTCAGCTCTCCTCGTTGCTCAGCTGGGCGACGACGGTGACCTCTTCTTCAGTCACTTCGCCGTCGATGATGCGGTACGACCTGAACTCCACCGGGCCCTCGTTATTCCCGTGCTCACGCGTGCTGACCAGCACGTAGTGGGCGTTGGGCTCGCTGGCCAGGCCGATGTCGGTGCGGCTGGGGTACGCCTCCGTCGCGGTGTGCGAGTGGTAGACGATGACCGGCTCCTCGTCGTTCGCCCACATCTCCTTGTAGAGAGCGAGGAGCTCGGTGGAGTCGAACTCGTAGAACGTCGGGCTGCCGGCGGCGTTGATCATCTCGATGAACCGCTCCGGGCGGTCGCTGCCCTCCGGGCCGGCGACGATGCCGCAGCACTCGTCCGGGTGGTCCCGCTTGGCGTGCGCGACGATCGCGTCGTACGTCGCCTGGTCGATGGTCAACACAAGCCCACAGCCTAGGTGAGAACGGCAGTCCGGACCGCATCGAGCGGTGCCGGATAGGTCACGCGAGACTCCCCCGGCTCAGGCCGAAAGCGCCTCGACGAGCGTCTCCTGCAGGTAGCCGACCCACTCGTAGATGTCGTGGGCCTGGCTCGCGGGGTCATCGTCGGAGAGCGCGGCCCACCGCTCCTCGTCGCCCTCCTCGATGCCCAGGCGGGTGGCGAGCGCAAGCCGGATGTCGGTGAACGACTTGAGCCAGACCATCGCCTCACCTTCGTCGAGCTCGACGTCGATGTGGACGGCGTCGTCCACCTCGTCCTCGGGGAGTCCGGCCTCCTCGAGCGCCTCGATGACCGCGACCGCACCGCACGCCTTGCCGTCGCGCAGCGTTCCCTCGGTGAAGCGGCGGAACTCGGCAGCAGCCTCGTCGTCCCCGGTGTACGCCGTCGGGAAGAGCCGCAGGAGCACGGGGTCCTCGGGCTCGTCGGTCGGTCCGGAGAAGTCGAAGAGTGCGGCCAGCGGGTCCTCGTGCTCGACGGGAGCCGCGACCTCGCTGCGGAGGAGCTCGACCAGCTGGGAGGCGAGCGAACGCAGCAGGTCGGCCTCGAAGCCCGTGAACTCGGCGATGGCGCGGCCACTCTTGCGGTGCCGGTGGAAGCCCTCGGTCACTGCTTCTCCATCGTGGCCCACAGGCCGTATTCGTGCATGGCCTGGACGTCCCGCTCCATCTCCTCGCGGGTGCCCGTGGAGACGACCGAGCGGCCCTCCTCGTGCACCTGCATCATCAGCTTCTCGGCCTCGGCCTTCGAGTAACCGAAGTACTTCTGGAAGACGAAGGAGACGTACGACATCAGGTTCACCGGGTCGTTCCACACGACGGTCACCCAGGGCTTGCTGAGGAACGTGATCTCGTCGGGAACCGTCTCGGACCCGACCTCGGGGCTGGCGGTCGACACGGCTCCATCGTTCCACAGGGAATGCCTGCCGCCCGACCACCGTTGCGCCCCTCGTGACCAGCCGACTGTTCGAGCCCCTGACCGTCGGAGCCGTCGAGCTCCCCCACCGCGTCGTCATGGCGCCCCTCACCCGGATGCGCGCGACGCAGCCCGGCGACGTGCCCAACGAGCTGATGGCGGAGTACTACACGCAGCGCGCCGGCGCCGGCCTGTTGATCACCGAGGGCACCCAGATCTCCCCGCAGGGCAAGGGGTACGCCGACACCCCGGGCATCTACTCCCCCGAGCAGGTCGCCGGGTGGCGCGCCATCACCGACGCGGTCCACGCGGCCGGCGGCCGCATCGCGCCGCAGCTGTGGCACACCGGCCGGGTCTCGCACGAGTCGCTGCACGACGGCGCCCTGCCGGTCTCGGCGAGCGCGATCCCGTTCCGCAACCGCACCTCGCTGAAGGACGCCGACGGCAACGTCTATCGGGCCGACTGCCCGGTGCCGCACGCGTTGACGGTCGAGGAGATCAAGGCCGTCGTCGAGGACTACCGCCGCGCCTCCGCCAACGCCCGCGAGGCCGGCTTCGACCTGGCCGAGATCCACGGCGCCCACGGCTATCTGCTGCACCAGTTCCTCGCGGCCGACAGCAACCAGCGCACCGACGAGTACGGCGGCTCCCTGGAGAACCGCGCGCGCCTCATGCTCGAGGTCCTCGACGCGGTCATCGACGCCTGGGACGCCGACCACGTCGGCATCCGGATCTCCCCCATCGGCTCGTTCAACGGCACCGAGGACCCCAAGGGCGCGGAGGCCGGCCTCTACCTGGCGGCCGAGTTCGCCAGGCGCGGGATCGCCTTCCTGCACCTCTCCGAGCCGGACTGGGCCGGTGGCCCCGAGCTGACCGAGGAGTACCGCAAGGAGCTGCGCGCGGCGTTCCCCGGGGTGATCATCGGCGCGGGTGCGTACGACCCCAGCAAGGCCGAGCGGCTCATCGAGGCGGGGCTCATCGACGCCGCGGCGTTCGGACGGGCGTACATCGCCAACCCGGACCTCGACGTACGCCTGCGGACGGGGGCTCCGCTCAACGCGCCGGACCTCGCGACGTTCTACGGCGGCGGCGCGGCGGGATACACGGACTACCCGACACTGACGAGCTGACCGTCGTCAGCAGAAGTCAGGCGATCGAGGCACGGAAGGCGACCGCCCCGGCGCCGACTGCGGCGCTGTCGGCGATCTCGAGCACCGGGTAGATCGTGAAGGCGAACCAGACGCCGAACGGTGCGGTGTCCTTCGCGATCAGCGAGACGTCGTCCGTCTCCACGACCGCGAAGCCACCCCGGTTGTCGGCACGCCCGAGGAACTCCTTGAAGACCGCACCTTCGCTGGGCGCCCAGTTGCTGAACACCGTGAGCGACCTGGCTTCAGACGCCTCAGACGCGTTCGGGAGCGGCTCCCACGTGACGACGTACTTCATGGCCGGTCCTCCAGGGTCGGAGCAGGGACAGGGACGCTTTCGACGCTAGCCGGGCCGGCGCGGGACCCGCATGACCCGCCAGGACCGCCTGACCCCGGGCCGCACACTGGGGTGGACGGCCCCCGGAACCGTTGGCGATCCGTGACCTGAGGGCCATGCGCACGCCGCACGGGATCACCTAGTGTGCGAGTCATGCCTTCATCGATGCGCCGCACCCTTGCCACTGTCGCCGTCACTGCTGCCGTCGCGAGCCTCGCGGCGTGTGGTTCGGGCGGAGGGTCCGACAAGAAGGCCGACAACGCGCTCGGCCTGATCCAGGCCGGCACGCTGACGGTCTGCTCCGACGTCCCGTACGCGCCGTTCGAGGACTTCGACAAGTCGTCCAAGAGTGGCTTCAAGGGCTTCGACGTGGACATCGTCCAGGCCGTTGCCGACGGCCTCGGCGTCAAGCTGCAGATCAAGGACTCCGCCTTCGACGCCCTCGAGAGCGGTCTGGCGGTCAACTCGGGCCAGTGCGACCTGGTCGCCAGCGCGATGACCATCAGCGACGACCGCAAGAAGGCCCTGCTGTTCAGCGATGGTTACTTCGACTCCGCCCAGTCGCTGCTGGTCCCCACCGGCTCGTCGATCAAGGGCATCGGTGACCTGAAGGGCAAGAAGGTGGGCGTACAGGTCGCCACGACCGGCAAGACGTACGCGGAGAAGAACGCGACGGGGGCCCAGGTCGTGACGTTCCCGAGCGATGCGGAGATGTACTCCGCCCTCAAGGCCGGCCAGGTCGACGCCCTGCTCCAGGACTACCCGGTCAACTACACGCACCAGGAGGACGCCCGCCAGCCGGGCAAGTACACCGTGGTCGAGACCTACCCGACCAAGGAGGAGTACGGCCTCGCGACCAAGCTCGGCAAGACCAAGCTGATCGACGCCGTCAACGAGCAGCTCACGACCCTTCACGACAACGGCACGTACGACGAGCTCTACAAGAAGTGGGTGCCCACGAAGTGAGCGCCCCGCAGCCGCGTCACCAGGCTGTCTCGTGAAGCGCTCGACGCGACGGCGGATCAACCACGCCGCGCTGTATGCACTGCTCGGTGCGGTGGTGCTCGTGGTCGTCTTCGCGGTCGACTGGGCCAGCGTCCGGAACAACTTCTGGGCCGACGGACAGCATGACAACTGGCGCGACCTGATCACGACCGGCGTCGTCAACACGGCTCGCTACACCGCGATCGCGTTCGCCGGTGGGCTGACGCTGGCGTTCGCCCTTGCTCTGATGAAGCTGTCGCCGATCAGGATCTACCGCTGGATTGCGACCGCCTACGTCGAGTTCTTCCGCGGGCTGCCGGCGCTGATCGTGATCCTGGTGATGGCGTTCGGCGTCCCGATCGCCTTCCAGTGGACTCCGCCGGGTGGCCCGGTCGGCGCGGGTGTCGTCGGCCTGATCATGGTGGCCGGCGCATACATGGCCGAGACGCTGCGCGCCGGTATCCAGTCGGTGCCGAAGGGACAGGCCGAGGCGGCCCGCTCGCTTGGCATGAGCGGCCCGCGGACGATGGTGTCCATCGTCATCCCGCAGGCAGTCCGGATCGTCATTCCGCCGCTGACGAACGAGTTCGTCCTCCTGATCAAGGACACCGCCCTGCTCTTCGTCGTCGGCATGCTCGTCGGGCAACGCGAGCTGACCACGATCGCGCGCGACTTCATGGCGAGCGGCTCGACCGCCGGCACCGCCACCAGCCTCACCCAGGCTGCGCTCCTCTACCTGATTATCACGCTCCCGCTGACCCGCCTCGTCGCGTGGCTGGAGAAGAAGCAGCAAAGGGCCCGATGACATGACCGCAACCGTCACGACGAGCGGATCGCGCGCCATCGAGGTGCGCGACCTGCACAAGACGTTCGGCAAGAACGAGGTCCTCAAGGGCATCGATTTCCACGTGGACTCAGGACAGGTCGTCTGCGTCATCGGCCCCTCCGGCTCGGGCAAGTCGACCCTGCTCCGCTGCGTCAACCGCCTCGAGGAGCCCACGTCCGGCCGGATCCTGGTCGAGGGCATCGACATCACCGACCCGGAGACCGACCTCGACGCGGTCCGCAGCCGGATCGGCATGGTCTTCCAGCAGTTCAACCTGTTCCCACACATGAGCGTGCTGAAGAACCTCACGATCGCGCAGAAGCGCGTGAAGAAGCGCAGCACCGCCGAAGCGGTCGAGATCGCCCGCCGCAACCTCGCCAAGGTCGGCCTGGCCGAGCGCGAGGACGCCTACCCCGCCCACCTCTCGGGCGGTCAGCAGCAACGCGTGGCGATCGCCCGCGCCCTGTCCATGGACCCGGACATGATGCTCTTCGACGAGCCGACCTCGGCGCTCGACCCCGAGCTCGTCGGTGACGTCCTGGCGGTCATGAAGGACCTCGCCTCCGAGGGCATGACGATGATGGTCGTGACCCACGAGATGGGCTTCGCCCGCGAGGTCGGCGACAAGCTGGTCTTCATGGACGGCGGTGTCATCGTCGAGGAGGGCGACCCGCGCGAGGTGCTGGCCAGCCCGCAGCACGAGCGAACCCAGGCGTTCCTCTCCAAGGTCCTCTGACCTACGGCGTCCGCGCTACCGATCAGTACGCACCCGACACGCCGGTGACGAGGTGCGTACTGATCGGTAGCGCCGGCCGGGTCAGCGACCGCTGATCGCCCAGTCCCGGATCTTGTCGATCCGGTTCTGCAGCTGGTCGACCGTGGCCACGGCCGACGGCGGACCTCCGCACTCCTTGCGCAGCGCGCTGTGCGTGACGCCGTGGGGCTGGCCGGTGCGGTGGTACCAGGCAGCGACGAGGCCGTTGAGCTCCCGACGGAGTACGCCGAGGCGCTCGTGCGTGACCGCGCGATCCTCCTCGCTCAGCGGACTGGCGGCCCGTTCCTGCTTCTGCTTCTTGGCGCGGTCGCTCTGCCGCTGGTGCAGCAGGTCGCGCACCTGGTCGGGCTCGAGCAGGCCGGGGATGCCGAGGAAATCCATCTCCTCGTCGGAGCCGACGTGCACCTCGCCCGAGTGGCCGAACTCGCCGCCGTCGTACAGGACGCGGTCGAAGGTGGCCTCGGAGCCGAGCGCCTCGAAGTTGCCGAGCAGGTCGTCGGAGGCGCCCTCGCCGGCGTTGGCCTGGTCGATCAGGCCCTGCTCCGCGGCGAAGATGTCGCCGTCGTCGTTGACCTTGCGGCCCAGGACGTGGTCGCGCTGGACCTCCATCTCGGACGCCAGCCCGAGCAGGTTCGGCACGGACGGCAGGAAGACCGACGCGGTCTCGCCGCGCTTGCGGGCACGCACGAAGCGACCGACGGCCTGGGCGAAGAAGAGCGGTGTCGAGGTGTTGGTCGCCCACACGCCGACGGCCAGACGCGGGACGTCGACGCCCTCGGAGACCATGCGGACCGCGACCATCCAGCGCTGGTCGCCGTCGGAGAAGCCGGAGATCTTCTTCGAGGCGCCCTTCTCGTCCGACAGGACGACGACCGGGGCCTCCCCCGTGATGGCGCGCAGCAGCTTGGCGTAGGCACGAGCCGCCGTCTGGTCCGACGCGATGACGAGGCCACCGGCGTCGGGGACGTGGCGGCGTACCTCCGTCAGGCGCTTGTCGGCGGCCTCGAGCACGGCGGGCATCCAGGAGCCGGCAGGGTCAAGCGCCGTACGCAGCGCCTGCTGGTGCATGTCCTTGGTGAGCGGCTCGCCGAGGCGGGCGGTGATCTCGTCACCGGCGCGGGTGCGCCACTGCATCTCGCCGGAGTACGCCATGAAGAGCACTGGGCGGACGACGTGGTCGGCCAGCGCATGCGCATAGCCGTAGGTGTAGTCCGCCTTGGACTGCGGGATGCCGTCCTCGTTGGGCTCGTACTGCACGAACGGGATCGGGTTCACGTCGGAGCGGAACGGCGTGCCGGTCAGCGCCAGGCGGCGCGTACCCGGCTCGAAGGCCTCGCGGACGCCCTCGCCCCAGCTCAGCGCATCACCCGCGTGGTGCACCTCGTCGAGGATCACCAGCGTCCGGAAGCGTTCGGTGCGGATCCGCATGGCGAGCGGGTTGACCGCCACACCGGCGTAGGTGACGGCGATGCCGAGGAACTCCTGCGAGGTCTTGCCCTGCCCCGCGGAGTACGTCGGGTCGATCGGGATGCCGGCGCGCGCGGCGGCCTCGGCCCACTGCACCTTCAGGTGCTCGGTCGGGGCAACGATCGTGATCCGGTCGACGACCCGGCGCCCGAGGAGCTCGGCCGCGATCGTCAGGGCGAACGTCGTCTTGCCCGCGCCCGGCGTCGCGACCGCGAGGAAGTCGCGCGGCTGCTCCTCGAGGTACTTCCGCATCGCCGCGGCCTGCCAGGCACGCAGCGAGGTGGCGGTGCCCCACGCGGCACGGTCCGGCCACGCCGGCGTCAGCGCGCCGGGGGCCTGGGGAACCGCGTCGAACAGGTCAGCCTCGGGCTGACCGCTCAAGACGCGTCCCCGTCGTCGTTGATCGACTCCCAGATCTCCTTGCACTCCGGGCAGACCGGGAACTTCTCCGGCGCACGGCTCGGCACCCAGACCTTGCCGCAGAGCGCGACAACGGGAGTGCCCATGATCGTGGCTTCGGTCAGCTTGTCCTTCGGGACGAAGTGGCTGAACCGCTCGTGGTCGCCGTCCTCGACCGACAGCGTCTTGCGGTCTTCGACGACGTCGAGCTGGGTGAATCCGATGGGCGTGCTCACAGTCCGATCCTATGCGAGGTCCGGGGCTCGTCCGACCAGCCCGGAGGGTTGAAATGACGAGCCCCGGGGGCCGGCGCGGAGGGAGGGAACGCGACTGGGAAGGTCACGGGGAGGGATGCGCCAGCACCCGGGGTACGTCAGCTCAGCGGGTTCTGCCCGTCAGGCAATGGCCGCCGTCCGCGAACGCGAACCGGCCCGGAGGCGCGCGAGAAGCGACGGAGCCGCCTCGGCCTGCGGTGCGTTCGCGCCGATCACGAAGCCCTCGCGGGCCTTCGCCTCGACAATGCCACCCACGCGGGAGCCGTGCTCCTCGAGCTGGTAGGCAGAGATCAGCCCTGCGTTGAGGGCGAGGAGCTCGCGCTCCTTGTCGAGGATGCGCGCCAGGACGGCCACGGTCTCCTCGTCAGCGTCGGCGAACGCCTTGTCGAGAACGAGGCGGATGCCCGGGTTCTCGTCGGCGGCGTCGCGCCAGGCCTCGATGGTCGCCGCCTCGAGGTCGAGGGGCTGGTCCTTCGCGATGCGCTCGATGTGCCCCGCAAGGCGGGTGTGCCAGCGAAGCGAGAGCGCGCCGATCAGGTCGAGCTCGTCGCTGAAGGTCTGCTCGACGCCAGTCACGTACATCGGCAGCTCGCCGTCGCGTCGGGCGTCGGCTTCCTTGATCACGGCGTGGAGGACGTCCCCACGGCGGTGAAAAGCTTCCCAGTTCATGGACAGCTCCTTTCACTCATCCACATACCGTTGGTACGTAACGACCGTACGTGGCATACCGGCGGTATGCCAAACGCCCACGCGGTGACTCTGGACACTTGTCCAGTGACGGCGCTCACTTAGACTTCGGGCCGTGAGCAGAACTGCAGGCAGCGGGCGATCCAAGATCACCCTTCCGGGCGTGGCGACAGTGGCCGGCGTCGCGGGCATCAGCCGTCGCCAGCAGTACTCCGCCGCCACCCGCCGGGCCCTCCTCCGCGCCGCCGAGCAGCTCTTCGCCGTGCGCGGGTACGCCGCCACCTCGCTCGACGCGATCGTCTCCGACGCCAAGGTGACCAAGGGCGCGCTGTATCACCACTTCTCCGGCAAGCAGGGCATCTTCGAGGCGGTCCTCTCCGACCTCGAGGACCAGGCGGCGCGCAGCATCACCAAGGCAATGAAGGGTGCGAAGGACCCGTGGGACCAGGCGCGCGCGGGCCTCACAGCGTTCCTGGAGGTGCTCCGCGAGCCGGCCTACAGCCGCCTGGTCGTGCATGAGGCGCCGACCGTGCTCGGCCCGCAGCGCTTCGCCGAGCAGGAGGAGCGCTCGACGTTCGCCGTGCTCCGCAACGTCGTCTCCGGCGTCCTCAATGGCGACGCCCTCGGTGTCGACTCCCAGATGCAGGAGACGTTCTCGCGGATCTTCTTCGGCGCCCTCGCGGCTGCCGGTGACGCGATCGTCGAGAGCACCGACCCCTCCGCCGCGACCCAGCGCGTGGAGGCGGCGTTCGGCCTCCTTCTCGACGGCATGCGGTCGCTCGTCGGCACGCCTGAACGTGCCGACGGCGACGCGGAGATCAGCGGAAGCTGACGCCTCCGCCGCTGGTCGGCACGAGGTGCAGCCAGGTGTGGCCGGCCGGCACCTTGAACTGCTTGCCCGACGCGGTCACGAACGTGACGGTGTCACCGACCGTCGGCTTCTTCCACGTCACGCGGACAGCCTTGCCGTCGTGGAAGATGACCGCCTGCCCCTTGCCCTCGAAGTGCGAGATCGGCACGGGGTTGCCCGCCGGGTCCAGGTACGGCGCCAGCGAGGTCGTGACCATGCAGGTGATGACCGTGTCTGCCTTGAAGACGTCGCCGTCGGGCATGTAGCCGTTCTGCAGGATGTACTTGTGGCCCATCAGCTGCCAGTGCGCCGTACGGCCCGCTGACATGCGCGCGTCGATGGACGTCGCCGGCTTGCCGCCGGACATCGCGCCCTTGGCGCCGAACGGCAGGTAGTCGACCGGACGAGCGGGGTGCTTCTGCTCGGCAGCGAGCTTCTTCAGGTTCGCCACGACGCTGTGCAGGCTGTCGTGCGATCCGTCGAGGAGACGCTGGAGCGCGGGGTTGCCGCTGTCGAACGAGACGAACTTCTGGCCGGCCTTGGCGAGCCCGTCGAGCGTCACTGGCGCGGCGCCCGACGCAACGATCTCCGCGCCCAACGGCTTCGCGACGCCGATGTCGGTGAGGCGCATCGAGCGGACCGGGCCCACCTTCGACGGCAGCTGCGACTGGAAGAACGCGGCGAGGCGGGTGATGCCGCCCTCGACGAGCTCTTCGACGACCATGTCGGCCTTGCCGATGCCGTACTGCGGCGCGCTGGCGGCCGTGTTGTCGATCTTGACGATGTACGCCGGGGACTTGGGCGAGCGGCCGTCCGGGACGGGGAGACCCGTCAGCGGCCAGGTCTCCGGCTTCGCTGCGGGAGCGCTGCTCGACGGCCGCTCGCTCGAGCTGGTGCCATCGGTGCCGGTCAGCCCTCCACAGCCGGCGAGGACGACGCTCGCGGCGAGGGTGGCGGCTACGGACAGGCGCATGCGGCGCACGTTCTTCTCCGATCGGTGGGTGCAGAACTCCTCAAAGTCTGAGGGCGCGCCTCCGCACGACGGCGGAGGCGCGCCCTCAGACCCCGAGATACAGGGAGATCGCGACGATACGTCAGCGAAGGGTGCCGGCGAACCAGCCCGAGGTCCACGGCGTACGGATGCGCACATGGTCGCCCGACTTGGGGGCGTCGATCATCAGGCGGTGGCCGTTCTTCCAGCCGACGAAGATCGCCACGTGGTAGACGTGGCCGCCGTCGCTGAAGAACATCAGGTCGCCGGGCTTCATGTTCGACTTGCTGATGCGGCGCGTGGCACCGGCCTGGGCGCCCGACGAGCGCGGCACGGAGACGCCGGCCTTGCGCATCGAGTAGTAGACGAGGCCCGAGCAGTCGAAGCGGCCGGGGCCGGCCGAGCCGTAGCTGTAGGGGTCACCCTGCTGGTGCTTGGCGACGGTCAGACCGTTGAGGATCTTGGCCGAGCGCGTGACCGCGGCGTCGGCCTTCGGGGCGGTCGAGACGTTGGTGACGACCAGGCCGAAGCAGAGGACGAGCAGGACGAACGGCAGCATGACAAAGCTGCGCATGCGAGAGATCGCAGGCATGAGTGTGTTCCTTTCCCACGCCTGTGAGGTGAGCTGTCGGGTTAGAGCTGGAAAGTGCTCCGCCACCTAGGTGGCTTCACCCCGAGCGATCCGGAGACCGCGTGGAACCTGTGGGTCCCCCACTCCTGCCCAGATCTTGTAGAGATCGGGGAGCGCATCCGGCCGGGCAGGACTCGGCGATTGCCGGAGCGCAGGTATTCGGTTGTTGGTCCACGACCGTACGGACCGGGCAGCCGAAAGGCCACTTGAGACCCCTACTTTGGTATGTGATCCACCTCGCGTGACGCACGCAACCCGGCCCGACGACGTCGGACCGGGTTGCATAACTGCAGGTCAGAAGCGCTTTTCGGGCCTCTCAGTGGATCGCGGCGCCACCGCAGACGTTGAGCGTCTGGCCTGTGATGTACGACGCCTCGTCGCTGCAGAGGAACGCCGCAGCTGCCGCGATGTCCTCCGGCTGGCCCACCCGACCGACCGGGTTGTGGTCGGCGTTGAGCTTGAAGAACTCCTCCGGCTCCATGCCCAGGCGACGGGCGGTGGCCTCGGTCATCTCGGTGACGATGAAGCCGGGAGCGATGGCGTTGACGTTGATGCCGAACTTGCCGAGCTCCTTGCCCAGGGTCTTGGTGAAGCCCTGGACGCCGGCCTTGGCCGCCGAGTAGTTGGCCTGTCCGCGGTTGCCGTAGGCGCTGATCGAGGAGAGGTTGAGGATCTTTCCGTAGCGCTGCGCGGTGAAGACCTTCTGCGCGGTCTGGGCCATCAGGAACGCACCCTTGAGGTGGACGTTCATGACCAGGTCCCAGTCGAGGTCGGTCATCTTGAAGAGCAGGTTGTCGCGCGTGATGCCGGCGTTGTTGACCAGCACGTGCAGGCCACCCAGCTCGGCCACCGTGCGGTCGACCGCGGCCTCGACGGCGGCACGGTCCGCGACGTCGCAGCCGATGCCGATCGCCTTCGGCAGCTTGGCCGCGGCTGCCGCGGCGTCCTCCTCGTTGAGGTCCACGATCGCGACCGCAGCTCCCTCGTCCGAGAAGCGCTGCGCCATCGCGAAGCCCAGCCCGCGCGCGGCACCCGTGACCAGCACGACGCGTCCGTCGTAACGACCCATGATTCCTCCAAGTCCGTCAGCCCGCCGTGGTGGTCGGGCACCGCTGGCCACCTTAGTGCGGGTCAGAGCACTGAGCGGAGCCTCTCCGCGTACGCCGCGGCCTCGCCCTCGGCGTACGGGCGTCGGGGCCAGAAGAACCCGCGCAGGCCGTCACCCTTCGTGCGCGGGACGACGTGACAGTGCAGGTGCGGCACCGACTGGGAGACGGTGTTGTTCATCGCAACGAACGAGCCCTGGGCGCCGAGTCCGTCGACCATTGCCGTGGCGAGCCGCTGCGCCGCCGCGAGGAACGGGTCGCGGAGCTCGGCCGGCAGGTCGGGCAGCGTCACGTGGTGGGCCTTCGGCACCAGCAGGACATGCCCCTTGAAGACGGGGCGCCGGTCGAGGAAGGCGAGCAGCACGTCGGTCTCGAGCACGACCTCCGCCGGGGTCTCCCCCGCGACGATCGAGCAGAAGACGCAGTCCATGCCCCGACCGTAGCCGCGTCAGAGACCCGTCGGGAGGCCGACGTCGTAGACGGCGAGGATGTCATCGGTGGCCTGCAGCGCTTCGACGACGGCGCCGGCCGGCGAGATGTGCAGGGTCGGGTAGTCGATCTCCCCCGCCGCAGCGTCGACGGAAGAGGCGAGCCGCTCCGCCCCGAGCGAGAACTGCGCGTCGACGCCGTCCTTGTTGCCGCGCGGGTCCTGCCGGTGCCACCGGCCGTCCAGGTGAACGGCGACGAGCCCGTGCAGGACGTGGCCGTCGCCGTGGCTGAGCCGCTGGTAGCAGAGCGCGGTGGGCACCCCGCCGGCCCGCAGGACCGCAGCGAGCAGGTGCGACTTCGCGTAGCAGAGGCCGACCCGGTGCTCGAGCACCTCCGACGCGGTCAGCGTGACGCGCGGGTCGCTGACGTCGTACGAGTGGCTGACGTGGTCGCGGACCCACTCGAACGCTGCCCGCGCGAAGGCTTCGTCGCCCGCCGCGCCGGACCGCAGCTCAGCCGCGAGCGCGACGACCGCCGGATGGGTCGACTCGACGACGGCGTCCTCACCGAGGCACGTCGCGGGGTCGCGAGCATCGAGCAGCGGCGAGGACTGGTCGGACATGGCTTCACCGTAGGGGAACAGCAACGGCCGGCCCCGAGGGGCCGGCCGTCATGCCAAGAGGGCTGTCACTGCGTGGAGCTGCGGGGAATCGAACCCCGGTCCTCGAGCGTCGATCCAGGTCTTCTACGGGCGTAGTCCGCGGTATGCGTTTTTCTCGGCCCCGGCGCTTGCACGGACACGTGCGCCGACGGGCTCAGTCGGGATTAAGTCCCGATCAACCCTCCCCACGGAAGTTGATCAGCAAGTCCTCTGAATGAGGCCAGGATCCGGGACGAGGACGGGTGCCCGGTCTGACCCTTCGATCACTGCTCAGGCAGCGAGAGCGAAGTCGTTGCGGTTAGAGTTGGCAACTATTGGTTTCCAGCGATCGTTAACGAGATAACGCTGGCTTCTCGACCCGCTTCCCCTGGAACTAACGTCCCAAGTCGAAACCGATCAGCCCCTCTTGATTTTTCAAACTGCGTGGACAGTCTAGTCCGCGCAACCGGGCAGCCTCGACCGGTTATTCCTCGCCGAGCATCTCGAGCGACCGGACCCGCAGCGAGCCGACCTCGAGCTCGTCGATGATCAGGCGCTTGATCCGGCCTTCCCCCACAGCCAGACGACCGATGGCGACCGCTCCGACGGCAACCGCACCCACGGCCAGGGCACCGACCGCCAACGCCCCCAGTGCCCCGGCTCCGATCGATCCGGCACCGAGGATCGAGGCGCCGCGCGTGTCCAGCAACGAGTCCATGTCGCGATCGTGCCACGGACCCGGAGCAGCGAACAGGATCAGTCCTTGTAGCCCTTGAGCCGACGCTGGACGGCCTGCTCCTTCTCACGGTCGGCCTGCTTCTCGGCCAGCGTGTGGCGCTTGTCGTACGCCTTCTTGCCGCGGGCGAGAGCGATCTCGACCTTGGCGCGGCCGTCCTTGAAGTACAGGGAGAGCGGGACGAGCGTGTAGCCCTTGTCGCCGAGCTTGCGCTCGATCCGGGTGATCTCCGCGCGGTTGAGCAGCAGCTTGCGACGCCGCCGGGCCGCGTGGTTGGTCCACGTGCCGTTGAGGTACTCCGGGATGTGGACGTGGAGCAGGTAGACCTCGCCGTTGTCGACCTCGGCGAAGCCGTCGACGAGGGACGCGCGCCCCTGGCGCAGGGACTTCACCTCGGTCCCCATCAGCACCATGCCCGCTTCCCACGTCTCGTCGATGTGGTAGTCGTGCCGCGCCTTCTTGTTCTGCGCGATGGGCTTGGTGCCCTGTTCCCTGGCCATTCGGTCATTCTCTCAGGACAGGCGAGCGGTTTTCGAAACGACCCGGGTCAGAGCCACTTCATCGGGTCGACGTCGACGCCGTTCTCCTTGACCGTCCAGTGCAGGTGGCAGCCGGTCGCCCAGCCGGTATCGCCGACGTAGCCGATGGTCTGGCCGCGCTTCACGTGCTGGCCCACCCCGACGATGTAGCTCGACGCGTGGCTGTAGCTCGTCGACAGGCCGACTCCGCCGTGGACGCCGAGGTCGATGAACATGTAGTTGCCCGACGGGTCCGAGTCGCCGCCGCCACGGGCCACGACGACGCCGTCGGCCGGAGCACGCAGCGGCTGGCCGCAGCCGACGCCGAAGTCGATGCCGTTGTGGAAGCTGCGGGTGTGCCAGATCGGGTGGATCCGCCAGCCGAACGGCGAGGTGATCGGGCCGCTCGCCGGCGCGGAGAGGTAGCCCGGACCATCGGCGTAGTTGCCGCCGTTCTTGCGGATCTCGGCCGCGGCACGCTTCTTGAGCAGCGCCGAGATGTGGTCTTCCTTCGCCTTCAGGCGGGCGAGAGCAGCACGGTCGGCAGCACGAGCCCGAGCGGCCTGATGCTGGATCGCGGCGCGCTTGTCGACGAACGACTGCACCTGCGCGGTCTCGGTCGCAGCCTTCTTCTCGAGCGCGGCCTTCTCGTCGAGGTTCGCGGCGGCGGCTGCACGGCTGGCGGCGACCTCACCCTTGCGGGTCTCGACCTGTGCCTCGCGCGAGGCGAGCTCGCGCTCGGCGTTCTCCAGGGCGGAGAGGACGGCGTCTTCCCGGTCGCCATAGGACTCGTTGAACGCGATCGCCCGCGTCATGTCGCTGGGGTCCCCGGCTCCGGCCACGGCGGCGAAGCCGAGCAGTCGCGGGTCGCCCTGCTCGTAGACGGAGGTCACGAACGCGGCGATCTCGTCCTTCTGGTCGGCGACCTTCTGCTGCCCCTCGGCGAGGTCCTGCTGCGCGACGGCAAGGTTGTGGACGGCCTCGTCGAGCGCGGCCTGCATCTTCTGGTCGCGCACGCGGGCCTCGTGCAGGGCGGCCTGCGTCGCCTGCAGCCGGACCTTCACGGTGTGCAGGGAGGCCTCGGCCCGCTGCAGCGCCGCGGTTGCCCGGGCAGCTGTCGCGCTCGAGTCCTCGAGGTCGGACTGGGCCTGCGAGACCTGGTGGTGGACCTGCTTCTGCTTGTCCTTCAGGCCGTCCTCGGCGGACGCGAGCGGGGTCGACAGGGCCATCGCAGCCACGGACAGGAGCGCGAGCGCGCCCAGGCGACGACGGTTGGCGTTCGGACGGTTGGCGTTGGGGAAGTGGCCAGCCACGGGTGAAACCTTTGTTCGGGGAAGAGAACAGTTTCGACGGTAGGTGACGCGGGTCAGACCTTGAGGTATTTGCGCGTCAACAGGAGTGTCGGGACAACGGTGAGGATTGGCCCGAGGATCGCGGCCGCCTCGATGGCAAGGAGCGCGTCGGTCCAGTCGACCCACGGCATCAGGCGCAGGTCGCTGACGCCCCGGATGATCGCGAAGTACTCGAACGCCGACAGCGCAGCCGCCGCCAGCGCCACACCCGCGACCGCGGTGATCAGCGCCTCCAGGAGGAACGGCAACATGATGTAGAGCGTGCCGGCACCGACCAGGCGCATGATGCCGATCTCGCGCCGTCGGGCGTATGCCGTCAGCCGGATCGTGTTCGCGACGAGGAGCAGCGCGGCCATCAGCAGCACGCCCGCGGTGAGCAGCGAGCCGATCTGCATGCGGTCGAGGATCTTGAAGATCGGCCCGACGAGGCCGCGGGAGTCGCGGATGCTGTCGACGCCGTCGAGGCCCTCGACGGCGCTCATGATGCCGTCGGCCTTGTGGCGGTCCTTGAGGTCGATCCAGATCGACTCACGCAGGTCGTCGGGGCCGAAGTCCGCGGGGAGCTTGGTCTGGTACTGCTGGCCGAAGAGGCGCTTGGTCTTCTCGAAGGCGACCTCCTGCGACTCGACGTGCGAGCCCTTGGCCTCCGGGTTGTCCTGGACGACCTTGAGGATCGCGGCCTTCTGCGCCGGGGTGACCCCACCGGTGCAGGTGCTTGCCTTGGAGGCGTCGTTGCACAGCCACACCACGACCTGGTTGATCTTGCCGAAGTGCTCCTCGGCGTGGTCGGCCTGCAGCTTGAGCAGGGTGCCGAGGCCGACGAGGGTCAGCGACACGAAGAGGGTCAGGACGACGGCGAGGTGCATCGAGACGTTGCGCCGCAGGCCCTGCTTGAGCTCGGTGAAGACATAGGTCATCTGCATGGGAAGGGCTCTCAGTTCTCGTAGCCGTAGGCGCCGCGGGCCTCGTCACGGACGACCTTGCCGCCGGCGAGCTCGACGACGCGCTTGCGCATCTGGTCGACGATGCCGGCGTCGTGGGTCGCCATGATCACGGTCGTGCCGGTGCGGTTGATCCGGTCGAGCAGCTTCATGATGCCGAGCGACGTCGCCGGGTCGAGGTTTCCGGTGGGCTCGTCCGCGATCAGGATCATCGGGCGGTTGACGAAGGCGCGCGCGATCGCGACACGCTGCTGCTCGCCACCGGAGAGCTCGTCAGGCATGCGGTCGGCCTTGTCGCTGAGGCCGACCAGCTCGAGGGTCTCGGGCACGAGGCGGTCGACGTCCGCGCGCGACTTGCCGATCACCTGCAGCGCGAACGCGACGTTCTCCGCGACCGTCTTGTTCTGCAGGAGGCGGAAGTCCTGGAAGACCGTGCCGATCTGGCGGCGCAGCCGCGGGACCTTCCAGCCGGCCAGCCGGTTGAGGTCCTTGCCGGCCACGTGGACGCGACCCTCGGTGGCGCTGTGCTCACGCAGGATCAGCCGCAGGAACGTCGACTTGCCGGAACCGGAGGCGCCGACGAGGAAGACGAACTCGCCCTTCTCGATGTCGACCGACACCTTGTCGAGCGCACCATGGTCCTGGCCGGGGTACGTCTTGCTGACCTTTTCGAAGCGGATCACTGCACAGACTTTAGGTCAGGGGACAACCAGAACCGCGGACCTGCGTGTCGCAGCACCACCCGTGACGGCGCATCCGGCAGGCGGGACCTAGGGTGGGCAGCATGGCTCGCCGTACCCGTTCCGTGAGGTCCTTGCGGACTGTCGCCGCCGTCACCGGAGCGGCGTTCGCCGGGATGCTGCTCGCCGGGTGCGGCGGTGGCTCCAGCCCTGCACCGACGCCACCCAAGCCCACCCCCCTCGCGTCGTACGACGGCACGGTGGCGCACGTCCAGCGGGTCTCGTTCTGCACGCGGATCCCGAAGGATGCCGTCGCCGACGCCGTCGGGACGAGCAAGGTCACCACCGCGCACTACGGCAACGGCGAGCGGCTGCCGGGCACCGAGGACCTCTCGCACGAGTACGGCTGCGTGTTCGCCGACAGCGATGTGATCGCACGCAGCTGGGTCTTCGTCCCGCCGGTGACCCCGGCCCGGGCGGCGCAGCTCGTGACGAGCGCGCGCAAGACCCCGGGCTGTCACACGACGCCGGCAGCGAAGTTCGGCTCGCCGGCGATCGGCACCGTCTGCAGCAGCGGCGCCATCCGGACCGTCACCTACCGTGGGCTCTTCGGCGATGCCTGGCTGGCGTGCTCCATCGCGGCCCCGACGAAGGAGGCCTCCGAGGCCGAGCTCGTGGCGCGTGCCGGCATCTGGTGCGTCCGGGTCGCCACCACCGCCTCGTCCTCCTGAGGCGCGGACCTGCGCGGGAGCGTCAGCCGCGGGCCGCGAGCCAGCCGAGCACGGCGTCGAGGAACAACGCGGGCTTGCGGCGGTGGATGTGGTGCCCCGCGTTGATCTCGACGATGACGCAGTCCGGGATCAGGTCCACGACCTCGGCGACCTTCACCACCGGCAGGTGGGAGCCGGCACCGCCGCTCACGACCAGCGTCGGCGCCACCACCTGCGCGAGCTCGTCCCAGGCGACGTCGTCGTGCGTGGAGGCCTCCCCCATCAGCGTCGGCACGGCGTCCCAGTCATAGTCGAGCTCGCGGGCCGGGCGTGCAGGGATCCGGCGCTTGCGCGGCCACGGCGGGATCACGTCCTCGACGACGAGGCGTGCAACGAGATCCGGCCGATGGGCGGCGATCCGGAAGCCGATGCTCCCGCCCAGCGAGTGCCCGACGAGGACGACGTCGCTCAGGCCCAGGGCATCCAGCAGCGAGCAGACGTCGGCCTCGATCAGGGCATGGCCGTAGGCACCGGGCCAGTCGCTGTCGCCGTGGCCGCGCAGGTCGACGGCGTACGTCGTGAACCGGGCCGCGAGCGCATCACGCACCGTGTCCCAGTTGGAGGCGCGCTCCCCCACGCCGTGCAGGAGCACCATCGGCGGACCGTCCCCGCGCACGTCGTACGCAAGGGTCACGTCACCGACGCGGAGCCTGTGCAAGCGGTCAGCCCTGCTCGACGCCACCACGACGCCAGCGGATGCCGGCCTCGATGAAGTCGTCGATGTCGCCGTCGAGGACGGCGGACGGGTTGCCCGACTCGTGGCCGGTGCGGAGGTCCTTGACCAGCTGGTACGGGTTGAGGACGTAGTTGCGCATCTGGTCGCCCCACGACGCGGCGACGTCACCCTTGAGGTCCTTCTTGAGCGCGGCTTCCTCGGCCTTCTTCCGCGCGAGGAGCTTCGCCTTGAGGACGACCATCGCGGAGGCCTTGTTCTGCAGCTGCGACTTCTCGTTCTGGCAGGACACCACGATGCCGGTCGGGAGGTGCGTCAGGCGGACCGCCGAGTCGGTCGTGTTGACCGACTGACCACCCGGGCCACCGGAGCGGAAGACGTCGACGCGCAGGTCGTTCTCGTCGACCTCGATGTTGTCGGTCTGCTCGAGGACGGGCACGACCTCGACAGCCGCGAACGACGTCTGGCGGCGGCCCTGGTTGTCGAACGGCGAGATGCGCACGAGGCGGTGCGTGCCGGCCTCGACCGAGAGGGTGCCGTAGCCGTAGGGGGCGTGGATCGCGAACTCGGCGGACTTGATGCCAGCCTCTTCCGCGTAGGAGACGTCGAAGACCTCGACGGGGTACTTGTTGCGCTCGGCCCAGCGCGTGTACATGCGCATGAGCTGCTCGGCGAAGTCGGCGGCGTCGACGCCACCGGCGCCGGCGCGGACGGAGACGATCGCCTCGCGGGCGTCGTACTCACCGTTGAGGAGGGTGCGGACCTCGAGGGCCTCGGCCGACTTCTTGATCCGCTCGAGGTCGGCGTCTGCCTCGGCGAGCGTGTCGGCGTCGTTCTCCTCCTGGCCCATCTCGACCAGGACGGCGAGGTCGTCGATCCGGTCGACGAGGCTGGTGAAGCGCTCGAGCTCGCCGTTGAGCTGGGACAGCCGCCCGGTCACGCGCTGGGCGTTCTCCTGGTTGTCCCAGAGGTCGGGCGAACCAGCCTGCTCCTCGAGCTCGGCGATCTCCCTGCGCATGCCGTCCACATCAAGCACTTGCTCGATGGTGTGCATCGTCGCCTTGAGCTGCCTGATCTCGCTGTCGAAGTCCGTGGTTGCCACGGTCGTCAAGGTTACGGCACCGCGACGCATCCACTGACCGCGGCGCAGGGCCCGGAAATGGAAGGCCCCCGCAGGGGTCTCGGGTCCTCTGCGGGGGCTGTGCCCATTGTGGGGTCGCCGGGGCCTCCCGCGACATGCTTCGGGGTGCTTCGTGAGCGATGTCACTCGCTGTCGAGCACCACCGAGGCAGACCCGGTGGCGCTGACGGTCGTCGCGGTGAGGCCCTGCACGGTCAGCGGGAGATCGAGCGGCGCCCGCAGCCGGACAAGGACACGGTCGTCGACGACGCTCACCTCGGCCACCAGGCCGGGGTGGTCGCGCTGGGCATCCGTCGCGCGCAGGTGCTCGGCCACGCTCGCACGAGCCGTGCGGACATCGACGGGGGCGAGCGCGCCAAGCCCTCCGTCGTACGCCGGGGAGCCCTGGACCTGGTCGGCGGCGGCGAGCGCCGCTCCGTCGGCCAGCGTCGCAAGCGACTCACGCTGGAGGTACGCCGCGGACGCATCGACCGTCACCCCGATCGCGAGCAGCAGCACGAGCGCGAAGCCGATGATCAGGACCGTGACCTGCCCCGCCTCCTCCCCGTGCCGGGCACTCACGGGCCCACGTCCCGGTAGCGACCGATCGGCACCCGGTGCTCAGCCCTGACCGCGAAGCTCGGCGCACCGCCACCGAGGGCAGCCGGCACCAACGGCAGGACCACCCGCGAGGAGAGGTGGACGACGATCGTGGCACCGCGACGGTGGCACGGTGGCGCCGGCTCGCAGGTGACCCGCAGGTCGACGGGCTGGGTCACGCCCTGGTCATCGAGCGCAACCGTGGCCGCTTCGCGTGCCCGCCGCAGACCCTCGTCGTCCGTCGCGGCCAGTGCGTAGGCGCGACCCGCAGCACGCGAGGCGACCGCCGCCCCGAACGAGGCCCGCTGGACGTCGAAGACCGCGAGCAGCAGATAGACGAGCGGCACCAGCAGGAGCATCGCCAGCCACACGAACTCGACGAGGGCGCTCCCCTGCTCGTCATGCCGCCGCGCATCGCGCCGCCTCACGACGGCTCCTCGATGGCGTGGCCGGTCAGCTCGAGCCGCGTCGCCGGACCCCACAGCCCCAACGGCGGCACCACGGCCACCACCCGGATCTCGACGCCGGGCTGGCCGTCGACGATCGATGGACGCGCGGTCACCTCGCGTGCGAACCGTGCCGAGAGCGCACCCGCGATCTGGTCACGGGTGCGGCGCACTCCGTCGGCCGGACCTCGATCCGCGGTCGCGGCCAGCCGGGCCCCGTCCGACGCGGCCGCGGTCAACGTGTTGCGGACGTGCAGCACGAGCGCCAGCTGAAGGATGCCCAGGACCAGCGGCAGGAGCACCACGGTCACGAGCACGAAGTCGACGACCGCGGCGCCGTCCTCAGCCGCTGACCTGTGCCAGCGCATTGCTCAGCATCTGCTGCAGCTGCGGCCCCGCGAATCGCCAGAGCATCGTCACCAGGCCGGCCGTCATGATCGTGACCAGCACCCATCCCGGGACGTCTCCGCGCTCGTCGCGCCGCTCGTCGCGGCCCGTCGTCGTCCATGCCAGCGTCAGGCACCACGCCCACGTCGTCAGTTGCTTCACCCGAGATCCTTCCCTTGCGCCCTGTCAGGGCGTCATCAACGTCAGCCCGACAGCGCCGGGCCAGAAAGCGAAAACCACGGTCACCGGCAGCACGAGGAAGACCACCGGAACCATCATCAGGACCTCGCGCCGTGCCGCGGACTCGATCAGCTCGCGCCGACCTGCCTCACGCACGTCGGCGGCCTGCGCATGCAGGATGTCCGCGAGCGGCGTGCCCCGCTCCACCGCGACCGCGATCCCTTCGGCGAACCGCGCGACAAGCGGTACGCCGGTGCGTGCGGCGAGGCCGTCGAAGGCCTCGCTCACCGGCGTGCCCGTCCGGACCACAGCCAGCACAGCACCGAGGTCGTCTGCGAGCGGGCCGGACGTGCGCGCGACCACCCGACCCAGGGCGGCCACCGGCCCCTCTCCCGCCGCCACCGCCAGAGCCAGCAGCTCGGCGACCGTCGGGAACTCGAGAAGCACCGCGCGCTCGCGGCGGCGCACCTGCGCGGTGAGCCGCTGATCCCGCAGGACGACTCCCGCCGCGAAACCCAGCACACACAGCACGAGCAGCTGGACCACACTCCCTGCGGTCGCACCCCGCGCAGAGTCGAGCAGCCCGTACGCCGCGACGGCACCGAAGCCGAGCAGGCCCCACACGACCTGCTCCACCCGGAAGTCGGCCGCCGTGCCCTGGATGCCGGCCCGCTCGAGGCGACGACGCACGGTGGCCGCGCCACCCAGGACAGCCTCGAGCCGGCTGCCAGTTGCCGCGAGCATCGCCCCGAGGATGCCTCGGCCGCCGCCCGCCTGGCGTGCGGCTGGCCGGCGTACGTCGCGCAGGTACGGCAGCACCCGGATCCGCAGGTCGACGCGGCGCAGGGCGCGGACGCGGACTGCCACCAGCACGAGGCCGAGCCCCGCCACGGCACCGAACAGCGCACCCTCCCAGGCGCCGGTCATGCCAGGACCCGACGCTCGGTCGGGAGCCGGCCGATGCGCACCATCAACCGGTAGGCGACGAAGCAGCACGCGGCACCACCAAAGACGACGAGCGCTCCGCCGGCCGACGAATAGCGCGCGATGACATCCGGCTGGAAGGACAGCATCAGCAGCACGATCCACGGGGCCGCGACCGCCAGGCGCGCGCCCGACACGGTCCAGGCCTGACGCGACTCGAGCTCCGACCTGGTCCGTGCGTCCTGCCGTAGGAAGGAGGAGAGGTTGCGCAGCAGGCGTCCGAGATCACCTCCTCCGACCTCACGGGCAACCCGCAGCGCCTCGACAACGCGGTCACCGACGGGATCGGCCAGGCGATCCTTCAGACGGTCGAGCGCATCCGGGAACCGGCCGCTCACCTGGTAGTCGAGCGCGAACGCAGCGAACGCCGGCCGCAACGCCGTCGGGCCGCGGGTCCCGAGCGCGCTGAGCGCCTCCGGGAGCGACATGCCCGCCCGCACGGCGCTGGCCAGGTTGTCGACTGCCTCCGGCCACACCTCGGCGAAGTCGCGTTGTCGCCGACGCGCCCGCCCCTGCAGCGCGGCGTACGGCAGATAGCCACCGATGAGGGCGAACACGAGGGCGATCGGCCAGGCCTTCGCGACGGCCAGCAGGGCGAGACCGGCCGTGACGCCGCATCCGCCGCTGGCCATCACGATCGTCCGGACGGACACGCCTTCGACCCCCGCCCGCGCGAGCAGCTGGCTGAGCCCGGACGGCCGCCGCGCCGACCGCACGCTCGGCACCTGGAACGACGACCACACCAGGAGGAGACCGAGACCAACCCCCAGACCGACGAGAGCACCCATGTCAGTGCCCCGCCAGCACGGCGTGCACGTCGATGCCGACGCGGGCGAAGCGCTCGAGGTGCGGCGGCATGCCGCCGGCATGGCGCAGCTCGACGTCGTCGCGGACGAACATCGGCTCCGTCTCGATCACGCCCTGCTCGATCCGGCCCGACACGGCGACGACCTCCTGCACCCGACGTACGCCGGAGTGGTCGATGCCGAGGTGCACCACGATGTCGATGCTGCTGGCGACGGCAGGCGTCACGAACCCTGAGTGCACGTTGGGACCCGCGAGCAACGGGAGCGCGGAGAGCTTGACGAGCGCATCACGCGCCGAGTTGGCGTGCACGGTGCACATGCCGGGCAAGCCGGAGTTGAGCGCCAGCAACATGTCGAGGCTCTCCTCGGCACGGACTTCACCGACGATAATCCGGCTCGGCCGCATACGCAGGGATTCCTTCACGAGGTCGCGCAGAGTGATCTCGCCCGTGCCCTCGAGCCCCGTCTGCCGGGTCTGCAACGCGACCCAGTCCGGGTGCGGAAAACGAAGCTCGAATACCTCCTCGGCAGACACGATCCGGTCGGTGCCGGGGATCGACGCCGCGAGGCAGTTGAGGAACGTCGTCTTCCCCGACTGCGTCGCTCCCGCCACCAGGATGTTGAGGCCGGCGCGCACGCTGGCTTCCAGGAATGTCGCAGCCCGCGGTGTGAGGCTGCCCAGCTCGACCAGGTCTGCCAGCCGCGTGGCGCGCAGCGCGTGCTTGCGGATGTTGACCGCACTGAACCCACGCGAGATCCCCTCCAGCACGACGTGGAGACGGTTGCCGTCCGGGAGCATGGCGTCGACGAACGGCTGGCTCATGTCGATGCGGCGGCCGCTGCTCTTCAGCATCCGCTCGATGAGCTCGTTGACCTCGGCGCGCGTGAGCACGGTGGAGGTCAGCTCGTGGCGGCCACGGCGGCTCACGAAGACCTCGGACGGCTTGTTGATCCAGATCTCCTCGACCTCGTCGTCCTCGAGGTAGGGCTGCAGCGCACCGAAGCCCGCCACCCGGGCAACCACCTCGGTGATGACGCGCGACGGGTCGACCACCCGCAGGACCTGACCGGTCAGGCTGCGCTCGTCGTGCAGACGGACGGCCTCCTCGGCCAGTCGGCGTACGGCGGTGGGCTCGTGCTGCGGGTCGACCCCTTCGGCGCGCACGCGCTCGCGCACCCGCTGGTCGATCTGCTCGACGAGCGCGCGATGCGCGCCCGGATCCGTTGCTGTCGACGCATCGGCGTCGTGGGTCGCGGCATACGCCACCATCGTCGATCCCCATCCCGAGTAGAGGTTCTCCTCTGGGGTTCTACGCCTTGGAAAGTGCCGTTGTCCACCACGCCGTCCACGCACCTGTGGAAATGCACGACGCCCCCGGGAGGACCCGGGGGCGCCACACATGCAGAAGGTCAGATCTGCGGACCGCCCTGGTTCTGCAGCTTTGCCAGCTGGCGCGCAGCAGCCTCGCGACCGCCCAGACCGAAGGCCAGCGCCGCGGCAGCAGCGCCACCGACGACCAGCGAGCCGAAGGCCAGGTTGATGATCGAGTCGGCCAGGCCCATGTACTTCAGGCCCATCGCTCCGAAGAGCACCAGCGTCGCGATGCGCACGATGTTTGCCGCACCCCCACCGACGAGCTTCGCGAGCACAGAGGACACCACGAAGCCGGCCGCGATGATCGCGCCGCCGAAGGCGACCTTGCCGCCGAGCGCCAGGATCTCCTGGAGGAAGCTCGTGATCTCCGGGAAGCCGAGCAGGCGCGTCGCCGCAACAGCGAAGACCAGCACGATCGCGACCTGGACGATCTTCGTGATCGCCGGGACGGCGCTCTTGCCGGCCGGGAGGACCTCCATCGACTGCAGGCCGCGGTCGATGCCGAGGCCGCCGAGCAGCTCGGACAGCAGCGACGTCACGAAGCCGGCAATCAGCACACCGATGCCGAGCAGCACGGCACCCGCGATGACGTTCGGGATCGCGTCCATGATCTTCTGCAGCATCTGCGTCGCCGGCTCCGAGATCGCCTGGATGTCCAGGATCTGCAGGGCCGAGATGGCGACGACCAGCATGATCATCGAGTAGATGACCAGGCCCAGCATCGAGATGATCGAGCGGGCCGACAGGCCACCCGCGGCCGGCGCCGGAGCGGCGTACCCGGGAGTGTCGGCGACTCCCGCCACCGTCTCAAGCTTGCGGCTGCCACTACCGAGCCACTTGTCGAACGGCACCGCACCGAGCGCGGTCTCGACCAGCTGGCGCACGATCTTCGCAAGGATCGCGCCGACGACGAAGACCAGGCCCGCGCCGATGATGTTCGGCAGGAAGGCGAAGACGCCGTTGAGCATGTTCTGGACCGGCGCCAGCACCTGGGTCAGGCCGAACAGCTGCAGGATCGCCATCAGGCCGAAGAGCCAGACCAGCAGGGAGGCGATCGAGCCCAGCGAGTTGCCGAGGCTCTGGCCGTCCGCACCTGCCTTCTGCAGCGCCGGCACCTTCGTGACGAGCTTGGCGAAGATCCGCGCGACGACCTTCGCGACGATCCACGTGATGATCAGGATCGCGAGCGCGATACCGACCTTCCCCAGCGTGCCGACCACGTCATAGCGGTCGTTGAATTCCTGAATATCCACGAGTTCTCCTAGCCCGAGTGAGAGCAGATTTCATTGGAAACCCTTACACACTGGTCTAGACCAGCGATAGGGCTCCGTCTCACCCCCGGCCAGACCCGCGCGGCGCACTCAGGACACTTCAGGCGAAGAGGTCACCCAAGTCGGCGACGCGCGCCAGCACCTCGGCGTACGTGAACTGGTCGAGGCCCAGCTCGTCGTTCGCACCCTCCTCGACCTCCGCCCAGGTGAGCGGCGTCGCCACCGTGGGCCGCTCCTTCCCCCGCAGGGAGTACGGCGCGACCGTGGTCTTCGAGCCCGAGTTCTGCGACCAGTCGAAGAAGACCTTCCCCGCACGCCGCGCCTTGGTCATCGTCGCGGTGACAAGCGTCGGGTGCGCTGCCTGGAGCTCCTCGGCAAGGTCCTTGGCCAGCGCCGTCGACTCGTCCGCGGAGAGTGACCCGTCCAGCGGGACGTAGAGGTGCAGGCCCTTCGAACCGCTCGTCACCGGCTTCGCCTCCAGGTCCCGCGAGGCGAGCAGCGACCGGGCCAGCAGGGCGACCTCGCAGCACTGCATCAGGCCGGCCCCGTCGCCGGGGTCAAGATCCACGACCAGCCGGTCGGGGTTGGACGGCACCCCCTCCAGGGAGACCTTCCACTGGTGCACGTGCAGCTCAAGCGAGGCCAGGTTGACGAGGTAGACGAGTGCCGCAAGGCCGTCTACGACGGGGAAGCGCAGCTCGCCCGACTCCCCCGACGCCGACCGCGAACCGGTGGTGGGCACCGACACCGTCTTCAGCCACGACGGCGCTCCGGCAGGAGCGTTCTTCTCGAAGAAGCTCTGCTTCGCGACGCCGTGCGGCCACCTGATCCGGGTCACGGCGCGGTCGGCGATGTGCGGCAGCAGCACCGGAGCGATCCGGACGTAGTAGTCGAGGATCTCCCCCTTCGTCGTGCCGGTCGCCGGGTAGAGCACCTTCGCGAGATTGCTGAGCGTGAGGCGGTGTCCGTCGACCTCGGTGACGACCTCCGTGCCGGCCGGGCTCACGACTGCGTCTCCAGGTCAGCGACCGTCAGGTCGTGGCGCACTCCCTGGTACGACGGCTGGCGCAGCCGCCCGTCGCCCGTCACGCCCAGCGACTCGATGTCGACGATGACCACGGGATCGACCCAGTGCGTGCCCAAGGCGTCCACCTTCGCCATCGGCGTGACGAAAGGACTCTCGTCGCGGCCGATGCCGGCCAGCAGCGGCAGCAGGGCGATGCCCGCGCGACCGGCGAGGCCACTGCCCACACGGCCCCGGAAGACCAGGCCCTCCGGCGTCGGCTCGCCGACGAGCAACGCGCCCAGCCGCGCGTCACTCCCCTTCTCGCCGCGCCATCCGCCGATGACCACGGACCGCCGCGGCCGGTGCGGGAACTTCAGCCAGTCGCGACTGCGCACCCCCGACCGGTACGGCGCCGAACGCAGCTTGGAGACGATCCCCTCGAGCCCCTGCTGCCGCGTCGCTTCGAGCAACATCTCCCCGTCGTCGTACGTCGGGGGGACCAGCCAGGCGTCGTCGCCGAGGTGGAGGGAGTCGAGCTCCGCGCGCCGGTCCTCCCACGGCAGCGGGGTCAGGTCGCGACCGTCGAGCTCGAGCAGGTCGAAGATGTAGAGCCGTGGAGATCCGCCGCGCTGCAGCGCACCGAAGGTGGGCCGACCGGCCTCGTCGGTGGCGGCGAGCTCCCCGTCGAGCACCATGGTGCGGCCGAGCCTCGCGAGTCCGGCCAGCTGCGGGACGTCGCGGGCGTTGCCGTTGCGCGACCACGCCTGCACCCCGTCGGGCCCGACGTGGACGATCACGCGGATGCCGTCCCACTTCACCTCGTGGACCCAGTCGGGTCCCACGGGCACACGGTCGCCCTTGGTGGCGAGCATCGGCGGCACGAACAGCATGCCGACCATCTTCTCGGATACCGTGAAGACATGCGCGCGATCTGGAAGGGGGCCGTCTCGTTCGGCCTCGTCAGCGTCCCGGTGAAGCTCTACTCCGCGACCGAGAGCCACGACGTGTCCTTCCGCCAGGTGCACGCCAAGGACGGCGGCCGGATCCGCTACCAGCGGATCTGCTCGCTCGACGGCGAGGAGGTTCCCTACGCCGACATCGCCAAGGGCTACGAGACCGAGGACGGCGAGATGGTCATCCTCAGCGATGACGACCTCCGTGAGCTGCCGGTGACGGCCAGCCGCGAGATCGCCGTCGAGAAGTTCGTGCCCAGCGAGCAGATCGACCCGCTGATGTTCGAGAAGAGCTACTACCTCGAGCCCGAGGCGACCGGCGCCAAGCCCTACGCGCTTCTGCGCCAGGCCCTGCAGGAGTCCGACCGCGTCGCGGTCGTCACGGTCGCCCTGCGCCAGCGCACGGCCCCCGCCGTTCTCCGCGTCCGCGAGACCGAGGCTGGCGACGTGATCGTGCTGCAGACGCTCATGTGGCCCGACGAGATCCGCACTCCGGACTTCTCCGTCGAGGTCGGCGAGGTCAAGGAGGCCGAGGTGACGATGGCACGCATGCTCGTCGAGACCCTGGCCGGCGACTTCGACCCGAGCGAGCTCGAGGACGACTACGCCGAGGCAGTCGAGGCCCTCGTCAAGGCCAAGATCGAGGGCGGCGAGGTGCAGCGCACCGAGACCTCCACGAAGTCCGCCGGCGAGGTCGTCGACCTGCTCGCGGCGCTGCAGCAGTCGGTCGAGGCCGCGAAGCAGGCGCGCGGCGAGAAGGCCGGCTGACCGGTCCGGTCACGGTCCGGCCACGATCCTCGAGGCGCCCGCAAAATCAGGTGACGCGTCAGCAAGCCACCGCCATGCTGACCAGGTGACCCCCGAGCAGCCTCCCCTCCGCGTCTGGCTCCCCTGGCTGGTCGGCCTCGCCGCGATCTGGGGCTGCAGCTTCCTCTTCATCAGCGTCGGCGTCCGCGAGCTCCACCCTGCGTACGTGACGCTCGGCCGCGTCTCGTCGGGTGCCGTCGCCGTGCTCGTGCTGATGGCGTTCGCCGGCCACCGCCTGCCGCGGGACCTGGTCACCTGGCTCCACCTCGCGGTACCCGGCCTGCTGATCGCGTTCGCGTTCACGCTCTTCGGGTTCGGCGAGCAGCGGATCCCCAGCCTGCTCGCCGGCATCTGGAACGGCACGACTCCGCTCGTCACGCTGCCCGCTGCCGTCCTCCTCTTCCGCACCGAACGCTTCTCGCTGGCGAAGGTCGTCGGCCTCGCCCTCGGCTTCAGCGGCACGCTCGTCGTCCTCGGCGCCTGGCAGGGGCTGCGCGGCAGCGGCTTCACCGGCCAGATGCTCTGCTTCGCGGCGGCCTCCTGCTACGGCATCGCCATCCCCTACCAGCAGCGGTACGTCGCGCCCCGCGTCGACTCCGATCTCGCGGTGAGTGCCGGTCAGCTGCTGTGGGCGACCGCCGCGCTGGCCGTCGTCGCTCCGCTGGTCGCCGGCGCACCGCCTGCCCCGTGGGACCTCTCCCCCGAGGTGCTCGGATCGGTGCTGGCGCTCGGCGCCATCGGCACCGGCGTCGCCCTGGCCATCCACGCGCGCAACATCCGCTGGGTCGGCGGCTCCACCGCGTCGTACGTGACCTACCTGAGTCCGCTTTTCGCGATCGTCGTGGGCATGGTCGTGCTCGGCGAGGAGCCGCACTGGTACCAGCCGGTCGGCGGCGCGGTCATCCTGCTCGGCGTCGCGATCGCACAGGGCAAGCTCCGGCTCGGACCGAAGCCGCTGCCGGTCATCGCCGAGGGTTAGGACTTCTTGCCGCGCGCCGCGGCGGAGTCCTTGAACACGCGGTGCGCCAGCGCCATCGCGAAGTCCGTCGCCCGGGGCGCGACGACGTTGGCGACCTCGACCAGGTCGGCCACGCGGGTGTTGACCGTCAGCGGCCGGTCCTCCAGTGCACGCACGACGCGGTCGGCGGCGTGCTCCGGCGTCTCGCCGTGCCCGCTGTACGCCTCGGTCGGCGCGACCATCGGGGTGCTGACCAGCGAGAACCGCATGTTCGTGAAGGTCACGTTGTCGAAGAAGGCCTCGCGACCGGCGATCCGCGAGAACGTGTCGAGCGCTGCCTTCGACGCGATGTACGGCGCGAACTTGGGCGCCTTGATCTGGATGCCCCAGGTGACGATGTTGACGACGTGGCCGAACTTCTGCGCCCGCATCGCCGGCAGCAGCCCCATGGTCAGCCGCACCGGCCCCATGTAGTTGATCGCCATCGTGCGCTCGATGTCGTGGAAGCGGTCATAGCTCAGGTCCAGCGACCGCCGGATCGACCGACCCGCGTTGTTGACCAGGTAGTCGACCGCCCCGTGACCGGCCAGGACGTCCTTGACCAGCTTGTCGATCGCATCGCCGTCGGTCAGGTCACAGGGGAAGACCTCCGCGACACCGCCCGCGTCCTCGATCTCCTCGCGGACGGCCTCGAGCTCCGCAGCACGACGGGCCACGAGCAGCACCCGAGCACCCTTGTCAGCGACGGCCAGCGCCGTCGCCCGCCCGATGCCGGACGACGCGCCAGTGATCAGCACCGTGCGACCAGCGAGCGGGCTGGGCAGGCCGGCCACCCGGCGTACGACGCGCGTGGCTGCGGCGCGGGGACCCTGGAAAAGCAGCATGCGTCCATCCTAACCTGACCGATCGGTCAGTTCACGTGACAAGGCCTCGCACCACACGCAGCCCCACCGCGACCCTCGCCAGGTCGGCGGCGTCGTCGGCGCAGATCTCCTCGAGCGTCCGCGCAGCCCGCTGCACGCGGCCGGCGTCCCGTTCCTCCCAGATCGCCACACGGAGAGGAGCCGGATCGTCGGGTGAGGTGGAGTGCAGCACCTGCTCGGTCAGCGCCGCATGCACGGAGTGCAGGTCATCGCGTACGGCAGCGCGAGCCAGTGCCTCCCAGCGGTCGCGACGCGGCAGCGCCAGCACCCGGCGTACGACGGAGGAGAGACCGAGCCGCTCCCCCAGCGCGAAGTGCACCCGGGCCACCTCGAGCGGATCGATCCGCTCCCGCTCGGCCGTCTCCACCACGCCGAGCAGCACGTACGCCGGCTGGAGCACCGCCACTCTCGTCGCCAGCGCCTCCTCGACCCCGTGGGCGAGCAGATCGTCCCGACGCGCCTCGAACGCCTCGCGCTCACGACCCCCGAGGATCGCGGGCAGGTCCTCCATCAGCCGCTGCACCGCCTCGCCGAAGTAGTCGACGATCTCCTCGCTGGCCAGGGGCGAGCGGCGATTGGTCACGAGCCATCGCGACGCGCGCTCGACGAGCGTGCGCATCTCGATGCGCATCGTCGTCTGGACGGTCGCATCGAGATGGTTGTCGTCCTCGCGGATGCGCTCGCGCAGGGCGAGGGAGCCGAAGATCTCGCGCGCCACGAAGTTGGCACGGGCCAGGTCGGACGCACTGGCCGACGTCTCCTCCGAGAGCCGGTGCCAGAAGGTGATGCCCGCGCCGTTGACCAGGTCGTTGACCACCTGGGTCACGATGATCTCGCGCCGCAGCGGGTGCCGGAGGATCCGCTGGCGGTACGCCTGCCGGACCTGCGATGGGAAGTAGGCGTAGAGATCGCTGCGGAGGAAGGGATCCTCCGGCAGCTCGGAGTCGAGCAACTCCCCCGCGAGCACGATCTTCGTCCACGAGAGCATGACCGCGAGCTCCGGCGCTGTCAGCCCCTCACCCTGGTCGAGTCGACGACGGACCTCCGCCGACGACGGCAGGCCTTCGAGCTCGCGGTCCACGGCACGGCGCCGCTCCAGCGACTCCAGCCATGCCTCGTGGACATGCAGCATCGCGGGCGCGCTGGCGAGCGCATTCGCGAGCGCCAGGTTCTGCTCGGAGTTGTCGCGCAGCACGAGTGCGGCGACCTCGTCGGTCATGGACGCGAGGAGGGCATTGCGCTGCTTGCCGGTCAGGTCGCCGTCGTCGACAGCCGCGTCGAGCAGGATCTTGAGGTTCACCTCGCGGTCGGAGGTGTCCACGCCAGCGGAGTTGTCGATGAAGTCCGTGTTGAGGCGGCCTCCCGCCGCGGCGTACTCGATCCGGCCGCGCTGGGTGAGGCCGAGGTTGCCGCCCTCGCCGACACAGCGCACCCGGAGGTCGGCGCCGTCGACCCGGATGGCGTCGTTGGCCTTGTCACCGACCTCGGCGTGCGTCTCGCTCGACCCCTTGACGTAGGTCCCGATGCCGCCGTTCCACAGCAGGTCGACAGGCGCCGCGAGGATCGCCCGGAGCAGCTCGTTGGGTGCGAGGAATCCGACCGCTGGATCGAGACCCAGCACCTCGGCCACCTCCGGCGAGATCGGCACCTGCTTGGCCTGGCGCGACCAGACCCCACCGCCAGCGGAGATCAGGGAGCGGTCGTAGTCCTGCCACGACGACCGCGGCAATGCGAAGAGACGCTCCCTCTCGTCGTACGCCGCGGCGGCGTCGGGCTGCGGGTCGAGGAAGATGTCGCGGTGGTCGAAGGCCGCGACCAGCCGCGCCGTACGGGTGCTGAGCAGCCCGTTGCCGAAGACGTCCCCCGACATGTCCCCGATGCCCACGCAGGTGAACTCCTCGGCCTGGCAGTCGATGCCCATCTCGCGGAAGTGTCGCTGCACCGAGACCCACGCGCCGCGCGCGGTGATCCCCATGGCCTTGTGGTCGTAGCCGGCGGAGCCGCCCGAGGCGAAGGCGTCACCGAGCCAGAAGCCGTAGCCCGCCGCCACCTCGTTGGCGATGTCGGAGAACGTCGCCGTCCCCTTGTCGGCTGCCACCACGAGGTAGGCGTCATCACCGTCGTGCCGTACGACGCGCGGCGGCGGCACGATCTCGCCGGCCACCATGTTGTCGGTGAGGTCGAGCAGGCCAGCGATGAACGTCCGGTAGCAGGCGATGCCTTCGGCCAGCCACGCCTCACGATCGGTGACGTCGGGCAGCCGCTTCGCGTAGAAGCCACCCTTGGCCCCTACCGGGACGATGACGGTGTTCTTCACCATCTGCGCCTTCACCAGGCCCAGCACCTCGGTGCGGAAGTCGTCGCGCCGGTCGGACCAGCGCAGGCCACCCCGCGCCACCGCCCCAAACCTCAGGTGCACGCCTTCGACCCGCGGTGAGTGCACGAAGATCTCGAACTGCGGCCGCGGAGCCGGCAGGTCCGGCACGCCGGAGGGATCGAGCTTCAGCGCCAGACAGGCCCGCGGACGTGCTTCACCGTCGACCATGAAGTGATTGGTCCGCAGCGTCGCCACGATCAGGGCGAGGTAGGACCGGAGGATCCGGTCATGGTCGAGCCGGACCACATCATCGAGGCCCGCGCTGATCTGGTCGCGCAGTCGCTCCTCGGCTGCGGCGCGCGCCTCAGGATCGGTGTCCGGGTCAAAGCGCGCCTCGAAGAGGTCGACCAGCAGCCGGGTCAGCGTGACGTTCTCGCGGAGTGCCTCCTCGATCGACTCCAGGCTGAACGGCGTGCCGGTCTGCTTGAGGTAGCGGGCATAGGCGCGCAGCACGGCAACCTGCCGCCAGCGCAGACATGCGCCGATCACCAGGGCGTTGAAGCCATCGACCTCGCACTCCCCCGCGAGGATGGCCCGGAGCAGCTCCTCGAGCGGGGCCAGGTCGGCATCATGCACCGGCGATGGCGCGCGTAGCCCGAACTCGTAGATCCACGTCGGACGCGCCAGGCCCTCGAGCTCGTGCGGTCGCTCGTCGACCACCTCGACGCCCAGCGACGCCAACATCGGGAGCGCAGCCGTCAGCGTGAGAGGCTCGCCCACCCGGTAGATCGAGAGCCTCACCTCGTCGGGCGCCGCATCCACCCGTTCCGAGATCGCGACATCTACCCCGGCGTCGCCGCCGATGGCCTCGATCCGGCGTACGTCGACGGCCGCCGCGCGCGGCGAGAACTCCTCGACGTACGCCGGCGGGAAGGCGCCCCGGTAGGCCCGCACCAACCGCGCCGCATCGGCCTCGCCGAACTCGACCGTCACCGCGCCGACGAAGTCGTCGGACCACGACCGTGCCGCTTCGACCAGCTCCCGCTCCAGCGCGGGCACGTCGACCTCGGGCACGGCGTCGGCGTTCTCCGGCCGGACGACGAAGTGGACCTGGGCGAGCGGGGACTCCCCCACGCGCGCGGAGTACTCGACCGTCGCAGCACCCAGCCGGTCCCGAAGGATCGCAGCGAACCGCTCACGCACCGAGGTGCTGTACCGGTCGCGCGGCACGTAGACCAGGCAGGTCAGGTAGCGCCGATAGGTGTCCGGCCGGACGAAGAGTCGCAACCGACGGCGTTCCCGCGCCTGCAGGACCGCCTCACCCACCTTCGCGAGCTCATCGACCGGCACCGTCAACAGCTCGTCACGCGGGTAGTCCTCGAGGATCTCGAGGAGCGCCTTGCCCGCGTGGCTGAGCGGGTCGAGCCCCGCCGCGGCCAGCACAGCGTCCGCCTTCTCCGACAGCAGCGGGATGCGCCGCAGCGACTCGGTGTACGCCGCCGAGGACCACAGCCCGAGGAACCGCCGCTCACCCGTGACCACACCGTCGTCGTCGAACCGCTTCACCCCCACGTAGTCGAGGTACGCCGACCGGTGCACCGTCGCCCGCGAGTTGGCCTTGGCGAGGACCAGCAGCGTCTGCTCGCGCGCATGTGCCCGCACATGGGGAGGCAGCCTGGCGAACGACGCCGCGGCACCGGCGCCGCTGCGCCCCCGGAGGATGCCGAGGCCCGAACCCTCGACGGGCTGCAGCGCGTCATCGTCGAGCAGGTCGTACTCGCGGTAACCCAGGAACGTGAAGTGGTCGTCCGCAAGCCAGCGAAGCAGGCCCGTGCCCTGCGAGACCTCCTCCTCCGGCAGGAGCGGCGGGCGAGCCTCGAGCTCGTCCGCCACCGCGAGCACGGTCGACCGCATCGCGGCCCAGTCGCGCACAGCGCTCCGGACATCAGCGAGCACAGCACTCACGTCCGCCTCGAACGCCGCCGCCACCTCGCGCCCCTCGGGGAGCCGATCGACCTCCACATGCATCCACGACTCGCGAATCCAGCCCTCCGCGGCCGGGACCCGCTCGTCCGCGGGCACCACGGACAGCAACGTCCCGTCAGCCGAACGCGTGACATCGAAGCGGGGGTGCACCACCAGGTGAACGTCGTGCCCGGCACGACCCAGCGCCATCAGCACCGAGTCGACCAGGAAGGGCATGTCCTCCGTGACCACCTCGAGGACAGTGTGGCCGTGCGCCTCCCAGCCCTGGACCGCAGCGCGAGGTGTGTGCACACGTACCGCCGAGCTGCCAGGCAGCCGCTGAGCCGCCAGCTTGCGATGGCTGGCCAGGGCACCGGCAAGGTCGTCAGGAACGCGGTCTGCAAGGTCTTCCGGCGCGATGTGGCGGAAGTAGGCCTGCAGCACGGGATCAGGTGTGCTGTCACGGGAGAGAGGCACATCCATCAACATAGCCCGCTAGGGTCGCGCCATGGCGAAGAGCATCCACGAGAACCTGACCTACCCGGGCACGACCGTCGACGCAGTCGCGGCGCTGGCGGTTGATCCGGCTTTCCGGGCGGCGGTGGCGTCGTACCAGCACGCACTGCGCAGCAGCCTGGCCGTCACCCCGACCGCCAACGGCAACAGCGTGACGTTCGAATACGTACATGGCACCGACCGCGTGCCGTCCTTCGCAAAGAAGCTCGTCGGCGACGAGATCCCGATCGTGCAGCAGGAGACCTGGCGCGGTGACCGCGCCGACGTCCTGATCACGATCGCCGGCAAGCCCGGTGACATGAAGGGGACCATCACCCTTGCCCAGCAGGGCGACGACGTGGTGCAGACCGTCGACCTGACGGTCAAAGTCGGCATTCCCCTCATCGGGGGAAAGATCGAGGACCTCATCGCCGGCCTGCTCACCAAGGCAGCACGCGCCGAGAACAAGGTCGGCGTGAAGTGGCTTGCTGGCGAGTGGCAGGACTGAACAACCTCGCGAAATGCATCGACCGCCCGTCTCCTCACCGGAGGCGGGCGGTCGTTCATTTGCACGGATCACGAGGCCCTCAAATGGCCAAAGGGGCACCACAATGTGGTGCCCCTTTGGGGAAAATTTGTCCGGCGACGTCCTACTCTCCCACAACCTCCCGGTTGCAGTACCATCGGCGCTGTCAGGCTTAACTTCCGGGTTCGGAATGGAGCCGGGTGTTTCCCTGACGCTATGGCCGCCGAAACTCTATGGAGTTAGATCACCAACTCGCAAAGCTTCTGGGCTTTGGACTTGGTTCCCGACCGTAACTCGGGAACCACACAGTGGACGCGCAACATCTTTGAGGGACAAGCCCTCGGCCTATTAGTACCGGTCGGCTGGGCATTACTGCTGTACACCTCCGGCCTATCAACCCAGTCATCTACTGGGGGCCTTACCCGGTTAACCCGGTGGGAAACCTCATCTTGAAACGTGCTTCCCGCTTAGATGCATTCAGCGGTTATCACTTCCGAACGTAGCCAACCAGCCGTGCTCCTGGCGGAACAACTGGCACACCAGAGGTTCGTCCATCCCGGTCCTCTCGTACTAGGGACAGCCTTTCTCAAGTTTCCTGCGCGCGCGGCGGATAGGGACCGAACTGTCTCACGACGTTCTAAACCCAGCTCGCGTGCCGCTTTAATGGGCGAACAGCCCAACCCTTGGGACCTACTCCAGCCCCAGGATGCGACGAGCCGACATCGAGGTGCCAAACCATCCCGTCGATATGGACTCTTGGGGAAGATCAGCCTGTTATCCCCGGGGTACCTTTTATCCGTTGAGCGACGCCGCTTCCACATGCCAGCGCCGGATCACTAGTTCCGACTTTCGTCCCTGCTCGAGCTGTCACTCTCACAGTCAAGCTCCCTTGTGCACTTACACTCGAAACCTGATTGCCAACCAGGCTGAGGGAACCTTTGAGCGCCTCCGTTACATTTTAGGAGGCAACCGCCCCAGTTAAACTACCCATCAGGCACTGTCCCTGATCCAGATAATGGACCTAGGTTAGACATCTAGTACGACCAGAGTGGTATTTCAACGTTGACTCCACACTAACTGGCGTTAATGCTTCACAGTCTCCCACCTATCCTACACAAGCCGAACCAAACACCAATACCAA
>NZ_SJZJ01000005.1 GCF_004337475.1 Nocardioides jejuensis | reverse complement strand
TGTGCACAGCACAGGCCCCGTCTCGCCATTTCGGTAGCCGGTCAGGCACGGCACAGGCCCCGTCTCGGCACGGCACAGGCCCCGTCTCGGCGTCAGGGGCGCTCGCCGGTGATGACGTAGTCGACGCGCTTGGCCACGGAGACGGCGTGGTCGCCGATGCGCTCGTAGTAGCGGCTGAGCAGCGCGAGGTCGACGGCCGGCTCGACGCCGTGGGTCCAGCCCGGTCCGACGATCTTCTGGAGCAGGTCGGCCCGGAGGTCGTCCATCTCGTCGTCGAGCGCGCGGAGCTCAACCAGGCCAGCGATGTCGCGCTCGGCCACGATCGACGCGGTGCGGCCCATCATGTCGACGGCGATCTCCGACATCCGGGTGACCACCGGGATCAGCTCGTCCGGCACGGCCGTGCGCGGCATGCGCAGACGGGCCACCTTCGCGACGTGCACGGCGAGATCGCCTGAACGCTCGACCTCGGAACCCATCCGGAGTGCAGCGACAACGGTGCGCAGATCGCCCGCGACCGGCTGCTGCAGGGAGAGGATGCGGAAGCACCGGACCTCGATGCGGTCACGCCGTTCGTCGACGTCGAGGTCCCCGCTGATGACCCGCTCGGCAGCGGCGCCGTCTCCGGCGAGGAGCGCCTCGGTGGCCTGGCGGACGGCGATCTGGACGGTGATGCACAGCTCGGCGAGCTCGTCGAAGACGAGGTCGAGCTGCTCAGAGAAGTGGTGACGCACCCGAACAACCTAGCGACACCGGGTGACCATCCGGGGTCACCCGGTGAACGCGGAGCGAATTCTTGCGAGCAGGCGTCCAGACGGGCAACGCACGGTGACGTGGTGCGTACGATCACGACGTGAATCCCGAGCTGCTGCAGGCGTGCGTCGCTGCGTCCGCCGGTTTTGCCGTCGGTGGCGGCGGGGTCCTCGCATGGCACTACAGCGAGCGGACCCAGACCCGCGAACCCCAGGCACCGGCGCCCGTCGTGCCGCCTGGCGTCACCTCCGTGCTCTCGGTGCTGCGGTCGAGCGCGGTCGTTGTCGACGACCAGGACGTGGTCCTCAAGGCCAGCGCGCCGGCGTACGCGTTCGGACTCGTGCACGGCAGCGGCATCAGTGACGAGCAGCTCGCGGAGCTGATCCGCCAGGTGCGCCGCGACGGCCAGATCCGCGAGGCCGAGCTCGAGCTGCGGATGGGCACCCGCAACCAGCTCCGCCACGTCACCGCCCGCGTCGCTCCCCTCGGGTCGCGGCTGGTGCTGGCCCTGCTCGAGGACCGCACGCGGGAGCGCCGGGTCGACTCGATCCGCCGCGACTTCGTCGCCAACGTCAGCCACGAGCTCAAGACCCCGGTCGGCGCGATCAAGCTGCTCAGCGAGGCCGTCCACGACGCGTCCGACGACCCCGAGGCGGTCGAGCGGTTCGCCGGCCGGATGCTCAAGGAGAGCGACCGGCTCACGCACCTGGTGCAGCAGATCATCGATCTCTCCCGCCTGCAGGGCGACGAGCCCGTCTCCCAGCCAGAGCCGGTGGCGGTCGACGAGATCGTCGCGGTCGCCATCGACACGAGCGCGATCGACGCCCAGGCGAAGGGCATCTCCGTCGTCGCCGGCGGCGACCCGGGCCTGCTGCTCAGCGGCAGCAAGGACCAGCTCACCATCGCCGTGAGCAACCTCGTCGCGAACGCCGTCCACTACTCCCGTGAGGGCTCGACCGTCGCCGTCGCGGTCCGCGGTCTCGCCGACACCCTCGAGATCTCCGTGACCGACCAGGGCATCGGCATCCCCGCCGGAGACCTGGACCGCATCTTCGAGCGGTTCTACCGCGTCGACCCCGCCCGGCACCGCTCCACCGGCGGCACCGGCCTGGGACTGTCCATCGTCAAGCACGTCGCTGCCACCCATGGCGGCGAGATCAAGGTCTGGTCCGTCGAGGGACAGGGATCTACGTTCACCCTGACCCTCCCCCGTTCCGTCCCCCACCTGGAGGAGAGCTCATGACCCGCGTACTCGTCGTCGAGGACGAAGAGAGCTACATCGACGCCCTGACGTACATGCTGCGCAAGGAAGGGTTCGAGGTCGCCGTCGCCACCAATGGCAATGACGCGCTCACCGAGTTCGACCGCAATGGCGCCGACATCGTCCTGCTCGACCTGATGCTCCCGGGCCTGCCCGGCACCGAGGTGTGCCGCCAGATCCGGCAGACGTCGTCCGTGCCGGTGATCATGGTCAGCGCCAAGGACGACGAGGTCGACAAGGTCGTCGGCCTCGAGCTCGGCGCCGATGACTACGTCACCAAGCCGTACTCCCCCCGCGAGCTGGTCGCGCGCATCCGCGCCGTCCTCCGTCGCGGCTCCGACGCGGGCGACCTCGCCCCGCAGACCCTCGAGGCGGGCCCGGTCCGCATGGACGTCGAGCGCCACGTCGTCACGGTCGACGGCGTTGACACGCGCCTGCCGCTCAAGGAGTTCGAGCTCCTCGAGATGTTCCTGCGCAACCCGGGTCGCGTGCTCACCCGCGGCCAGCTGATCGACCGCGTCTGGGGCTCCGACTACGTCGGCGACACCAAGACCCTCGACGTCCACGTGAAGCGCCTGCGCGCCAAGCTCGAGCCGGACCCGTCCGAGCCGAAGTTCCTCGTGACCGTCCGCGGTCTGGGTTACAAGCTCGACCTCTGACCGGAGGGCCAACCCCGGCTGACGGCGCGTGGGCACACGGTGTAGACCTGTGTCCATGCGCCGCTCTGTTTTCGACGAGGACCACGAGTCCTTCCGCCAGACCCTCCGCTCGTTCATCGAGGCGGAAGTCGTCCCGCACTACGACGAGTGGTTCGCCGCCGGCGTGGTCCCGCGGGAGCTCTACACGAAGCTCGCCGACCTCGGCCTCTTCGGGATCTCCGTCCCCGAGGAGTACGGCGGCGCCGGCATCGACTCGCACAAGTTCGAGGCGATCCAGTACGAGGAGACCACCCGCGCCGGTGTCCTCTTCGGCGGCTCCGGCGTCCACGTCCTCCTGGCCCTGCCGTACATCAAGATGCTGGCCACCGAGGAGCAGAAGCAGCGCTACCTGCCGAAGTTCGTCTCCGCCGAGGAGATGTGGGCGCTCGCGATGACCGAGCCGGGCACCGGCTCCGACGTCGCCGGCATGCGCTCGACGGCCAAGCTCTCCGAGGACGGCACCCACTACGTCCTCAACGGCGCCAAGACGTTCATCACCGGCGGTGTCCTGGCCGACCGCGTGATCGTCTGCGCGCGCACCAGCCCGCCGAAGGAGGACGACCGTCGCTTCGGCATCTCGCTCTTCGCCGTCGACACCTCGCTCCCCGGCTACTCCGTGGGTCGCAAGCTCGACAAGCTCGGCCTGCGCACCTCTGACACCGCCGAGCTGGCATTCGTCGACGTCAAGGTGCCGGTCGAGGACCTGCTCGGCGAGGAGAACAAGGGCTTCGCCTACCTCGGCGTCAACCTCGCCTCCGAGCGCTGGGGCATCGCCTACGGCGCCTACGCGCAGGCCGCCGCCGCGGTCCGGATGGCGCAGACGTACGTCGAGCAGCGCCAGATCTTCGGCAAGCCGGTGGCGTCGTTCCAGAACTCCAAGTTCGAGCTGGCGGCCTGCAAGGCCGAGGTCGACGCCGCCCAGGCTGTGGCCGACCGGGCTCTCGAGGCGCTGGATGCCGGCGAGCTCACGCCGGCCGAGGCGGCGTCCGCGAAGCTCTTCTGCACGGAGGTCGCGCACCGCGTGATCGACCGCTGCCTGCAGCTCCACGGCGGCTACGGCTACATGAACGAGTACCCGATCGCGCGCCTGTACGCCGACAACCGGGTCAACCGGATCTACGGCGGCACGTCCGAGGTGATGAAGACGATCATCGCCAAGGACATGGGGCTCTAGGACTCAGGCGTCCTTGGGGCGCAGGTGCTCGAAGGCAGCGAGGTTGACGGTCGGCTCACCGTGGCTCAGCCGCCACTCCCACTCCTTGCGGATGGAGCTCGCGAAGCCCAGCTCGAGGATGGTGTTGAAGCTGTTGTCGGACACGGAGAGCACCGTGCCCAGGATGTTGTCGAGGTCGTCCGCGGTCACCGCCGAGAGCGGCAGGCGCGCGTCGAGGTAGATGTCGCCGTCCTTGTCGACGGCGAAGGCGACCGCGAAGAGGCGAAGGTTCTTCTCGAGCAGCCAGCGGTAGACGCCGACGTGGTTCTCGTCGGGGTTGCGGCAGACGAAGGCGTGGATGCCGAGCGCGTGCGGGCCGAGGTCGACCCGGACCGGCGTCTGCAGCTTCTTCTCGCCGGGGAGCGAGAAGGAGATCTGCCCCGGCGTCTTCTCCTCGAAGTCGAGGCCGTTGTCCCCGAGCCAGCTGCGCACCACGGCGGCGGCTTCCTCCGGGATCACGGTCTGCAGGTCGTCGTGTGCGTCCGTCATCGGATCGCCAGCTCCTCACGCATCAGGCGAGCCGCCTGCTCGTAGACCTCGAGCGTGCGATCCGCGGTTCGTTCCCAGGAGAAGTGTCGCGCCTGCTCGCGTGCGCCGATCGACAGGTTCAGCGCGAGGACGGGATCCTCGATGATCCGTCGGAGCGCGTTGGCCCAGTCGCGCGGCTCGTGGGTCGGCACCAGCAGCCCCGAGTGCCCCTGCCGTACGACGGTCGGGAGCCCGCCGACGTCGGCGGCGACGACCGGGGTCCCCGTCGCCTGGGCCTCGACCGCGACGAGCCCGAACGACTCGTTGAAGCTGGGCACCGCCACGACGCTGGCGGCGGCCATCCACAGCGCGAGCTCGGCCTGCTCGACCGGGGGCACGAACCGCACGACGTCGGCGATGCCGAGGTCGCGGGCGAGGTCGGCCAGAGCCGTCGGGTGCTCGAGGCCTGAGCCCGACGGCCCACCCACGACGGGGACCACGAGGCGGTGGCGCAAGGCGGGGGTCTCGGCGAGCAGCACCGCGACCGCGCGGAGCAGGACGTCGGGAGCCTTGAGCGGCTGGATCCGGCCGGCGAAGAGCAGGATGTCGGCGTCGATCGGCAGGCCGAGCGCCTCGCGGGCCGCCGCCTTGTCGACCGGGACGAAGCGGCGCAGGTCGACGCCCGGGTGCACGACCTCGACGCGCGCCGGCTCGGCGTCGTACAGGTTGATGAGCTGCTTGGCCTCGATGTCGGTGTTGGCGATCAGCACGTCGGCGGCCTCGACCACCTGCTCCTCGCCGATCACCCGGGCAGCGGGCTCGGGAGTGTCGCCGACAGCGAGGGACTCGTTCTTGACCTTGGCCATCGTGTGCATGGAGTGGACCAGCGGGACGCCCCAGCGGTCGCGGGCCAGCGCGCCGATCTGGCCCGAGAGCCAGTAGTGCGAGTGGATCGCGGCGTAGTGCCCCGGGCGCTGCGACGCCTCGGCGCGCATCACCTCGCGGGCGAAGGTGCACATCTGGCCGGGCAGCTCGGTCTTGCCGAGCCCCTCGAACGGGCCGGCGTGGATGTTGCGGACCAGGATCCGGTCACCGACCTCGACGATCTGCGGCGCGCGCGAGGAGGTCGCGCGGGTGAAGACGTCGACGGCGATGCCCCGCTCGGCGAGGCGCCGGGAGAGCTCGAGGACGTAGACGTTCATGCCGCCTGCGTCGCCCGTGCCGGGCTGGTCGAGCGGGGAGGTGTGCATGCTGACCATCGCGATGCGGGTCATGCAGCCTCCTCCGGTCGGTCCGGGTGCCCCTGCCCGACACGGCAGGGCTCCAGCCGCGACAACGACGGACCGTGCGCGGGCATTCCCGGGCCGTCAGGCGGCCATGCGTCAGTCGAAGACGATCGTGCGGACGCCGGTCAGCAGGACGCGGTCCTCGGCGTGCCGGTGGACGGCGCGCGACAGGACGAGGCGCTCGACGTCGCGGCCGTGGGCGACCAACTGCTCGGCCGTCCACGCGTGGTCGACGCGGGCGACGTCCTGCTCGATGATCGGGCCCTCATCGAGATCGGCGGTGACGTAGTGCGCCGTGGCACCGATCAGCTTCACGCCGCGCGCGTGCGCCTGGTGGTAGGGCTTCGCACCCTTGAAGCCGGGCAGGAACGAGTGGTGGATGTTGATGATCCGGCCGGGCAGGGCGGCGCACAGCGAGTCGGAGAGGACCTGCATGTAGCGGGCCAGCACGACGAAGTCGACGGCGTGCTCCTCGACCAGTGCCAGCAGCGCGGCTTCGGCGTCCGGCTTGGTCTCCTTCGTCACCGGGATGTGCACGAACGGGATGCCGTGGCGCTCCGCGATCGGCTGCAGGTCGGTGTGGTTGGAGACGATGACCGGGATGTCGACCGGCAGCTCGCCGTTCTCCCAGCGGTAGAGCAGGTCGAGGAGGCAGTGGTCGGCCTTGCTGACCATGAGCAGCACGCGGCGACGCTGCGACTCCGGGCGGAGCGTGATCGTCGCGTCGTACGCCGAGAGCGCCGCGTCGAGCAGGCGGCGGACCTCACCGAGGTCGCCCACCGGGCTGTCGAACTCCGTGCGCATGCTGAACGTGCCCGTCTCCGGGTCGGTGTACTGCTTGTTGTCGACGATGTTGCCCTGCGCCTGCACGACGCCCTCGGCGAAGGCACGGATGATGCCGGGCTGGTCGGGGCAGCTGAGGGTGAGCACGTAGCGATCCATGGTGCGCACCATCATCGCGTACGCCGCCGCAGCGCCGCCTCTCCACGGGTCCACGCCTGCCACGCGAGGACGCCGGCGATCAGGGACAGGAGCGTCGCCAGGACCGGGACCCGGTTCTCGAGGTGGGGGTAGATCTCCCAGTGCACGAGGTAGATCCACATCGACGCGGACGCGAGCGCGCCCACGACGGGCACCACCCGGGCCGGGAGGCGGACGTCGCGCAGCCAGGTGAGCGCGAGGATGCCGAGGATGACGTAGGTGTCGCGCGCGGGCTCGTGCTCGAAGAAGCTCCACACCGTGCCGAGCGCGAGGGCGCTGACCAGCAGGCGCTGGCGGGGCGTCGCCGCGCGGGCTGCGGCCCAGCCGAGCGCGAAGAGGAAGAAGACGACCTGCGCGCGGTGCATGTAGTCACCGCCACCGAGCTGGAGCGACCCGAGCGTGAACGACCGCTGGTCGAGGTCTCCCCCGGGCCAGGCCCGCAGGCCGTAGCGCGGCACGAGACCGACGAGCACCAGGGCGATCGGGAACGCGAACGGGCGGCGGCGGCACGCGCGGTCGAGCGCCGGGACGGCCAGCAGCGCCGCTCCGGTGAGCATCAGCAGCAGCGCCACCTCGATGAACCAGTAGCGCCACTCCGGGTTGACCCAGTGGTCGGGTCCGAGCAGCCAGTTGAGGAGCAACACCTGCTTCCAGCCGACACCTTGCTTGTACGTCGACACGACGCCGATCACCAGCACGGCGGGGAGCGCGATCCGCGTTGCACTGCGGAGGACCGCGCGGGTCCGCTCCCGCCGCGGCAGGTCGACGTGGAAGCGCGAGAAGTTGAAGCCGAGCACGGCAAAGAGCGTGTGTGCGCCACCGAGCAGCACGAAGAGGTTCGCGTGGGAGCCGACGATCGTGACGATGGCGAGCGCGCGCATCAGGACGGTGGTCTCGACGGTCCGGGCGGCGCCGAACCAGCGAGCCAGCCGGCCAGCGGGCGCAGCGGCGCGGGCGGATCGCTCGTCCGCGGAGAGCGCGCACCCGGCAAGGTCCTCAGCGGTGCGCGCGGTCCAGTCGGAGGGCAGCGTGCCGAGCAGCGCCTCCAGGCGCAGCGACGCCTCGACGTACGACAGCGAGTCGCCGCCGAGGGCACGGAAGGAGTCGGCGGGCCCGGCGGCCTTGCCGAGCAGGGAGGCATAGACGCTCGCGACGTCGTCGCCGGTGACGCTCTCGCGGAGGACCGCGGTAGTCGACGCGACCCCGGCAGCGGCAATCGCCCGGTAGTCGACCTTGCCGCTCGACAGCCGCGGGAGGTCGACGGGCGTCACGAGCCGTACGCCGGCAGGCGGAAGGCCCGTCGCACCCTGGACCGCTGCCAGGACGCGCGGCTGATCGACCGGCGCCGCGCCGGAGGCCACCGCCACGACGAGCGCCTCTCCCCCGTCCGCGACCGCGCTCACGATGCCCGCAGCGAGCAACGCGCGCTCGACGCGGTCCAGGTCGACGCGGAGCCCGAAGACCTTCGCGATCCGCGAGCAGCGTCCGACGACCTCGAAGAGACCGTCCTCGCGCTGCCGACCGAGGTCGCCGGTGCGGAGCTCGTGCACGGTGCGGCCGAGGGTGAGGTCGGCCGGCGAGGTGGCGTAGCCCAGCATGACGTTGTCGCCGCGGTAGACGAGCTCGCCGACCTCGGGGTCGGTCGACACGTCAGGGCGCGGCTCGACGACCAGCGATCCGCCGGGGATCGGGATGCCGATGGTGTCGGGGGCCGTGGTGGCCAGGTGCGGCGGCAGGAACGCCATCCGGGCCGTGGCCTCGGTCGCGCCGTACATGACGACGAGGTCCCAGCCGTGGGCCTCGCCCCGCTGGGCATGGCGGCGTACCGCCTCGGGAGCGAGCCTCCCACCGGCCTGGGTCAGGTAGCGCAGGCTCGGGAGCTCGGCGCCGGTGAACCCGAGGGCCTCGAGCATGTCGAAGGTGTGCGGCACCCCGGGGAACGTCGTCACACCGGCCGCGCGGGCCTCGTCCCAGAACGCGGCGTCGGTGACGGAGCGCCCGGTCAGGTGCACCGTCGCGCCGGCGACCAGGTGGCTGTGCACGACGCTGAGGCCGTAGCAGTAGTGCACGGGCAGGGTCGTCGCCGCGACGTCATCGGGGCGGATGTCGAGGTACTCGGCGATCGCGCGGGCGTTGGCGACCAGGTTGGTGTGGCTCAGGCGGACCAGCTTCGGGCTGCCGGTGCTCCCGCTCGTGGAGAGCAGGAGCGCAAGGTCGGGGTGCAGGTCGTGGGTGGTCGTGGCCCGGCGCTCGGTCAGCGCGCCGTCCCACACGACGTCCGGGTCGTACGCCGCCACGAGGGCGTCGCGGGCAGCCCCGGGGCCCGTGAGGAGCACGGGGCAGCCGGCCGCTGAGGAGCCGAGCCAGGCGATCAGGGTGTCGGCGTCGTTGCCAGCCTCGACGAGGACGAGCCGGCGACCGAGCTCCGTCACCCGGAGGCGGGCAGCGAACCGGCCCACGCGGGCGGCCAGGTCGGCGTACGTGATGCCGTCGCCGGCGCCGGCGCCGGTCAGCGCCCGACGGTCGCCGTGCCCGGCCAGCATCCGCGCGAGCGGCGATAGCGGCGCGACGTGGCCGTCGCCGATCGGCAGCGCGACGGGGACGGTGACGGACATGGAGGAATCGTATAAGGGCAGGCTTACCTATGTCGCCGCGATGTTGATCACGCTCCGCTAGCCGTCGAGCGTGTCCTGGATCGGGATCAGGTCCGGCACCCGGGCCAGCTCCAGGACCCGGCGGACCGTCGATCCCCGTGGCACGACGAGCCTCAGCTCCTGGCGGCTATAGGCGATCCGCTGCTGGAGCCGGAACAGCATCGCGATCCCGGAGCTGTCCAGGAAGGTCACGCCGCTCAGGTCCACGACGATCGACGTCGCGCCGCTGCGGACGGCATCGCCGATCGCCTCCAGCACGGCGCGCGCGTTGGACAGGTCGATCTCGCCGCTGACCCGCGCGATGCGGACGTCCTCGCGGTCCGCGGCGACAACATCCACCAGCCCGCTCATCGGTCCCCTCCCGCATTGACCTTCCGACGCATCACGACCTCGGTGCCGTCCGCCGCACCCCGCACCTCGACGGTGTCCATCAGCGCGCGGGCGAGGTCGAGGCCCCAGCCGCCGCCGCGATCCGCCTCGGGACGCCACGCGCCGCGATCCCGGATCGCGACCTCGATCACGCCATCGTCCACCCTCAGGTCGATCCCCAGGTTGCCGGTGACCGCGCCGTACGCGTGCTCGACCACGTTGTTGCACGCCTCGCCGCACGCCACGAGCACCTCACCGGCGATCGCCTCCTCGACGCCGACGTCGCGCAGCCACCGTCGCAGCGCGTTGCGGACCTGCACGAGCACCTGCGCCTCGGCCGGGACCTCGATGTGCAGCGGGCCACCGTCAGCGCGTCGGGTCCGGAGGACCAGGAGGGCGACGTCGTCCTCCACCGGATAGTGGTCGAGCATCTCCGTGATGAGCGCGTCGCACAGCTCCTCGAGTCCCGCGTCGGCCAGCGTCGCCGCGAGCACACGAAGCCGGTCGAGGCCGTCCTGGATCGAGGCGCCCCGGCGTTCGACGAGACCGTCGGTGTAGAGCAGCAGGGTGGCACCGGCGGCGAGGACGACGGAGGACTCGAGGTACTCGCCGGTCGGCGAGACAGCGACCGGCGGCGAGCCGGCCTCCGCGATGTACGTCGCGTCCTGCTGATCGATCGCGAGCGCGGGCGGGTGGCCGGCGTTCGCGAACCGGAGCAGCCGCGAGTCCGGGTCGTACGACAGGTAGAGCAGCGTCGTCATCGTCACGACCGGCGGCTGCATGGCGAGGTGGTGGAGGTTCGCCAGCACGGACGCCGGGGCCGGGTCCTGCAGGGCGTAGGCGCGCACGGCCATCCGCACCTGCCCCATGGTGGCCGCGGCGGCCAGGCCGTGGCCGGCGACATCACCGATGACCAGCCCGATCGAGCCGTCGGGCAGCACCATGACGTCGTACCAGTCGCCGCCGACCTGCATGTCCGAGCTGGCCGGGATGTAGCGGGCGGCGATCTCGACCCCGGGGATGGCCGGCAGCTGGGCCGGGAGCAGCGTCTGCTGCAGCGCCACGGCGATCTCGTGCTCGCGATCGAGGCGGGCATCCGCACGGCCGACGAGCATCTCGGCGCTCCTGCGGCGGTCGCTCACCAGGGCGGCGAGGAAGAACGACATCAGCGTGACGCAGACGTTGAACGCCTGCAGCGTCAGCATCTGCTGGAAGAGGGTCCCGCGGGCGAAGACGCCGTAGCCATGGGTCGCGGCCCAGGTGGTCACGACCGAGGCGACGAGCGCTGCGGGCGCTGCTCCTCGCAGCTGGAGCCGCCACGCCGCCCAGCCCAGGAACGGCAGGACGGGGAAGAGCACGGGCAGGTTCGACCGCATCCCGACGAGGGAGACGAACGCGATGCATGCCCAGAAGCCGAGCCCCTCGGCCCACTGACGGGTGGTCCAGCGCGGGGGCTCCAGGAACAGCGGAATGGCCAGGAGCACCGGCGCGACCACGAGCACCCCCATGGCGTCCCCGGTCCACCAGACCGCCCACGCTCCCAGGAACCGGTCCGCGTCGATGGCTCCCGACGCGAGAAGGGTGAGCGACCCGACGGTCGCACTGATCAGCCCGCTCGCGAGTGCACACAGCACCACGAGGTGGGCGTCCCGCTGCCGGTCCAGCTGCCGCCGGAAGCCGAACGCCTGCAGCATCGCGACCGCCGCCAGCGGCGCGAGGACGTTGCCGATCGCCGTTGCGCCGGCGGCCACCGGGGTGGAGGTGATGGGGAGGTTGACCAGGAACGCCGCTGCAGCCACGGCGGGCCATGCCGACCGCCCGATCAGGACGAACGCCGCCACCGCGATGCCCGTCGGCGGCCACAGCGGCGTGACGTTGTGCTCGACCAGGGAGAGCCCCAGACCCACACGGGCGCCGGCGTAGTAGGCCAGCCCCACCACGAGGAGGACCCCGGCCCGTCGCGTCGCCCCTTCGGCAGCACGCAGCATCTGTCCAGAATGCCCGAGTCGCGCCCGCGGGGCGACGTGTTCGCCACGAGCGGTGCGGGCTGCGCACGGCATCGGATCTGGCAGACTCGCCACATGCAGACCATCGGCCTTGTCGGCGGCATGAGCTGGGAGTCCAGCGCCGAGTACTACAAGCTGCTCAACACGGGCGTCGAGGCGCGGCTGGGCGGCCTCCACTCCGCCCGGACGGTGATGGCTTCCGTGGAGTTCGCCGAGCTCACGGCGCTGCAGGCCGAGGAGCGCTGGGACGACGTCGCCGCGATCATCGCCCGCGCCGCGCAGGGCGTGGAAGCGGCCGGCGCCGACTTCCTGATGCTGTGCACCACGACGTTCCACCGCGTGGCGGAGCAGGTCGAGGCAGCCATCGAGATCCCCGTGGTCCACCTGGGCGACGTCGTGGCCGAGGCGGTCAAGGCACAGGGCATCGAGAAGGTCGCGCTCATCGGCACGACGTTCGCGATGTCGCGGACGTTCTTCACCGACCGCATCGCGTCGCACGGCCTCGAGGTCCTCGTCCCGGAGCCGGAGTACCACGACGAGATCAACGCGGTCATCTACGACGAGCTGGTCCACGGCAAGGTCCTCGACTCCTCGCGCAAGCGTGCGGTCAAGCTGGTCGAGCACCTGTGGGAGCAGGGCGCCGGTGGCGTCATCCTCGGCTGCACCGAGCTCGAGCTGCTCGTGAAGCAGTCGGACGTCGACGTACCGATCTTCCCGTCGACCACGCTCCACGTCGGCGCCGCGCTGGACCGCGCGCTCGCCTGACCCTCCCCTCCCGCCGAAACCCGGGTTTTGCCGCGTTGAGTCGCGGGTTTCGCCGCGTTGAGTCGCGGGTTCTGCCGCGTTGAGTGGCGGGTTCTGACGCGTGGAAGGATGTGGCTCCGTGACGATCATTGCTGCTGCAGACGGTTCGGCTCTCGGCAATCCCGGACCCTCCGGCTGGGCCTGGTACGTCGACGAGGACCACTGGGCATCGGGCGGCTGGGCGCACGGCACCAACAACATGGGCGAGCTGACCGGCGTACTCGACCTGCTGCAGCAGACCGCGCACCTCGACGAGGACCTCCTCATCTACTGCGACAGCCGCTACGCGATCGACTCGATCACCAAGTGGATGCCCGGTTGGAAGCGCAAGGGCTGGAAGAAGTCCGACGGCAAGCCGGTCATGAACGTCGAGATCATGAAGGCCCTCGACGCCGCCATGCGTCCCAACGTCCGCTTCGAGTGGGTCAAGGGCCACGCCGGGCACGAGCTCAACGAGGCCGCCGACAAGCTCGCCAACGCCGCCGCCTCCTCCTGGAAGGAGGGCATCGCGCCTGACGCCGGCCCGGGTTTCAGTGGCACCGGAGGCTCCGCCGAAGCCGGTCGCGGCGGGGCCCACGCTGCGTACGCGCCCACGGTGATCGCGCCCGAGCCCGACCTCTTCGGCGATGACTCACTGACGGACGAGGAGCAGGTGGTCGCCCTCGAGCGTTCCCTCCTCACCCCGGAGGTACGCCGGGTCCGCTCCGCCGTCGCCGCCCTGCTGCACCCCGACTGGTCCGAGATCGGCGCGAGCGGCCGCCGCTGGACACGCGACGACATCCTCGACGCGATGGCGCCGCTCGACGAGGAGACGACCCTCGATGTCGTCAGCATCGAGCGCCTCGCCGCCGGCGCGATCCTGCTCGTCTGGCGCAGCGCCAGCGAGGGTGGCTCCGCGCTGCGCAGCTCGCTCTGGCTCCGCGCCGGTCACAGCTGGGTCCAGCGCTTCCACCAGGGCACGCCGGAAGCCTGATCACGCCGGCTTCTCGGCTGTCCTGGTGACCAGAACCCGGGTCTCGACGCGTCAAAACCCGGGTCTCGACGCGGGGGCGCCCAGTACCTTCGACACCATGGCGAACGACGGACCCCGGATGCGCCGCAGTGCACTCGGCCGGTCGGCGCGCCTGGCCGCCCTCCCCGCCGCGTACGCCGGCCGCACCGCGCTCGGCGTCGGCAAGCGGATCGGGGGCAAGCCTGCCGAAGCCGTCCTCTCCGAGGTGCAGCGCCGGACGGCGGACCAGCTGTTCACGGTGCTCGGCGAGCTCAAGGGCGGCGCGATGAAGCTCGCCCAGGCGCTGTCCATCTTCGAGAGCGCCCTGCCCGAGGAGATCGCCGGGCCGTATCGCGACGTCCTCACCAAGCTGCAGGACGCCGCTCCCCCGATGACGTTGCGGGTGCTCTCCCAGGTCCTCGAGGAGGACCTCGGACCGACGTGGCGGCAGTCCTTTGCGGTCTTCGACGAGCAGCCCGTGGCCTCGGCAAGTCTCGGGCAGGTGCATCGCGCCACCTGGGCCGACGGCACCGACGTCGCGGTCAAGATCCAGTACCCGAACGCCGCCCGCGCACTGTCGTCCGACATCAGGAACCTCTCGCGCATCGCCCGCCTGATCGGACTGCTCGCACCGGGCGTCGACATCAAGCCCCTGCTGGCGGAGATCGCCGACCGGATCAGGGAGGAGCTCGACTACGAGCTCGAGGCCTCGGCCCAGCGGGTGTTCGCTGACGAGTTCGCGGGCGACCCTGACATCGCGGTGCCGCACGTCGTCCACGCGACCAAGCGCGTGCTGGTCACGACGTGGCTCGACAGCCCCCACTCGCTCGCCCGCGTCATCAAGGACGGCACGACCGCCGAGAGGCAGCGCGTCGGCGACCTCTACGCGCGCTTCCTGATCAGCGGACCGGCCCGCACCGGCCTGCTGCACGCCGATCCGCACCCGGGCAACTTCCGGGTGATGGACGACGGCCGCCTGGGCGTCGTCGACTTCGGCGCCGCGGCACGGCTGCCCGACGGGCTGCCCGCTCCCCTGGGCCGTCTGCTGCACCTCGCCGCGGACGACGACTGGGACGCCGTGGCCGTCGAGATGCGCGCGCAGGGCTGGCTGTTGCCGCAGACCCGCTTCGAGACCGAGGCGCTGCGGGACTACCTCCGGCCGCTGCTCGCACCGGCGCGCGAGGAGGTCTTCGGCTTCAACCGTGCCTGGCTGCGCGCCGAGGCCGCGCGCGTCGCCGTACCGACTCCGGAGAATCTGTCGAAGGCGTTCAAGATCAACCTGCCGCCGGAGTACATGCTGATCCACCGCGTGTGGATGGGCGGGATCGGCGTGCTCTGCCAGCTCGAGGTGGACCTGTCGTTCCGCGCACTCCTGGAGGAGCACGCACCCGGGTTCGCCTGATGTTCATCGGCCGCTTGAGCACCGAGGGGCCGATCTCACACCGCGACGGTTCGGAGCACACCCCGCGCGCCGATAGAATCGCGAGGTTGCCCGTGTGTCTTCGGGCCCCCACATCGTTTCACCAGTTCTTTGACGCCCACTTGAAAGCAGGCTGCCTCCGCATGGCCGCAACCACCCGCAACGACATCCGCAACGTTGCCATCGTCGCGCACGTCGACCACGGCAAGACCACGCTCGTCGACGCGATGCTCAAGCAGGGCGGTGCGTTCAGCGCCCACCACCTCGAGTCCGGCGTCGACGACCGGGTCATGGACTCGGGCGACCTCGAGCGCGAGAAGGGCATCACGATCCTCGCGAAGAACACCGCGATCGCCTACAACGGTGAGCACGCCCCCGAGGGCGGCATGACCATCAACATCATCGACACCCCGGGTCACGCGGACTTCGGTGGCGAGGTCGAGCGCGGCCTGTCGATGGTCGACGGCATCGTCCTCCTCGTCGACGCCTCCGAGGGCCCGCTGCCGCAGACCCGCTTCGTGCTGCGCAAGGCGCTCAACGCCGACATGCCGGTCATCCTCGTGGTCAACAAGACCGACCGTGGCGACGCGCGCATCGACGAGGTCGTCGACGAGTGCTACGAGCTCTTCATGGACCTGCTCGACGACTCGCACGCGCACGACGCGCTCGACTTCCCGGTCATCTACGCGTCGGGCAAGGCGGGCATCGCCTCGCTGACCAAGCCCGAGAACGCGACCATGCCCGAGGGCGACAACCTCGAGCCGCTGTTCAAGACGATCCTCGAGACGATCCCCGCTCCGGCGTACGACGACGAGGCGCCGCTGCAGGCCCACGTCACCAACCTCGACGCCTCGCCGTTCCTCGGTCGCCTGGCGCTGCTGCGCATCAAGCAGGGCAACCTGAAGAAGGGCCAGCAGGTCGCCTGGATGAAGGCTGACGGCACGGTCAAGAACGTCAAGCTCACCGAGCTGCTCGTCACCGAGGGCCTCGAGCGCGTGCCCGGCGAGTCGGCGGGCCCGGGTGACATCGTCGCCATCGCCGGTATCCCGGACATCATGATCGGCGAGACCATCGCCGACCCGGAGAACCCGGTCGCGCTCCCGCTGATCAAGGTCGACGACCCGGCCATCTCCATGACCATCGGCACCAACACCTCGCCGCTCGTCGGCAAGATCAAGGGCTCCAAGGTCACCGCCCGCATGGTCAAGGACCGCCTCGACTCCGAGCTCATCGGCAACGTGTCGCTCAAGGTCCTCCCGACCGAGCGCCCGGACGCCTGGGAGGTCCAGGGCCGTGGTGAGCTCGCGCTCGCGATCCTCGTCGAGCAGATGCGTCGCGAGGGCTACGAGCTGACCGTCGGCAAGCCGCAGGTCGTCACCCAGATCATCGACGGCAAGAAGCACGAGCCGGTCGAGCGCCTCACGATCGACGCCCCCGAGGAGTACCTCGGCGCGATCACCGAGCTCCTCGCCGTCCGCAAGGGCCGCATGGAGAACATGACCAACCACGGCACCGGCTGGGTCCGCATGGACTTCGTCGTCCCGGCGCGTGGCCTGATCGGCTTCCGCACCGACTTCCTCACCGAGACCCGCGGCACCGGCATGGCGTCGTCCATCTCCGAGGGCATGATGCCGTGGGCCGGCGAGATCCGCGCCCGCAACAACGGCTCGCTCGTCGCCGACCGCGCCGGCTCGGCCACGGCGCACGCGATGACCTCGCTCCAGGAGCGCGGCGTCATCTTCGTGAAGCCCGGCACCGAGGTCTACGAAGGCATGATCATCGGTGAGAACTCGCGCCAGGACGACATGGACGTGAACATCACCAAGGAGAAGCAGCAGACCAACATCCGGTCCGCGACCTCCGACAACTTCGAGAAGCTCACGCCGCCGCGCGAGCTGTCGCTCGAGCAGTGCCTGGAGTTCTGCCGCGACGACGAGTGCGTCGAGGTCACCCCGGAGATGACCCGCATCCGCAAGGTCGTCCTGGACGCCAACGCGCGCGCCAAGACCGCCTCGCAGGCGCGCAAGGCGAACAAGTGACGGTCTGACACGCGTCACCACGGCGCCCCGTTCCATCAGGAATGGGGCGCCGTTGCCATTTCCGGCGCCAACTACGGCAGGTCCGAGGATGTACAGCGGTCGGGCCGGCGTGTCACGCCAGACACGCGGCGGCGAACCTCGTCCGGCCAGACGTCTGCAGTGGTTAGCGCCGGTCAGCACAGCCGTAGCTGCCGCTCCCGCACCGTCACCGCGCGCCCGAGGGTCGTGGCGACATAGCCCGGCTGGTTCATCGAGTGCTCCCACGCAAACCGAACGAGCATCACGTCCTCGAGGGCGAAGTCGTTGTACCGCTCGCAGTCGCTGATCAGGTCCGCCCGCTTCGCATGCCATTCGTAGGAGTCGCACTCCACCGCCAGCCGGAGCCGTTCGTCCCAGAGATCAGGGTGCACCGATCCAACGAGCACCTGCGGCACGAGCGAGAGACGTGGCACCCCTAGGGCCTGCCCGCGAACGAGGGACTCGAACGCACTCTGCGGCCGGTCATCGGCGAGGTCGACGACGCGAACGACGCGCTCACGAACCTGGAGCGGCACGAGCACGGCTCGCCGTTCCAGCTCACCCCGGCTGACCAGCCTCATCCTGAGTGCCGAGTCCGCGACCACGAGTGCTTCCGGCTCGGGCAAGCGTGCGGCGCAGTCGAGCACGGTCCTGACCGGAGTTGTCGCCCCGAGCTCGACCTCATCAGCGGTCAGATCAGCCCAGAAGACCTGTACGCCCGCACGACGTCGCGATCCCAGCGAACGCCCGCGCGGCACCGTCACCGTGGGAAGCGGCGGTGGGCTGCGCACCGCCATGCCCCATCGCAGAGCGGCGCTCAGGTGCGAAACCGTGCCGTTGACCCGCAGCGCCGCGGACTGTCCCGGACCGACACCGTCGGGCAGCACATAGCGACCACGAGCCGCGCGCACGATCACGCCGTCGGCAACAGCCGACCGGATCGCCCGCTCGGTCGCGACGGAGCGCAGCTCCGCCCAGGATGCCGACCACCCGAGCCGGCGGATGACGTCGACGAGGCCCACACGATCCATGCCCTGCATGCTGCGTCGACCCCCCGCCCGGACGCGTTCCGCTATCCACAGGTGCCGCGAAGGCGACGGCGCCAAGTACGGCAGAGCACCGGCATCGCACGTCGTCGGCACGGCGCGTCACGGGGACACGCCGCCCCATCGACCGAGCGGGGCGCACACCTTCCGTGGTTGGCGCCGCCGCCCGGCTCTCCCTCTGGCGCCGCCCCGTCTCAACGCCCGGGGACCCGGCGTACCCGCCCGGGCGCGGCACGCGAGAATGACCGCACCAGACTTCAGAGGAGAGACAGATGCAGGTAGAGAACACCGCCGCGATCGTCACGGGTGGCGCGTCGGGCCTGGGTGCCGCGACCGCCAAGGCGCTGGCCGAGAAGGGCGCGACCGTGTTCGCGTTCGACCTCGCCGGCTCGATCGAGAAGGCCCCCGAGGTCGCCGGTGTCCACTACGTCGCCGTCGACGTGACGGACGCCGAGCAGGTCCGCGAGGCCGTCGCGACGGCCGCCAACGCCGGCGTCCCGCTCCGCACCGTCGTCAACTGCGCCGGTGTCGGCACGGCCGGCCGCATCCTCAACAAGGACGGCTCGGTCGGCGACCTCGCGAAGTACGCCATGGTCGTCAACATCAACCTCGTCGGCTCGTACAACGTCCTGGCGCTCGCCGCCGAGGCGATCGCGAAGACCCCCGAGCTCGAGCACGGCGCCCGCGGCATCATCATCAACACCGCGTCGGTCGCGGCGTTCGAGGGCCAGGTCGGCCAGGCGGCGTACTCGTCGTCCAAGGGCGGCGTCCTCGGCCTCATGCTGCCGGCGGCGCGCGACCTCGCGACGTACGGCATCCGGGTCTGCACGATCGCCCCCGGCATCGTCGAGACCCCGATGCTCGCGGGCGTGACGGAGGAGTTCCAGAAGTCGCTGGCTGCCGGCGTTCCGTTCCCGAAGCGCCTGGGCCGCCCGGACGAGTACGCGCAGCTCGCGACGTTCCTCGTCGAGCACGACTACATGAACGGCGAGGTCGTCCGCATGGACGGTGCGATCCGCCTGGCTCCTCGCTGATCCGTTCGCCGAGACGGGGCCCGTGCACGAGTTCTCCACAGGAGAGGCGTGCACGGGCCCCGTTTCGCGTGTGCACGGGGCCCGTCTCGGCGAGATGGGGCGGGAGCCGTCAGGTGAGGCGGGCGACGATCGCGGCGGCGAGTGCGTCGGCGTACGTCCGCCGTCCGGCAAGGGTGGTCATCCGCTGCGTGTCACCGGCCGAACGCATGTTGCCGAGCTCGACCATCGCGATCGGCTTGTCCGACCAGTTGAGCGTGCCGAGGTCCCCGCGGACGTCGAGGCCGCTGCCGCTGTTGATGTACGGCGCGTAGGGCAGACCGCGGTAGTGCAGCGAGGAACGCAGTTGCTTCGCGAACGCCAGCGACGGGGCCGCGATGTCGTCGGTCCAGCCCTTGCGGGATGCCGGCGCGATCACGTGGAAGCCGGACCCGCAGCCGTTGCAGCCGTCGCCGTGGATCGAGATCTCGAGGTCGGCCCGGCCGCCGTTGGCGAGCTTGTTGCCCCGGCGTCCGCGCGCGTCGATGCACGGACCCCAGTCGTCCTCGCTGTTGGTCGTGCGGGTCAGGACGACGCGCGCCCCTCGATCCTCCAGCCGGCTCTTGAGCAGTCCGGCGACCTGCCACGCGAACGTCGCCTCCGGGTAGCCGCCGTTGGTCGCGGTGCCCGTGGTGTTGCACGGCTTCTGGAAGCCGCCCGCGTCGACCGGCTTGTTGATCTCGTCGGGGTGGTTGTGGTTGCCGAGCTGGTGCCCGGGGTCGATCACGATCACCTTGCCGGTCAGCGACGTCGACGAGACCGCTTCGATCTCGCCCCGCGGCGCAGGGTCGTCCACGATCAGGCCGACGACGCTGAGGCCGGCCCCGAGCGCAACGACAGCCACGGCAGCAACGAGAGATCTCACCGCGTCAGTATCACTGACTAGGCTGCTCGGGACGGGCAGCGCGCCACGCGGGCAGCGCAGCCGTCCGACGTACGACGACAAAGGAGTGGGCATGGGCTGGCTGGTGACCGGAGGCGCGGGCTACATCGGATCGCACGTGGTGCGTGCGTTCCAGGCGGCCGGGATCGAGGCGAGCGTGCTGGACGACCTGTCCACCGGCTTCGACGCGTTCGTCCCCGACGGCGTGCCGCTCACGAAGGCGACCCTCCTCGACCGCGACGCGGTCCGCGCGGCCCTGCAGGGCGTCGACGGCGTCGTGCACGTCGCCGGCTTCAAGTACGCCGGGGTGTCGGTGCAGCAGCCCCTCCACTGCTACGAGCAGAACGTTTCGGCGATGGTGATCCTGCTCCAGGAGATGCGTGACGCCGGGGTCGACAAACTCGTCTTCAGCTCGAGCGCGGCCACGTTCGGCACGCCGGACGTCGACCTCGTCACGGAGCAGACCGCGACGCGGCCCGAGTCGCCGTACGGCGAGAGCAAGCTGATCGGCGAGTGGCTGCTGAAGGACGCCGGTCGCGCGCACGGCCTGCAGCACACCAGCCTGCGCTACTTCAACGTCGTCGGGTCGGGCACGCCGGAGCTCTTCGACGCGAGCCCGCACAACCTCTTCCCGCTGGTCTTCGACGCGCTGGTCAACGGGCGCACGCCGAAGATCTTCGGCGACGACTACAACACCCCCGACGGCACCTGCGTCCGCGACTACATCCACGTCGCGGACCTGGCCGAGGCCCACGTCGCCGCTGCGCTCCGCCTGGCTGCCGGAGAGAGCATCGAGCCGGTCTACAACCTCGGCTCCGGCGCGGGCTCGAGCGTCCGGCAGATCATGGACACCATCCGCGACGTCACGGGCATCCCGTTCGAGCCGGAGATGCACCCCCGACGCCCGGGCGACCCGGACCAGATCGTCGCGACCGGCGAGCTCGCTGCGCGCGACCTCGACTGGCAGATGCGGCACACGCTGCAGCAGATGGTGTCGACGGCCTGGGAGGCCCGACAGAAGGCCGGAGACGCCTACCCCGCCTGACCGGGAGCCGCGTTGAGACCCGCCAGAACCCGGGTCTCAACGCGCCAAAACCCGGGTTTGGGCGCGCCAAAACACGGGTTTCGGCGCGTGGCGTGGGACGGGTCACTGACGGTCTGGACCTCTGGCAGAATCCCGGCCATGCCTTCTGCCCTCATCACGGGAATCACCGGTCAGGACGGTCCGTACCTCGCCGAGCTTCTGCTCGAGAAGGGGTACGACGTCTACGGCCTCATGCGCGGGCAGAACAACCCCAAGCGCGGGATGGTCGAGCGCGAGCTGCCGGACGTCAAGATCCTCACCGGTGACCTCACCGACCAGTCGAGCCTGATGCGGGCGCTCAACGACAGCAACGCGACCGAGGTCTACAACCTCGGCGCGATCTCGTTCGTGGCGTACTCCTGGGAGAACGCCAAGGTCACCTCCGACGTGACCGGCATGGGCGTGCTCAACCTGCTCGAGGCCGTGCGCCTGCACGGTGGCGACGACCCGCGCGCCGTCCGCTTCTACCAGGCCTCGAGCTCGGAGATGTTCGGCAAGGTGCAGCAGGTCCCGCAGACCGAGGAGACCCTCCTCTGGCCCCGCTCCCCGTACGGCGTGAGCAAGGTCTACGGCCACTACATGACGATCAACTACCGCGAGTCGTACGGCATGCACGCCAGCTCCGGCATCCTGTTCAACCACGAGTCGCCCCGCCGCGGCCCGGAGTTCGTGACCCGCAAGGTCTCCCAGGCCGTCGCCCGGATCAAGCTCGGCCTCCAGGACGAGCTGGTCATGGGCAACCTCGACGCCCAGCGCGACTGGGGCTTCGCCGGCGACTACGTCGAGGCGATGTGGCTGATGCTCCAGCAGGAGAACGGCGACGACTACGTGGTCTCCACCGACGAGACCCACACGATCCGCGAGCTGCTGGACCTGGCGTTCGCCCACGCGGGCATCGAGGACTGGGAGCGCTACGTGCGCCAGGACCCGGCGTTCATGCGCCCGGCCGAGGTGGACCTGCTCATCGGCGACTCGTCCAAGGCACGCGATGTCCTCGGCTGGAAGCCGAAGGTCAACTTCCCCGAGCTCGTCGCGATGATGGTCGACTCCGACCTCGCGGAGCAGAAGAAGCTCGCCGGCCTCTGACATGCCGGGGCCTCGGGCATTCATCACCGGCGCGTCCGGACAGGACGGCAGCTACCTCGCCGAGCGGCTCCTCGCCGACGGCGTGGAGGTGCACTCGTTGACCCTGTCGGGCGAGCCGGCGGAGTTCCTCCCCGCGGACGTCGTACGCCACCAGGGCGACCTCACCGACGTCGCAGCGACGCGTGCGCTGCTCGCGGACCTGGCCCCCGATGAGGTCTACAACCTCGCCGCACTCAGCTCCGTCGCCGCGAGCTGGGAGGACCCGGACCTCAACGCGTCGATCAACGGCGGTGCTGCGGTCGCGCTGCTCGAGTCCGCCTGGCAGGTCGCGCAGGTGCACGACAAGCAGGTCGCCTTCGTGCAGTGCTCGAGCGCGGAGATCTTCGGCGAGCCGTCGGAGTCACCGCAGTCCGAGGCCACCCCGCTCCGCCCCGTCAACCCGTACGGCGCAGCCAAGGCGTACGCGCACCTGATGACCGGCGTCTACCGCTCACGGGGCCTGCACGCCTCGAGCATGGTGCTCTACAACCACGAGTCGCCGCGCCGTTCGCCCCGTTTCGTGACCCGCAAGATCACCTCGACGGTGGCCGCGATCGCGGCCGGCAAGGCCGAGGAGATCGTGCTGGGCAACCTCGATGCCCGCCGCGACTTCGGCTGGGCTCCCGACTACGTCGACGCGATGGTCCGCGCAGCGCGCCACGGTCAGGGCAACGACTACGTGATCGCGACCGGGGTCTCGCACAGCGTGCGCGACTTCGTGGCCGCAGCCTTCACGCAGGCCGGCGTCAGCGACTGGGAGGACCGGGTCCGCGTCGACCCCGCGCTGCTGCGTCCGACCGACCCGACCGACCTGCGCGGCGACGCCAGCCGGGCCCGGACGGAGCTCGGCTGGGCACCCACGCTTGAGTTCCCTGAGATCGTGAAGCAGATGGTCGAGACCGATCTGGAGCTGCAGTCATGAACCCCACCCGTCCCGCCCGCCGGCGTTCCACCCTCGCCGGAGGCGTCCTGCTGTCCGCGAGCCTGCTCGTCGGCTGTGCGTCGACTCCCCCTCCGCCCCCGGGCGCGGAGGATGTTTCCACGGCCCTGCCCTCGAAGCCGACGGTCAAGAAGCAGCCGAAGCCGGAGATGAAGGCGGACGACCCGCGCTACATGCTCTACGGCGTCAGCTCGGCGACCGGCCAGGAGATCTGGCAGCAGTCGCTCGATCTGGTCCACAACTGGACGCTGAACCCGAAGTACATGCAGCGTCACAAGGTCAAGGACGTCAAGGAGCTCGACGGCCTGGCCGAGCTGATGACGCCGGATGCCGCCAAGCGCTGGAAGCAGCAGGCGCACCGCGCGCTCAAGGGCTACGTGAAGCCGTACAAGGGCTGGTGGGAGAAGAAGAAGGACCTCGACGTCTGGGTCAACCAGCTCGTCGCCTACAACCTGATGATCCGGCGCGACCGCGGGTGGGACAACCCGATGCTCACGCCGATCAAGATCACCGACGGCCTGGTCGCTGCCGGCCACGGCGGCATCGGCGTCATCTTCACGATCAACACGAAGTTCCGGCTGATGGGCCAGGGCAAGAAGTACCGCGTGCCCACCCAGAGTGCACTGGGCCTCGCCTGGGTGCCGACCAGCGACGGCTGGAAGCTCGACCAGTGGTGGCGCGTCTACAAGTTCAACCAGGAGCGCCTGAAGGGCTGGCGCCCCGGCGACCCGCCGCCGGAGGACCCCGGCAACCAGACGTCCGGCGAACTCGAGGCGCTCAACAACCCCTCCGCCGACGCGACGGTCTACCCGGACTGACGTTCTGCCGGCCCGCACGCGCTACGGCTCAAATGAACGAAGCCCCCGCACCAACAGGTGCGGGGGCTTCGTGCTTACGCGGAAGGTCAGGCCTTCTTCGCGGCAGCCTTCTTGGCCGGAGCCTTCTTGGCGGCAGCCTTCTTGGCCGGAGCCTTCTTCGCGGCAGCCTTCTTGGCCGGAGCGGCAACCTTCTCCTCGACGACCTCGACGACGGCGGCAGCCTTCTTCGGGAGGTACTTCTCGACGAGCTTCTGCGCCTTGGCGGTGAGGTCCTCGACCTGCTTGGTGATCTCGGCGAGACGGGCCTTGACCTCGTCCTGGGCCTTGGCCGGGAGGGCCTTGGCGGAAGCCTGGAGCTCGGCAACCTTGGCGAGGATGTCAGCCTGGGTCTCCTTGACCGAAGCCTCGATCTTGGCCGGCGCGGCCTCGATGGCGGCCTGCAGGTCCTTGACCTGGGCGGCAACCTTCGCCTGAGCGTCCTTGGCGGTGGTGGTCGCGTCCTTCTGGAGGCCGGCAACCTTCTCCTGCAGCTCGGCAACGACCTTCTTGACGTCAATCTTCTTGGCCATGATGGCCTCCTTTTCGCAGTGGTGTGTGGCGGGCGGGGCGCCCACCTTGGGGGTGGGTCAGCTCTCGCCCGCGCCGTCGTTCTCCGCCGCATTGATGGCGAGGAACGACGCGTAGACATCGAGCAGGGACTGCTTCTGACGCTCACTCAGACGCTGGTCGGCCAACACGGCCAGCTCGACGGACCCGCCCAGGCCATCCTCGGGAGAGAGGATGCCGGCACGGACGTAGAGCTGCTCCGCGGAGATCCGCAGCGCCTTCGCGATCTGCTGAAGCACGTCGGCGGAGGGCTTGCGCAGACCACGCTCGATCTGCGAGAGGTACGGGTTCGACACACCGGCAACCTCGGAGAGCTGGCGCAGGGACAGCTTGGAAGCCGTCCGCTGCTCCTTGAGGTACTCCCCCAGGTTGTCGACCGTCTTGCCGACCACGCCCTTTGCCATGCCCCAAGTATTGCTAACTTTTGTTAGCGATAGCAACCGCAAGCGGTGTGAACTGGCGCACGGCCATATGGGATTCCCCTTGTCAGTAAGGAGAAACCCGACCCGGAAGTGTTGCTAGCCGTTGCATGCAACACGACGTTGCAAACAACTGGCAAGCACTGCTCTCCGTGTTGCTCCGGATACACCTCCCGCACGTGGGAGGATGGCCGCCGTGTCCAGCACTGCTCCTCAGCCCCTGCCGCAGCACTGCCCCACGCCGCAGGAGCTCGACGACCTCGAACTGCTCCTCTCGGGGGCCCTCGCTCCGCTCGTCGCGTACGGCGAGCCCGGCTCGCCCGTGACCCTCACCGTCCCGGCAGCGCTCGCCGACGCCGACGCCTTCGAGCTGGTCGACCCCGAGGGGCTCCCCCTCGCGACGGTCACCCGCGACGGCGAGCGGCTCGTGCCCACGGCACTGGCCACTCCGGCGTACGGGCCGTTCCGGCGCCTGCACCTCTCGCCGGCCCAGGCCCGTGAGGCGTACGCCGGATCCACCTGGGTCCCGGTGACGGATGCGATCTCCACCACCGAGCTCGACCAGCTCGCCGCCGTTGACGGCCGCGTCGTCCTCGTCGCGCTCACCGGCCACGGCACGCCCGACGACCTCTCGGCGGTCGGCCTCGTGCGCGCGACGCTCGCCGCCGCCCGTGCGCTGCCCGATGCGGCTGTGGTCGTCGTACCGCTCGCGGCTCACGGCGACGCGGAGGCCGACCACGCCCTCGGGGTCCAGGTGCTCGCCACCTACGCCGGCGGCGACGCCGTCCTCGCGCTCACCGACACCAACGACGACGCCGAGCTCCCCGCGGAGATCGCGGAGATCGTCGCGTTCGACCGCCCGCCGCTCGACGAGCGCGGCCTGGTCCTCTTCTTCACGGGACTCTCCGGCTCGGGCAAGTCCACGCTGGCCCGCGCGCTGCTCGACAAGCTCCTCGAGCAGGGCACCCGCACCGTCACGAGCCTCGACGGCGACGTCGTACGCCGCAACCTCAGCGCCGGCCTGACGTTCTCCAAGGAGGACCGCGAGACCAACATCCGCCGGATCGGCTGGGTCGCGGCCGAGATCGCGCGCCACGGCGGCCTGGCCGTCGTCTCCCCGATCGCACCGTTCGCCTCGACCCGCGCCGACGTCCGGCAGTACGTCGAGGACGCCGGCGGCACCTTCTTCCTCGTGCACGTCGCCACCCCGCTCGAGGAGTGCGAGCGCCGCGACCGCAAGGGCCTCTACGCCAAGGCGCGCCAGGGCCTGATCCCGGAGTTCACCGGCATCTCCTCTCCCTATGAAGTGCCTGAGGACGCCGACGTACGGGTCGACACCACCGGCCGCACGGTCGAGGATGCCCTCGCGGACGTCGAGAAGGCCCTCGCCGCCGCCGGACTCCTGGAGGTGTGATGGTCAGCGTGCTCTTCGTGTGCACGGCGAACATCTGCCGTTCGCCGTACATGGAGCTGGCCGGCCGCGCGATGCTCAGCCCCGGGTCCAGCCTCGAGCTGAGCTCGGCGGGCACGCTCGGATTCGTCGACAAGCCGATGGACAAGACCATGGCGACGGCGTTCGAGCACAGCCCGGAGGTGACGGAGGCCGACATCGCGGCGTTCCGCAGCCGCCGGCTCACCGCCGCGCACCTGGACGCGGCGGACCTGGTCCTGACCGCGGAGTCCGAGCACCGCCAGTTCATCCTCACGGAGTTCCCCGCGGCGTTCCGGAAGGTCTTCTCGCTCGGCCAGTTCGCGGCCGGGGTCCAGCGCGTGGATTCGACGCTGAGCGGAGTCGAATTGGTCAAGACTGTCGCCACCACGAGCGGGGTCGCCCAGGTCCGCGCCGACATCGCCGACCCGTATCGGCGAGGTCGTCGCGCGGCAGCCGACGCGGCCGCGCAGATCGACGAGCTGCTGGTGAGCGTGATCCCGGCACTGGAGGAGCGGAACTGATGGACCAGGACGGCCCGCTCCTTCCGGAGGGCATGCTCTTCGACCAGCCTGCCCGCGTGCGCGTGCGCAAGAAGCGCCGCCGTTTCAAGCGGCTGCGCAAGATCTACGTGCGGGTCGTCCCTGCACGCATCCGGAAGTGGATCGACGACAACCCGGCCCTGGCCGCGATCGTCGGCCTGCTCCTGCTGCTGCTCCTGATCATCCTGATCTGGCTGCTCTGGCTCTGGCTGCACCTGCACAAGGCGCCGGGCTTCAACGCGGATCTCGGTGACAACCGCCCGCCGTTCCTCGGCGGCGAGAACATCCTGCTCGTCGGTCTCGACTGCGACGAGGCGGCACCCGCGGGCGACAAGCTCCGGACCTGCAACGACAACGACGGCAACATCGACCTGACCAAGCTGACCGGCAGCGGCTTCTCCGACCTGGGCAACGGCCCGTCCGGCACCTCGCCCTCGGCCGACCCGGAGGACCCGACGGGCAGCAAGGCGTTCGAGGCCACCGGCGTACGCAGCGACGTGATCATGGTCCTGCACGTCGCCGAGGACGGCCGGCACGCCCAGGTCATCTCGATCCCGCGTGACTCCTACGTCGACATCGACGGTCACGGGAAGAGCAAGATCAACGCGGCGTTCTCGTGGGGCGGCCCGAACCTGCTCGGCCGCACCATCGAGCAGGACTTCAAGATCCACCTGACGCACATCGTGGTCACCGACTTCGACGGCTTCCGCGGCATCACCGACGCGCTCGGAGGCGTCCAGGTCTACGTGCCCGAGGACGTCGTCGACGAGCGCTGCAACTGCGTCTCGTGGCACAAGGGCTGGCAGACGATCAAGGGCGAGACCGCCCTCGACTACGTCCGCACCCGCCACGGCCTGGCCCGCGGCGACTTCGACCGTGTCCAGCGGCACCAGAACTTCCTGCGCGCCGTCGTCCAGCGCACGCGCTCGATGGACGTGCTGGTCAACCCGGTCAAGCTGACCAAGCTCGTCGACGCCGCGACCAGCCACGTCGCGATGGACAAGGACATGAGCGACACCGAGGTCATGAAGCTGACCTACGCCGGCCTGAAGATGAGCCTCGGCGACATGTCGTTCGCGACGGTGCCGTTCGAGGGCGCCGCCATGGTGGGCGACCAGTCCGTCGTACTGCTGAAGATGAAGGACGCCGTGGCGCTCTTCAACGCGATGCAGCGTGACAAGTTCCTGTCGTACGTCGGCGACCACGACGTGGAGCAGCTCCCGCCCGAGAACGCCGTCAAGTAACCGCCGTCAATAACCGCGCAGAACGCAGCAGCCCCCGACTCAGGCGAGTCGGGGGCTGCTGTGCGTCGAGGGGTGTGCTGGCTCAGACCTTGCGGCGCGGCGGCGTCCGCTCGAGCTCGGCCACCGTGGGCGCACCGAACGCCGGAAGGCCGTTCTGCTTGCGCAGGGCACCCCAGACCAGCGGCACCAGGAAGAGCATGACCAGGCCGATGACGGCGACAGTGATCGCCTCGAGCGTGTCCTTGTCCTCGCCGTACGGGTGGAAGCCCGCCTTGAAGAGCAGCGCGGTGCCCGACATCGTCAGGACGATCACGATGCCGCGACGGATGATCGACTGCGCGACGCGCGGCGCCAGACGCGAGCCGAGGATCGTGCCGGGGACCGAGCCGATGACCAGCGGGATCAGCAGGTCCCACTCGAGGCCGTGGATCGCGATGTTGGACAGCGCCGCGGCCAGCACCAGCGGGACCGCCTGCATGAGGTCGGTGCCGACCAGCTTCACGGCGGGGAGACCCGGGTAGAGCATCAGCAGCGCGACCATGATCACCGAGCCGGAACCGACCGAGGTCACGCCAACCAGCAGACCGCCCAGCATGCCGACGAGCACGGTCGGGACGAGTCGGATGTGCGGGTTGGCGTCGGGCTCGCCGGTGCCGCTGTTGACGTTGCGCATGTTGATGAAGAGGCGCAGGGCGTACGTCGACGCCGCGAAGAGCAGCGCGAAGCCGATGCACATCTTGAGGGTGTTCTCGAGATCCGTCGGGTCGTCGATGAGCCCGTTGATCAGCCACGGGCCGAGGAACGCCATCGGCACCGACCCCGCGATCAGGTACGCCGCGAGGCGCACGTTCGGCGAACCCTGGCGCCAGTGTGTGATCGCGCCACCGGACTTGTAGATGGCCGCCGCGGTGAGGTCCGCGGTGACGATGGCGGTCGTGTGACCCACGCCCAGGAAGATCAGCGCGGGCGTCATCAGCGCGCCGCCGCCCATGCCGGTCAGCCCCACCACGATGCCGACCAGGAGGCCGGCGATCAGGATGGAGAAGAACTGGTCGGAAATGAGTTCACTCACGGGTGCGTCCTTGTTCGCTGTGCGACATGGCGCGCGAGCCAGCCTGCTCGGCCTTGTCGCGCATGGTCACAAACCTTAGGGGTTCAGTCGGCTTTATGGGCAAGTACGGAGACAGTCGAGTGCGAGACGCGGACCGAAGCAGGCAATGGGCGCGCGCACCGTTACGATGCTGGTTGCCATAAGCGACGAGAGGTCACCCCAAGCTCATGACAGAAACGCACGCCGACTACCAGCTGAGTCAGCTCGACCAGCTGGAGGCGGAGTCGATCCACATCTTCCGTGAGGTCGCCGCCGAGTTCGAGAAGCCGGTCCTGATGTTCTCCGGCGGCAAGGACTCGATCGTGATGCTCCGCCTTGCGGAGAAGGCCTTCTACCCGGCGAAGATCCCGTTCTCGATCCTCCAGGTCGACACCGGTCTCGATTTCCCCGAGGTCATGGAGACGCGCGACCGCTGGGTCCAGCGCCTCGGCATCAACCTCGTGGTGGCCTCCATCGACGACGCGATCAAGAACGGCATCATCCCCGACGCCGCGAAGATCAGCCGCAACCGCCTGCAGATCCCGACGCTGCTCAACGCCATCGAGGAGAACGGCTTCACCGCCGCCTTCGGTGGTGGCCGTCGCGACGAGGAGAAGGCCCGCGCCAAGGAGCGCGTCTACTCCCACCGCGACGAGTTCGGCCAGTGGGACCCGAAGAACCAGCGCCCCGAGCTCTGGAGCCTGTACAACGGTCGCCTGCACGAGGGCGAGCACATGCGCATCTTCCCGATCTCCAACTGGACCGAGCTGGACGTCTGGGACTACATCGGCCGCGAGCAGATCGAGATCCCGTCGATCTACTTCAGCCACCAGCGCCGCGTGTTCGAGCGTGACGGCATGCTCATGACCGAGACGCCGCTCAACCCGATGCGTGAGGGCGAGGTCGCTTCCGAGCGCACCGTGCGCTTCCGCACGTGTGGCGACATCACGCTGACCGGCTGCGTCGAGAGCACTGCCTCGACCATCGAGGAGATCATCGACGAGGTCGCGATCGCCCGGGTCACCGAGCGTGGCGCGACCCGCGGTGACGACAAGTTCTCCGAGGCCGCCATGGAAGACCGCAAGAAGGAGGGCTACTTCTGATGGCCACCGCTCAGAACAAGCCCATGGACCTGCTCCGCTTCGCGACGGCCGGCTCGGTCGACGACGGCAAGTCCACCCTCATCGGCCGCCTGCTGCTCGACTCCAAGTCGATCTTCGAGGACCAGCTCGAGGCCGTCGAGGCGACGTCCGAGGCCAAGGGCTACGACTACACCGACCTCGCGCTGCTGACCGACGGTCTCCGCTCGGAGCGCGAGCAGGGCATCACGATCGACGTGGCGTACCGCTACTTCGCGACCCCGGCCCGCAAGTTCATCATCGCGGACACCCCGGGCCACGTGCAGTACACGCGCAACATGGTCACCGGCGCCTCGACCGCCGACCTCGGCCTCGTGCTCGTCGACGCTCGCCAGGGCCTCACCGAGCAGTCGCGCCGCCACGCGCTGATCCTGTCGCTGCTCCGCGTCCCGCACCTCGTGCTCGCGGTCAACAAGATGGACCTCGTGGACTTCTCGCAGGAGGTCTTCGACAAGATCCACGCCGAGTTCACGCAGTTCGCGACGAAGCTCAACATCCCGGACCTCCAGGTCATCCCGATCTCCGCGCTGGCCGGCGACAACGTCGTCAACCGCTCGGAGAACATGGGCTGGTACCAGGGCCCGACGCTGATGCACCACCTCGAGCACGTTCACGTCGCCTCCGACCGCGACCTGATCGACGCCCGCTTCCCGGTGCAGTACGTCGTTCGCCCGAAGTCGGACGAGTTCCACGACTACCGCGGCTACGGCGGCCAGGTCGCCGGCGGCGTCCTGAAGCAGGGCGACGAGGTCGTCGTGCTGCCGTCCGGCATGACCTCGAAGATCGCCGGCATCGACCTCTTCGACAAGGAGATCGACATGGCGTTCCCGCCGATGTCGGTCACCATCCGTCTCGAGGACGACGTCGACGTCTCGCGTGGCGACATGATCGCCCGGGTCAACAACGCGCCGACCGCCACGCAGGACATCGACGCGATGGTCTGCTGGATGACGACCGCGCCGCTGCTGCCGAAGGCGAAGCTCGCCATCAAGCACACGACGCGCAACGGCCGGGTCATGGTCAAGGACATCCAGTACCGCCTGGACGTCAACACCCTGCACCGCGACCAGGAGACCAAGCAGCTCGGCGTCAACGAGATCGGCCGCGTCCAGCTCCGCTGCACCGTGCCGCTGCTCGTCGACCCGTACTCGAAGAACCGCACCACGGGTTCCTTCATCCTGATCGACGAGACCACCGGCGTCACCGTCGGTGCGGGCATGATCAACGGCTGATTCGCTTCCGTACGCCGACGCGGCGGTCACCCTTCGTGGGTGGCCGCCGCGTCTGCGTTGCGGGCGATGTTGGCGCCCGCGCCGGACGGGGTGGCGCCGGCGGCAGTGCCCACGCCGCGGCAACGAGGGCGCCGGCAACCACGCCGGCGGCGTACATCGGTGGCAGCAATGCCACGAAAGCACCGACAGGCCGGGACGGCAGGTGCATCGATCGCATCACTGCCACGGATGCACCCGGCCGCTGGACTCAGCGGCCCGTGACCACGAAGTGCCGACGCCACTCGTCGCGCGGCCGCACCCGCAGGCCACGCTCGGACAGAGCGGTGGCGATCCGGGCAACCGTCCGGTCAGGGTGGTTGAAGACATCTCGCGCGACGACCGTGACGAACGAGAAGCCCAGTCGCTCGAGGTCTTCGCGACGCCCGAGGTCGGCGGCCCACTTGGCGTCGTTCACCTTGTGGCCCTTGCCGTCGTACTCGATGACGAGCTTGATCGCGCTGTAGACGAGATCGAGCCGGCGCACGGCGCCTGAGGCGTCGACGACCTCGATGTTGACCTCCGGTTCGGGCAGACCGGCGAGCACGATCAGCATCCTCACCCTCGTCTCCATCGGGGAGTCGACCCGCTCGCGCACGAAGCCGACCGCCCTCCGGGCCTCGCGCGCACCTGCGCCCCGCGCCCCGGCGACGTATGCCGTGAGTTCGTCGAGCGACAGGTGAGCGCGAACCAGGGCATCGCCGACGATCACGAGCTCGACGAGGGAGAGCATTGGCGCGAGATCCACGAAGATGCGGCCGGGCGGGGTGATCGGGAGCCCGGCGAAGACCATCGGCTCCTCCACCGCCACCCTGCACTCCAGACCGGGCACGTGGGTCCGCTCCCGCTCGGAGGCCACGGTGACCCACTCGTCCGCGCGCTCGGGCACCGGCAGCCCGGCGAGCCGCGCGGCGGTGAAGTGGCTGCACCGTGCCGTCGGCCCGGACCTGACCAACGCCGCGGCGGCGCGCACCGCGGGCGTCAGCTCGACGCCAGCCTGGACGTAGGTGTCGTGGAACAGTCGCACGAACGCCGACCCGGCCAGCCGCCGGCGCGAGATGCCGGCGACGACGGCTGCGGAGGAGCGGAAGGGCACGGTCGGGTCGAAAGGCGGGTCACTCATGGGGCCACGATGCGCGACCCTCGCCGATGCCGCAGCGGCCCTCCACAGGCCCCGTGCGGACGAGTGCGCCCGGTCGGCGCCGGACCGGTCCGCTCGGGCGGCGCCGGCCCGTCGGCGTACATCCCCGGCAGGACTGCCACGGAAGCACCGTCCGCACCGACCGGCGGGTGCATCCGTGGCAGCAATCCCCTCGATGCACCCGCTGTGTCGCACCCCACCGTTCCTTGGGCTTACCAATGATTGGGGTATCCCATTAATCTTGACGGGTGACCGACGTGCAGCAGCAGGAGACCGCCCCGGGCGAGTACTCCCACCAGCAGATCCTCTCCATCCTCACGGGCCTGATGGCCGGCATGCTGCTCGCGGCGCTGGACCAGACGATCGTCGGCACGGCGATCCGGACGATCTCCGACGATCTGTCGGGCCTGAGCATCCAGGCGTGGGTCACGACGGCGTACCTGATCACCTCGACGATCTCGACGCCGATCTACGGCAAGCTCGGCGACCTCTTCGGACGCAAGTCGCTCTTCTCGTTCGCGATCACGATCTTCGTGATCGGCTCGGTGCTCTGCACCTTCTCGACCTCGATGTACGAGCTGGCGGCGTTCCGCGCGGTGCAGGGCATCGGCGCCGGCGGCCTCTTCACGCTGGCGATCGCGATCCTCGGCGACATCGTGGCGCCGCGCGAGCGCGCGAAGTACACCGGCTACATGATGGCCGTCTTCGCGACGTCGAGCGTGGTCGGCCCGATCATCGGCGGCCTCTTCGCGCAGGCCGACACGATCTTCGGCATTGCGGGCTGGCGCTGGATCTTCCTGATCAACGCACCGATCGGCGCCATTGCGCTCGTCGTCGTGAGCCGCACCCTCCACCTCCACCACGTACGCCGGCAGGCCCGCATCGACTGGTGGGGCGCCGTCCTCCTGGTCGTGGCGCTGGTGCCGCTGCTCACCGTGGCCGAGCAGGGCCGCGTCTGGGGCTGGGGCTCGGACCGCAGCCTCGCCTGCTTCGCCATCGGCGCCGCCGGCGTCCTCGGTTTCGTGTACGCCGAGCACCGCATGGGCCGCGATGCCCTGATCCCGCTGGCGATCTTCAAGATCCGCGCGGCTGCCGTGACGATCGTCGGCAGCGTCGTCGTCGGTGTCGCGATGTTCGGCGGCATGACGGTACTCCCGCAGTACATGCAGATCGTGCACGGGGCCTCCCCCATGACCTCCGGCCTGATGATGCTCCCGCTCGTGCTCGGCATGATGAGCGCCTCGATGACCTCCGGCATCATCGTCAGCAAGACGGGGCGGGTCCGGGAGTTCCCGATCATCGGCGTCGCGGTGATGAGCGTCGGCCTCTTCCTGCTCTCCACGATCAGTGCCGACACGCACCTGTGGCTGGTGATGGTCTTCATGCTGATCACGGGCCTCGGCCTCGGCAACTGCATGCAGCCGCTGATGCTGATCGTGCAGAACGCCGTGCCGCCGCAGGCCATCGGCGTGGCGACCAGCTCGGCGACGTTCTTCCGCCAGATCGGCGGCACGATCGGTGTCGCGGTCTTCCTCTCGGTGCTCTTCAGCACGGTCGGCGACAACATCAAGACCGCCTTCGGGGCCGCGGCGCAGACACCCGAGTTCCAGAGCGCGCTCACCGACCCGAAGGTCCTGGCCAACCCGGACAACGCCGCCGTCGCCCACGCGATGACCGGCGGCAGCAGCGGCGTACTCCAGGGGGTGCAGGACGACTCCTCGATCATCAACCGGCTTGCTGACGTCTTCGCGCACCCGTTCAAGGCTGGCTTCGCCGAGTCGATGGATGTCGTCTTTCTGGCGGCCGGCTGCGTCGGCGTACTCGGCTTCCTGGTGCTGCTGCTGATGCCGAAGGTGACCCTGCGCAACCAGTCGGCCAGCGCCGCCGCGCGTGACGCGGCCGTTGCTGCTGCGGAGTGACTACCCTCTCGGCGTGACCTACCGCCACGTCGTCCTGTTCCAGCTGCACGAAGGCGCGTCCGCCGACGAGGCGGTCGCCGTGCTCCAGGCCGCCCGACCGCGGCTCGGCGCGAGCCGGTGGACCATCACGACGAGCCTCGATGACCGCAAGGGCACCGTCGTCGTCGAGGACTCGACGTTCGACGACGAGGCGTCGTTCCAGGCCTGGCGGGTCTCCGAGCAGCACGTCCGGGCCGTGGCCTTCATGCGCGAGAACGCCGACTGGCTCGTCGGCGACTGGGTGGAATGACCGATTTCCTGTGGCCTACTGCACAGTAACTTAGGCGTCATCGCACGCATCCCCGCTCGTCTCTCCGGTGAAGGCAACGCCCCGACCCGGAGGTTCCGATGCGCAAGGCCCTGCTGCACCCCACCCGCTGGCTGACGGCTCTCGTCGCGCTCGCGGCCCTGGTCCTGGTGCCGGCGTTCCACGCTCCGGAGGCGGCCCGCGCCGCGACCACCGACGCCTGTGGCGCCCTCGTCGCCAAGCCGGGCGGCGGCACCTGGTCGTGCTCGTTCGTCGACGACTTCAACGGCAAGACGCTCGACGCGAACAAGTGGGTCGGCCAGGACACCTCGCTGTCGGGCTTCTCGATGAACACGACCTGCTTCAAGGCCGGCAAGGGCTACGCCGTCGGCAACGGAACCCTCAAGCTCACCGTCACCCGCGTCGCGCCGTTCACCTGCAACGTGCCGGGCGACGGCGACTTCACCTCGACCTCCGTCGGCGGCGCGGTCTCGACGTACGGCAAGTTCTCGCAGGCCTACGGCAAGTTCGAGGCGCGCATCAAGTTCCCGAACTACACCGGCGCCGGCCTGCACGGCGGCTTCTGGATGAACCCCCAGACCAAGTCGTACGGCGCGTGGCCGGCGTCCGGCGAGATCGACGTCGCCGAGTGGTACTCCGGCATGGCCAACCGCCTCTACCCCTCGCTGCACTACACGGGCAGCACCAGCTCGGACACGGCGTACACCTGCATGAGCGGCGACCTGACGGCGTTCCACAAGGTCTCGGTCGTCTGGTCGACGACGAGCATGAAGTTCTACTACGACGACCAGCTCTGCTTCGACCGCGCCTGGGCCCCGACGGACATGGCGGCCCCGAAGCCCTTCGACAAGCCGTTCACCGCGTCGCTGATCGCGGCCCTGGGCGCCGGGTCGAACGCGCCCACCAGCTCCACGCCGAAGACGGCGACCACGACCGTCGACTACGTGAAGGTCTGGAAGTAAGGCTCAGCGGCGCCTGAGCACCCGGCGTACGGCGGCGGGGAGCTGGGGCAGGGTCTCCTTCAGGCGCCACCAGCGGGCGCGCCAGAGGCCGAGGCGGCCCGCCGGAGCCTCCGGGTAGCGGTAACGCAGCGCCGCCTCGCTCCCGCCCATGAGGGCCCGGAATACGAGCATCGGCCAGCCCCAGAACGGCGTACGCCGGAACTGCATCAGCCAGGCGACGCCGACCGAGGACCCCTCCCCATGCAGCATCCGCCAGTCGCGCGATGCCCGCTCGTGCTCGGGGCGGATCGGTCCCGGCTGCCCGCCGGCGGCCTCGACGACCTCCGCCGCTGTCGAATCGGCGCCCAGCGCCTCCGCCAGCGCCACCAGCGCCCCGCGGCGTTCGGCATCGGCCCCCTGCACACGGACGAGCAGCTGAGCCAGCTCCGGAGCAAGGGCCTCCGTGCGGCCCCGCAGTGCGTGCAGCCCGAGGATGAGGGCAGTGCCGGCCCAGCCCGTGGCAGCGACTGCCTGTCCCGCGAGCGGGATCGAGGAACGCTCGGCCCAGAGCGCGTCGAAGGCGGTCCCAGCCGGAGCCAGGATCCCGGGAAACGATCCGTGCAGGTCGAGCTCGATCGGCCAGACCTCGTGGCGGAGGGTCGTCGTCTCCCACGAAGGGGCGACCGTGGGCACACCCTCATCGACGCGCGCCCACCCGAGGCCGACGAGGCTCGACACCAGCTCGGCAAACGCGCCCGGTTCGACCAAGACGTCGACGTCGGAAGAACGGCGCGGCTCCCGCAGGCCGTGGTGACTGGCGGCGACCCCCTTGACGAGGAGCACCCGGACGCCGGCGTCCGCGGCGACGCGGTCGACGAGGACCGGCAGGAGCTCTGCCCCCTCGTCGTGGGTCAGGGCGGTCATGCCGGGGAGACTACGTCTTGGTGATCGTCGTCGGCTGCGACGTGTCCGGCGGAGTCACCGTCGCGGTCATCGTGGCCGCCAGGAGAAGCGTGCTCGTGATCGAGAAGTTGAACGGCACCGAGGCACCGGGCGCGACCGTGCCGTTGTAGGTGTAGCGCAGGCCCGTGATGCCACCCGAGAGGAGCGTGAAGGATCCGGTCCACCCCGCCACGGTCGGCACCGCAAGGTTGGCCGAGAGCAGGCCGAAGGAGATGTCGATCGTCGGCACACCCGTCGTGCCGCCGGTGTTCTTCACCGTCGAGGTGATCGTGAACGTCTTCGAGGTCGGGACGAGCAGCACCGAGTTGATCTGCGAGGTCGCAGTGCCGACGAGCGAGAACTTCGCGGGCGTCGACGCAGCGATCGCGGGGACGGCCGAGGCGACGGTGACGGCAGGAACGAGCCACGCAGTCGTGGCAGCCCCGCGCACGAGCGCGCGACGAGTCGACCGCTGCTCCATCTGAACCCCATTTCAGCCTGAGTGGTTGAAGGGTAATCGACCCGTCGGAATCGCGCGGATCGCCGAAGGCGCTGGTCTAGTCGCCCTCAGCCGTTCGTGATCGTCCCTGCACCGGCCGTTGCCGTGAACTGGACCGTGCCGGCGCCGACGGGGCCCGTGACCGGAACGGTCGCGATGGTGCCCGCACCGGTGCTGTCGAAGGCGAACGTCACCGTGTACGGGCACGAGATCTGGACGCCACCGATGCCGACGAAGATCGCCGTGAACCTCACGGTGATCGATCGCGGCTCCTTGGCCGTCGCGCTCGGATAGACAGCGTTGGGGAAGTTCGTGGTCGTCGTCGGCAGGGCAAACGTCGAGGTGAAGGCACTCGCCGCGCCGAAGGTCCCGGCCCCGGAGATGACGGAGTTGAACGTCTGCGTCGCGCCGTCGCTGTAGCCGATCGTGGTCGACGTGCCGGTGATGGTGTAGCCCGGGTTGAAGATGCCCACGCCGCAGCTCGAGGAGTTGAGGTTGAAGGCGAAGGTCCCGCTCGTCGTCGCCGTCACGGTCTGGTTGTTGAGCACCGTGACCTGCTCCGTGAACGCGCCACCCGTCGCCGTCAGGCACGTCGGGCACGACGGGGTGCCGCTCGCAGCAAAGGCCGGCGCAGCCGTGGCGAGCGTGATGACGGGCAGGGTGAACACGCCCGCACGCGCGACGGTGCGTCGATCGATTTCGGTCACGGTGGTCCTCCCAGCACAGCCGTGTCAGCTCCTCCCTCAAGGAGCAGCACCAGCGTACGAGGCGACCAGACCGATTGAAAGTTGGATCAGGTAGCGAGACTCGCCACGTCACGCACCAACCGGACCGCGTCGCGCGCCTCGGCGTACTCGAGGCGCCCGGTGACGGGGAGAGCGGCCCAGAGGGCAGCGAGCCGCCGGAGCGGTCCGGGAAGGTCGACGAGGCCGGAGCTCTCGGCTGCGAGTGCCACGAGCGCCTGCGGGGCCGGGACGTCGACGAGGCGTGCGGGCCCTGAGGCACGCCGGTCGAGGAGGACCAGGCCCACGAGACGGGCGGGCGCCACCCCGAGCAGGCCCAGGTCGTCCGCCGGCGTCTCCAGCTTGAGGCCCACGGCAGGTCGAGACATGGACAGCGGTTTGGGGTACGGCACGACGGTGCCGTCATCCATGAAGGCAGCCGTCTCGTCACTCAGGTAGTGCCACTGCTGGCCGAGCTCAGCGGTCAGCGTCGTCTTTCCCGTGCCACTGCGGGCGATGAAGGCGATGGCCCGGCCTGCACCGTCGGCGAGGACCGCCGCGTGGAACATCAGCAGGCAGCCGCGATTCGCGTCGATCGCCCGGACCGTCACCTCGTGCGTGACGGCGGTCAGGAGGCTGTCGAGACGGTGTCGGCCGACATGACTGACCTCGCCCGCCAGCGCGCTCTCCCCCGACCGCGTGAGGCGCGCATGGACGGTGTCGTCCCGCTCGTCGGCGCCCTCGTCCAGCAGCTCGGCCCGGATCACCAACGGGTCCCGGACCGCAGCCCACGGAAGCAGCGGCAGACCCACGCACCGGCTCCAGGCCCGGGCGAGCGCAGCCCGCACCTCGTCGGCGTACGGCCCGACGGGCTCGAGCCGCACGGGGACGCCGAGGGCGGTGATGTCGACGGCTTCCGTCACGGTCGCTCCTCGACCAGGTCTGCGGCGACCAGCGCGGCGACCAGTCCGTCACGCGCGCCTGCACCCTCCGGCGCCGGACCGAGCAGCTGCTCGACCTCGGCGAACCAGGCGGTGACGTCCACCCACTCACCCGTCAGGAGCCCGAGCGCCGCAGAAGCCGGCGCGGACAGGGCCAGCGCTGACTCGCCGACCAGCACGACCGTCTCGCCATCGATCGTCACCTCGTCGACGACGGGCCGGCGGCGGATCTGCATGAGTGCCAGCGTACGGCCGCGGAACGAGGCCGCCTCCCGTACGCTCGGCGGACGCTTCGCTTCACGAGAAAGAGTCCGGGTGGACCTCAACGACTACCTGAAGGCCCTGCGCAACCACTGGTTCGGGTCCCTGCTGATCCTCGCCGGCTGTGCCATCGCCGCCTTCGGACTCAGCAGCACGATGCCCAAGGTCTACGCGGCCAACGCCAACGGCTTCGTGAGCACGGGCACGACGACCGACCTCGCGCTCGGCTCGGTCAGCGACTCGCTCGCCAAGTCGCGCGCCACGTCGTACGTCGACATCGCGACGAGCCGGGCGACGGCGCAGGGGGTCGTGGACGATCTCGGCCTGAAGACCAATCCCGCAGGCCTCGTCGGGCAGATCTCGGTCGCCCAGCCGGAAGACACCGTGCTGCTCAAGATCACCGCCCGCGCGAGCACGCCGAAGCTCGCCCAGCAGATCGCCGACGCCTGGGTGCGGTCCCTCGCCAATGAGGTGACGAAGATCGAGGCGCCCGACGGCAAGCTCAAGGACGGCACGCCACGGGTGATCCCGGTCGAGCAGGCCGCACTGCCGACCAGCCCGATCTCGCCGAACACCTCCCGCAACACCCTTCTCGGCGGGGCCTTGGGCCTCGTGCTGGCGCTCGCCTACTCCGCGATCCGCAGCAACCTCGACAAGCGCCTGCGCTTCGCGACCGACGTCCAGGAGCGTTTCCAGGTGCCGGTCGTGGGCGAGATCCCGGTGACTCCCCTGTTCCGACCGGGCGACACCGCGGGTCGGCGTACGACGGAGGACCCGCGCACCGCGGAGGCGTTCCGCAAGCTCCGGACGAACCTCATGTACATGGACGTCGACGCGCCGCCGCGGGTCTTCGTCATCACCAGCCCCCGTCCCGGCGACGGAAAGTCCACGATCGCCAGCAACATCGCGATGACGCTGGAGAACATGGGCGAGCAGGTCGTCCTCATCGACGCCGACCTCCGCCGCCCCACCCAGGCGAAGAAGTTCCAGCTCGACGACGCCATCGGCCTGACCAGCGTCCTGACCGGCCAGCTCGACCTCGAGGAGGCGTTGCAGGACGTGCCGGGCGCGCCGCGTCTCCGCGTCCTCACCTCGGGCCCGCTTCCGCCGAACCCGAGCGAGCTCCTCGGCACGCACGCCTGGCGTCGGCTCGTGGACGGCCTCCGGGAGCGGTCGTACGTCGTCATCGACGCCCCGCCGCTCCTCCCGGTGACCGACGCGGCCGTCGCCGCCCGCAACGCCGACGGTGCCTTCGTCGTGGTCAACGCCCGCAACACCGTCGAGGACGACCTCTCGCGCTCGCTGCAGGCGCTGGACGCGGTCAATGCACGCATGCTGGGCACGGTGATCAACCGGATGGCGAAGCGCTCCAACCGCTACGCGTACGACGGCTACGGCTACGGCTACTTCGGCGCCGCGAGCCGTCGGGGACGCCGCACGAGCAAGAGCGACGGTGGGCGACGCCGCGGCTGAGGTCTGGCGGCCCACGCCCGGCCTCGCGGTGGCGACCGGTCCGGATCGCGTGGCGATCCTCGATCCGTCACGCCCGGGGCATCCGCCCGTGATCCTCGAGGGGTCCGCTGCGTACATCTGGGGGTTGCTGCCGGCGACCGCGGAGGAGCTGGTCCGCGCCACCGTCGAGGCGGGCATGGCGGACGACGTGGTGCCGCCGTTCCTCGCACAGCTGGAGGCCGCTGGCCTGGCCGGGCGTCAGCGCGCGTAGACGACGACGCTGCCGTACTCCGCCACGCGGCGGAACCCGAGGTCATCGACGCGGGCAGCGAGCTCAGCCCGGCTCCATGCCCGGCCCGCGAACGTCGTGTCGTGGAACTCCACGATCATCTGTCGACACCACTCCAGGGCAGCCGAGTCACGCTCGAGCAGACCCGCCTCGGCCCCCTCGATGTCCATGAGCAGCGTGTAGTCCCCTACGCCCTGCTCGCGGAGCAGGTCGCCGAGCCGGACCACCGGCGCGACGAAACCCGGGCCCTCGCCGAGCGCCGAGGCGAGGTGACTCCCCTCGCTCCGGAACGCCGTCGTGTCTCCCGCTGCGCGGGAGTAGTCGATGGCCCCGTGAAGCACGTCTGCCGCGACCTGCGGAGCGTTTGCACGGACGTTGCGCAGCGCCAGCCCGACGAGCGCCGGGTTCGCCTCGACGCCGACGTAGCGGGCGCCCGGCTCGAGCGCGCGCGCCGCAGCGCTGCCCACGACCCCGAGGCTGGTGCCGAGCTCGACCACACAGGCCGAGGGTTCGACGTGGGCCTCGAGGAGGCGCAGCTCCGCACCCTCGTAGATGCGGAACAGCAGTGCCGCCGGCACCCCGGGATCGAGCGCAGCGGACCGGGTGTCGATGCGCAGCCCCTTCACGCGTACGACGCCGCCGGTGGCGCGGGTAACCGCACGCCCCATGGCGGGCGAGCAGAGGGCCTCGGCGACCCACGCCTTCGCGGCCATCACCCGACGGTTGTCCGGGTTCCTCAAGAAGGACATGCGCTGACCCTAGTGGCGGCCGGGCCCGCGCTCACCGGACCTCGAGCGGACCGGTCGGTGCGGAGGCCTCGGCACCGTAGAAGTCGAGACCGAACGACCGTGCCAGGCCGAGCATGTCGGCCACCGGCAGGCCGCTCCAGTCCGCGGGCGCACCCGCCACGAACCGCGGGCTGGCGACCGCGGACGGGCTCGCGAGTCGTGCCACGGCACGGTCGAGCGCATCGCCGTCTCGCATCACCCCAGCGAGGCTCGTGGCCGGGTCCGCAAGCAGGTCCTCGTAGGCGATCACGTGCGACCGCTGCCGCTCGAGGAGCGCGAGACGGGTGTCCGCAATCCAGACGGCCATCAGCCACAGGGCCCGGTGGCTGTCGGGCGCCGCGAGATCGGCGGCCTCGACGTTCAGCGCAGCGGCGGCCGGAGCCACGCACTGCGACCACGACCAGTCCTTCCACCCGACGCCCCCCGCCAGCATGGAGGCGACGACGTCCACCGGATGGCGTACGACCACGACGGGCTCGATCTCAGGCAGGACCCGTTCGAGCCAGCCGACGGACCGGTTGAGCCGGACGTCCTTGACCACCAGGGTCGTCGCGCGGCCGAGCTCCTCCGGGGAGGTGTACTGCGCCGACCAGCGGCTCAGCGCGCGACCGTCGAAGACCCGGCGTGCGAGAGCCTCCAGCTCCGGCGCGGAGGCGTCCGGCGCAACGCGGGGATACTCGTGCCACGGCACGACCCGGGCCGCGGCACGCGACGACGCCGGCCGGAAGGGCTCATAGATCTCGGCCCCTCCGGTCGCCGCCGCGATCGCCTCCATCAGCGCCGTCGTGCCGCTCCGTCCCGTGCCCAGCACGGCGATCCGACGCTCGATCCGCCGGGGGCCGACGGCTCCCCCGCGGATCGCGAGAGCGGCGTTGTGCGCGGTCCTGGCAGCGCTACGGGCTGTGGGGTGCACGCTGCTGCGCGCCGCTCCACGCGCGGCCCTCGCCTCCCGCAGCACCGCTGACCAGCGCCGCTGGTACGCCGCCGGGCTGAACGCGGCCGCGAACTCGTCGTGCCAGCCCGTGTCCTGTGGGCGCCCGGCAGCCAGCGCGTCCCTGATCCGGCCCGCGAGGTCGCCGCGCTCGTCGGGGTCCATGAGGGAGACCGGGGCGCGCGGCACCTCGCGCTTGATGTCCGGCGCACCCGAGGCCGTCGTGGCCAGCACCGGTGTGCCGTGGGCGAGTGCTTCGAGCAGCACGCGGCCGAATCCCTCGCACATCGCCGGGAGCACGAAGAGATCGGCCGCGCGGAACATCGCCGCGACCTGGCTGTTGTCGAGTCCGCGATGCCAGCGCACGTTCGACGGCAGATCGGACGGGAGGACATAGGCGCCGCCGAGCTGCCCCACCAGATCCACGTCTACTTCGGCCGCCAGCTCGCGCGCGGCACGCAGCAGCAGGCTGATCCCCTTGCGTTCGCTCAGCGCACCAACGAAGAGGACACGGGGCCGTGCATTGCCCGGAGCAGGGGCAGGCGGCTCGGTGACCTCGATGCCGTACGGCACGATGCGGACGGTCGAGCGGTCCAGACCCACTGGGAGCTGGGACGCCGAGAACGCGGAAGCCACGACCACCAGCTCGGCCAAGGCGTACTCCTGCGTCTGGTCACCGAACGGCTCCTCGTGCCAGTCGTCGTAGTCCGCACGGCGCAGGTCCCAGCGTGCGGCATCCCGCGTCAGGAGAGCGCGCCGCGCCTCGTCGTTGGGGTGACTGACGTCGAGCACGCGGACGACATCCGGCCGCTCGCGACGGAGCCGGTCGAACAAGGGGCCGGCCGAGAAGTCCGTGCCAACGACGACCTCGACGTCCGGCGGCAGCTGTCGCAGGACGGCCGCGGCGAACCAGCTTCCATCGAGCCTCGACTGGATCCGCGACTGCAGGCCCGGCCAGCGGCGGAGGCCGCGGGCACCGGCGTACACCAGCGGCATACGGCGGGCGATACGGGCATCGTCGAGCTGCGTCGTCCTCCGCTGCAGGCCCCGCTGCGCGCGCGCCGCAGACCACGGCCATGCCGCGTCCGCGCCGACCTGGAGTCCGGTCACGAGCTGGAGCAGGTCCCCGCTCGCGTCGAGGGCCCGGGCCAGGTCTGCGCTGTGCTGGACTCCGGGGTGGGCGACGATGGTCGTGCGACGGCCGGTCATGCGCGACTCCTCAGCCAGGCGGCGTACCCGGGGGCCAGGCCGTGCCCCTCCGGTTTGGGCTGCTTCCAGTGCAGGCTGATCAGGGCCATCGCCATGAGCGGCGCGTTCTCGACGAGCAGGAAGATCGGCAGCGTCGAGAGCCCGTCGCGGAAGGTCTGGACGAAGAACGCCGCCAGCAGCAGGTAGACGAAGTGGCCGACGCTCCCGTAGCCCAGCGTGTACGCACGGTGGTAGATCCACAGCAGGAAGCGCCCCAGGGCGAAGCCGAGGATCACGACGCCCGGCCAGCGCCAGTCCGTGTAGAGCTCCCCGGGAAGCGTGAAGACCGTGCCGACCTCGGCCAGTGGCCGGTGCACCGTCGAGATCGCGATCAGGTGCTCGTTGGTCGCCGGCTTGTCCGGCCACAGCGGACGCGGGATCGGCAGCGCGAGCAGGTCCACGAAGTGTCGGCCGTACTGCGGGTGGCCGAGCTCGTCGCTCAGCGTCAGCGAGACCGCGAACTGGTCGAAGATCTGCTGGTCCGAGGTCGTGCCGCCGCTCAGGTCTCCGAACGACTCCGTCAGCGTCTTCACGACGCTGGAGGTGCTGAGGGTCCCGGTCCGGTAGGACTCGCCCAGGGCATCGAGCCCCGGGAAGGCGACCACGAGGGCGCCGAGCAGCACCAGCACGCGCAGGTCCGGGAGCTTGCGCCCCTTCCGGTCGAGATAGATCTGCGCGACGAGGATCGAGGGAAGGATCAGCCGGAAGCGTCCCTCTCCCTGCAGACCCATGAAGAGGAGGTACGCCGCCAGCGGGCCGACGAGGTACCAGCGGAAGCCGTAGAGGTAGACCGCAGCGAGCAGGACCAGGCCCGGCCACGTGATCGCGAAGATCTCGTACGACGTCGAGATCGCCCGGTCCTGGAGCCCGCTGCCGGCGGTGTAGGTGTTGGTCGCGAGGAAGTAGAGGCCGATCGGCAGGGCGACGATCGACACCGCGAGGAAGACACTCGGGTTCATCGGCTTCACGGACGCCGGACGCTCGTCCCAGCGCGCGGGAGCCGGGAGCAGCCACGACGCGGTGAGCACGGCGAGCAGCACGTCGGCCATCACCAGCGCACGGACCGCCTCGGCATCGGTCATCTGCATGAAGCGGTCAGCGCCGCCGACGAGGCCCCATGACCGCGAGCTGAAGACGAGCACGTGGAAGATCAGGTACATCGACGCGGGATGGGTGGCGGTCAGGCGCTTGCCAAGGACCAGCAGCGCACCGCACAGGGGCCAGACAATCGAGTCGAGGAGGATCGCGTCCGCGAGGCTCATGCGACCTCACCGACCGGGCGCCGCAGCACCGCCGAGACGAGGACAACTGCGGTCGCCACAGCTCCCGAGAGGCTGGTCAGCGCCACCGCCTCGAGCCCGTGCGGCGCCGCAAAGGGCAGCAGGACCAGGGTGGCGCCCACGCCCACCCAGTTGGCAGTTGTCAGCGCGCGCAGCTGGCCGCCTGCCTTCGCAGCGGCCGACAGGCCCGATCCGACCACCCGGACGACGGCAGCCGCGAGCAGCAGCGGCACGGCGATCGCCGCGTCGGTGTAGCTCGCTCCGTAGACGACGCGGATGAGGGGCTCGGCACCGGCGGCGATGACAACCGACCCGAGGACGGCGAGCCCAGCGACTGCTCCGATCAGGAGCAGCAGGTTGCGCCGACCGCTCCGCTCGGCGACGAGCCGTGGAAAGAGCACCTGCTCGAGGGTGACCGCGACGGTCAGGACGATCGACGCAATCGCGGCAGCCACCGCGTAGACACCGAGCGCCGCGGGCGATACCAACAGCGGAAGCAGCAGCTGGTCGACACGGGGCCCGAGCTGCTGGGGAAGGAGCGCGAGCGTCAGCTTGGACCCATACGCCCTCACCGCGGCGTGGTCGACCACGGCGACGTCCGTCACCGAACGCTCGAGACGGGCTATCCGGCGTACGCAGAGAATGGCGGTGGCAGCGTTGCCGACGACGAGCACGACCAGGCCGGTGACGACGGTCAGCGTCCCGCTGGCGACGAGGAGTCCGAGACCCGCCGCGTAGACCAGGTTCGGAAGGATGCGGAGCCGGTTCCACGAGCGGGTCAGCTCGGCCGCGCGGAGCGGCGCCAGCGACATCACGCTGATCGTGTTGAGCGGCACGATCAGGAGCGGCAGCACGACCGCGATGACGTCGTCGACGTTCGTCGGCCGGACGACGGCCAGACCGACGACGAGGGTCAGGACGAGCCCCGCGAGGGACTGGACGAGCGCCGGTCCGGTCAGCCGGCGGCGATGCGCGAGCGCGTGGGCGAGCGAGCCGCGCGAGTGATAGATGACCGACTCGTCGAGACCGATCAGCGTGAGCGTGCCGAAGAGCGCTCCCCAGGCCACCAGTGCGATCAGCACGCCGCGGTCGTGCGGCTCCAGACCGCGCGCCGTGAGCACGCCGGTGAGTACGCCGAGGACGAGGGCGATCCCGTTGGTCGCCGCGGCGCCGACGAGCCGCTTCACCAGGCTCACGCGAGGAGTCCGTCCACGAGCCGCTTCGCGAAGTGCTCCGGACTGACGTCCGCCCCGCGGGACGCCGGCGGGCGCTCACCCGCGAGGACGTCCTCCACCGCGACAACGAACGACGCCGGGTCGTCGCAGTCTGCGGCGACGACCCCGGGGCCGGCCTGCTCGGCGTACGAGATGTCGGTCGAGACGACGATCCGCAGGCCGAGCGCCAGTCCCTCGCTGAAGGTGAGCGGCGCCGGGTCGACCCGGGACGGGATCACCAGGACGTCCGCTGAGGTCAGCTCCGCGACGATCTCCGCGAGTGGCACCGGTGGGTGGACGACGACTCCCCCGGCAGCCAGGCCGTCGGTGTCGCGACCCCACGCGTGGACCTCGATCCCGCTGCCGAGCTTCGCTGCCAGCGCGACGAGCCGGTCGAATCCCTTGCGCAGCGAGAGGTCGCCCAGGAAGACAACACGCGGCGCTGCTTCGGTCCCGGCGAGCCGATCGAGCGTCACCGGGTTGAGCAGGCGCACGTCCGGCACGTGGCGCTGTGCGAGCTCGTCGACGTACGCCGCGCTGGCCGCGCTCGGCACGACGGCGAGGTCCGCGGGGGCCAGCCACGAGCGGCGTACGGCATCGAGCAGGCGGCTGCGACGGGTAGTGGTCAGCGAGCTCGACTCGACCCACACCGCCAGCCGTACGCCGCGCCGGAGAGCGCGCCGCGAGGCGGCGAGTGAGAGCGACGTGTCCCAGCCAGCGGTGAAGACGTGGGTGGGCGCGTACCTGCGCAGCAACCCGCTGCCCGGCCGCGTCGGGAGCTTGCGTCCGGCCAGGTAGGCGTAGTCGTCCTGCACGAAGCGGTGCGCGTAGCCGTGGTCGCCATCGGGCGTGTAGAACCACTCGCCACGCTCGCGCCGCGCCCGTCGGACCTGGAACACCACCAGGGTCTGCCCGCCCGTGCGTGCCCGGAACTCGTCCGCGATCGCGGCGTAGAGCGGAGACCGGTAGAAGGCGGGCATGTTGTTGACGATCAGCAGCCGCGGCGGCTCCGCGGCAGGGCTGGTCAGCAGCGACCAGATCCGGTCGGCACGATCGCCGGCTGACGGCAGCGTGGCGACGCGGGCAAGACCGCGCTCGATCGCCGCCGCCCTTCGTGGACCGTCACCGAGCACGTCGGCGATGACCCGGGCACCATCGGCGGGATCGAGCGGGTCGAGGTAGTGCGCCGCGTCGCCGGCGGTCGCACGGACAAAGTCCCGATCGGAGGCGAAGAGCGGGGTGCCCAGGCGCATCGCCTCGAACGGCGTGGCCGAGCTCGCCTCGAGCAGGCTCGGGAAGACGATGCCGTCGGCCGCAGCGTGCACCGAGCGCAGCTGCTCCTGGCGCACAGTGCCGAGGTTGATCGCACGCGCCTGAACGTCACCGGGCAGCTGCTCGAACTCATGCGTAGGCATCGTGACCAGGTAGCGGACCTCGACACCGCGGTCGGCGAGCGCCGCGGCGAGCGGGCCGAGATAGGCGAAGTTCTTGTGGGGGTAGTTCGCCGAGGTGTAGGCCAGCGTGACCCCGTCGAAGGCGGGCAGCTCGGGGATCGGCGCGGTCCCGTCCACGACGGCGCCGCTGATGCTGTTGGGCACGACGTGCAGGCGCGACGCGAGCTGCGGCACCTGCGCGGTCAGCCGGTCGGCGACCGCCTGGGTCTCGACGACGATCGTGTCGAAGCGCCGGAGCTGGTGGCGCGACAACCAGGCCTTGGCCCGCGCGCGCCGCGTCGGCTGGGCCTCCGCGTAGAGCGCGGTGACGTCGGCGTACCCGCTCAGGCGGCGCGCACCGCGGACGGGGAACCACGCCGGCGAGAAGACCACGAGCTTCGCGGGCTCGTCGTGGCCGAGGTCGGTCCGCCACAGGCCGACCGACCGCACCCCGCGGCGTACGACGTCGAGGTCGACGCGCTCGCGGACCTCCCCCGTGAGGTTGTCGAGCACCGCCGGCGACACCTCGAAGACCACACGCGAGCGGTCGAAGTCGGGGCGCGCGGCGAGCTCGCCGATGAGCGAGGCAGCGACCTGCACGGCGCCGCCGCGGTGGAGGTTCGACGCGATGACCCGGAGCTCAGCCATGCGCCACCTCGTACGTCGCGAGCAGCGCCTCGTCGAGGGCAGCGACGCCGACGGAGGTGGACAGGTGCTCGTCGTAGTACGCACGGCCGGCCGCCCCGCACCGGGCGAGCTCGTCATCCGTCGCGTCGGAGAGCCAGCGCAGTGCGTCAGCCAGCGCACGGGCGTCTGCTGGTGGCACCACCGGACCGGCGCCTGCGGCCCGGGCGAGCGCGGCCACGTCGCCGGGCGCCGACACGATCAGCGGCCGGCCGCAGGCGAGGATGCCCTGCGTCTTGCTCGGCATCGTCGCCCGGAAGACCGGCAGGTCGCGCAGCGTGATGATCTGGGCGTCGGCGGTAGCCAGGACGCCCGCCATCTCGGCGAACGGCTTCACGCCCTCCCACCGGAGGTCCTCTGCCACGCCCAGCTCGGTGGCCAAGGCGCGGAGGCGCTGCTCGGCAAACCCGCTGCCGACGAGACGGACGAGCGGCCGCTTCCCGGCAGGCACCTGGGCAAGGGCCTCGACAAGAACCTCGAGCCCCTGCACGTCGCCGATGTTGCCGGCATACATGAGCGAACGCCGCTCGCCCGGCGCGCGCTCGACGGTGACCGGCCGGAAGACCGCCTCGTCGGCCCAGTTGGCCGCGACCGTCACCTTCTCGGCCGGAACCCCTCGGCTGATCAGCACGTCGCGCATGCCGGGCGAGATCACGACGATCCGCGTGGCATGGCGATAGCCGACGTTGCACAGGGCGTGGAGCAGCCGCTCGGCGATGCGGGCGGGCAGCCCGCGGACCATCCCGCTCGCGAGCACCGAGTCCGGCCAGAGGTCCTGGATGTAGAGGACGTAGCGGCGCCGCCACAGCAGCCGGGCGATCACTCCGGAGAAGCTCACGGTGCCGGAGGTCGCCACCACCAGCACGACCTCCGCCCGCCGGACCAGGAACGCGCCCATCGTCGAGGCACTGAGCATGAACGCGAGGTACGTCAGCGCGCGGCGCGCACCCGAGCCATCGTGGCTCGGGAAGACGGGGATCCGGCTGACCGGGATGCCGTCGACGCGATCGCGCTGCAGCAACCGCATGCGGTAGCCGTCGTACAGCCGACCGAGGGGGTAGTTCGGGAAACCGGTGACCACCTCGAGGTCATGGCCGTGCGCAGCGAGCGCGCGCACGATCGACCCGGGGATCGCAGCCGAGCCGCTCTCCGGGTCGTACCACTGGGTGATGACGCCGATCTTCATCGCTGGCACACCCTACGGGCGGCGAGCCGGGACCAGCCGCGGCGCGAACTGGTACGCCGTCACGCCGAGCACGAGACCCGCGGCCGTGATCGCCGGCTGGCGGGTGAACACGCCGACCGAGACCCCGGCACAACAGAGCCCCGTGGCACCCGCCACGAGGAGGGCGACCACCCAGTGCGGCCACCCGGTGCGGTCGAGCACGCGCTGGTAGACGTGCTCGCGATGCCCATCCATCAGGGGCCGATGACCCCGCGTCCTCTTGACCAGCACCCATGCGGTGTCGACGACGTAGATGACGAGCGGCGCGACCGCCACGAGCACGCCGACCTGGATCGCCCAGGCCAGCAGCGCCAGGACGGCGATTGCGCCGCCGAGCGCATAGCTGCCGACGTCGCCCAGGAAGACCTTCGCGCGCACGGCGTTCCACGGCATGAAGCCGAACGCAGCGCCCGCGACGGCCACGCCGAGCACCGCGAGTCCGAGGTGGTCGCCGCGGACGCCGATGACGCCGTACCAGGTGCCGGCGACCACGGCCGAGAACGACGAGACGCCGTTGATGCCGTCCATGAAGTTGAAGGCGTTGACGTAGCCGACGAGGAACCCCACGAACAGCAGTGACCCGAGGATGGCCGTCCAGCCGGTGCCGGGCACGTCGAAGAGAGCCGTCAGGCCGAGCGCGGTGCCCACCTGCACGAGGAGCCGCAGCGGGCCGGGCAGGCTGCGCACGTCATCGGCGAGACCCAGCGCGCCCAGGACGAGCATGCCGCCCAGGACGTACCAGGCAGCACCCACCGAGCCGATCCACTCTGCCGTCGCCACGGCCGCGACGATGCCCGCAACGACCGCCAGCCCACCGCCTCGCGGCACGGGAACGACGTGGGAGGACCGGGCGATCGGAGCGTCGATCGCAAACCGGCGGAGCACCGGCAGGAACACAGGGACGAGCACGCACGTGACCAGTGCCGCCACCGCGGCGACGGTCACCGCCTCCGCTGCTCCGATGGTCTCCCCCACGTTCCGAAACCATACGCAACGGATCGACAATCCATCGCGGATGCGTGGTTTTACCTGCGGCGGTCCAGTCCAGAGATGCAGTTTGCGCAAAGCGCACTCCCGCCCCTGCGACGACTGTCACACTCGTCCCCGGAGGAGCTTTTCTCGGGTGTGCCCCTCGCATGGTTGGACTTCAGTGTTGGGAGGCACTGTCCGTGAGGGCGCACACCTTTTCTCGTCGTACCGTCGTGCTCGCAGGCGGCGGAGTCGTCGCCTTGTCGGCGACAGCGACGGCACCTGCCAGCGCTGGCATGGCACAGATCAACGTCCGGAACTACGGGGCGATCGGCGATGGCCGGACGGACAGCACCCATGCGTTTCGCACCGCCATCGATGCTGCTTCCAGGCGGGTAAAGGCCTCACTCGGTCTCGCCATCGTGCAGGTCGTCATCCCATCGGCCACGTCGTCCTACCGGGTCGGGCCGCTGACGATCCCGACCAATGTCGAGCTCGTGGGGACGGGAGCGACCCGGCCCCGACTCCTGCCCAAGGCATCCGTCGCACGCTGGATCACGACAGCCAGCAACGCGCGCAACACTGCGATCCGCAACCTGGTCCTCGACACCTACGGTCGCGTCGCCGAGGCAGCCATCACCATGGCCTCGGGAACGTCCGGTTTCGCCATCGCCTCGACGCAGATCACGAACGGTGCCGGTACGCCGGCGAGGGCCGGCATCGACACCCGATCGGGCACCAGGAACCTCGCGATCAGCGCCTGCACGCTGGGCGGCATCACGGCAGTGCGGTTGGGCTACAACCCGACGAACACGAGCATCCGTCAGACGACCTTCAAGGGATGGGTCGACCGCGCTGTATGGGTCCGCAGCGACGAGACGTACGCCGTGAACGGTCTCACCATCGACAGCTGCACGATCCTGCCGCCGGCACCTGGCGGCACCGTCCGGCAGCCGATCCAGATCAACGGCGCCGACAGCAAGCCGATCCAGAACGTCACCATCACCAACAACCGCGTCACCGGCCCGGGCACCGACTACAACGACACCACCACGCCCGGAACCGCGGACCTGATCTCACTGCACCGCTGCGAGGGCTTCACCGTCAGCGGCAACACCGTCACCGGTGGAGGCGACGTCGGCATCACCGTCGCCCAGCAGTCTCGCAACGGCGTGGTCTCGAACAACACCTCGTTCGCCAACTTCAGTTCCGGCATCGCCATCGGCAGCGGGACGTCGTCGTACGTCCGCGACATTTCCGTCAGCGGCAACCGTTGCCTCGACAACGGGCGCGTCGGCCGCAACGACACGACTCCGGCCGCAGCCCGGACGGGCATCTACGTGCAGGGCGCGCAGACCGTCTCGGTGAAGGACAACCGCTCCGGCTCGGACAGCGCCACGACGAGTCAGCTCTACGGGGTCTCGACCGCCCGATCGACGGGGGTCACCATCAGCGGCAACGACCTGCACGGGAATGCCAGAAGCAGTACCTACTCCGCCTAGTCAGCGCTCCACCACTCTCGGCCTCACCAGCCGGGAGAAGGACAACCTTCCGTCCCCCGTGGCCGATCGTGACCATCTGGTCCCGGGGGTGAACTGGGCCGCCCCAGCATTTCCCGGATTCCAACGCTCCGGCCCGATCACGGCCTCCAGACTCGCGCCAGAGGAGCTTTTCTCGGGCGTGCGCTCACTGTGCAGGACTTCAGTGATGGGGGGCACCGCCCATGAGGCCTCATCCCGTGTCCCGCCGCAGCGTCATTCTCGGATGCGGCGGCGCCGTCGTTCTGGCAAGGGTCGGACCAGCACATGCAGCGCCGACGCAGTTCAACGTGCGGAAGTACGGAGCCGTCGCCGACGGAGTCACCGACTGCACCTCCGCGTTCAAGGCGACGATCGATGCCGCGGCCCAACGTGTCCAGTCCACACTTGGACTCGACATCGTCGAGGTCGTGATCCCGTCCTCGTCGTCGTGCTACCGCGTCGGCCCCCTCACCATCCCGAGCAACGTCGAGCTCGTGGGAAACGGCCCCCGCCCCCGCCTGGTGCCCACGGCGCCGGTCACGCGCTGGCTCATCACGGCCGACAACGGCCGCAACATCGCCGTCCGCAACCTCGTCCTGGACACGCACGGCGACGTCAGCGACGCGGTCATCACGATGTCACCTGGGACGACCGGCCTCTCGATCGTTTCCACCGAGATCACCAACAGCGCGGGAACGCCGTCCCGGGCCGGGGTCGACACCCGACCGGGCACGAAGAACCTCGCCATCAGCGCCTGCACGCTCAGCGGCTACACCGCCGTACGCCTCGGATACGACCCCGTCGACACCACCATCGAGCAGACAACGTTCAAGGCATGGCTCGACCGCGCGATCTGGATCAGGAGCGACGCGACCTATGCCCTGAACGGGCTTCTCGTCGATGGCTGCACCATCCTGCCGCCCGCACCGGGCGGCACGGTTCGCCAGCCGATCCAGATCAACGGGGTCGACAGCCGGCTGATCCAGAACGTGACCATCACCAACAACCGCGTGACCGGCCCGGGCACGGACTACAACGACACGACCACCCCCGGCACCGCGGACCTGATCTCCCTGCACCGCTGCACCGCCTTCACCGTGCGTGGCAACACCGTCACGGGCGGAGGCGACGTCGGCATCACCGTCGCGCAGCAGTCGTGCAACGGGGTGGTCGCCGACAACCTCTCGTTCGCAAACTTCAGCGCAGGAATCGCCATCGGCAGCGGAACGTCGGCATACGTCCGCGACATCTCCGTCAGTGGCAATCGCTGCCTCGACAACGGGCGCACAGGAATGAACGACACCACCCCGGATTCAGCCCGCACCGGCCTCTACCTCAGGAACGCACAGACGATCTCCGTGGCGGACAACCGTTCAGGCTCCGACAACCCGACCACGAGCCAGCTCTACGGCATCTCCACCACCCAGTCGACGGAGATCGGGCTCAGCGGCAACGACCTCCGTGGAAACGCACGGGGTGAGACCTACGCTGGCTAGGCGACCACGCCTCAGCTCTCGGAGGGTCCTTGCTCACACGCAGATCGCTACTCGTCCTGTCGACGGGCGGCGTGGTGACAGCCCTCGTCGGGGCATGCGCCCAGCAGCCGCGCCAGACCATCAGCGTCGCTGACTTCGGAAGTCGCGGCGACGGCGTCCATGACGACACCGATGCATTTCGCCGCGCCCTCGATGCGGCACGCCTCGCGGGCAACACGACCGTGCGGGTGCCCGCAAGCCCAGCCGGCTACGTCGTTCGGCACCTGACCATTCCGAGCGGAGTCACGCTGGCCGGCGACAGGAGTCGGCCGGCCCTCCTGGCGTCGGGGCAGACGCCCCTGTGGATCGCCCTCTCGGGATCGGGCGTTGTGCTCAGCGACCTGACGCTCCGCACCCGGGGCGTCGTCAGTGCGGCAGGCGTACGGATCGGCCAGGGTTCGGACGGCGTCAGCCTGCGGAACGTGTCCCTCGAGGCCCCGGGCGACCGTCCACCCCTCGCCCTCGTCGATGTCGGCGGCAGCACCCGCAACGTGACCCTTGACGGATGCACCCTCGTGGGCGGCAGCAACGGTTTCCGGCTCATCGGCGCCGCTGACGGCATCACCCTCACCGCCAACCACTTCGCTGGCTGGCGGGATCGCGCGATCTGGTTCGCCGGCACCCATGACGGCGCTCCCCGGTCTGTCCGGGTCGACAACAACACGGTCCGGCCGCATGCGCCAGGCGGCCGCGTCCGACAACCGATCCAGTTCACGGGCTTCGACTCGCGGCCGACAGTCGATGTAGCCGTGACCAACAACCGGGTGACCGGACCAGGCACTGACTACCTCGATCCCCTCCGTCCTGGATCCGCCGACTTGATCTCCCTGCACCACTGCTCGGACTTCCGCGTCACCGGCAACCTCGCTCAGGGCGGAGGCGAGGTCGGGATCACGGTTGCGCAGCAGTGCTCGGACGGAGTCATCGAGGACAACACCTGCGTCAGCAACGGCAGCTGCGGCATCGCCGTCGGGTCGGCGACGTCACGGTGGGTCCGCAACGTCCAGGTGCTCGACAACCGGGTCGTCGGCAACGGCGTGCGTGGCCGGGGAGACCGGACACCGGACTGGGCACGCGCGGGCATCGTGGTGGAGAAGGCGACCGGGGTGACCCTCAGCGGCAATCGGTCGGGCAACCCCGCGACCGGAACGCCCCAGCTGTACGGAATCACGATCCGGGATGCGGACCCGCGCCTCGAGCGGAACGTCCTGACCGGCAACCTGCTGGCGGAGGTGCAGCGCTGAGGGTCAGGCCTTGCGCGCAGGCCCGAAGACCAGCATCAGCACCGGAATGGTGAGCAGGAGGCCGATGGCGAGCTGGTACATCGCATAGCCGAGACCATTTGTCCCCAGATCCGATCCCATCCGCAGGGCCACCGCAGACAGGAGGACGGCAGCGCCCGGAGAGGTCCGCGCGTACTCGGACCAGCGGCGACTGATCGGCCCGAGCAGTGCACCGGCGAGGAACGGCACGATCAGTGCACCGCCGACGCCGAAGTTGAGATAGCCCTCGGCGATCACGCCGGGCGGAACTCCGCTGGAGGGCATGTGATAGACGACCTCGGCGATGAGCGGGCCCATCGAGATGACCGGCTTGGACGGCCAGATCGACCGCGGAATCGGAGCGAAGAACCAGTCCGTGATGCTCTCGCCGTTGGCGAAGGGGATCTCGGCCGGAACGGCCATGATGATCTGGCCGGTCGTCGGCACGTCCGCGAACGTCCGCGTCAGGACGAACGCCGAAAGCAGGTTGGTGCCTGACACCTGCGCAGAACGCACGTCTCCCGTGTGCGACGAACGCAGCGACGAGATCGCGACGACGAGGACGACGACGATCGCCGCAAAACCGAAGACGAACTTCTTGCTGACCCCTCGATGGGACAGGCAGTACTTGATCGCCAGACCGGACGCCCCGATGACGACGATGTCCTGCCGGGTGCTCGCGTAGATCGGCAGCGACGCGGCGTTGAGGAAGAGTGCAGCGACCCACCAACCGCGCAGGTCGGTCACGCCGTGCGACTTCTTGCGGACCGAGTAGACGGCGATCTGCACCCAGAAGGCAATCAGCGCGAACTCGTGCAGGAAGCGCCAGCCGCCATGGCTCTCGTACGACGCCGACGCTTCCGTGCCGCCGACCAGTGTGCGCTTGGCGCTCAGACTCGCCAACGAGAATCCGCCGGTCGACCGGGCGAACATGTAGAAGCCGACGAACCCGAGCAGCGCGCACGCCGTGATGACGAGCTGCACGAAGACGGGCCCTCGCACCGCGTCGAGCCGCAGGATCCGCGACGAACGGCGCCGACGCCTCGCCGTGACCACGTATCCCAGCGTGAGGGAGCAGATCCCCGCGAAGAAGATCCCGGACGGATTGACGAACTCCTCGGGCGCCCGGCCCAGGAAGTACAGCTGTTCCAGCGTTCTGGTGCCGTCGACGCCCAGCGAGATGAAGGTGCCGCGAATGCCGTAGGCCAGGTAGGAGACCGCCACGACGACAGTCCACGGCGTGATCAGGTCGTAGTCCTTCAGCACCACGAGGGGCAGGGTCACAACGAAGCACGAGGCCGCGCCCGTGAGGAAGAAGATCCCCTGGGCGTTGCCCAGGTACCAGGCCAGCCCCGCCGCGGTGGCGACCAGCCAGAACGCGACGAGCGGGCCGGCGACCGCGCGCGAGACCGGGAGGATCGGACCCGTTTCCGAGCGCGCCTCGACACCGGGACTGCGCTGGCTGCGGCGACCCGCCAGGACAGTGGTCACGCGCGACGCCCGGCCACGAGCGACGAGCAGAAGGTGAGCACCTGGTCTGCCGCGGCGTCCCAGTACCGAAGCTCCTGACCGCGCGCGGCGCTCCTGGCGGCGAGGGAACGCAGCTCCGCCTCGTCTCCGAGGATGCGGACCAGTTCCTCGGTCAGCTGGCCGATGTCGCGGGGGTCGAAGAAGGCTGCGCCCGCACGGCACGCCTCCGGCATCGACGACGAGCTGGACGACAGGACGGGAACGCCGAAGATGAAGGCATCGAGGAGCGCGAAGGACCCGGCGTTCTCGGAGATCGACGGGAACAGGAAGAGGGTCGCTCGCCGGTAGAGGTACGGCAGCCGCTCCGCGGGCAGGGAGCCGAGCAGGACGATCTTGTCAGCCACGCCCTCCTCATCGATGACCCGCTCGATCTCCGCCCCGTACGACGCGTTGGTGGCGCGGCCGGCGATCACCAGCTTGTGCGTCACCCCTCGCCGGGTCGCCTCCGCGTAGCCGCGGATCATCTCGAGCACCATCTTGTACGGGTACATGTGGCTGACGTACAGGATGTAGTCGTCCGGCAGATCGGGCGTCGGGACATCGGCGGCGTCCGGCGTCAGCGACGGCGGAGGCGGCACCACGACCGACGGACGCTCACGCAGGGCCGGGAAGTGACTCGAGTAGAGGCCCCGCGTGTAGTGCGAGGAGAAGATCAGTGCATCCGACTTGCTGACCGCTGCGCCCAGAGCCTTGCGCAGGACCTTCCAGCGCAGGGTGGTCTTCGCACTGCGACCGAGCTGCCGCATCGCAGGCTCCTCGAAGGGAGCGACGGTGAGGGGCCACAACAGGGACGGCGTACCGGGCACCTGGGAGATCTCGTTGCCGGGACAGAGGATGACATCGACCGGATGGTCCGCAACGGTCCGCGCAAGGGCACGGTCGCCACGGAGCCGTCGGCTGATGGATCCACCGGAAACCGGTACCTCGATCTGGTTCTCTGCGTCATAGCGCGTGCTCTCGCCCATGACGAAGACGGCGACCTCAGAACACCGCGGGTCCGCTCGAAGGCTCCGCGTGAGGTTCTCGACGAAGACGACGCCGCCCCCACTGCTCTGCGGCGAAACCCGGATTCCGACCTTCATGTCACTCCCCCTGCTGGACCCGTGTCGATCGGCCCAGCAGGGCCAGGGTCACGAATGTTCCGACCAAGAATGACAGCCCGAGCACGGCCGCCGCCCCGTCGAGGCCCCACCGCGGGATGAGCAGCGCGGCCCAGCCGAGCGAGGCGATGAGGACAGCCGTGTCGACGAGCATGGCGTCGACGAAGCGCTGCCGCGCGTACAGGGCACGCGCCAGCGAGCGCTGGAGCGTCACCATCCCCGCGCCCGTCAACAAGATGAGCAGGACCGACTGGTCCACGTAGGCGTGCCCCATGAGGGCGCCGATCACCGGGCGCCCCACAAGGGCCGCACCGACGACGGCCGCGCCGGTCACGGCGCATCCGAAGAAGAGCACCGCGAAGAGGACCCGCCAGAAGGCCTTGGCACTGGAGGTGTGGTGCAGCACGACCAGACGGCCCAGCACGGCGTCGCCGAACGCGCCGGTGATGAACGAGACCACCTGGGCCAGGTACGCGAGCGAAGCGAAGACCGCGAGGTGGTCGACTCCCAGCGAGAGCTGGACGCCGTACCGCGGCACGTTCAGCGCCACGGAACCAACACCAGCGTCGACCCCCAGCGGAAGGGCGCGCCGCGCCAGCCGGCTGGTCGCACTGGACTCTCCAGCCACCAGGCCCTGGGCCGCCATGTAGTCCGCGTCCGTCGCCAGCGCGCGCTGGTACTCCGGACGGTCATGGAACAGGTAGACGACGAACCAGGCACCGGCCAGCCCAGCCGCCGCTGCCGTCACGCCGAGGCCCGCCACCAGCGCGCCGCTGAACGACGCCAGTCCGAGCACGGCGCGCAGGACCAGGCTCCGCGACACGAGGTCGAGGCGCTCACGCAACGTGAAGAAGCCGTACAGGACCTGGCTCGTCGCCTCGACGGCCTTCGAGATGCTGACGACGCCGAGCAGCATCAGGTCCGCCGTCGACATGTGCAGGCCCAGACCGATGGCCATGACGACGGCCAGCGAGACCGCGTTGAGCACGATCCGCAGCCGGCCGTACTGCTCGGGACGCCACTCGCGGCGGGCGTCAGTTGCCCGGACCATCCGCAGGTTGAGCCCGACCGCCAGGTACACCGGCGCGCTGATCGCCAGCGCGAGCGCGAAGCGGCCGACGTCCCCCGTACCGGTCATGCGGGCCAGGACCACGAGCAGCAACCACTGCCCGAGGTTGTACGCCGCGATGCCGACGAGGTTGGCCAGGAGGTTCCGGCGCAAGCTGCCGGGCCGCGGCGCGGCCTTCCTCATGCCTCCAGGTGCAGATGCCACGACGTGTCTTCCTCGTAGCCGAGGCGACGCAGCATCGCACCGGCATGCTCCTCGAAGGCCTGAGCGGCGTGCGAGGTGAAGTGGTTGCGCCAGTCGCCGCTGATGCCCTTGCGCATGAAGCTGGAGCGATCCTCCTGCCCCGGCTTCCGGCCACTGCCGGCGAAGTCGTGGGCGCTCAGCGCGCGCTGCACGCGAGCCTCATCGGCCGGGGCGCCGGTCAGGCCGGCCATCAGCCGACCGAACTCGGCCTGCGGATCACCGAGCAGGTCCTCGTAACGCGTGACGACGACGTTGGAGTGGTCCTCGGCGCACCACGACCGGACGTGATCGCCCCAGGAGACGCCGCGCACGGCGACCGGGTCGACGAACTCTGCCTCGACGAAACGTCCGATGTTCGCGGCCACGTCGTTCGGGTCGTAGTTCGCACCGAGGTAGCGCTTGAAGCGCTCGTCGAGGCGGGCGGCCTGACGCGGGTGGCGCGGCTGGGTGATCGATCGCATCTGGTAGAAGTACAGCGACACGAGGATGTCGCGTCCGTCGCGGCAGACGTACGCCGACTTCGGGAACCGCTCGTCGTACAGCCAGTGGTTCTGGAGCACGGACGCCATGGCAATCGGCATCGAGTAGTTCTGCGGGTGCGGCAGGTCGAGGTAGGTGCCCATGAGCTGGCCGAGCCAGGACGTGCCTGACTTCGGGTACCCGGACGCGAGATACATCCCGTAGTGCACTCCCGAGCGCGCGGCAATGCCCTTGGTGACGCGCGCCGAGACCCGGCGCAACTGCTCGTCGACCCGACGCTTGGTCGTGTCCTTCATCGCGCGGACTCCTCGACTGGATGAGCGGGAACGCCGACCGCCGTGCAGCCGGCGGGAAGGTCACTGATGACCGCGGCCCCGGCTCCCACCGTCGTGTCCGCACCGATGCGGACCCCCTGGATCGCACACGCGTTGATGCCGAACCAGACGCCGTCGCCGATCACGACACCTCCACTGAGGCGGGCACCGGGAGTGATCGTGACGAATGAGCCGACGCGGCAGTCATGAGAGATGCTCGAGTCGACGTTGAGGTGGACGTGCGAGCCAAGCTCGATGGCGTGGGTCAGGCGAGCGCCCGCTGCCATGATCAGACCCGGACCGTAGGTCACGTGACTGCCGATGCTGGCCTCGGGGTGAATCAGGCTCGCGGCCTCGATGCCGTCGAGCTGGGCCACGATCCGACGCCGCACTGCGGGGGCACCGATGGCGGCGACATAGGCCGCGTCGAGGCTGCGCAAGAGGTCGACACCACCGAGGATCGGAGCATCGTGTGGCGCAGCCGTCTCTCCCGCGGTCCGACCGTCGTCGAGGAACCCGAGGAAGTCGTACGTCGGCTCCACGGCGTTGATCGCCTGCACGATGTCGAGCGCCTCGCGCCCGTGACCGCCGGCGCCGATGATGACCAGTCTCTTCATCGCCGGATGCCCGCCCACTGGTGATGCCGCGAAGCGGTGGAGAGTATGAACTTCACCGTGCGCTGCGAGGTGTTGTCGACCTCGTAGCCGGCCGGGATCGGCACCGACTCCCCCTCCATCGCGACGGCGACGGCGGAGACGACGTTCGCTGCGTCGAGGCCGGTCATGATGATCGCGCCGGCGTCCAGCGCCTCCGGGCGCTCGATCGAGTCGCGCAGGGTGATCGCCGGGAAGCCCAGGATGGAGGACTCCTCCGAGATCGTGCCGGAGTCCGACAGCACACAGGCCGAAGCGACTTGCAGCTTGTTGTAGTCGTGGAAGCCGAAGGGCTCCATCCACCGGATGTCGGCCGAGCCGAGGTCGGCACCGAGCGCCTCCAGGCGCTTGCGGGTGCGCGGGTGCGTGGAGACGACGACCGGCAGCTTCCACTTCTCGTGGACGGCGAGCAGGCAGTCGAGCAGCTGCTGCAGGCGCGCGGGGTTGTCGACGTTCTCCTCGCGGTGGGCGGAGACCAGGAAGTAGCCCTGCTCCGCCAGCCCGAGACGCGTCAGCACGTCGGAGGCTTCGATGGCCTCGCGCTGGGAGTCGAGCACCTCGCGCATCGGCGAGCCGGTGATGATGATCCGGCGCGGGTGCAGGCCCTCGGCCAGCAGGTTGCGGCGCGCGTGCTCGGTGTAGACGAGGTTGAAGTCGGCGACGTGGTCGACGAGGCGACGGTTGGTCTCCTCGGGGACGTTCTCGTCGAAGCAGCGGTTGCCCGCCTCCAAGTGGTACGTCGGGATCCGCATCCGCTTCGCCATGATCGTGGCGATGCAGGAGTTGGTATCACCGAGCACGAGGACGGCGTCCGGCTTCTCCTCGAGGATGACCTTCTCGGTCTCGATGAGGACGCCGCCGAGGACCGCGCCGAGCGAGGACGTGTCCACGCCGAGGTAGTGGTCGGGTGCCCGCAGGCCGAGGTCGTCGAAGAAGACCTGGTTGAGGTTGTGGTCGTAGTTCTGGCCGGTGTGGACCAGGACGTGGTCGACCGTCGCGTCGAGGCGCTTGATGACAGCCGCGAGCCGGATGATCTCCGGGCGCGTGCCGACGATGGTCATGACCTTCACTGGGCGACCTCCGGGACGACCTTCATGGGGTACTGGTCCGGGTTGACCGGATCGAGCAGCTGGTCCGCCCAGAAGGCGGTGATGACGTCGGTGTCGCCGACGTTGACGATGTTGTGCACCCACATCGTGGGCATGTCGAGGTGCGCCGGCTGGTCACCGCTGACCCGGAAGGTCAGCACCTCGTCGTGGAAGAGGCGGCGCAGCTTGATCTCGGCCTCGCCCTTGAAGACCACGAAGCGCTCGATCTTGCGCAGGTGGTAGTGCTCGCCGCGGGTCTGGCCGGGCTTGGTCGACGAGACGTACGCCTGTCCCTGCCCACCGTGCGAGCGGACGGTCTCGATCAGCTCGCCGCGGTTGTCGGCGTGCACCGGCTTCAGGATCGGGTAGCCGTGCGGCCAGAGCGCCGCGCGGTAGGTGTTGAAGAGGTCCAGGCGGAACTTCGTCGACACGTCCGGGATGTCACCGGTCGCGGCGTACGTCGTGTGGAACTCGTTGAGCAGGTCCAGCACCTCGGAGATGCCGTGCGGCTCCGCCTCGGGCGTGATCAGGTCGTCCTGGCGCTTCTCCGCAGCCGCGATCAGCACCTCGGCCGCGTCCTGCGCGTGCAGCAGCGGGATCTGCCGGTCCCCCGTCACCGACGGCTGACGGCCGTGAGCCACCTCGTGCGCGAACGTCGCGATGAACGAGTTGTACGCCGGCCGGCCGTGCTCGCCGAAGAGGTTGGGCATCAGCACCGTCGCGGTCGTGCCCGGGAGTGCACCCAGGATCTCGCCCGCGCGGGTCTTGCCGCGGCCATACGGCGTGTCCATCGCGACCATCACCGTGCTCGCGTAGACGACGTGCACCGGGCGGTCACCGAGCGCCGTCGCGAGAGCCTCGGCGAGGGCGATGTTGCCCTGCTCGATCTCCTCGTCGGTCTCGGCGCGGTTGACGCCGGCGATGTGGATGACGGTGTCGACGTCGGCCAGTTTGCGGGCCAGGAGGGCCGGGTCCGCGAACTCCTCGCGGCCGAGCAGCACGGCCTCCTCGCCACGGGTGGCGAGCAGCCGGCACGCGGTGTGCCAGCCGAGGAACCCCCGGGCTCCGGTGATCGCGATCGTCATGCGCGGCCTCCGAGGATCTCGGTGAGGGCGGCGACCACGCGGTCGATGACCTCAGGGCCGTGGACCGATCCGCTGGGCAGCGTCACGCCGTTGCGGAAGAGCCGGTCCGAGACCCCGTTGACGTACGCCGGAGCGTCGGCGTACACGGGCTGGTTGTGCATCGGGTTCCAGAGGTAGCGGCCCTCGATGTCGCGCGACTCCAGGCCGGCCAGCACGTCGTCGGCCTTGACCGCGGCCACCTCGGGGTCGATCTCGATCGCGGTGAGCCAGCAGTTGTCGCCGGCGTCGTCGGTGCCCTGGAAGAGCTCCACGCCGGGCACGTCCGCGACGACCGCGCGGTAGGCGTCGCGGATCTCGCGACGACGGGCGATCATCGAGTCCAGCCGCTCGAGCTGCGCCCGGCCGACGGCCGCGAGCAGGTTCGACATCCGGTAGTTGTAGCCGATGTGCTTGTGCTCGTACGACGCACCGGGCTCACGCGCCTGCGTCGACAGGAAACGGGCGTGGTCGGCCAGCTCCCCGTCTTTCGTGACGAGCATGCCGCCGCCGCTGGTGGTCATGATCTTGTTGCCGTTGAAGCTCACCGCGGCAGCAGCGCCGAAGGAGCCACCCGGACGTCCGCCCCGGTGCGCGCCGAGCGACTCGGCGGCGTCCTCGATGAGCGGGATCTCGTGCTTCGCACACACCGCGGTGATCGCGTCGAAGTCGGCGACCCGGCCGAGCAGGTCGACCGCCATGACCGCAGCGACGCGGGCGCCCTTGGCGCGCTGGTCGACGATCGCCTCGTCGAGCAGCTGCGGGTCGATGTTGCCGTCCGCTCCGGAGTCCACGAAGACCGGCTGGGCACCGAGGTAGGCCACGGCGTTGGCCGACGCGACGAACGTCATCGACGACACCATGACGACGTCGCCCGGCTTCACGCCGACACCCTCCATCGCGAGGTGAAGCGCGGCCGTGCCCGAGGACATCGCGACGGCGTGCTCGACACCGCAGCGGGCCGCGATCTCGTGCTCGAACGCCGTCACCTCGGGGCCCGTCGGCGCGACCCACCCCGAGCGCAGGGCGCGGACGAGGTACTCCTCCTCGAGGGCACCGACGTCGGGCGGGGACATCAGGATCCGGGTCATGCGGGGGACTCCTCCGTGGCCAGGACGCTGCGGACCGTGTCGACCAGGCAGCGTACGTCACTCATCAGTGACCAGTTCTCGACGTAGTCGCGGTTGATCCGGACCTTCTCGGGCCAGATCACCTCGCGGTTGAACAGTTCAGGATCGGCGGACGACGCGAGGAGGTCCTCCTCGTGGCGGAAGGCCACGGATGCCGGGCCGGTGATGCCGGGCTTGACCGTCAGGACGACCCGGTCGCCACCCTCCAGCGCATCCGCGTAGCCGGGCACGTCCGGGCGCGGACCGACCAGGCTCATCTCGCCGCGCACGACGTTGACCAGGTTGGGCAGCTCGTCGATCTTCAGCTTGCGGAAGACCGCACCGAGGCGCGTGATCCGGGCGTCGTTCGCGGTGGTCACCGTCGTGGTGTGCGTCGACGAGGAGCGCATCGTGCGGATCTTCATCACCTCGAAGAGGTGACCGTCCTGCCCCACGCGCTGCTGCCGGAAGATGCCGCTCGCACGGGTGTCGAGGCGCGCAGCGACGACGGCGACCGCCATGAGCGGAGCCGTCAGCACCAGCAGGACTCCCCCGACCACCAGGTCGAAGGCCCGCTTGGTGGCTCGCTGTCGCGTCGACAGGCCGCGCGGATCAGGCATACCCGTAGCGCTCCAGGCTCGGACGGACCAGCTCCGTCAGGCGGGCGACGCGTGCCTCGCCGAGCGAGGCGCGGCCCTTGCCGACGCTGCTGGCCTTGACGTCGGCGACCCAGGCCGGGTCGACGTCCTGCGGCGTGCCGAGGAAGTCGAGGATGGCGCCGAGGTGCTCCGCAGGGGTCTGCACGAACTCCTCGTACGTCAGCCGGTGCACGCGCGACGGGTCGATCTGCGCGAAGTCGCGCTCGGAGTTGTCGACGCAGCGCTGCCACTGCAGCGCGCAGAGCTCGTCCATCGTGTGCGTGGCCTGGAGCTCCGCCTGGCCGTCGAGCTTCGGGCCCCACCAGGCGTTGGTCTGCTGACCGCCGTCGGCATCGTGGCCACGCACCTTCAGCCGGTTCGCGACGAAGCGGGTGCCGTAGTACGGCAGGTCGCTGGGCGGCACGAACTTCACCTTGGCCTTGGTGTAGCCGAAGTCGAACGGCGCGTGCCAGCGCTGCATCGCCGAGGCCGCGACGTCCATGCCGTCACGGTGGATGAAGAGGTAGCGCGCGGTCGGCACGACGGCGTCGATGAACCCGACGCGCAGCGAGTTGGCGCAGGTCTTCTCGACGACGGTGGGCACGTCGTACGTCCGCGCGATCCGGGCGAAGTGCTTGCCCACGAAGCGGCCGATCTCGGGCGTCGCCATGTCGGGCGTGAACTCGTCCGAGGCGTACGCACGGTTGCCGTGGCGCCAGATCAGGTTGATCTCGTCGCAAGGCCAGGTCGCGTAGCCGGGCACGCTCGTCAGCACGTCGCGCAGGATGTTGGTGCCCGAGCGCGGCGAGCCGATGATGATCACCGGGTGCTTCATGAGTCCTCACGATCGTTGAGCAGGCGGCGGAGGAGATCCTCCCACCGGTCGAGCTGGGTGTCGGCCGAGAAGCCGGCCTGCCACGCCTCGCGGGCGGAGGCAGCGAGGGCGTCACGGGCGGCGCCGTCGAGAGAGGCGACGCGGTCCAGGACCGTGGCGAGGCCGGCCTCGTCATCGGGCGCGACCGCGAAGCCATAGCCACCGGCGACGGCTGCCGTGGCGAGCTCGCTGTCGGTCTCCACGAGGGCGACGATCGGCGTGCTCTCGGCGAGGTACGTCGCCGTCTTCGACGGGTAGGCGTAGCGGATGATCTCCGGGGTCAGGCTGACCACCCCGAAGTCGGCCTCGGCAACGAGCGCCCGGGCCGACGCGGCGGAGCCGTGCGGGAGGAGCTGGACGCGGTCGCGGGTCGCCTCGGGGGCCGCGGCGACGAGCTGCTCGACCGCCGCCTTGGCGGCACCCTCCCCCATGAGGACGAGCTCGAGCCGCTCCAGACCGGGGCGCTCGGCGAGCACGGCGCCGGCGAGCGCCTCGAGGCCCTGGAAGCGGCCCAGGTTGCCGGTGAACACGAGCCGCGTGCGGTCCGTGCGCGGCAGGGGCGAGGCGACCTCGGCCCCGTCGGCGTACGTCGGGAGGTCGAAGTTGTTGAGCACGACGATGCGGTCGTGCAGACCCGGGTCACGCGCCAGCAGCGCATCGCGCATGTCGGTGCTCAGCACCACGATGGCGGCCGCCCGACGGCAGGTGGCCCGGTCGAGCGCACGCAGCAGCGCAAAGACCGGCTTCGCGCGGAACTCCCCCGAGAGCGCGCCGATCTCCGGGTGGATGTCCATGCAGTGATAGACGAACGACGCACGCCGCAGCCGGGCCGCGAGCGAGGTCGCGTACGCCAGCACCACCGGCGGAGCCGTCGAGCACATCACCACGTCGTAGCCCCGGCCGACCAGCACCCGCAGCATCACCGCGAGCGGGAAGCGGACCATGTTGAGCAGCCGCGCGACGATGCCCGAGCGGTCCGGCGGCAGGTCGAGCCGGCGAACGGTCACGCCGTCGGCGTTCTCCACCTTCGGGCGGTGCGGGATGGCCAGCTCCGGCTTGTACGACGGCTGGGTCGACAGCACGTCGACGTCGTGGCCGGCGTCGCTCCAGCGACGCACGATCTCCCGGAGCAGGGAGGCGTACGGCGGAGTGTCCGGCCAGTAGTAGCGGTGGACCGCCAGCACCCGGGCCGGGCGCTGTCCCGTCACGAGACGGGCGTGGCGTCGAGCAGCTTGCGGAACGCCGGGAGGCCGAGCAGCAGCTCCTTCACGCCGGCGACATCGAGCCGCTCGGTGTTGTGGGAGTGGTAGTCGTCGAGGGCGCTCTCCGCGACGTCGCCCTCGTCGAAGTACTTGCCGTAGTTGAGGTCGCGACCGTCGACGGGCACCCGGTAGAAGTCACCCTGGTCCTCGGCACGGGCGAGCTCCTCGCGCGTCGCCAGCGTCTCGTAGAGCTTCTCGCCGTGACGGGTGCCGATGACCTGCAGGTCGGCCTCGACGCCGACCGCCTCGGCGACGGCCTTCGCGAGCACCTCGACGGTGGAGGCGGGCGCCTTGCGGACGAAGAGGTCACCCGGCTGCGCGTGCGCGAACGCATGCTCCACGAGGAGGACGGCCTCCTCGAGCGACATCAGGAAGCGGGTCATGTCGGGATCGGTCAGCGTCAGCGGGTTGCCCGCGCGCAGCTGCTCGACGAAGAGCGGGATGACCGACCCCCGCGAGCACATGACGTTGCCGTAGCGCACCGTGGAGACGACGGTCTTCGAGCCCGGGTTGTTGCGGGCGAAGGCCTGGGCGGTCTTCTCCATCATCGCCTTGGACATGCCCATGGCGTTGACCGGGTAGACCGCCTTGTCGGTGCCCAGGCAGACAACGGAGCCGACCCCGTTGGCGTGGGCCGACTCGATGACGTTCGAGCTGCCCATGACGTTGGTCTTGACGGCCTCCATCGGGAAGAACTCGCACGACGGCACCTGCTTGAGGGCGGCCGCGTGGAAGACCAGGTCGACGCCGCGCATGGCGCGGTCGACGCTGTCGAAGTCCCGCACGTCGCCGATGTGGAACTTGACCCGGTCGTCGCCGATGCGCGTGCGCATCTCGTGCTGCTTGAGCTCGTCGCGGCTGAGGATGCGGATCTCTCCGACCCCGCCGTCGAGCAGGCGGGTGACCATGGTGGAGCCGAACGAGCCGGTGCCACCGGTCACGAGCACAACGCTGTCGTTGGTGATCATCTGGGATTCCTCGCTCGGGTCAGGCGCGCGGCGCGGCGTCGACCGCGGCCATGTCGATGGCCAGCGTGGCCGTGTCACCGGTCGTGCACCACAGGGCCAGCAAGTCGCGGGCCTCGCCGAAGCTAGCCCGCTCAGGCACCTCCAGCACGACGCCGTCGACCAGCGGCGGCACGGCCACGTGGGTGATCAGGTGGTGGTGCGGGCGGTTGTCGCCCTCGTCGTGGGCGATCAGGATCTCGTCCATCTTCTCGCCCTCGCGCAGGCCGGTGTAGATGATGTCGATGGGCTTGCCCGACTTCGCGATGAGCGCCCGCGCGACGTCGTCCAGACGGACCGGCTCGCCCATGTCGAGGATCAGCGCCTCACCAGCGGAACCGATCGCGCCCGCCTGGAGCACCAGCTGGCACGCCTCGGCGATCGTCATGAAGTAGCGCGTGACGTCCTTGTCCGTGACGGTCAGCGGGCCACCGGCGGCGATCTGGGCCGTCCAGGCGGTGAGGACCGAGCCGCGGCTGCCGAGGACGTTGCCGAAGCGGACCGAGAGGTAGATGCCGTCCGAGCGGCGCGCGTAGCCGGCGGTGATCCGCTCGGCCACACGCTTCGACAGACCCAGGATCGAGGTCGGGTCCGCTGCCTTGTCGGTGGAGATGTTGACGAAGCGCTCGACACCGACACGGCGCGCGGCCTCGAGGACGTTGAGGGTGCCGAGCACGTTGGTCTTGAAACCCTCGAGGGGGTACTGCTCGAGCATCGGCAGGTGCTTCAGCGCCGCGGCGTGGAAGACCACCTCGGGGCGGCGCTCGTCGAAGATCCGGTTGAGCGCAGCGCTGTCGCGGATGTCGGAGAGGATCACCTCGTCGGTGTGCAGCAGCCCGTGGCCCGACAGCGTCAGCTGGACGCCGTGCAGTGCGGACTCGTCGCGATCGAGCATCATCAGCTCGGCCGGCTCCCAGCGCGCGATCTGGCGACAGAGCTCCGACCCGATCGAGCCACCGGCACCGGTCACCAGGACGCGCTTGCCCTTGATGATGTGCGCGATCTCGGCGACGTCGGTCTCGATCGGCTTGCGGCCCAGGATGTCGGCCATGTTGATGTCACGGACGTCGCGGATGGTGACTTCCTCGTCGAACATCTCCGCGACGGACGGCACGACCTTGACCTCGGCACCGGCGGCCTCGGCGGCCTCATCGATGCGGGCGAGGAAGTCGTTGGAGGCGTTGTGGATCGCCACGATGACGACCTCGGCGCGCTCCCGGCGTACGACGGACTCGAGGTCCATCACGCGGCCGGCGACGGGCACGCCCTCGATCCGGCGGTGACGCTTCCAGCGGTCGTCGTCGAGGAGCGCGACCGGCACGAACGGCGACCCCGGCGTGGACCAGATCGAGCGGACCAGCGCCTCGGCCGTCTCGCCTGCACCGACGATGACGGCACGCTTGCTGTCGGCAGACGGCTCCACGTAGCCGATGCGCTCGGCCAGGCGACGCCAGAGGGCGCGACCCGTGAGCATCAGGGCCAGCGAGAGGCAACCGGCCGCGAGCGGCACCGACCGTGCGACGCTCGCGCCGTGGCCGAAGGTGTTGACCAGCTGCGCGCAGACGACGCCGAGGAAGGCGCCGAAACCGATGAAGAGCGTCTCCTCGACCGTCGCGACGGCGACGCGTCCGAGGTAGGTCTTGAAGGCGAAGCCGAGGAGGAGATACACCCCCGCGACGACGGCCGCGAGGCCGAGGACCCAGGCCCAGGGCACGTCGGGTCGGGCCGACTCGTAGCGCAGCCAGGCCATCAGGCCATAGGCAGCGAAGATGGCGACGATGTCGAAGCCCAGCAAGATCTGGACCCTGAACCGCCTCAGCGCGACAACCACGTGCCCTCCGAGTCTGGCCTGCTTGTTATCCCCCATGATGCGGCTGAATGTATCGAACAACCTTGACGAGCGCATATGGACGGGAAGGAATGCTCTCCATTCCGGGTCATGGCCTAGGCTGCTCGGGTTGCCGAGACATCTCGGGTTGCCCAGACATGGGGGAAGGAAGACAACACCGTGGAGCTCCGCGACTACCTGCACGTTTTCCGCCGCCGCTGGCGGTGGGTCGCCCTCGGCTTGATCGTCGCCGTCGCGATCTCCGAGATCTTCATCTTGCGCGCGACGCCGCAGTACCAGTCGCAGACCCAGATCTTCATCTCGACCCAGTCGAGCGACAGCGCCACCGCCAACCAGGGCGGCATGTTCTCGATGCAGCGCGTTGCGTCGTACGCCGACCTGGCCAACGGCCGCGACCTGGCGGCCGAGGTCATCAGCGATCTCGACCTGCCCCTGGCGCCGGGCCAGCTGGCCCGCAAGGTCAAGGCACGCGCCGTGCCGGAGACCGTGCTCCTCCTGATCACGGTGACCGACTCCGACCCGGCGCTCGCGCAGAAGATCGCCGCGTCGTACGCCGACCACCTGGCCGGCCTCGTGGCGGACCTCGAGACCCCGCCGGGGAAGGCCAAGCCGGTCCTCAAGGCGACCACCGTGGAGTCGGCGAACCAGCCCTCCGCGCCCGTCTCCCCCAACGTCCTGCGCACGCTGCTCATGGGCACGGTGCTCGGCCTGATGCTCGGCTTCGGCATGGCCGCCGTCCGCGAGCTGCTCGACACCAGCCTGAAGACCTCCGACGACATCGAGGCGATCACGCCCGCTCCCGTGCTCGGCTGGATCCACAACGACCCCGCGGTCGCCAAGGAGCCCCTGGTCAGCATGCTCAGCCCGCACCACCCGCGGGTCGAGTCGTTCCGGGTGCTGCGCACCAACCTCCAGTTCGTCGACGTCGATGCCGCCGACAAGGCGTTCGTCGTCTCGAGCGCCGTGCCGGGCGAGGGCAAGTCCTCGACCTCGACGAACATCGCGATCAGCCTCGCCACCGCCGGCAAGAAGGTCCTCCTGGTCGACGCCGACCTGCGCCGCCCGCGCGCTGGCGCCATCCTCGGTGTCGACACGGCCGTCGGCCTGACGACGGTCCTCCTCGGGCAGCTCAGCGCCACGGAGGCGATCCAGGAGCACGAGTCGGGCCTGCACGTCATGGCCGCTGGCGCGGTCCCGCCGAACCCGGCGGAGCTCCTCCAGAGCCAGTCGATGACCGACCTGATCGCCAAGCTGCGGACGACGTACGACATCGTCATCTTCGACGCTCCGCCGCTCCTGCCGGTCACCGATGCCGCGCTGCTGGCCTCGAAGACCGACGGTGCGGTGCTCGTGATCCGTCACGGCAAGACCACCCGCGAGCAGGTCCGTGGGGCGTGCGAGCGACTGACCCAGATCGGCGCCGCGCCGCTTGGTGTCGTCTTCAACCGCGTGCCCGCCAAGGGCGGCGCCGGCTACGGCTACGGGTATGGATACGGCTACGGCTACGCCCCGGAGGCGCCCGAGGGCGGCAAGCGCAAGGGCGACAAGCCGGTCAAGGCAAAGAGCCCCAAGGAGCCGAAGGCCCCGAAGGCGAAGGCCTGAGATGTCGTTCCTCCGACGCCACAAGGCGATGTCCGCCCTGGGCGGCCTGATCGCGCTGCTCCTGCTGGTGACCACCGGGTGGGTCATCTACCTGAACCAGCAGGTCGGCAACATCCCGCACTTCCACGTGCCGAGCCTCGAGCGTCCGGACCGACCTGACCGGGTCAAGGGCGACGGCATGAACATCCTGCTCATCGGCGCCGACGACGGCCACGGTGCGGACGTCCGCGACATGCTCGCGAGCGGCCACTGGACCCCGGGCCGCATGCGCAGCGACACGATGATGGTCTGGCACCTCTCCGCCGACCGGAAGACGAGCCAGCTGGTCTCCCTCCCCCGCGACTCGTGGGTGCCGATCCCCGGCTACGGCACGCAGAAGCTCAACGCAGCCTTCTCGTACGGCGGTCCGTCGCTCCTGACGCAGACGCTCGAGGAGGACTTCAACGTCTTCATCGACCACATCGCCATCGTCGACTTCGACGGCTTCAAGGGCGTCACCAACGCGCTCGGCGGCGTGACGGTTTCGATCGACGGGTCGCCGGAGACGATCAAGGGCGAGGAGGCGCTCGCCTACGTGCGCGTCCGCAAGACGCTGCCGGGTGGCGACTTCGACCGCATCCGCCGCCAGCAGAACTTCCTGCGCGCGATCGTGGCGAAGCTGAAGGACAACGGCACGCTGCTCAACCCGATCAAGCTGACCCGCCTGGTGCACAACCTCGGCGGACTGATCGCGGTCGACGACAACCTGACCACGGGCACCATCCGTGGTCTGGCCATCGACATCGCGAAGTCGCGTGGCGGCCAGGTCTCGTACCTGACGGCGCCGACGCACGGCACAGCCATGGTCGGCGCTGCCTCGACGGTCACGCTCGACATCGCCCAGACCACCGCGCTCTTCAAGGCGATCTCGAACGACGACTACGCCGCGTACAAGGCGGAGAACACGATCGACGCCCTGCCGTCGCCGGACTCGGTCCACTGACGCCCCTAGGATGACGCCGTGACCCAGTTCGACAACGTCTCCGTGACCAAGCAGGCCAACGTCTACTTCGACGGCAAGTGCGTCTCCCACAGCATCGTGCTGGAGGACGGCACCAAGAAGTCCGTCGGCGTCATCCTGCCCTCGACCCTCCTCTTCACCACCGGTGCTCCGGAGATCATGGAGCTCCTCGCGGGCGCCTGCCGCGTCCGCCTGGCCGGCTCCGAGGAGTGGGCCGACTACGCCGGCGGCCAGTCCTTCGACGTGCCCGGCGACTCGTCGTTCGACATCGAGGTCACCGAGACCCTGCACTACGTCTGCCACTTCGGCTGATCCTTCTCTCCGTACGACGAAGGCCCGCCGCTCCCTGAGGGAGTGGCGGGCCTTCGTTCGTTGCGGGTCAGCTGGCCGGATGGCAGCCGGTCCAGGTCGAGAGGACGGTGTTGACCGAGCTGGTGAAGGTGTATCGACCGCCATGCGCGTCCTCGCCGACGATCTTGAGGTAGTCGGGCTTCTCAACGACGAGATCGGGCTCTGCGAACCCGGCCTCCTTGCCCACGGCGACCACGAGGTCACGCACGGCGTCGCGGTCGGCCGCGGCGTACGCGCCCGCGAAGGTGCGGCGGGGAAGCATCACCTCGACGCCGGAGTCGTCGACCCCGCAGAGCGCGCGCGTGGCCGGCTCGTCCGACGTCGTCCAGTCGCGCGGGCCGAACTTCTCCGCGAGCCGGTCGATGAGGCGCTGGGCAAAGGCGTCGTAGTCAGCCACGGCCTGCGTGATGTTCCGCGTCGCGTCCATCGAGTCTCCTTGGTCGTTCTTGTTCGTTCCGCAGGCGGACAGGGCTACCGCCAACAGCACCGCCGTCGCCATTCGCATCATGCGCATCAGTCACCGAACACCTTGTTGTACAGCTTCTTTCCGCCGTCGACGACGTCGCCGGCGCGGTCCCCCACCCAGTCAGCACCCTCGTTGACCTTGTCGAGCCCCGCCTCGCCGACGAGCAGGGTCGTGCTCAGCAGTGGCGAGACCACGGCGGGGTCGAACTCGCCGGTCTGCACCAGGCGGTCGTGGTCACTGCCCGTCGCAATGACGGCCATGTTGTGCTGGCTGGTCGAGTGGTTGACGAGGTACTCGCTGTGACCGCCCGAGCGGCTGAGCTCCTGCCCGTCCACTTCGGACGACCCGGTGGAGAGCCGATCGAGGCCGCGGATCATGTCAGGGTCGCCGTGGAAACGTGCGAGATCGCCCACGGGATCGCTCGAGGTCTCCATGTTGAACGCATGTCCCTCGGCGAGGTGCAGGTCGGAGAGCTGCGACGTGCCCAGACCCGGCGAGCCGAAGAAGACAGCGTCGTCGACACCCGTGCCGTGCTGCAGCGCGTAGCCCGTCGTCGTCGAGCCATAGGAGTGACCGAGCGCCGTCAGGTGCACGTTGTCGGCTCCGCCGTGGATGGCGTTGATGCCGTTGTAGAACGACGCCAGGTCATCGCCTCCGCGCTTGGCCAGGTCGGCACTGGCAACGCTGCGGTCGAGGTCGCTACCGACCAGGTCAAAGACCTCCCCGTTGACCTGCGGCGCCTCGTAGCCCAGCCAGGCCACCGTCGCCGTGGTCTCGTCTCCGCGGCCCGATGCGGCCAGCTCGTCGCCCATCACCGCGCGAAGCTCCGCCATGTCGCGGTCGTAGCCGCCCAGCGAATCCTTCACGGTGGTGGTGAGGCCGGGCGTGAAGACCGCGACGTGGTCGGCCGTGTCGATGTCACCCTGCGCCACCGCCGCGAGGAGCTGCTCGGGGCGGGTGATGTCCAGGGTGAGCAGCTGCCGGCCGCCGAGCGCCAGCACCTGCTCCACCTTGTCGAGCCCGTCGAGCTTGTCCTGGATGATCTGCCGCTCGTCGCCGGTCGCTGTGGCCAGCTGCTCCTCGAGCTCGGCGCGGTACTGGGGAAGCAACGCGCGGTTCGCCTGGTCACGTGCCCATCCGGGGACGCCGTCCAGGTTGCCCACCAGCTCAGGGTGCTCGGCGATGATCGCCGCCTGCTGCGCGGGCGTGAGGGAGCGCCACCAGTCGGCGTTCTGCTGCGGAGTGCCGCCCGCGGGCGGGGTGGCCGGCGTGGTCCCACCGGGAGGAACGGCGCCGGGTGGCACCACCGGGCCCATGAACGGTCCTCCGCCGGTCGCCGAGCTGGCGGTGTCCTGCGCATCGGCCTGCTCGGCCGCATCCGCAGCCATCTGCTGCAGCGCGGCGGCCGACTGGGTCAGCAGCACCCGGTGCTGCCCTCCCCGCGCGCTCACGAAGTCCTGCCCGTCCTGGCCCTCCCACGCCGCCACGGCATCGTCGACTGTCCGCTGGACCGTGGTGACGACGGTGTCGAGGCGGTCGGCGAGGCTGAGGAGCTGTGCAGCGACGCGGCGCATCGCGCCGGGATCCATGCCGACGAACGCGGCCATCGGCGTACCTCCTCAGGGTGGGCGGGCGGAAATGGACAACGGGCCGGGCCCCGATGAGGCCCGGCCCGGCAGCCGGTCAGGCGTTGGAGGTGCTCTCCTGCGCCGCGGCCTGGTTCGTGGCGTCGGTGGCCATCTGGCCGATGGCGGTGGCCGCCTGCTGCAGCGCCGCCTTGTGGGCGCTGTTCCACTCGTCGGCGAACGCCGTCGCGTCGGCGCCGTGCCAGTTCTGCTCGGCCGTCTGGATCTGGCCGTCGACGACGGAGACGACGTTGTTGAGGGCGTCGGACTGCTGGGTGAGCTGCGTGGCGACGCTACGGATCGCCTCGATGTTCATACCGGTGAAAGCCATGGTGCTGCTCCTTCCGAGGGCGGGTCAGCGGGGACCCGAGAGATGGTGTGGGGGCCGCCGGTCAGCTGGCGGAGGTCTGCTCCTGCTGGTCCGCCTGCGTGGTCGCCTTGGTGGCGAGCTGGCGGAGGGCGTCCTCGGCCTGGGTCAGACCCGGCTTCTGGGCGTTGCGCCACTGGTCGATGAACGCGGTCGCGTCGTCACCGTCCCAGTTGGTGTCCGCGTCGGCGATCTGCGCGTCGACGGCGGTGATCACGGTCTGGATCTCGTCCGCCTGGGCGGTCAGCTGCTGTGCGACGCCACGGATGACCTCGACGTCCATTCCCATCATGCTCATGGATCTGTTCCCTTCCTTGGTGGGGGCGGTCCCCCAATGCCGAGCAATCTAATTTCGTTGCGATGTGCAGTCGATGGGCAGAACTACCCACTCACGAGGAGCGGGCGACCTGCACCATCGATGAGCGACCCGACCCGACGAGGAGGCCTCGTCCGACCGGGAAGTCGTTGCGGTTGATGCGCGGGAACGCGGTGTTGAACATGCCCGCGCCGCTCTCCTGGTCCGGCTGCAGCGCCAGGCCACGTCGGGCGCTCTTGACCAGGCCGAGGAAGCCCATGCCGGTCTTGACGGTGCTCACCTCGCCTTCGGCGATGAACCACTGCTCCTCCGCCACGCAGGCCTTCACCAGCTGCTGGAACGCCGCGTCGGCAGGCGTGTTGACGAAGTCACCCGCCGCCTCGACGACCACCATCACCGGCGGCGCGCCGGCCTCACGCGCGTGGAGCCGCGCGGTCAGCTCGGTGGCGTTGCGGACGGTGTCCTCGACGGTCGTCGACGACGAGGCCCAGAACGGCTGTCCCGCGAGCGCGGAGCGACGCGGGCCGAACCAGTGGAGCTCCGCTCCCGGGTGGGTACGCCGCATGGACGCGACGAGCGCCGCGAGTGCCGTCGAGCGGCCGCTGCCCGGAGGACCGATGAGAAGGAAGGCTCCCGACGGGTCGACGTCGGCCGGTGCCAGCGTGTCGCCGGCGAGACCGAGGGTGACCAGACCGTGGCCGGGGACCGGAAGGTCTGCGAGGGCGACCTCGGTCTGCAGGCTGATGATCGGCGGCGCCGCTGCGACACCGGCGTCACGCATCGCCGCGGCGAGCGCACGGACCTGCTCGGCCTGGCTGAGCGCGTCGGCCTTCTCGCCGAGGACGGCCACCTGGATCTGGCGTTCGCCGTCGATACCCCGCCCGGCCGGCGTCGTCTCGTCGAGGACGTCGTTGGCGACGCCGAGCATCGCGTAGTCGTCGGGGGTCGCCATACGCAGCACGACCCGGCGCTGGACGGCAGAGGACATCGCGGTCGTGAGGCCGGTGCGGATCTCCGCCGACATCACCACGTGCACGCCGACGGGGCGCCCCTCGCTGGCGATGGCGGTCAGCAGGTCGATGTACTTGAGGCGGTCGGCCGTCTCGTAGGCGGACCGGAACGCCGCGATGCCGTCGACGAGCAGCAGGATCCGGGTCTCGTCCGGCTGCCCCGCGAGGCGGCGGTAGTCGGTGATCGTCGCGGCGTTGACGGCGGCATAGCGCCCCGAGCGCTCGTCGACGACCTGACGAAGCCAGGTGAGCAGCCGGACGATCCGCTCGTGATCCGAGCCGGGGATGATGCTGCCGACGTGCGGCAGGTCCTCGAGCATCGCCAGCCCGCGCGAGCCGACGTCGATGCCGTAGACGTGGCACGGGCCGCCCCGGTGGGAGAAGCCCGCCGCCAGCGCCAGCGAGCGGAGCAGCGTGCTCTTGCCCGAGCCGCCGGTGCCGTAGACGGCCAGGTTGCCCTCGCGGTCCGGGCGGAAGGAGACCGCCGGCTGGGTCTGCCGCTCCGGATCGTCCGCGATCGCGAAGGTCAGCTCCTCGTCGCGCCGGCGCGTCGGCAGGGTCGCGATGTCGTAGACCGGACGCAGCTCCGGCAGCCAGGCCTTGCGCGGCGGGCGCAGCTCGGTCAGCTCGTTGGCGGCGATGATGTTCTGGACGAGCTTCTTGATGTCGGTCTCGGCGCGGTCCTTGTGGGCGGCCGGGGGCTTCTCGATCTCCCACCGGCGACGCGCACCGAGGCTGAGCTCCTCGACCACGATCTCCGGCGGCTCGGGCTCCGACGACGTCCAGCCGCCGGCGTACGCGGTCTGGAAGGTGGTCAGGCGGCGCGGGCCGGACTTCGACATCGCGCGGCCCGGGATGGCCGGGTCGAAGTGCGCAGCAGCATCGGTGCCGAGGACGTCGGTCGAGTCCATCTCGTCGGCCATCCGCAGGGCGACCCGGAGGTTGGTGTTGGCGCGCAGGTTGTCCTTGATGACGCCGGCCGGACGCTGGGTCGCGAGGATCAGGTGCAGGCCGAGGGAACGTCCACGCTGGGCGACGTTGACGACGCCGTCGACGAACTCCGGCACCTCCTTGACCAGCGCGGCGAACTCGTCGACCACGATGACCAGGCTCGGCGGGGCACCAACGATGCCGTGCTTCTCCATCTCCTGGAGGTCCTTCACGCCGTGCTCGGCGAAGAGCTCCTCGCGGAAGTGCAGCTCGGCACTGAGCGAGGTCAGCGCCCGGCGCACCATCGCCGGCGAGAGGTCGGTGACGAGGCCGATCGTGTGCGGCAGCTCGGTGCAGTCGGCGAACGCCGCGCCACCCTTGTAGTCGACCAGCAGGAACGTCACGCGCTCCGGGCTGTGGGCCGCCGCCAGCGAGGTGATCCACGACTGGAGGAGCTCGGACTTGCCGGCACCCGTCGTGCCGCCGACGAGGGCGTGCGGACCGTCGGCGCGGAGGTCGAGGGCATGCGGACCCGCGGCAGTCTGGCCGAAGACGGCGCGCAGGTTGCCGGCACGCTTGGGCCGCTCGGCGGGAGCCTTGGGGCCGGACAGGAGCGAGTTGTTCTCCAGCCAGCGCTCGACGATCACCTCGGGGTGGTCCTTGAGCTCGTGGCCCAGCAGCGCGAACTGGGTGACCGACCGCGGCAGGTCGCTGGCGTCCTCCGAGCGGGCACCGGCATCGACGACGGGCGCCAGCGTGCGGGCCACGGTCATCGCGGAGGCAGCGTCGAGGCCGTCAGCCGTCACCGGGCTCACCGTGTCGCCCTCGACGACGAAACCGACGTGCGAGGTGCCGTCGGACGGCACCAGCTCGAGGAAGACCCGGCAGGCCGCGGGCAGCGTCCGTGCCGTCGTCGCCAGCCAGATCACGTGGATGCCGAGCGCCGGGCCGCGCTCGGCGAGGTGGACCAGCCGGGCGTGGTCGGCCGTCGTGCCCGGCTCGACCAGGACCATCACGGCCGGGCGCAGCTCGTCTGCCTTCGCGGCCACCCGGGCCTCGACCAGCGACTCGAGCTCGGCCAGCAGCGTGCCGGTGCCGACCGGCGTACTCGCGAGGTGGTCGCAGGTCAGCGGGCTGCTCGCCGGCATGGTGTGCGGGAGCCAGGTCATCCACGACCAGTCGGTGGCGTTCTCCGCGGCGAGGAAGCCGGTGACGACCAGCTCCGACGGCGCGTGCAGCGTGACCGCCTGGACCATCAGCGCCCGCGCCACCTCGAGCAGCCGCCGCCGCGGACCGGCGACGCCGATCGCCGTCTCGCCCAGGACACCGACGACCGGCACGCCACGCACCAGGCGGTGCTCGTCGACGAGGCCCTCGTACTGCTGGACCAGCTCGTACGGCGCGCGGCCGACGCGGGCGGTGGCGAACGACGACCGGGTGGCCAGCGCGCCCAGGCCGAGCCGCAGCTCGACGAAGCGCGGCTGGTCCGGTCGCCGCGACCAGACCAGCGGGCCCAGCTCGCGGACCGCCTCGGTGCAGTCGACGACGGAGGGGTACTCCGCCAGCCGGGAGGCGACCTCCTCGGCCTGCACGCTGTCGATGTGCTCGGCCAGCGCGGCGAGCTCGGAGGCGAACTGGGCCTGGAGGTTCTTCCACTCCTTCTTGGCCGAGATCCGCCCCTCGATGACCGACAGCGTCGCCATGAGCGGCGACATCACGATGAAGATCAGTGCACTGACCCGATGGGTGACCAGGTAGAGCAGCGGGCCCATCAGCAGCGGCGCGACGTAGATGATCGGCGAGAGCTTGCGAGGCGTCGGCTTCTCCGGCGCCTCGACCACGTCGAAGGTCTTGCCCTCATGCACCTTGAGGACGACGGGCGAGCGGATGAACTCGACCTGTCCGGCGCTCTGCGTCGGCGTCGCCAGCTGCGTGACGGTGAACTCCGTGTCACCGATCCGGACGCGGTCGGTCGGGCCGAGGATCGCGCGGACCGACGGGTCGCCGTCGATGTGGAGGCCGTTGGCCGACCCCTGGTCGATCACCTCGATCACGTCGGAGACGTTGACGCGGACGTGGCGCCGCGAGACGAGCGGATCGGACAGGACGAGGTCGCAGTCGGCCTCGCGCCCGATGATCACCGAGCCGACCGCGAGCGGGAACTCACGGCCCGCGTCGGGGCCGGAGACCACCGTGAGCTTCGCGGCGGCGTTCTGGACGGAGGCCGCGGAGTAGCGGTCGCTCGCCGGCGCCACCGTCAGGGTCACGCCGGACGCCAGACCCGCCTCACCCACGTGCAGCGTCGGGTCGAGCAGGCGTCCGTGATCGGCGAGCGCGAGCGTCACCGCACGGTCTGCGAGCCGACCGCCCTGCGGGTCGGACGCCGCGAGGTGCTGCGCGAGGTCGCCGATCGTCGCCGTCGCATCGAGGTGCGCGACGAGGTCGGTGGCAGAACCGCCGGGTCGACGCAGGGTGAACTTGAGCTTCACTTGCTGGCCCCTTCGAGACGACGGAAGCTGGTGAGGTTGAGCGCCACCTTCCAGCGCGCCAGCCGCGACAGCGGCTCATTCATGCGAGCCCGCTGCTCGTCGACCTGCTTCCAGACGTGCTCGGCCTGCTCCTCGGTCGGGTCGGTCCGCCCGAAGACACCGGCGTCGGCGCTGCTCGCCACGTCGCGGAACCCGTCGACCGGGATCGCGGCCGCCTGCTCGCGCCGGGTCGCGCGCCCGCTCACGGCGTGGCCGTGGTCGCGGGCGTGGTCCAGCAGGTCACGCCAGGCCGCAGCCACCCGCGCGGCGGCCGTGCCCGTCGTACGACGAAGGCGCGTGCGGCGACGCTTGAGGAAGAGGACGAGGCCCACGAGGGCAGCAGCCACGAGGAGCGGCAGCACGACCCACTTGAGGATCCACCAGACGAACCCCGGGACCTGGAACGCCGACGAGTGGTGCTGGTCGAGACGGTCCAGGCTGTCCTCGACCGGGTCACCCGCGCTCGACGGCGGACGCACCGGCGCCGGAGGCGGGATCACCTTGCCGGCAACGAGCTTCTCCCGCTGCGGAGCTTCCTGCTCCGGCGGGGTGTCGCTCATGAAGTCTTCCTGCGTGAGCGTCCGCCAGGTGCCGTCTGCCGCGCGGAGCTCGACCCAGGCGTGGACGTCCTTGCCGGCGATGATGCCGCTGGCCGGGACCTTGGCCCCCATGACCACGCGTGCCGGGACGCCCGCCTGGTTGGCCAGGATCGCCATCATCGCGGCGTACTGCTCGTCGTCGCCGGCCATCTGGTGGTCGGCGCTGGTGAACTCGCTCAGCCGCGACAGGGAGTGGCCCGGGCGGAACTGCTCGGCACCCGCACCACCGTCGGTGTACTTGCCGGTCGCCTTCATCTCCTTGGCGATCTCGATGACCCGCTCCAGCGGGGTCGAGGCCGTCTGGCCGGCCATCTGTGCGGCCAGGCTCTGGAAGCGGCTGGCTGCCTCGACGCCGGGCAGGGAGCCGGCCCAGGTGGTCAGGCCCTTGTCCAGCTTGTCGTCGGGAAGGACCGCATTGAACGTGTAGGTGTCGCCCGGCTCAATGCCGCCCGGGATGACGCCGGTGTCGGTGGCCAGGTTGTAGCGGAACGAGTCCACCTGACCGGACAGCCCGGTGCCGAGCTTGATGCCCGTCAGCGCGCCCGCCTCGGGCAGCCAGACGCCGCGGTAGCCGTCGAGGACCTTCACCTGCGCGCTGACCGCCTTGCCCGTGGCCGGGTTGGCGATCACCGAACCGACCTTCTGGAAGGTGTCGGCATTGCCCGGCTCGAGACCGGAGTCGTTGGCGGCACCGAAGACGATGCCGTTGTAGCTGTCCATGCCGGCGAAGCGGATCCGGGTGCCCTCGGGCAGCCCCTTCACCTCGAGCAACGGCTTGTCGTGCAGCTTGTACTGCGACGGCCCGCTGTAGTCCTTCGTGTACTTCCGGAACGACGCCAGCGGCGACGGGTACTGCCCGACGTCGAACGGCGGCTCGACCCATGTGCGCAGGACGGTGCGGTCCTCCGACGTACCGGGCAGGTGGGGGCCGACGACCACGGCGCCGAGGGCGGCGAGGCCACACAGCCCGGCACCCAGCAGGACCCGGCTGCGGTTGCGGCTGCCGATGGTGACCGTGGCCGACTGCCACCGCGACCGGATGACGACCCAGGCGATGCCGAGGACGGCGACCAGGAGGCCGGTGATCGCCAGGTGCTGCGCGTCCTGGACCCCGAGCAGGATGACGGCCGCCACGAGGGCGAGCGCGCCGACGAGCGGCACCCACGCGGAGCGCAGGCGGCGCGCCAGCGTCAGCGTGCCGGCGCCCGCGACCAGGCCGAGGAGGTACGGCAGGGCGAGGAGCGGGCCGCCGTCGACCGGCGGCAGCGTGGTCAGCAGCTCCTTCCAGCCGTGCACCGACTTGTCGGCGAGGTCGATGAGCGTGCCCGGGAGAGGCAGCGCCGAGGCGGCGCTGTGCGGCCCGGCGATCGCGCCGCCGAGCAGGAAGAACGCGACCACGACGAAGAGCGCGAGGACGACGACCGGCTGGGCCAACTCGACGGCCAGGTGCGCCAGCACGGCGCCGAGCACCAGACCGAGCACACCGGCCAGCAGGAAGGTCCAGCCGTGGAAGGTGTCCTTGAAGCCGTACATGGCGATCGTGCCGAGACCGAGCACGAAGAGCAGGTCGACCAGCGCCCGCCCGGTCGGAACGATCGATGCCGTGCGCGCCATGTCAGAGACCCCACTTCAGCAGGCCGGGGAGCTCGGACAGGGTGCCGAGCGTGAGCAGGGGCAGGTCCGCGACGGCCTTGAGCGACGCCGATGCCTGCGGGTCGACGATCATCGCGAGCTTCGCGACCTCGATCGGGAAGTGCGCCGCTGCCCGCTGCAGCGTGGAGAACGGCGCGTGCGGTCCGGTCACGAGACAGACCAGGCTGGTGTCGGGCGCGAGCCGCGCGCCGCGTCCGGCGACCTCGGTGATCCGGTCGCCCGTCAGCTCGGCACGCGAGCAGGCATCGAGCGCGGAGCGGCCGGTGCCGCGCGTCATCGCGTGCTGCCCGCTGAGGAACGTCGCGTCGAAGCCGTCCATGATGGCGCGGACCAGGAGCGAGGCCGCCGTACTGATCGCGAGCTCGTAGTCCTCCGGATCGCGGTACGACGCCGGGTCGGCGTCGACGATCACGTTGATGTGGGAGCGGCGGGTGTCGAGGAACTGGCGCACCAGCAGCTGGCCGTGGCGTGCCGAGGAACGCCAGTGGATGTGCCGCAGGTCGTCGCCCGGGGCGTACTCGCGCAGCGCGTGGAAGGCCAGGTCGCTCTGGGAGATGTTCTCCGAGACGTTGCCCTCGAGGTCGCGGATCAGGCCGGCGCCGAGCGGCTCGAGCGGCGTGATCACCGGGTGCACGAAGATCTCGTGCACGTCGGACCACGTGACCTCGCGGCGGAAGAGTCCCACCGGGTCACCGCGACCGGTCGTCACCGGGCCCACCTCGATGACACCGCGGCGCTCGGTCGGTACGACGAAGAGCTCGGCGTGGGTGGTGCCCGGACGCAGGGCCGGCAGGTCGAACGCGACTCCGCCCTGCCCCACGGGCAGGTCCAGACGGACCGGCAGCAGCGGCGACTTCGCCTTGTTGCGGACCTCGACCTCGCCCGTCACCGGGTCGCCCACGGTCACCCGCGGCGGCTCGGTGGTCAGCCGCACCTCGAGGTTGGTGTGGCCGATCATGAAGAGAGCAGCGAGCACGAGAAGGACGAGGATGCCGGCGGCAACTACTGCCATCTCGCGCCAGCCACCCCACGCCGCCGCGACCCAGGCGATCACACCGACGACCAGCAGCGCCCGCGCCGCCGGGGTGAACGTCGCCCAGGCCGGGCCGATCCTCCGGGCCACCGGAGCGCTGACCTCGGCCGCGCGCTCGCGCGCCGTGGTCAGGACCGGAACGACCCGGGCCGTCGCGGCACGCACCGCTTCGGTCGCACTGCGCACGGCACCGGCCGTCCGGCGTTCACCGGACGACTGGACGCGCTGTCCCTTCACTCGGGCCATCGGATCAGGCGACCCGCTCGCTGGGCGGCGCGACGTCGTCGAGGAGCTGGCTGATGACCTGCTCGACGGTGACGCCGTTGAACTGCGCCTCGGCGTCGAGGAGCAGACGGTGGCAGAGCACCGGCACGGCCAGGTCCTTGATGTCGTCGGGGATCAGGTGGTCGCGACCATCGGCGAGCGCCCAGACCTTGGCGACGCGGACGAAGGCCAGGCAGCCACGCACCGAGAGGCCGAGCTTGACGTGCGGGTGGCGACGCGACTCCTCGGCGAGCTGCGAGACGTAGCGGACGATCGCGGCATCGACGTGGACCTTGTCGCCGAGCTCGGCCATCTGGGCCACGGTCGCCGAGGTGATGATCGGCTCGACCAGCGCTGCCCGGTCGCGCACGGACGCGTTGAGCAGCAGGTCCACCGTCGAGGCCTCGTCCGGGTAACCGACCGACGTCTTCATCAGGAAGCGGTCGAGCTGCGCCTCGGGCAGGCGGTAGGTGCCGGCCTGCTCGATGGGGTTCTGCGTGGCGATGACCATGAACGGCTTGCCGACGCTGTGGGTCGTGCCGTCGACGGTGACCCGGCCCTCCTCCATGACCTCGAGAAGAGCCGACTGGGTCTTGGGCGAGGCGCGGTTGATCTCGTCGGCGAGCACGATGCTGTGGAAGATCGGGCCGGGGTGGAACTCGAAACCGCTCTTGTTCTGGTCGTAGACCGTCACACCGGTCACGTCGGACGGCAGCAGGTCCGGGGTGAACTGGATGCGCGAGTTGGTGCCCTGGATGGTGTTCGCGAGGGCGCGCGCCATCTGCGTCTTGCCCGTGCCCGGGTAGTCCTCGAGCAGAAGGTGGCCCTCGGCCAGCAGACAGGTCAGCGCGAGCTTGACGATGTTGCGCTTGCCGAGGACGGCCTTCTCGACGTTGTCCGCCATCTTGTCGAAGGTCTGGCGGAACCACTGCGCCTGGTCGGTGGTGAGGGACATCAGTTCTCCTGGGTTGTGCGAATCGGGAGGGAGGGTCGGTAGCCCGGGCTACCAGGCATTGCCGGATCTGGCGGACTCGCCGGACCGTGAACAGGTGGCGTAGAAGCCGTTGGTCTTGCCGTTCCAGGCGCCGCTGTTGGCCGTGGCGTTGCCACCCTGGGACCAGCTCCACCAGACGGATCCGTCGGAGACGTTGTGCAGGTCGCACGAGACGCCGCCGCTGAAGCCGCTGGTCGTCACGTCGATCCACCAGCACGTCGCGGCACACGCGCTCTGCGCGCCCGGACATCCCGAGCCGGAGCAGGAGGCGCCCTTGCTCACCGAGACGTTGAGCGGCGGCGGCGGGTTGGCTCCGGTTCGGGCACCGTCGGAGGCGCTCTTGCCGGCGCGGCCGTGCCCGCTCGCGTCGGTGACCGTGAGGGTGTAGGTGACGTTGGTGGAGTAGCCGAGCGTCTCGCCGCCGGACTTGTTGAACGCTCCGTTGCCGGAGTCACCCTGGGCGATCACGCCGTTGACCGAGCTGCGTACGACCCAGTGCACCGGAGCGCCGTTGGGGTCGACCGAGATCGACCAGTTCGTCGTCCGGTCACCCGCTGCCGGGCTGTCCGGCGTCGCGTTGATCGACACTCCGCCGATCGGACCGTAGGTGACCACCTGCGCCGAGTTCGACGTCGCGCACATGTTGGCCGAGCCGCCGTTGCACTCGCTGAGCGTGACGGTCGTGGTGCTGCCGTCCGGGAGTCCGCTGATCGTCCGGGTGACACCGCTCTGTCCGGCGTTCGGGAAGGTCCAGGTGCCGCAGGCGCCCGAGCTCGACTGGCAGGTGACCGTGTTGGACTTGCCGTGCGACGCACCCACGTTGAACGTGATCGTCGCGGTGCCGTCCTGACCGGTCGGCTTGAGGCTCGTGATGGCCGGCGCGGCGGGCGGGGCGGACGCCTCGATCTGCTGGGCACTGCCCCAGCCCGAGATGTGGTTTGCCTTGTCGGCAGCGGACGGCTCGCGCGGGGAGTCAGCCTCGGCGTTCTTGGCCTGGACCTGGTAGCTGTAGACGGTGCCGTCGTTGGTGACCTCGTCGTTGCACGACGTGGCCGTCGTCCACGTGCAGACGATCGTCGTGCCGCTGCCGCTGCTGCGCTGGACCTGGTAGGACACGGGACCCGGGCCGTTGGCGCCCACCGGTGCCCACGAGACGTTGATCGCCTTCGAGGCGTTGCCGGGCCGGTTGGTCGGCGAGAGCGACGGCGCACCCGGAGCAGCCGGCTTGCCGGCACCCGTGCCGGTGACGCTCGTGGACGGGCCGCTGTTGGTCTGGATGCCCTTCTTGTTGAGCGCCATGATCTTGACCGTGATCACGTCGCCGTTGGGCGCCGACACAGTCTTCTCCAGGGTGCTCGCGGAGACGTCAGCGACGCCGCCCGGCCAGGAGACGCGGTACTTCTGGACGTCGGAGCAGTCACAGGGGGCCGGCTTCGACCACTTCACGGTCAGCGCGTTGTCCCGCTGGCGAACGACAGTCGGGTCGAGCGGCGGGCCGGTCAGCGCGTCCGGGGTCGCCTTGGCGGTGTTGCTCCACTCCGACCAGCCGCCGTTCTGCTGGGTGGCGTTGTGCGCGCGGACCTTGAAGGTGTACTCGTCACCGTTCTTCAGACCCGTGACCCGGCACGGGGAGCCGGAGCAGTGGAAGGTGCCGCTGCTCGGGCCGGAGTACTGCACCTCGTAGCCGTCGATGCGCTTGCCGTTGTTGTCCGGCGTGCGCCAGTTGAGGGCGACGGTGTTGGCGAGCATCTCCTGCCCGGCTACCAGACCGGTCGGTGCGCTGGGGCGGGCCACCACGGCGAGCTCGACCTCGCCGGTCGCCTGCGGACGACCGCTGGAGGTGCTGCCGTCGACGTCGCTGACGGCCAGGCGATAGCGCATGACGCCGCTGGTGTCCGGGAGCGGCGTGAACGTGACCTTGGTGCCCTCGATCGAGCTCTTTGCGGATGCTCCGCCCTCGGCGGAGACCGACATGACCTTGACCTTGCGGCTGCTCGACGGCAGCGGCGAGCTGAGGTACTGCTCGACGTTGACCGTGACCGGCTTGCCGGCCTCGGTGTCGAGATGGATCGGCGCGAGCTTGGGTGCCGGCAGCGCGACGACCCGGACCAGCAGCTTGCCGGTCGCGGCGTAGCCCTTGGCGCCGACCGCGATCACGCCGGTGTCGCCGCGGTGCGCGTCACCGCTCGCCTCCAGCTGGACCCGGCCGCCGTCGGTCGAGACGTCGACGCCCTTGACCTCCTGCTTCCAGTCAGCCGTGAACGACAGCTCGCGGGCCTGGCGGGGGTCGCTGGTCCACACGTGACAGACCGAGGCGATGTCGATCGACTTGCTGACCCCACCCTCCGGCACATCGATCGGCATCGAGGGGCAGTTGATGACCGGCTTGAGGTCGCCCACCTGCACCGGCACCGAGATGAACGCCGTGTGCGCCTCCGGGTCGGTCAGCTTCGCCCGGTCGGACACCTCGAAGACCACCGAACCGGGACCCTCGCTCTTCGTCGCGGTCAGCTCCAGGGCGTCCTTGTCCTTGCCCGTGGCCGTCAGCCGCTCGGCCGGCGAGGCGCCGATCCCGTCGACCGTCGTCAGCACCACCGGGTCGCCCTCGGGGTCCTCGACCAGATCACTCAGGTCGACATCCTTCGTCGAACCCGGCTTCATCTCGATCGACGCACCCGGCTTCAGAAACGGAGTGCCCGTCGGCTTCGCCGGCACATAGATCGCACCCGCCGCCGCAGCACCCTCGTCATCCAGCACCCGATAGGCCAGCACCTGCGCGACGTCCTTGACCGGGATGGAGACCTTGCCACCGTGGATCGCCGGCTGGTCGCCGTCCTGGCTCTCACCGATGCCGGAGACCTGGTCGAGCTTCAGCTTGTCCTCGGGGCCGTCGACGTCGAAGACCGCGGCGAGCACGTTGACGTCGACCGTATCGGCGCCTGCCTTGGGAGTGGCGAACAGGTCGCGCGTGATGGGCGGGTTGTTGTAGCCCTTGCGTCCCTCGATGCTGACGACTCCCCGGGACTCCGCGAGGCCATTGGTGATCGTGTACGTGACGTTGCGGGTCTTGCCGTCCTCGGGAGCGTGGACGCTCACGGGACCCTGGTCGGACTGGAGCTTGACGTCCGTGCCGGTGTCATCGAGCGGGAGGATGTCGACGCGCGTGCCGGGCGTGCGCAGGTCGTTGCCGAGGGCATCGACGTCGACGGTGCGCGCGGGGTCGGCCAGCCACGAGTCGTTGACCGCGACGGGGGCCTGGGGCTCGCCCGCCTGCACCACACCGACCCGGGCGTGGCCGATGGCGGACTCGCCGAACGGGTCGGTCACCTCGTAGGTGAAGTCATCGGTGCCGGTCGCATCCGGATACGCCTGATAGGTCAACGAGTTGGCACCGAACGCCAGGATCCGGCCGAACTTCGGAGCCGTGGCCACACCCGTCACCGCGACCGAGTCGCCGTCCGGGTCCGACCCCGTCGGCGGCAGCTTCAGCGTCACCAGGTCGCCCTGCACCACCCGGCCCTCCAGCGCGCGCGGCGTCGGGGCCAGGTCCGGGTTCTTCGCCGACGGCGCCGGCGTGATGTGCACCTTCAACGTCCCGATCGCCGTCTCCGCCGTCGGATCGCCGGTGTTCTCCACGACGTACTGCACGTCGACATCGGTCGGACCGGTGACATCGGCCGGAGCGACGTAGCGGACCTGACGACCCGACACGTACGCCGTGCCCACCTTCGGCAGGACACGCAGCTCACCGATCGGCTCCACCGACGCATCCAGCACCAGACCCACCGGATCACCCGACGGCGTCGCGTCGTTGTCGAGCACCGGCGCGGCGGCGGTGTCGCCCGCACGCACCGTGATCCGGTCCGTCTGCGCAATCGGCGCATTCTCGGCACCGGACAACGCGTCACGCTGGGTCACATTGACCGACCCCTCGGCCGTCGCATCACCGTTGCTGATCGTGTACGTCACCGACTGACTCTTCGGCGACATCGCGCCGTCGATCGCGTTGACCCGCAGCCAGCGACCATCGATGACGGCCACCTCCAGCTGGCTGTCCGGGCTCGACGGCTGGGCGTTCTGGACGACGAGCATGCGGCCGCGCGGGTCGAAGTCGTTGGCCAGGACGTCGATCGTCACCGGGGACAAGCCGTGGACCGCCGAGACGTCAGGGGTGGCAACGGGCCGGTTGCCCTCCGGCGTCTGCGGGGTGATGTCGACGCGGATCTTGCCGTCCGCACGTGCGGCGGCACCGAAGCCCGCGCGGTAGTCGAGGAAGTACGTGCCCGGTCGCGACCCGGTGACGGTGACCTCGCCGGACTCGAGGTCGGTGTCGACGTCGAGACCGCCGGTCGGGGTGACGCGTCCGGCCAGGGCGAGCTTCGCGCCGGCGTCCGAGCCGTCGGCACCCGGGATGTCGTTGTCCAGCGGCTTCACCGTGATCGGACCGTTGACCTCACCCGACACCACGTCCGGTTCGGCCTTCGCGGGCTCGGTGCGCGTGCCCGCGGGCACCACCTCGACCTTGACCGACCCCGAGCTCGGAGTGCCCCCGGTCGTCACCGTGTAGCTGACCGTCTGGATGCCGCCCTTGCTGCCCGGACGGGCCTCGGCACGGATCAGACCGAGCGCGGTCGTGCTCACGTCCAGATCACCGCTGGCCTTCACCGACTGCACGATGACCGGGTCGCCATAGTCCTTGTCGCGCCAGTCAGGCGTGACCGCGAACTCGACGACGCCGCCCGCGGCGACCGGGTAGCTGTGCGCCTCGGCGTTCTCGCGCAGCTTCGGCTTGCCGCTGCCGTTGTCGCTGCGCAGCGTGAGCTTGACGTCGCCGTCGGCCTGCGAGGTCTTCTTCCCCGTGCCGTCGCTGATCGTGTAGCGGAAGTTGGCGATGCCGCTCGCACCCGGGTCCACGGTCGCGAGCAGCGACTGCCGGTCAGGAGCGATCCGGACGTGGACGTCGTCGCGGGTGACGCCCTTGACGTCGACGATCGACAGGATGCCGTCGGAGGCGATCAGGTCGTTGTCGAGGACGTTGAGCACCGTCGTACGCCCGTCACGGGCACCGAGCTCATCGGTCTTGGCCTGCGGCGGCTGCGTCGTCTTGGCCTCGGTCTTGTGGGCCTTGGAGTCGTCCTTCTTCGAGGTCTCCTGACGGAACGCCTCCCAGTTAGAGATCAGCTCGGGCTCGGAGTCGGTGACCGTCCAGGTCATGCCGCTCTTCTCGTCGTTGAGCACGATCTCGTTGCGGTTGACCCGGAAGACCAGCTCTGCGCCGTCCTTGATGTCGAACGTGTTGACCGACGCCTTCGCATCACCACAGGCGGTGACCAGCGTGCCGGTCTGGCCGCTCCCCCACGCCGCGAAGGCGCAGCCGTTGGCCATCTCGACGGGCGCCGCGGCCGAGGCCTGGGCACCGACCTTCGCGACCTCGTGCGTGCCGCCGCCATCGACGGCGACAGCAACCAGCGCGTCGCGCGTGGCCACGAGGACGTCGTCGCTCTCCGGGCCCGCCTGCTGGACCTCGGCGCCCGCGCCGACGTTGCCGAGCGAGTCGGAACGGGTGAGCAGATTGCCCTTGTCATCGACCATCACCGGCGTCTGACCCACCACGGTCATCGCCGCGAGGTCGCCCTCGTGGTCCGCCGACAGGTCGTCGACCTCGGGCTTCTCGAAGGTGTCGGCTGCCCGGCGCAGGGCGACGACCTTGCCGTCATCGCCGGACGCTGCGTACAGGGTGCCGTCCGTGCCTGCCGCGCCGACCGCGTTGCCGCCGACGGTTGCCACAGGCTTGGCGTCCTTGGTGACGCCGGTGAGCTGCGCGGTGCCGGTGTCGGGGTCGACGGTCGTCGCCCACAGCTTGCCGGTCGAGTGGTCCAGCGCGCCGAGGCTGCCGCCACCGAAGAGCGTGGCCGAGCCCGCGGCCGTGACGGCCTGCTCGTCGAGTCCGGTCGCCATCGCGGCGTCGATCGGGAGCAACGAGTTGGAGGCGCGGTTGAAGGAGATGACCGCCGACCCGTCCTGGAGGACATCAAGGTTCGGGTTCGAGGTGTAGTCGGCTCCGTCGAAGACCCGGCCGTCGATCTGGGCGACCGGCACGTTCTGCCGACCGACCGCACCCATCGACTGGTTCGTCACCCACACGCCGCCGTCGTTGAGCTCGGCCTTGTGCACGGGATACCCGTCAGCGTTCACGGCGTACGTGACGAGCACGCCGGAGACCACGGCCAGCGCCGTCCACGACGCCACCGTCACCTTGTGGCGGCGAAGAAATGCCCGAGTACCACCCCGAGAGCGCACGTACATCCCCCTTGTGCGTTGCAAGTTCTGAGTCAACGTAGCGTCAAGCGGACTAGACGTCGATGGGTCGCCGGTGAATTCACCACGATCCGGATGGGGAGAACTACCCGGTGCCGCCACCCGGCGTCCCCGCCCGGCGCGGCTACCTGAGCGTGAACGAACTGGATCTCGCACCGTTCGCACAGGTCACGTAGTAGGTGCCCGCCGTGTACGTGCCGGGGACAGCCTTCGAGTAGTTGCCCAGCGTGAACGGTGCCGACTGGCTGCTGCCGGCCAGGTGGCACGAAGACGGCGAGGCAAAGCTGTGCCCCGTCGCCGTGAGGTTCCAGCATCCGTTGATGCTCGGGCAGCGCGGATTGCAGCCCGCGATGTCGCACCCGTTCGGCACGCTCGACACGGTCACCGATCCACCCGATCCTCCGCCGCCACCCGGCGGGGGCGGAGGCGGCGGGGGCGGCGGCGCAGAGCCGGTGCGGGCGCCGTTCGAGTCGTTCTTGCCGGTGCGGCCGTGGCCGCTCGCATCGGTGACGGTCAGGGTGTAGGTGACGTTGGTGGAGTAGCCGAGGGTCTCGCCGCCGGACTTGTTGAACGCCCCGTTCTGAGAGTTGCCCTGGGCGATGACGCCGTTGACGGAGCTGCGGACCACCCAGTGCACGGGGGCACCGTTGGGATCGACCGAGATCGACCAGTTGGTCGTCCGGTCACCGACCGCCGGACTGTCCGGGGTCGCATTGATCGACACGCTGCCGATCGGACCGTAGGCGACCACCGAACGCGAGTTGGAGCCCGCGCAGAGATTGGCCGAACCACCGTTGCAGGCGTTCAGCGTGATCGTGGTGGCGGACCCGTTCGAGGGCACCGTGATGGTCTTCGGAACGCCGCTCTGGCCGGCGTTCGCGAAGGTCCAGGTGCCGCACGAAGAACCGTTGGCCGAGCAGGTGACGGTGTTGCTCTTGCCGTGCGAGGCGCCGACATCGAAGGTGATCGCCACCGTCCTGTTCGCCCCTGTGGGCGTGGCCGACGTGAGGTTCGGCGCGGCGGGCGGTGCGGATGCCTCGATCGAGCGGGCACCGCTCCAGTCGGAGATGTGGGTGGCCTTGCCGGCGGCCGTCGTCTCGCGCGGGGAGTCAGCCTCGGCGTTCTTGGCCTGGACCCGATAGCTGTAGACGGTGCCGTCGTTGGTCACCTCGTCGTTGCAGGACGTCGCGGTCGTCCAGGCACACACGATCGTCGTGCCGGCGCCGCTGCTGCGCTGGACCTGGTACGACGCCGGGCCCGGGCCGTTGGCGCCGACCGGTGCCCACGACACGTTGATCGCCTTGGACGCGTTGCCGGGCCGGTTGGCCGGTGCGAGCGAAGGCGTGGCCGGCATCGCAGGCCTGCCCGCGCCGGTGCCGGTGACGCTGGTGGACGGCCCGTCGTTGGTCTGGATGCCCTTCTTGTTGAGCGCCTTGATGGTCACGGTGATCGGGTCGCCGTTCGCAGCCGACACCGTGGTCTCGCGGGTGGCAGCCGACAGGTCCCTGACGCCGCCGGGCCAGGTGACCCGGTACTTCTGGACGTCGGAGCAGTCACAGGGGGCCGGGGGCGACCACTTCACGGTCAGTGCGTTGTCCCGCTGCAGAACGACGGTCGGGTCGAGCGGCGGACCGGTCAGCGCGTCCGGGGTCGCCTTCGCGGTGTTGCTCCACTCCGACCAGCCGCCGTTCTGCTGGGTGGCGTTGTGCGCGCGGACCTTGAACGTGTACGGGTCGCCGTTCTTCAGGCCCGTGACCCGGCACGGCGTACCGGAGCAGCGGAAGGTGTTGTGTGTCTTGCCTGAGTACTGCACCTCGTAGCCATCGATGCGCTTGCCGTTGTTGTCCGGCGTACGCCAGGTCAGGGCGACCGTGTTGGCGAGCATCTCCTGCCCCGCGACGAGCCCGGTCGGGGCATCAGGGCGCGCCACGACCGCCAGCGTGACGTCACCCGCTGCCCGCGGGCGAGCGCTCGTGGTGCTGCCGCCGACGTCGCTGACCTCGAGCCGGTAGTGCATCAGGCCGTCGGTGTCGGGCTGGGGCGACAGCGTCAGGTCCGACCCGGAGACGCTGCTGGATGCCGAGGCGCCCGCGAGCGCCGCGACCTTCATGACCTTGACGTCGCGGGACGACGGAGGCAGTGGCGAGGTCAGGTACTGGTCGACGTCGACGGTGACTGGCTTGCCGGCCTCGGTGTCCAGGTGGATCGGCGCGAGCTTCGGAGCGGGCAGCGCGACGACACGGACCAGCAGCGTTCCGCTCGCGGAATACCCCTTGGCCGCGAGCGCCACGACTCCCGTGTCGCCACGGCGCGCTCCCCCACCGGCGACGAGCTGGACGCTCCGGCCCGACCCTTCGAGGTCGACGTCCGTCGGCTGCTTCTTCCACGCGGCCGTGAAGCTCAGGTCGCGGGCCTGGCGGGGGTCGCTGGTCCACACGTGACAGACCGAGGCGATGTCGATCGACTTGCTGACTCCACCCTCCGGCACGTCGATGGGCATCGAGGGGCAGTTGATGACCGGCTTGAGGTCGCCCACCTGCACCGGCACCGAGATGAACGCCGTGTGCGCCTCCGGGTCGGTCAGCTTGGCACGGTCGGACACCTCGAAGACCACCGAACCGGGACCCTCGCTCTTCGTCGCGGTCAGCTCCAGGGTGTCCTTGTCCTTGCCCGTGGCCGTGAGCCGCTCGGCCGGCGAGGCGCCGATCCCGTCGACCGTCGTCAGCACCACCGGGTCGCCCTCGGGGTCCTCGACCAGATCGCTCAGGTCGACATCCTTCGTCGAGCCCGGCTTCATCTCGATCGACGCGCCCGGCTTCAGATACGGCGTGCCCGTCGGCTTGGCCGGCACGTAGATCGCACCCGCCGCCGCAGCACCTTCGTCATCCAGCACCCGATAGGCCAGCACCTGCGCGACGTCCTTGACGGGAATCTCGACGGACCCGCCGTGGATCCGCGGGCCGGCTTCTCCCGTCGCGGACTCGACACCGGTCACGGCATCCAGCTTCATCGCGTCCTCGGGGCCGTCGACGTCGTGCACCGCAGCGAGCACATCGACCGTCACGGTGGCCGCGTGTGCCTTGGGCTTGGCGAAGAGATCGCGCGTCACCGGCGGGTTGTTGTAGCCATCCTGACCGACGACGGTCACGACTCCCCGGGACTCCGCGAGGCCGTTGCTGATCGTGTACGTGACGTTGCGGCTCTGACCATGCGGCGGAGCAGCCACACTGACCGGCCCACCCTCGCTCCCCAGTCGTACGCCGGCGCCCGCATGCTCCAGCGGAAGGATCCGCACCCGGGTCCCCGGCGTACGCAGGTCGTTGGCCAGGGCGTCGACGTCGACCGTGCGCGACGGGTCAGCGATGAAGCTGTCGTTGACGGCCACCGGCGCCTGCGGGGCGCCGGCCTCGACGACGCCGACATGGACCTGGCCGATGGCGGACTCGCCGAACGGGTCGGTCACCTCGTAGGTGAAGTCATCCGTGCCGGTGGCATCCGGGTAGGCCTGATAGGTCAACGAGTTCGCACCGAACGCCAGGATCCGGCCGAACTTCGGAGCCGTGGCCACACCCGTCACCGCCACCGAGTCGCCGTCCGGGTCCGACCCCGTCGGCGGCAGCTTCAACGTCACCAGGTCGCCCTGCACGACACGGCCCTCCAGCGCGCGCGGCGTCGGGGCCAGGTCCGGGTTCTTCGCCGACGGCGCCGGCGTGATGTGCACCTTCAACGTCCCGATCGCCGTCTCCGCCGTCGGATCACCGGTGTTCTCCACGACGTACTGCACATCGACATCCGTCGGCCCGCTCACGTCGGCCGGAGCGACGTACCGCACCTGACGACCCGACACATACGCCGCGCCGACCTTCGGCAGGACACGCAGCTCGCCGATCGGCTCCACCGACGCATCCAGCACCAGACCCACCGGATCACCCGACGGCGTCGCGTCGTTGTCCAGCACCGGGGCAGCCGCCGTGTCGCCCGCACGCACCGTGATCCGGTCCGTCTGAGCAATCGGCGCATTCTCCGCACCCGACAACGCATCGCGCTGCGTCACATTGACCGACCCCTCGGCCGTCGCATCACCATTGCTGATCGTGTACGTCACCGACTGGCTCTTCGGCGACATCGCCCCATCGATCGCGTTGACCCGGAGCCAGCGACCGTCGATGACGGCCACCTCCAGCTGGCTGTCCGGGCTCGACGGCTCCGCGTGCTGGACCACGAGCATCCGCCCCTGGGGATCGACATCGTTGGCGAGGACGTCGACGGTGATCGGCGAGACCCCGTGGACCACCGCCACATCGGGCGATGCGACAGGCGCCCGACCGTCTGCGGTGCGCGGCGAGATGTCGACGCGGATCCTGCTCTGGTCACGCGCAGCGGCACCGAACCCGGCGCGATAGTCGAGGTAGTACGTGCCGGGCCGAGCACCCGTGACGGTCACCCGCCCCGAGTCGAGGTCGGTGTCCACGCCGAGTCCACCCGTCGGCGCAACCCGCCCCGCGAGCGTCAGGCGGGCACCTGCATCGGACCCATCCGCACCCGGGATGTCGTTGTCCAGCGGCTTCACCGTGATCGGACCGCCCACCTCACCCGAGACCACGTCCGGCTGCGCCTGCGGCGCGACGGTGCGCGTCCCGGCCGGCACGGCGTCGACCGTCGCCTTGCCGGCAACGGTCTCCGCTCCCGTGCTGACCAGATAGTTGACGGTGCGCAGGCCTCCCTTGCTGCCGGGCGGGGCCTCGAACCGCACGAGACCGAGCGCGGTCGTGCTGACTTCCACGTCCCCCGCACTGCGAACGGACTGGACGACGACCGGGTCGCCGTACGTGGGATCGCGCCACTCCGGCGTCACCGGGAACTCGACAACGCTGCCGGCTGCCACGCTGTACGTCGGCGACGTCGCGTGCTTGCGGAGGACCGGCTTGCCGCTGCCACCGTCGGTGCGGACGTGCAGGGTGACCTTTCCGTCGGCCTGCGAGGTCTTCTTCCCCGTGCCGTCGTCGATCGTGTAGCGGAAGTTGGCGATCCCGCTCGCACCCGGGTCCACCGTCGCGAGCAGCGACTGCCGATCAGGAGCGATCCGGACGTGGACGTCGTCGCGGGTCACGCCCGTGACATCGACGATCGACAGGATGCCGTCGGAGGCGATCAGGTCGTTGTCGAGGACGTTGAGCACCGTCGTACGGCCATCACGAGCACCCAGGTCATCGGGGTTCGCCTGCGGCGGCTGGGTCGTCTGCGCCTCGGTCTTGTGCGCCTTGGAGTCGTCCTTCTTCGAGGTCTCCTGACGGAACGCCTCCCAGTTCGAGATCAGCTGCGGCGCCGAGTCGGTGACCGTCCAGGTCATGCCGCTCTTCTCGTCGTTGAGGACGATCTGATTGCGGTTGACCCGGAAGACCAGCTCAGCACCGTCCTTGATGTCGAACGTGTTGACCGACGCCTTCGCGCCGCCGCAGGCAGACGCCAGCGTGCCGACCTCGCCCGCCGCCCAGGCACCGAAGGTGCAGCCGTTGGGCATCACGACCGGGGCCGCCGTCGACTGCGCGGCATCTACCTTCGCCAGCGTGCGGCGGGACGCGCCGTCGAGGGCAACGGCCACGAGCGCCTCCGGGGTCGCGACCACCACTTCGTCTGCCGAGCGCCCCTCCCGCTGGAGTCGTGCGCCGTCCCCGACGTTGGTCAGGTCGTGGTCCGGCGTGGCCAGGTTGCCCTGGTCGTCGAGCAGGACCGGCTGCTCACCGACAGCCGACATCTGGTGCAGCGCGGCGGGCAGATCTGCGTCGACGCGCGTGGAGGTCGGCTTCTCGAAGCCCAGGCCGTCCGGCGTACGACGCAGCGTCAGGAGGTTTCCGCTGTCCGCCGATGCCGCGTAGAGCGTGCCGTCCGAGCCAGCCGTGCCGACCGCACCACCGCCCACTCGGCCCACGGGGTCGGCCTCGGCACCCAGCTCAGCGAGCGAGCCGGCTCCGCTGTCGGGGTCGACGGTCGTGGCCCACAGCTTGCCGGTCGACGGGTCGAGGCTGCCGACGCTGCCGCCACCGAACAGCGTTGCCGCGCCTGCTGCGGACACGGTCTCCTCGTCGAGGCCGGCGGCCATCGCGGCATCGATCGGCATCAGGGTCTGGGTCGCGCGGTTGACCGAGATGACGGCCGACCCGTCCTGGAGGACGTCGAGGCTCGGGTTCGAGGTGAACGCAGCTCCGGCGAAGACCCGGCCGTCGATCTGCGCGACCGGCACGTTCTGCCGACCGACCGCACCCATCGACTGGTTCGTCACCCACACCCCGCCGTCGTTGAGCTCGGCCTTGTGCACCGGGTAACCGTCGGACGCGACCGCGTACGCCACCAGTGCGCCAGTGACGACGGTGAGCGCCGTCCACGACGCGACCGTCACCCGATGACGACGCAGAAAACCCCGAGAGTGCATCCAAGTCCCCCTTGTGCGATGCAAGTTCGCGCCAACATATAGTCCAACTGGACTAGACGTCGACGGGGTGATCGCGGAAGCCTGTCTGTCCCGATGCAATGACGGGGATCCGCACCACTGGCGGTGCATCACGGGAGAGCAGGTGGCTGTGCAGCTGGAGATGGGGGCGGCGTCCCACGTCGGTGCGGTCCGTGCGCTCAACGAGGACGCGTGCCTGGCCGCGAAACACCTGGCCGTGGTGGCTGACGGCATGGGCGGCCACGCCCGCGGCGACGTCGCGAGCCGGCTCACGATCGACGCGTTCCGCCCACTCGCCGGACGCCACGACCTCTCCGCCGACGACGTGCGCCGCTCAGTCGTCGCGGCCAACGCCGCCCTGCTCGCCGACGCCCGGGCCAACCCGGAGCACGACGGCATGGGCACGACCCTGACCGGCATCGCGCTGATCGACCACTTCGGGTCGCCGCACTGGCTGGTCTTCAACGTCGGCGACTCGCGGGTCTATCGCCTCAGCGACACCGGCATCCGTCTGCTCACGCACGACCACTCCGAGGTGCAGGAGCTCGTCGACGCCGGCCGCCTGACCGACGAGCAGGCCCGGATCCACCCGCTCCGCAACATCGTGACGCGCTCCCTCGGCTCGGATCCTGCTCCCGAGGTCGATGTCTGGATCTTCCCGCCGGCTGCGGGCGACACCTTCCTGCTCTGCTCCGACGGCCTGACCAACGAGCTCGACGACGCGACGATCCTGCAGATCGGCCGCGACTCGGCCTCTCCCGAGTCAGGCGCCGCCCGGCTGGTGGCCGCTGCCGTCGAGGCCGGCGGACGTGACAACGTCACCGCCGTCCTGGTGCGGCTGCCCGACACCGAGCTGGCAGACGACACCGCGCTGGCCACGACCGGACCGCGTGCCCGTTTCCTGGAGGACGAGCGATGACGACGACGTTCACGCCCGGCGAGGCCGTGGCGATCTGCGGCGAGAACGCCCGGATGCTCGCCGGCATCCGGATCGACGACCCGCGACTCCCCCAGCTCTGGGAGGCCCTTCGCCCGGCCTCCGCGACAGCGATCGACGGCGTGCTCCAGCTGCTGCTGGCCGACGGCTTCGACGCCATGCCAGCCTTCGCGGTGGCCGCGACGGACGGCGCGACGACGCGCCTCGTCGTCCGCCACCCCGCGGTGGTCGAGGCGATCGTCGACGGCGCGCCGGTCACGCTCGGCTCCACCCCGGGAGGCACGTGGTCCGACGTGACGCTCCAGGCAGTGACGTCACTGGTCCTGCGCGCGGACGCCGGCGTCGGTACCGCCGTACAGCTGCCGCTGCACGTGGGGGTCACCGCAGCCGGCGCAGTGACGGTGACGCTCGACGCGACGGCCGATGCGCCAGCCCCGGCGGCCGCGCCCGCCGATACAGCGGCGACGCCCGCGCCGGACGCGGTCACCCAACCTGTCGCGCCGACCTCAGCACCTGCTGAAGCCACGGACAGCGCCGCCCCTCAGCACCCTGACGTCGAGGCAGCGCCCGCCGACGACGTCCCGGCAGCGGAGCCAGTCGAGGAGCCCGTCGAGGAGGCCGATCCGCTCGCCGCTCGCGCGCAGACGTTCCACGCGCTGCTCACGTCGGACACCTCCGATCGCGATGCGCTGCTCGCGCAGATGACCGAGGACGCCGCGTCCAGGGAGCCCGTGATCGCGGAGCCGCCGGTCGAGGAGTCCGCTGCCCCGATGCCCGCGACCTCGATGACGGCCGTCTGGAAGGCCGACGACGCCGCGACCACCGACTCCGATGACGCACCGGCGGCAGAGCCGGACGCGGAGGCGGACCCCGCCGATGCGCCCCCGGCAGCACCCGCCGCACCGGCGGGTGCGGGCAGCGGGCTCATCGACGGCGTTCCGTGGCTCAGCGGCAGCTGGACCCCGGCGCCCGCGGAGGCGCGGCCGGCCCCGGCGTACCAGACACCGGAGCGACCCACGCCGCCCCCAGCACCACGTCCCGCGGCAGCACCCGCCACCACGCCGGCGTCCGAGCCATCCGAGCCGTCGGCACGTGAGCAGCAGACGCTCAGTCGCGCCGACCTGCTCAAGGAGCTCGGTTCTGCCGGCATCGTCGGCCCGAGCGTGCTGGCGATCGACTGCCCCGCGGGCCACCCCACGCCGGCCCATGAGCCGACCTGTCGCCTCTGCGGAAAGCCGGTGTCCGACAACCAGGAGCCGCGCCAGATTCCGCGGCCCGCGCTCGGCGCACTCGTCCTGGCCAACGGCGACCGACTGGTGCTCGACAAGGACGCGGTGCTCGGCCGCGCACCGTTCGAGCCCGAAGGGACGACCGAGCGGCCGCACCTGCTGCGTGTCGGAGACTCCGGCGAGATCAGCCGCCAGCACGCCCGCATCACGCTCGACGGCTGGCACGTCATCGTGCGCGACCTCGGCACTGCCAACGGCACCACGCTCACCCTGCCGGGCGGCTCGCCGCAGCAGCTGCGAGCCAACGAGGACTACCAGCTCGAGAACGGCGCCGAGATCGGCATCGCCGACATCGTGACGCTCCGCTACGAGGTCACGCCGTGAGCGCCGACGAGCAGGGCCCGGAGCTCCCCGGTCTGGACTACCAGCACAAGCTCGGCTCCGGCGGCTTCTCCGACGTCTACCTGTACGAGCGCCAGCGGCCGCGCATGCAGGTCGCCGTCAAGGTGCTCAAGGCCGACATCATGGACGCGGCCCAGCAGGCCCAGTTCGTCGCCGAGGCCGACACGATGGGCGAGCTCGCCGAGCACCCGTACATCGTTCCGGTGCTCGGGGCCGGCACGGCTCCGGACGGCCGCCCGTACCTGGAGATGCGGTACTACCCCGGTCCGGACCTCGCCGAACGCGTCAAGGCGCAGCCGCTGTCCGTGCCCGACGCACTCAAGATGGGCATCCAGCTGGCCAGCGCGATCGAGACCGCCCACCGCGCGGGGATCATCCATCGCGACATCAAGCCGCAGAACGTCCTGATCAGCTCGTACGGCGTCCCCGGTCTCACCGACTTCGGCATCGCCGGCCGTCCCGGCGAGGCCGAGGAGGAGGAGAACGTCGGCGTCTCCATGCCGTGGTCGCCACCCGAGGTCCTGACCGGCGCGTCCAACGGGTCGCAGGCCTCCGACGTCTACTCCCTCGGCGCCACCCTGTGGAATCTCCTGGTCGGGCGCTCGCCGTTCAGCATGCCGGGAGACGACAACTCGCAGCGGGCGCTCTTCACGCGGATCGTCCACTCCAAGCCGCCGATGACCGGCCGGGCCGACGTGCCGAGCAGCCTCGAACGACTGCTCGCGCAGGCAATGGCCAAGAAGCCCGAGCACCGTCCGCGCAGTGCCATGGACCTCGCCCGCCACCTCCAGCGTGTCGAGCAGGAGCTGCGCCTGGCCCGCACCGAGATCGTCGTGCTCGAGCACGGCCATGACCCGGTCCGGACCTCGGGCGCCGAGCCGTTCTCGCAGACGCCGACCCAGACCCTTCCCGAGACGACGCCGGAGGGTGCCGAGCGGACCACGCTGCGGGTCCCCCTCACACCGTCCAGCCCGGTGCAGGCTGCTCCCGCGCAGCCCGCCTCGGGCGCAGCGCCGACCGCACGGCGCCCCACCCGCGCCGACACCGGCTCGGCCCCCACCACTGCCCGGCCGGCCCGGGCAGACACCGGCGCGGCGCCGACTGCGGCACGCCCCGTCCGCGCCACGCCTCCGGCGGGCGCCGCACCCACGACCGCACGGCCGGCCCGCGCGGAGGCGCCCGTCGCCGACGAGCCCGCGACCTCGGGCAACGGCGGTCGCTGGATCGCGATCGGAGGCGCCGTTGCACTCCTGGCGACGGCCGTGGCAATCGGGGCCTTCCTGTCGCGCGGCGGCGACACCGAGGCACCCCAGAGCGTCAACCTGACCGAAGGTCCGGGCGCCACCAGCCCCGCCGACGTCAACGTCGAGCTGAATCCGGCCAACCCGACGGTGCGCGTCGCCGGGGTCAAGGGCGACCGGATCACCTTCACGTGGGACCGGGAGCAGAAGGGCGACTGGTACCAGTACGAGGTCGTCTCGCGCAACGGCGCCGTGGCCCGGCAGTGGAAGCGCACCGACAAGACCAGTGCCACCGTGACCGCCCTTCCCGACGGCGCCACCTGCATCGCCGTCCAGGCGCGCCGCGGCACCGCCGGCTCGACCGATGCCGGACGGGCGTGCACGAGGTGATCCGGTGAAGGCAACGGTCGACTACTGCGGCGAGATCCACGAGGTCACTGCTGACGCCCAGGTCTGCGTCGGACGCGAGGGCGATCTCGTCATCGACGACAACCCCTACCTGCACCGCCGCTTCCTCGAGTTCACCTACGTCGACGGGCTGCTCTGGCTCGCCAACGTCGGCAACGCGCTCACCGCGACGATCGCCGACGCACACGGCCTCGTGCAGACCTGGCTCTCCCCCGGCGCGCGCGTGCCCCTCGTCTTCCCGCACTGCGTCGTCTGGTTCACGGCCGGCCCGACGACGTACGAGCTCGACGTCTCGCAGGACGCTGCGCCGTTCTCCACCGCGGTGGAGGAGCAGGCCGGCGACGGCGCGACCACGATGGGCCGGGTGAGCTTCACCCCCGACCAGCGCCTGCTGATCCTCGCCCTGGCGGAGGACATCCTGCGCCGCGGCAACCGCGGCGCCGGCGCCATCCCGCACTCGCGCACTGCGGCGGAGCGGCTCGGATGGACGACCACGAAGTTCAACCGCAAGCTCGACAACGTCTGCGAGAAGCTGGCGAAGATGGGCGTCCGCGGCCTCGTCGGCAGCACCGACCGCACCGCGAGCAACCGCCGCGTCCGGCTCGTGGAGTACGCGCTCGCGGCCCGCCTGGTCACGATCGAGGACCTGGTCTGGCTCGACTCGCTGGACGACAACCCGGACAACGTCTGATGCGACACGCATGTGCCGCCAAGCACCCGTCATCACAGGGGTGGCGCTACGTGTGACTGCGATACACCTGTGTCGCAGTCACCGTTAGAGGGCCCACCGAGAAAGCGGCCTATGGCAACACAGCCGTGTCGGTGCCGCCGGGCTGCTCGTCTCCACCACAGGTTTGTCAGCGCGCCCTGCGCAGCACCGGTCGCTCGACGAAGCACCAGGTCAGGTGGGCGAGCGCGTAGGTCACTGCGACGACCACGGCGCAGTTGAGCGCAAAGCCGGCACTGGTCTGCGGCGCGGTCCACCCGGCGCGCGCGAGCACGAGGATCACCGGTAGGTGCCAGAGGTAGACGCTGTACGAGACCTCGCCCGCCCAGTGCACCGGACGCCAGGCGAAGAAGCCCGCCACACGCCCCAGCCCCGGCCCCGGCGGCCGGGTGGCGATCAGCAGGATCACCCCGGCCCAGAAGAGACCCCAGCCGGTGTCGTACCAGGTCGGCAGCAGTGCGGCGACGAGCAGGCCACCGAGCACGAGCCCGGCGATCGCGGCGAGCCGGAGCGGCGTACGGGAGGTGCCACGCCAGCGCACCAGGAGCACGGCGCACGCCATCCCGATGCCCAGCAGGTCGGCCTTGACCAGCACCGAGCGCGCGAAGACCGCCTGCCAGGTCGGTCCCCAGTCGGCGAAGAACGCCTCGACGGGCGTCATCCCGGCCAGCACGACGTGCACGTGGATCCACTTGGTCACGAGACCGGTCACCAGGAGCAGCGCGGGTCCGGCCCACGCCGTCACCCCCGCAGGTACGCCGAGGCGCCGCGTGCCCACCGCGAAGGCGAGCCCGGCGAGCACCGGGAGCAGCAGGTAGAAGCAGAGCTCGACGGTCAGCGTCCAGGCCGGCCCGATCCCGGTCATCACCGTGCCGGGCAGCAGCGTCTGCAGCAGCGAACCGTTGACCAGCGTCAGCGCTGGGTGGGTCCAGAGCCAGCCGGTCTCGGGGAGCGTCGGGGGCATGCCGGCGTCGACCCGGAACGGCGCCACGGTCGCCGCACCCACCACGAAGCCCGACACCCCCAGCACCAGCAGGTACGCCGGCACGATCCGCCGCACCCGGTTGGCGGCGTACCGCCTGACCCGTGCGGGTCGCCCCGTGAGTCCGGCAGCCACGAACGGCCGGTACAGCAGGAAGGCCGAGAGGACGAAGAACATCACCAGGAACAGCGGCGCGCGCTGGATCAGTGACGGGAGCCGTCCGAGCGGTGCCGCGCTGCCGAGGTTGAGCCAGACGTGCGCGATGACGATCGCGAAGGCACCGACCCCGCGCAGGCCGTCCATCCCGGCGAGCCGGGAGCGGCCCGAGACGTCAGGCAGAAGCCGACGCCGCGTGGATCGCGACGGTGCCGTCACCGTGGTCGTCGTCGCACTCGCAGCGGCCGTAGTCGTCCTCGAGGCGCAGGATGTCGTCCTCACCGGTGTAGGCACCGCGCTGGACCTCGATGATCACGAGCTCCTCGGCGTGCTGGTTGGTGATCCGGTGCGCAGCACCCTGGGCGACGTCGATCGACTCACCGGGACCGGCGACGACCTCCTTGCCGTCGACCACACAGGTCGCGATGCCGAAGATGACGACCCAGTGCTCGGAACGGTGCTTGTGCGTCTGGTAGCTCAGGCGCTGACCGGGCTTCACGTGGATGCGCTTGACCTTGTAGCCCGCAGACTCGTCGATCGTGTGCCACGAACCCCACGGGCGCTCGGCGTAGTCGGTCACCATCGAAGCCTGTTCCTTCACTGTCTTCCCCGTCACATGTGCTGGACCCAGCCTACGGCCCACTTGGGCGGGTTGGCCGGGTAGTGGCACAACGTTCAGGAGGCTGTCACGTTAGGCCGTCAGCGCAGATTGGGTCGGACGTGGAGCCCGATCTCCGGGTCCACGACGACTTCCTGGGCCGCCGGCATGCCGTCGACGCTCAGCGCGGCGTCGACCGGCACGTTGCGCTTGACCAGGGCCAGGGCGATCGGGCCGAGCTCGTGGTGACGGGCCGACGTGCCGACCACACCGACCTCCTTGTCGCCGTACAGCAGCGGCGAGCCGGCGGCGGGCAGGCGGTTCTCGGATCCGTCGAGGTGGAGCAGGACCAGCCGACGCGGCGGACGGCCCAGCGTGTGGACGCGCGCGACCGTCTCCTGACCGCGGTAGCAGCCCTTCTCGAGGTGGACGGCCGCCTCTCCCAGCACGCCCGCCACGGACGCGGCCGGCACCCAGCCGACCTCGTTGGGGATCGTGCGGTGATCGGTGTCCAGGCCCAGGCGCGGCTCACCGCGCTCGATCCGGAGGGCCTCGAAGGCCCACATGCCGGCAGCGGGCCCGGCCGCCTCGGCGTACGACGTCAGGCGGTCGCGCGGCACGAACTCGTACTTGCCCTCGCCGGAGCCGGTTGCCCGCCAGGCGACGGCGAGCTCGTCGGTGGCGTCATCGACCTCGACGCGGGTCATGAAGATCATCCGGCCGAGGAACGCTCGGAGCGCCTCACCGGCGCCCGGCTCGGTGTGCGCGACGAAGGCCTCGCCGTCGTCGACGCCGGTGAAGGCGTGCTCGACGTGCCCCTGGGGGCTGAGGATCAGCGCCGTCACCCAGCGACCTGCGGGCAGATCGGTGAACTGCTGCGTCGTCAGGTTGTGCAGCCACGCGAGCCGCTCGGGCCCGGAGATCCGGACCACGTCGCGGTGCGAGAGATCGACGAACCCGTCGCCACCCGCGAGCCGCCGCTGCTCGGCGTTGAAGGAGCCGTAGTGCGCTGCCACGGGCGCATCGATGCCGTCGCCGGCGACCGCGCCGGGCAGGGCGAGAAGCGGGCTCTTCGGGATGTCACTCACCCGACAAGCCTACGGGCGGGGTTCAGGCAGGAACGACGAGGCGCTCGTACGAGCTGACCGGGTCCGCCACCTGCACGTGCTCGGGGGTCCAGTAGAGCGCGAACTCCCCCGGCTCCGCGGTCATCTTCGCGGCGCCACCGAGCGACGTCCAGCGGGACACCATCGGGGCCGAGGCGGCGGTGGCGAGCCAGTGCCGCGCCGTACGGCGAGCGATGTCCTGTGCGAGCTCGTGCACGTCGATGTCGGACTCGAACGTCAGGGTCAGGACGTGGTAGTCGCCGTTGTCCAGCTGGATGACGAGGCGCAGCGCATCGCCGCGCAGGAGCCCGCGGCCCGCGCAGGCTCCGACGGCGACGATCCAGTCGAGGCGCACGTGGCCGGCCAGGATGCTGTCGGCCGTCGGGCGCGCACCCGTGAGGATCACGCGCGCGTCGGTCACGAGGACGTCGACCCCGCCCCGGCGTACGACGATGCCGTCGCGGACGTGGCCCTCACGCTGCGTGCGGATCGCCAGCGAACGCGCCCGCAGGTCCCGCACCGCGCCGTCCTCGTCACGCAGGACGACCGGAAGCTCGGAGCCGGCGGGATTCACGACCGGGTAGAGCTCGTCGGCCACCAGGCGGTGGGAACGAAGGGCGACAGGGAACGGCACGAGGCACTCACTTACGTGGGACGGAAGCATCCCCCGATGGACACCTTGGCTACACCCGCTATCCAACGTTTCTTGACAAGTGGCTTGCAAGGTCCAAGCACGTGAGTCCGCACACATCGGACATGTCGGGCGGCCGCCAGCCCCAGGTCAGCGGCAGGTCAGCGGCAGTCGCGGCAGGTGCCGAAGACCGTCAGGTGCCCGACGTCTGGCACGAAACCGTGGTCGGCGTCGAGCCGCTGGAGCAGCGGAGCGAGCAGGTCAGGCCCCACGGAGATGACCGCGCCGCACGTGCGACAGACCAGGTGGAAGTGCTCGTGCCCACCCACCGAGTGGTACGTCGGAGCCCGGTCGCTCAGGTGGGCATGGCGCACCAGGCCGAGCTCCTCGAGTACCTCGAGGTTGCGATAGACCGTCGACAGGCTCAACGACGGCTGTGCCGCGCGGGCCTGTGCCAACACCTCGTCCGGAGTGGCGTGACCGAGCCGCTCGACGGCCTCGAGCACCAGGCGTCGCTGCGGGGTCAGCCTCTTGCCGGCACCCTTCAGCCGGTCGCCGAGGTCCATCAGCCCTTCGCGCGCTGCAGGCGGGCCCACAGGTGCGGCTGCAGCGGCTGGTCCATCGCGGCCATGTCGTAGGCGTAGAGCAGGTCGCCCTCGACGTTGCCGTAGAGGCGCTTGCCGCCCTGCACCGGCTTCGCGGTCTCGGTGACACCGATCGCGTCCGTGACGATCTCGAGCTTGCCGCCCTCGGCGTTGCCGATCCAGACCTCGACGATGCCGGTGTTGTGCGTCAGGACGAACTCGACCTTGCCGACGCCCATGCCGGTCTGCTTGCAGCGCAGGAAGCCGGTCTCGATAGCGGCCTTGCGGACCTCCTCGCCCGTCTCCGGGTCGATGATCCAGCTGCGCGCCATGTAGTGGAAGAACGGGCGCCCGTCGTGCGTGAAGATCAGCTCCTGGCCGAACTCGAAGGCATCGATCGTCGAGTAGTCACCGTGGCCGTTGCCGCGCCACGTGCCCAGCATCCAGGCCACGGGGCCCATGTCGGGGTGCAGGTCGGAAGGAAGCTCGAACGCCATGACGCGGAGTCTACGGGCGAGCATGCCTAGGCTGGGGCCATGCGAGCCCTGAGGATCAAGGTCACCTGCGGCCCCGAGGACCCCGAGCGTTGCAATCAGGCGTTCACGGTGGCGGCCACGGCCGTCGCCGCCGGTGCCGATGTCGGCCTCTGGCTCACGGGCGAGGCCGCCTGGTTCGGCGTCGCGGGGCGCGCGGAGGCGTTCGAGCTCCCGCTGGCCACGCCGCTCGCGGACCTGCGCGACGCGGTACTCGCCGGCGGTCAGCTGACCGTCTGCACCCAGTGCGCCGACCGGCGTTCGATCACCGCCGACGACCTGCTCCCCGGCGTACGCATCGCTGGCGCGGCCGTGTTCACCGAGGAGATCCTCGGTGACGGCGTCCAGGCGCTCGTCTACTGACGAGCGGCGCCCGTCACGAGTGATAACCCTCGATGTGGGGGCAGGCATCGCGGTAGCGATACCAGCAGCGGAGACGGCGGCGAAGTCGTGTGAGGGCCCGAGACATGCCTCCAGTAAACAGGCCCCACCCCGAAGATCAACCGGCCGCGGGCCCTGCCCCAGCTGCTGCGGTCAGTAGGCGCCGCGGCTCAGCACGACCGCACGAGCGGTCTTGAGCATGATGATCACGTCGCTGACGATCGACCAGTTGTCGACGTAGTAGAGGTCCATGCGGACCGCCTCGTCGAACGGCAGGTCGGAGCGGCCGGAGATCTGCCACAGGCCCGTCAGACCGGGGCGCACCAGCATGCGTCGGTGCATCTCGGGCGGGTAGAGCTCCACCTCGCGCGGCAGCGGCGGGCGAGGGCCGACGAGCGACATGTCACCGCGGAGCACGTCGAAGAGCTGCGGGAGCTCGTCGATGGACCACTTGCGGATCGGGCGGCCGATCCGGGTCACGCGGGGGTCGTTGCGCATCTTGAACAGCACGTCGTCGACGTCGTTGAAGTCGCTGAGCTCGGCGAGCTTCTCGTCGGCGTTGACCACCATCGAGCGGAACTTCGTCATCTTGAACGTCGTGCCGTTACGGCCCGTGCGCTCCTGACGGAAGAAGACCGGCCCGCCGTCACCGAGCTTGACCGCCAGCGCGATCGCGATCATCAGCGGCGAGAGCAGGAGCAGCATGAGCGAGGCGACGACCAGGTCGAACGCACGCTTGGCGAGGCCACCGGCGCGCCGTACGCCCGGCTCCTCGATGTGCACGAGCGGCAGGCCGGCGAGGTGCCGCATGTGGACGCGCGGGCCAGCGACGTCGATGAGCGAGGGAACGACGACCAGGTCGACGTTGCGCCCCTCGAGCTCCCAGCCGATCTGGCGCAGGGCACGCGAGGTGGACGTGCCACCGCCGCCGACGAGCACCGTGTGGGCGTCAGTCAGCTCGCACGCCTCGACGATCGAGTCGACGCCACCGAAGAGCGGGACGGGCAGGCTGACGTCGGCCTCGCGGGACAGGCCGGGCACACACGTGCCGACGACCTGGAAGCCGAGCTGCGGCGTGCGCGCGAGCGTCGTGACCAGCTCGTCGAGCGCACCCGGCTCGCAGACCGCGATGACGCGGGTCAGGAGGGCGCCGCGGCGACGCAGGCCGTGCACCACCTTGCGGAGCCCGTAGCGGCCGACCGGCAGGGCGGCGAGGCCGAAGACGAACATCATGACGACGAACGCGCGCGAGACCTGGATGTCAGCGAGGAAGGCCGTGATCCCGAGCGCGCCCGCAGCGACGCAGGTGCTCGTGACGACCAGCTGGAACTCCTCGTGTCCGGCTCCGAGGATCCGTCGGCGGTAGGCACCACGCAGGAGCAGCGAACCCAGCCAGATCACGCCGATCAGCGGAGCGACGAGCAGCGGGCGGACGCCGCCCGCGACATCCGGCGGCAGCAGGGGACGGACGAAGGCGGAGAACGCCGCAGCGAAGAGCGCAGCGGTCGCCAGCACCGTGACATCGAGCAGGAACGCAGCCACGACGACCCGGCGCAGCTGGCGGGCCAGCGGGATCTCCCCGCCAGTCGGCAGCGTCGCAGGACGTTCCGCGAGATACGTCACCCTTGAGCCCCTTCTGAAGAAACCCCCCGGTCAGCAACGTCAACGAGCGATCCGTCACTCAGTCACGTCTACACTGCCGACTGACCTGACGGTACCTCGGACAAAGGGTATGGCGAGTGGACTTCAAGGAACTCCTGCGGACGCTTCGACGACGCTGGAAGACCATCGTGGCGATCACGCTCATTGCGATGATCGGCAGCCTTTTCCTGTCGCTGCGAAGCGACCCCCTCTACCAGTCCGTCGCGAAGGTCTACGTCAGCGCCGACACCAGCACGCTGCAGGACCAGTACGCCGCGAACGTCTACGTGCAGCAGCGCGTGGCGTCGTACGCGCAGCTGGCCAGCCACCGCGTCCTGCTGGCGCGCGTTGCTGACGAGTCGGGCCTCGACCTGACCGCTGCCGACCTGGCCGGCCGGATCAGCGCCGTCGTCGAGCCGGAGACGGCCATCCTCGACATCACGGTGACCGACACGGCCCCGGATCGCGCGCAGAAGATCGCCGACGTCGAGGCGTCCGAGCTGGTCAAGTTCGTGCAGCAGCTCGAGACCCCGTCGACGTCCGAGCACTCGCCGATCCTCCTCACGGTCACGGACCCGGGCACCTACAACCCGAACGCCGTGTCCCCGGAGACGTTCCTGAACCTGATGATCGCGACGCTGATCGGCCTCACCCTCGGTGTCGGCCTGGCGATCGCCAAGGAGCTCCTCGACCAGACCGTGAAGTCCGCGACGGATGTCGAGAAGGCCGCCAACGTGCCACTGATGGCCGCGATCGGCTATGACCCGTCGGTCGAGAAGAGCCCGCTGGTCCTGGACATCTCGTCGTTCTCGCCGCGTGCCGAGGCGTTCCGCCTGCTCCGGACGAACCTCCAGTTCCTCGACCTGGACCACCCGCCGCGGGCCATCGTGATCACCTCGTCCATCTCGGGCGAGGGCAAGACGACCGCGTCGACGAACCTCGCGCTCGCGCTGGCCCAGGCCGGTCGCCGCGTCCTGCTCGTCGACGGCGACCTCCGTCGTCCGCGCGTGGCACAGCTGATGGGCATGGACGGCTCGATCGGTCTCACCACCGTTCTTGTCGGCCGCACGAAGCTCGAGGAGAGCATCCAGCGCCACAAGGAGTCCGGCGTCCACGTGCTCGCGTCCGGCCCGACCCCGCCGAACCCGTCGGAGATCCTCCAGGCCAACGCGACGCACGACCTGCTCGCCCGCCTGCGCGACGCGTACGACATCGTCATCATCGACGCCCCGCCGCTGCTGCCGGTCGCCGATGCCGCGCTCCTCGCGACCGCCGCCGACGGCGCCATCATCATCACGCGTCACGGCAAGACCACGCGCGACCAGCTCGAGGGCGCTGCGCACCGCCTGGCCGCCGTCGGCGCCCGCACCTTCGGTGTCGTGCTCAACATGGCCCCGAAGCGCTTCGGCGAGATGAATTACTACTACTACTACGCCGAGGAGGCCGAGCCGTCCGGCAAGAGCGGCTCCGGCAAGCGCTCCTCGGGTTCGCGCAAGGCCTGACGTTCGACGAGAAGGGCCCGTCACTCCTGCGGGAGTGGCGGGCCCTTCTGCTTCCCCTTCGCGCCCTGTCGGCGCTGCGGTGCTGCCCCTGTCGGCGTACGACGAAGGCCCGCCACCCCAGCGGGGGTGACGGGCCTTCGTGCGATCAGTCAGGTCAGAGAGCGATCTCGACCTCGGCGATCGAGCCGACAGCCGCGATGACCTTGCGGTCGACCGTGTCCGCACCCGGCGCGAGCGTGCGCAGGGTCCACTCGCCGTCGCCGGCGAAGAAGCGGAAGTGACCGGTCGCGGAGACCGGGACCTCGGCCGTGAACTCGCCCGACTTGTCGAGCAGGCGCACGTAGGCGACGCCGACGGGCGAGCCGTCCTTGGTCACCTGGCCCTGGATGATGGCCTCGATCTTGGTGTTGATGCCGTCGAGCGGCAGGCCACCCTCAGTAGCTCCACACATGTTGCTTGTCTCCTAGAAGTCTCGAGAAGGCGCGAGCGGTGAGGCTCAGGCCTCGCCCGGCTCGTCGCCGAGAGCGATCGGAACGCCGACGAGCGAACCGTACTCGGTCCAGGAGCCGTCGTAGTTCTTCACGTTCGGCTCACCGAGGAGCTCCTGCAGCGCGAACCAGGTGTGCGACGAGCGCTCACCGATGCGGCAGTAGGCGATGGTGTCCTTCGAGAAGTCGAAGCCGGCCTCGGTGTAGATGGCCTTGAGCTCGTCGTTGGAGCGGAAGGTGCCGTCGTCGTTGGCAGCCTTCGACCACGGGACGGAGACGGCGGTCGGGACGTGACCGGCGCGCTGGGCCTGCTCCTGCGGGAGGTGGGCCGGGGCGAGCAGGCGACCGGCGAACTCGTCGGGCGAGCGCACGTCGACGAGGTTCTGCACGCCGATGGCGGCAACGACGTCGTCACGGAAGGCGCGGATCGAGAGGTCCTGCTCGGAGGCGGTGTAGGTGGTCGACTCCAGCTTGACCGGCTCGTCGGTCAGCTCGCGGGCGTCGAGCTCCCACTTCTTGCGGCCGCCGTCGAGGAGCTTGACGTCCTGGTGGCCGTAGAGCTTGAAGTACCAGTACGCGTACGCGGCGAACCAGTTGTTGTTGCCACCGTAGAGAACGACGGTCGAGTCGTTGGCGACGCCCTTGTCGGACAGGAGGGCCTCGAACTGCGCCTTGTTGACGAAGTCGCGACGGACCTGGTCCTGGAGGTCCGTGGTCCAGTCGAGCTTGATCGCGCCACGGATGTGGGAGCGGTCGTACGCCGAGGTGTCCTCGTCGACCTCGATCAGGACGACCTGCGGGTTGTCGAGGTTCTCCTCGACCCACTGCGTGGTGACGAGCACGTCTTCGCGAGCCATTGTTTCTCTCTTTCCTACTACGGGGATTGGGGTGAAGGGTGTCAGGTGGTGGGTGCCGGGCGATACGTCAGCCGCTTGAACAGCAGGTAGACCTCGCAGCCCAGGCAGAAGCCGAACAGCGCGTTGAGCAGCGCCGCGGCGAGGGCGAAGCCGACCGCGATCGCGCCGACCGCATTGAAGCCGAGCGGCCAGAAGACCAGACCGATCAGCGCAAAGGTGAGGCCGACCTGCTGGGCGAAACGCGGCGGCGCGGCGTCCTCGAGATGGGCCGGCGGCGCGAGGCGCGGGCGCACGAAGCGCTTGAAAAGCCACGCGTGCGGCGTACGGGCGACGCCGAGGAAGGCGCCGATGCCGAACAGGACGGCCTGGATGCCGAGCAGGACGAAGCCCGGCAGCGACGGGGAGAACAGCAGCGCGCCGGCAAGGATCACGACCGTGATCGCGGCCGCGAACTGCGGACCGCGCGGGTCGACCTGCGCGCGCTGCGCGGCAGTGGTGGTGCTCATGCTCTTGCTCCTGTGCCTCGATGAGGCGACGGTTCACTCACGGACGAGAACGCGATCCCGGAGGGATCAGGACGTCCTTGTGGCGCATGGGCGCCAGCGCGCTCAGATGCGCGCCGAAGGGGGACGTCCCGTCAGGACATTCGACACAGGGACGAGGCAACGCGCAGGAGATCCACCGCGCGGCGCTCGGTCAACAGGGTCGTGAACATGGATCAGAGACTAGGGGCGCCGGAAAGTCCCCTCCAAACGCCGATCCCACTATCCGAGACGTGCGTCCGGATAGTGGGATCGGGTCGTTTTGTGGGCTCAGTCGGCCTTCTTGAACAGGAAGAACTCGTCGTGCAGGCCGATCATTTCCCGCATGTCGTCGTTCTGGTAGACGGTGCGGTGGTCGGCCAGCTCGTAGCCCGCCGCCAGCACGGAGGGCATGAAGTCCTCGCGCGTGCCGCCGACCTCGGTCGACAGCAGCTCGCCGTACGTGTTGGGGACGATGAGCAGCCAGCCGATGTCGCGCTTGGCGATCTCGCCGAGCCACCACTTGATCGAGGCGTGCGACTGCTCCGAGAAGGAGTGCACGTTGACCGCGACCGTGTAGGAGTCACGGAGCGTGTCGATCTCCGAGAGCGGGACGACGCGGACGCTGTCGGAGACCTTGCGGAAGCCGAGGTGGTACTCGCAGAGGAACGTCGAGACCGGAACGCCGTCGGTGCAGTCGTACGCGCCGAGGTTCGGCAGCGCCTCGTCCATGCGCCAGGCCAGGCGGCCGTAGCCGGCACCGATGTCGAGGACCGTCGGAGCAGCCATGTCGGACAGACCGATCTGGGAGTCCAGGTAGTTGATCTCGTTGATCGAGTCGAGCAGGTCGCGGCTCACGACCCGGTCACCGAAGGTGAAGGTGAACGCGCCGAAGAGGCCGTCCTCCTTCAGCTTCTTGAAGAGGCCGAGCTTGTCGCGCGACTCGATGTCGAGCATCGCCAGGTAGTTGCGGGTCTTGGCGCCACCGGTGAACAGGCGCAGCTGCCACACGTAGGCGTTGTCGCCGCGGAACCAGGCCAGCGACAGGTTCTTCTTGAGGAAGCTGTCGTTCCACTGGGTCGGCACGGCCGACGGGTAGGTGAGCGCGTTGTACTGCTCGACCAGCTCCGCCAGGCGCGGGTTGTCGGCGCGCAGCGCCTCCTCCGCACCCGCGGGCAGCGGGACGTCGCCCTCGTGGGAGACCTCGAAGTACTTGCGGCCCTCGTCGTCGATGCGGGAGACCAGATAGCCACGGCGGGCCAGGCCCGACTGGACGCGACGCTTGACCGCGCCCGCCACCAGGCTGGGGTTGGCGCGCTTCACGCGTGCCACGAACTCGTTGGCCGAAGAACTCATTGCCTGCCTCAGGATCGGTGCTTGGTCGTGATGGATGCGGCGAGGATCGCCTCGAACTGGTCGGCACAGCCCGACAGCTCGAATTCCTGCTCGGCGAGCGCACGGGACGCCTTGCCGATGATCGCGGCACGGTCCGGGTCACCGAGGATCTCGGTCACCCAGGCGGCCGCAGCCGGGATCGCCGCGTCCTCCGGACGGAGGACGCGACCGCCGGTCTGCTCCACGAGCGCAGCGGCGAGGTTCTCCGCCGGCATGAGGCCCAGGATCGGCCGGCCGGCGCAGAGGTAGGAGAGGGTCTTGGAGGGCACGGAGAACGCACCGGCCTCCTTCTCCAGGAGGACGACGAGGACGTCGCCCGAGCCGAGCACCTCGGAGAGGCGCTCGTACGGCTGGAACGGCAACAGCGTCAGCGGTACGCCGAGGCGCGCGGCCTCGTCGCTGACCACGGACGCCGCCGGCCCCTCGTTGACGACCACGAGCCGCACCGCGGTGCCGGCGTCCTGGACTGCCTTCGCGAGCCGCGGAAGGAGCTCCGGGTTGTGCTTGAGCCCGAGGGTGCCGGAGTAGAGCAGCGTGGCGACCTTGTCGACGCCCTGCTCACGGGCCCAGGCGTTGTCGCGGTCGACCGGGCCGATCTCGTCGAGCGGGGCCCAGTTGGGGATGACGGTGACCTTGTCGGCCGTGCCCCACTCCCGGTGCACGTCGACGAAGGCGTCGGTGATGACGACGATCGCCGCAGCGCGGCGCGAGCACCACTTCTCCCCCAGGCCGATCAGGCGACCGGCGACGGCCATCGAGCGGCCAAGCTTCTTGCCGGCGAACGACTGGATGGCGACTGCCTGCACGTCCTGGTGCCAGAGCACCCACGGACGCCGCAGCACCATCAGGGCGAAGGCCAGCACGACGAGCGTCGGGATCGGCACGTTGGAGCACATCACGACGTCGGGCCGCAGCCGGCGTACCTGCCGGACGAGCTCGACGCCAAGTTGGAGCTCCTGCACCAGGCGTCGACCGAAGTCCATCTTCGCGATCGACCGGCCTTCGCCGATCGCCTCGAAGCGGATGGTCTCCCCCGGCTCGGCCTGGAGCTGGCCCTTGCCGGAGGCGTACGCCGCGCAGTAGCTGTGCGTGACCGCATGGCCACGCGCGGCGAGCTCACGACTCAGCTCGACCTGGAAGGGGTGGCCGGCGTAGTCGTGGACGAGGACCTTCATCAGCCCTGGGCGGCCTTCACCTGGTCGTAGACCCAGCGGTAGGTCTTCTCCATGCCCTCAAGGAGGGTGATCGACGGCTCCCAGCCGTAGATCTCCTTGATCAGGGTGTTGTCGGAGTTGCGACCCCGGACGCCCTGCGGGGCGTCGAGCTGGTAGTTGCGCTTGCACTTGATGCCGGCGAAGCCCTCGACCATCGTGTAGAGGTCGTTGATCGAGATCAGCTCGGACGAGCCGAGGTTGACCGGGATGCTCGAGTCGCCCTTCAGGAACATCTGCGAGCCCTTGACGCAGTCGTCGACGTACATGAAGGAGCGGGTCTGCTCGCCGTCGCCCCAGATGTCGATCTCGTGCTTGCCGGAGATGACCGCCTCGGCGATCTTGCGGCAGGTCGCGGCCGGAGCCTTCTCGCGGCCACCGGTCCACGTGCCCTCCGGGCCGTAGACGTTGTGGTAGCGGGCGACGCGGGTCTGCAGGCCGTAGTCCTCGAGGAAGTGGCGGGCCATGCGCTCGGAGAAGAGCTTCTCCCAGCCGTAGCCGTCCTCCGGGTCTGCCGGGTAGGCGTCGGACTCCTTGAGGGCGGTCACGTTCGGGTCGGTCTGCATCGAGCCGTTGTAGACGCACGCAGAGGACGAGTAGAAGTAGCGCTCGACCTCGGCGGCCTTGGCGGCCTCCAGCATGTGCGTCGACGTGTTGACCGTCAGCATGCACAGGGCCTTGTTGTTCTCGATGAAGCCCATGCCGCCCATGTCGGCCGCGAGCATGTAGACCTCGCGCGCGCCGTCGGTCTGGGCGAAGGCATTCTCGCGCAGGGAGAGGTCGGCGACGACGTTCTCGACGCCCTCGTGGACCTGGTACCACTGGTCGATCGGCTTGATGTCGACCGAGCGGACCGTGAGGCCCTGCTTCAGCAGGTCGGCCACGAGGTGGCCACCGATGAAGCCGCCACCACCGGCAACCAGAACGTCAACGTCAGATGCAGTCACAGTGCACAACCCTTGCCCGATAGGTGAAGCGAGTAGATGAATTGCGTCCCCGGTTCCGGTCCTCAGGACCGGCGCATTGCGGCGTCAGCATAACCACGGTCTGGACCGGATGTGATCCAGGCCGCAATGCGGTACGACGTTCCCCGACGCCTCGGGAGTGCTCGTCGCCCACGAGCTCAGGAGAGCGGCTTGCGCGCGTAGACGTCGAGGACGATGCGCGGCGCGAGCCGGCTCTCGATCACGGAGTCCATCGCCCGGGAACCGGCCTCGAGGACCCACTTCGGCGGGTTCATCGAGGCGAGGTAGGCCCGCGACGTCAGCGCGTAGCGCGGCGACGCCTCGACGACGATGTCGGTGAAGCCCGCGCGCTCGAGAGCGGTGCGGATCGACTTCTCCGTGTGCAGGATCGTGTGGTGCTCCGCGATCCGTCGGTCGGCCAGCTTGTTGACCCGGCCCTTGGTCGCCCGCTGGAGCAGCTGGGCGCCCTTGTCGACCTTCGAGCACCGCGGCGTCTGGAGGTAGAGCAGGCCGCCGGGCTTGAGGGCGTCGTTGACGTCCGCGAGCAGCTTGGCGCCGTCCGGGACGTGGGCGAGGACGCACCACATCGTGACCGCGTCGAGGTCCCCGTCGTGGCCGTGCTCGGAGATGTCACCGAGCTCCAGGTCGACGTCGTGGCGGTCCTTGGCCAGCTTGACGGCGCCTTCGACGACGTCATTGCCGGAGACCCGGAACCCGAACTCGTCGCGCGCCAGGGCCGGGTAGCCGCCGTCGCCCGCTCCGATGTCGTAGACCAGCGCGTCGGCCGGCAGCTGCGCCTTGAGCTTCGTGGTGACGGCGCGCCAGGCCTCGGGGCCCACCTCGCCGCGCTTGAGGTCGGTCCAGTCGGCGTAGTCGTCCTGGGAGACCTCGTCGAGCTCGATCACCTCGGCGTCGCGGGCCGAGCCGTTGCCCCAGAACGTCGCGCCGCAGCTGCGGCAGCGCGCGATGGCGCGGCCGGTCGCGTGCGAGACCGGGCCCAGACGCAGGTCGGTCGAGGTGCAGGCGGGACAGGCGTTCATGTGGTTCCTCATCCTCGGATCGGGTCGAGCGGGCGTCAGTGTAGACACGTCATGTTGCAGGCAGGAGATGGTCCCGGACCGTCCGTGCAGTCCGTGCCCAGGTGAAGCGCCGGGCGAACTCCACGCCGGCCGCGAGGTGCGCCTCGTCGTACGTGAGCGCCTCCTGCATCGCTGCGGCCAGGTCCTCGGCGCCGACGCTCCGCGCGACCGCGGCGTGGCCGCCGGTGACTTCCTTGAGCGCCGCGTCCGGCGAGACCACGACCGGGATGCCGAGGCGCATCGCCTCAGCGGCCGGCAGGCCGTAGCCCTCGAAGTCGCTCGGGAAGACCACCATGCTCGCTCCCGCGAACGTCGCCGCGAAGGCGTCGTCGTCGAGCCATGGCGCCAGCTCGACGTGGTTGCCGAGGTCGAGCTCGTGGACCAGCTGGGTGGCGCTCGCGCGGTCGGAGGAGCCCATCCCGACCAGGCGCAGCGTCCACTCCGGGTGCACAGCCGAGAACGGCTGCCAGGCGCGGATCACGGCGTGCGCGTTCTTGTTGCCGAAGTGGCCGAACGCGAGGGCGTACGGCCGCTCGTCCGGGCTCGGGGCTGCGTCGCCGGATCGTCGCCACGCCTCGGCGTGGTCGGAGCCGAGCTGGGCTGCTACGCCCTTGTGGGCCAGGCGCGGGTGCCGGTCGCGGAAGTCGTCGAGCGTCCGCTCGGAGATCGTGTAGACGCCGTCGGCCCGGCGGATGCTCCACCACCAGCTCAGGCGGCGGGCGGCCCGCGTCTTCGCCGAGAACTGCTCCGGCCGGAGCTCGTGGCGCAGGTCGTAGAGGATCACGCCCCGCGGCGCCTTGCTGCCGAACAGCCCACTCGCCGGTACGCCGGAGACCACCGCGTCGACGCCCAGCTCGCGCGCCGTCCGGCGTACGGCCTGGGAGCGGAGCCACAGCTGCCCGGGCGGCCCGGGAACGGGCGGGGTGACCCGGTGGAGCAGGGCACCCTCGGCGACCTCGAAGTCGGGGCCATCGGGACCCGTGAGGACGGTGAGCCGGTCGTCCGGGTAGGCCTCGCGCCACCCACGGATCAGGTGACCCACCACGATCGCGGCGCTGCCGGTGCGCGCGGCTACGGCGTCGAAGAGCACATGCATGCCGGGAGGACCCTCCGGGAGGAAGTGGACGTCGGAGTGGCCGACCCTAGCGGTCTGGACATGCTTCAATACACCGGCTCGGGGGAGCCCCTTCACACTTGCCAACAGCAATTTCCTGCCTCGCTACCAAGGAGTCACCCGTGGCCGTCCTGACCCGGTTCACCCGCGAGGGCCGCCCCGAGCAGGTCTCCGTCCAGTGCGACGTGTGCGTCCCGCCGGTGCTCTCGACGAGCACCGAGGCCGAGATGCGCAAGCTCGGCTGGCTGTTGCAGGCCCACGGCAACGCGCTCGACGTGTGCCCGTGGTGCGATCTGAGCGTCCCGGCAGCGCAGCGGCGTCGTCGGGGTGACGCCTCCCCCGTCACCCCTGACCCGGAGCGGCTGCCGAACCTGGTCGTCATCGGCGCCGCCAAGGCCGGCTCCACGTCGCTGCACAGCTACCTCGAGCTGCACCCCGAGGTCGTCATGTCGGCCGACAAGGAAGTGCGCTTCTTCTCCGACCCTGCCTGTCGCGACTGGGTCGGCCGCTACCAGGAGTACTTCCCGGCCGGCACCCGCTACCGCGGGGAGTCGACGCCGCAGTACACGAAGTGGCCGCTCTACCCAGGCGTTGCCGGTCGCATGGCCGATCTGGCGCCGGACGCGAAGCTGATCTACCTCGTCCGCGACCCGATCGACCGCGTCGTCGCGGAGTACGTCGAGGAGGCCACCTGGGGCGTGGTGACCGGGACCTTCGAGGAGGAGATGGTCGACCTCGAGGCCCAGCACCACCGCCTCGTCGCGCCGTCGCGCTACGCCACCCAGCTGCGGGAGTTCCTTGCGCACTTCCCCCGGGAGCAGGTGCTCGTGGTCGACCTCGCCGACATGAACGCCGACGCGACGGCCACGATGGACCGCGTCTTCGCGTTCCTGGGTCTGCCCCCGGTCGCTCTCGAGACCGGCGATCTCGCCGCGCAGAACGCGTACGGCTCGAAGGGCGCGCACCCGGGCTGGTACCAGGCGCTGCGCCAGCCGTGGCTGATCCGGCTCGCCCACAAGATGCCGTCGGGGTGGCTCCAGCGGGTCCGCAACGTCGTCTCGCGCCGCGTCATGAAGCCGGTCGAACGACCGGTCCCCTCCCCAGAGACCCTCGCCCGACTGCGGGCACACCTCGCTCCCGAGGTGTCCGAACTGCGTGCTCTCACCGGCCAGTCGTTCGCCGGCTGGACCCTCTGAACTGGATAGGTTGCCGCCCGTGTACTCCAAGCTGCGTCACCACGCCGTCAACGTGAAGGTCCACGCCAACTGGTGGATCCGCGACCGCTTCCCGGACCGCAAGGTCACCCGGCACGTGCAGGGCGTCGACCTCGTGCTGCCCTGGTCGCACCGTCTGCCCGACTACGCGCAGACCGACGGCCCCTACGGCCAGAACCTCGTGCACTTCGCCGCCGCGCTGGCCGCGGTCGACGGGGAGCCCGTGACCGTGCTGGATGTCGGCGCGAACGTCGGCGACTCCGCCGCGCAGATCGTCGCGGCGTGCGACGCGCAGGTGCTGTGCGTCGAGGCGGACCCGTACTACCTGGAGTTCCTCCACCTGAACGTCGACGCGCTGCCGCAGGTGACCGTGGTCGAGGGCCTGCTGACCCTCGACGGCACGGAGAAGGCCACGACCGCGGTCCGCTCCGGCGGCACGACGCACTTCGTCGAGGGCTCGGCCGAGTCGGCCAACGCCATGGGCTCGGTGACGATGACCGCGCTGCGCGAGGGCAACCCGGCGTTCGAGAAGCTGCGTCTGGTCAAGTCGGACACGGACGGCTACGACGTCGTCCTGGTGCCCGCGCTTGCGAAGTCGTGGGGCGGCAACCCGGCCCTCTTCTTCGAGTACGACCACTTCTTCTCCCGCGAGGTCGGCAACGACCCGCTCGCGGTCTGGACGGCGCTCGCCGAGCTCGGCTACACCGACGTCGCGGTCTGGGACAACGGCGGCATCCTGCTCGGCCGTGTGCCGGTCACCGAGATCGCTGCGAAGACCGCGCACCTCGACGAGAAGATCGGCGCCCGCTCCCACATGTACTGGGACGTCGCGGTCGTCCACGGGGACGACAAGGCTGGCCTCGAGGCCCTCGAGCGCATCGCGCCCGCGTCCCAGCAGCTCTGATCGCCGAGACGGGGCTCGTGCCGCGCTGAGACGGGGGCTGTGCAGCGCACGGGCCCCGTCTCAGCGTTGCACGGGTCCCGTCTCGCGGTTGCACGAGCCCCGTCTCGGCGGAGGTCAGTCGGCGGACGTGCCGCGGATGACCTTGTTCTCCTTCATCGCCAGCTCCGCGACGACCTGGACGCTGCGCGGCTGCCAGGGGCGCGGCAGGTCCGCGCACGCGGCACGGACAGCCTTCTTGAGCTCCGCCTCGTCGACCGAGCCGTCGGCCACCACGTCGATGGCGACGACGGCCCCCACGAGGGCGTTGGCGCGTCCGTAGACCCGCGCAGCCTGGACGCCGGGGACGGCCGTCACGCGCTCCTCCACGGGCAGCGGGTGCACCTTCACACCACCGACGTTGATCACGTCGGACGCGCGCCCGCGGAACAGGATCCGGTCATCGACGATCTCGACCAGGTCACCCGTCGGCCACCAGGCGTCGGGATCCAGGTCCGGCTCGCCGTAGTAGCCGACCATGCTGGCCTGGGACCGCACGAAGAGCTGCCCGTCCTCGACCTTCAGCCGGACCGGAGCGCCGTCGTCGCGCGTCAGCAGCGACGCCGGGAGTCCGTCACGGCCGTCGCGCACCGAGCCGGTGGAGCCGAACTCCGAGCCGGCGTAGATGTGCGACACACGGGCCTCCGGGAACGTCGCCGCGAGCTCGACCAGCAGCGCCGCGGGAGAAGCCTCGCCGCCGAGCGTGATCTGCCGGATCGCGGGAGCCGGGCGCGAGTCTGCACGCAGCTCCGCGAGCAGGAAGCGCCAGAACGTCGGTGTGGCCGAGATGTGGGTGACCCCCTCGGCGTGGAGCGCGTCGACGACCGCCTGCGGGCGGCGTACGGGCGGAGTGACGAGGGTCGTGCCAGCCGCCATCGTGTGCAGGATGATCTGCAGGCCGGCGAACTGCTGCGGGCCGTAGGCGAGCAGCCAGACCTGACCGGCGCCGCTCTTCGTGTCCAGCACGCGGGAGAGCTGCCTCCCCCAGTCGTGCCGAACGCCGCGGGGCGTGCCCGTGGTGCCGGTGGTGAGGGTCAGCAGCGGCCGCTTCGCCGGTACGTCGGTGATGTCATCGCCCGCCACGTCGAGCGAGGCAAACCCCGCCGTGCACAACGCCGGCCCGTCGAGCGCCAGCACGTCCTCGCGATCCGAGAAGACGGCGGTGTGCTCGAACGCGGCTGCCTGCCGCTGCAGCTCCTCGACCGCGATGTCGGGCGCGTACAGGCAGGCCTCGGCGCCGACCAGCGAGGACGCGGCAAGCAGCGCGATCGCCACGGGGACGTCGTTCGTCACGACCGCGAAGCGCGCCACGCCCTGCTCACGCAGCCCCCGGGCGTACGACTGCGCGGTGGCCGCGAGCTCGCCGTACGTCCATGCGCGCGAGCCGACGAGGGCGACCGCGTCGGCATCGCGCGCCGCAGCACGCTCGATCAGCTCGAACATGTCAGCAGGTCAGGCCGCCGTCGATCACGATCGTCTGACCCGTGATCCAGTTGTTCTTCTCGTCGACCAGGAACTGCACGGCGCGCGCGATGTCGTCGGGCTCGCCGAGGCGGCCGGCCGGGGTGCGACGCACGATCTGGTTGAGCTGGTCCTCGTCGAGGCCGTGGCTCATCTCGGTGCGCAGGTAGCCCGACGCGATCGAGTTGACGGTGATCTTGCGCGAGCCGACCTCGCGGGCCAGCGCGCGCGTGAAGCCGTCGAGACCAGCCTTCGAGGCGCCGTAGACGGCGAGACCGCGGTAGCCGGTGAGGCCGGTGATCGAGGAGATGTTGACGATCGAGCCGCCGCCGTGGGCGAGCATGTTGCGCACGATCTGCTTGGAGATGTGGAACGTCGCCTTGAGGTTCAGGTCGATGACCGTGTCGGTGTCCTCGTCGGAGAACAGCGCGTGGATGCCGTCGCGGGCGACGCCGGCGTTGTTGACCAGGATGTCGACCGACTTCCAGCGCGCCAGCACCTCCTTCACGAACGCCGTGCACTGCGGGCGGTCCGCGATGTCGGCCTCCATGAAGAAGAACCGGTCGGGGAACTCCTCGGCCCACTTGCGGGTCTGGTCCGTCTCCGAGCGCGAGCACGAGGCAACGCGGTCGCCGGAGTCGAGGAACGACTGGACGATGCCGGCACCGAGGCCGCGGCTACCACCCGTGATGATGACCGTCCGGGGGGCGGTGCTCATGCGGAGACCGACTCCTTGGCGTCGTAGAAGGCCACGATCTCGGCGACCGTCTCGGGCATGAGGCCCTCGGCGAACGGGTCCGAGCCGAGCTCGTCCTCGAGGGTCGCGGAGAGCTCCGCGGTGTCGAGGGAGTCGAGGCCGAGGCCGTCCTCACCGTGCAGGCGGGCGTCGAGCGTGACGGTGACGCCCTCGGCCTTGTCCATGCGCTCGAGGAGCTCCTCGATGAGCTTGATGATCGACGCTTCGTTCTCGGTCATTGCATGCCTCCGTTGGGAAAACTGGCGGGAAAGGTATCAGTGCGGACGGGCCGGCTCAGCCGAGCCGCTCGGTGCGGTTGTAGAGCGAGTCCGGCATGTCGATCGGCGCCAGGCGCCGGGCCGGTACGCCGCCGTGCAGGCACTGCGCAGCGGCCTTCTGACGGGTCCAGAGCGTGGAGCCGGCAGCGAGCAGCGCGCCCTCGCCGAGGACGGCGCCGGGCAGCAGCGTGCAGTTGGTGGCGGCGGCCGAGCGCTTCTCCAGGATGACCGGCTCGAGGATGACGCCGCCGTCCTTCGGGTCGAAGGCGTGGCTGAGCACCGTGGAGCGGATGCCGGTCAGCCAGGAGTTGTCCTCCATGAGGACGCCGCCGCCGCAGTCGAGGTAGTGGAAGCTGATGACGACAGAGCCCTCGCCCATGCGCAGCGTGCGCAGGTGCGGGTTCTCCTCGAGGTTGCCCTCGAAGCCGGCGCCGCCGAGCACCCAGTTGAAGAGCGCCATGCGCGAACCGCGGCCCATCTCGACGCGCTTCATGAAGCGGAAGACGTTGAAGTGGCCGATCCGGGCACCCTCCGCGAGCGAGAAGTGCTCGACCCGCTGGACGAAGTTGATGCCGATCGACGCCGTCGGGTGGATGTCGTGACCCAGCAGCCGCAGCAGGCGGACCTTGAGTCCCTTGAACGGCAGCAGGAAGACGAGCGTCGTCAGAATGTGGCGCACGCCGCAGAGGGTAGCCCGTCCAGACCATCTCCGTATGGACAGTCCGTGTGTCCATCCGGACGTGGACACGTCAGTCCGCCCGCCCCGGCACGGGACGCGTGCGTGGCTATGCTGCGCGCCATGACCCGCGCCCTCGCGACCGTTGTCAGGAACCTGCTCCGCGCGCTCGTCGTGGTCACCCAGCGCTGGGACTGGTGGCGCCGCGAGGTGTACGTCGCCCACGGCTCGTTCGTGTCGAAGTCCGTCGACATCGGCCACCGCACGCGGATCACCGGGCCCTCACGCATCGACGACTGCGAGATCGGCCCGTACTGCATGCTCGCGTCCTTCGCGGTGCGGAACGCCGACCACGACATCCGCTTCCTCAACATGCAGGAGATCGCCCAGCGCCGGATCATCGGCGGCCACTCCGTCGTACGCCTGCCGGAGCAGCGGATCCGCATCGGCGCGGGCGTGTGGATCGGCGACAGCGCCGTGATCCTCAAGAACGTCCAGATCGGCGACGGTGCGGTCATCGGCGCCGGCGCGGTCGTCACGAAGGACGTGCCGGCGTACGCCATCGCGGTCGGCAACCCGGCACGCGTGGTCCGCTACCGCTTCGACGAGGAGGTCCGCGAGATCCTCGCCGGCCTCGACTGGTGGACCTGGGACGACGCGACGCTGCGCGCCAACAAGGACCTCTTCGAGAACGACCTCAGCGAGGTCGACCCGGCCGCACTGCGCGACCGGATCGCCCAGCTCTGAGTCAGCCGGGCAGTCAGCCCAGCATCTCGTCGACGGCGGCGAGCACCCGCGCGGGCGGGATCGAGACGTCGTCGAGGACGCCCTGGTTGCGGCGTCCGGCCTGCTCGACGCCCTCGGCGACGAGGTAGCGGTAGTCCGCACCGATCGCCTGCGCGATCGACCACAGCCCCAGGTGCACGTACGTCGCCGGGAACATCTCCAGCACCTTCACGCCCGGCTGGCTGAACGTCATGTTGGTCAGCGCAGCGCCGTGAGGAGCCACGATCGCCTCGGCCTGCGCGAAGACGTTGATCTGCTCCTGGACGGTGAGCGTGCCGGCGTCGAGGCGGTGGAAGCCGCGCTTCTCGAGCTCCGGCCAGAGCGCCGGCTCCTCGACGTACCGCCGGGTGTTGGGGAGGTCGCCGCGGGTCAGGTAGAGCCGCTTGGGCAGGTCCATCGTGCCGGTGGCGGGGAGCTTCTTGCGCAGCCAGTCGACGGTCGACTGCGGCGCCTCGAGGTGCCAGTTCGGGTTGGACGGCACGAGCAGCGTGTCGGCGCGGTAGGTGAGTCCGCGACGCGGCTCGAGGAGCTTCCCCTCCAGACCGATCAGCTCCAGGAACGCCTTCTGGTACTTCGTCTGGTGCGGCACCACGACCGCGTCCCAGCGGGCGTCCGGCAGCGAGTCCTCGAGTACGCCGAGGCGCGCGATCGCGTCGTACAGGAAGTGGTAGTAGTTCGACGTCGTGCCGCGGGTGGTCAGCGACAGCACCGTGCCGGGCACGTGCTCGACCTCGCCGAGCGTCGGGCGCAGGAAGACGGGGTGCTCGCGCCAGTCGGAGACACCGAAGTACGTCGAGGTCTCGTGGTCGAGGCGCTTGCCCGGCGTCGTCGTGGCGCCGTAGTCACCCGAGAGCGAGCCCCCGCGGACCTCGAGCGTGAACGTCGCCGGGATCATCGCCTGCTTCGCCTCGGCGAAGACCCAGTGATCCGCGGGGTCGCCCGCGGTCGCGGTGCGGTCCAGCACGACGGCAGGAAGGCCCGGGTGCAGCGTGACGTTGTCGGGCTCGGCGGCCGCGGTCTCGCGGGACCAGTCGGACGAGGTGGTCGGCACGCCGTTGCCCTTGAGGACGGGAGAGGCACGCCGGAAGCCGATGCCGAGCATCAACGTCACGAAGCGGTGCAAGCGCTTGAACAGCGGCCACCAGGGGCGGAGCCAGGCAGGGAGCTTCACTTCGCGACCACCTTGCGGACGACGCGCCAGACGATCGGCGTGGTGACGATGCGGCGCACGATCGCGCGCATCCAGAGCGGGCGGATCAGCTTGCGCATGAAGCGCGACAGCCGGCCGTCGGTGCGCAGGAGCACCAGCTCGAGCTCGCCCTCCACCTCACGGTTGAGCGCGAGCGGCGGGTGCACCAGCGGGAAGGTCAGCCCCTCCGCCGGGTAGGGGTCCTTGGCAGCAGTCGTGTGCGTGGCGTCCTCGCCGTAGCCGTCGTTCTCGACGAGGTTGCGGGCGGGCATCGTGGACAGGCCCGACTCGGACATGATCGTCACCCACCAGTGGTGGTCCCAGCCGCGCGCGTCGCCGTTCGGCTCCCCCGCGACCTGCGTGAAGTGCTTCATCGCTGCCTCGGTCACGAGCGATCCCTCGGCGGGCACCACCGGGGAGACGCGCCAGGCATCGGCTGTACGGGGCGTCATGCCCTCGCGGTCCTCCGCCCCGGCGTGGTCGCGCGGGAACGACGCGCGGTGCCGGTGCCAGCGGTCGGCCCAGGTCGCCCAGCCCCACACGCTCGACCACGTCGAGAACGCGTACGAGGTCCCACCGAACATCGCCTCGGGCACGCCCTTGGTGTCGCCGCCGATCTGCCAGACCTGCTGCTCGTCGCGGTAGCGCTCGAGCAGCTCCGCGCAGTAGCGGAAGAACGACGGGTGCGGGATGCAGTCGTCCTCGAGCACGATCGCCCGGCCGACCTGGCTGAACGCCCAGTCGAGGCCGAGCTCGATGTTGGCCTCGAGGCCGAGGTTGCGCTCGGCGAACTTCGTGGCGACCTCGCCGGGCCACTGCTCGGCCAGCACCATCGCGCGGACTTCCTCGCAGAGCGCTGCCTCGGCCGGACGCGACGCCCGCGGGCCGTCGGCGACGATCAGCAGGCGCGCGGGACGCAGCGCGCGCAGCACCTCGATGTTGCGACGCGTCACCTCCGGCCGGTTGAAGACGAAGAGGACGATCGGCGTCTCGAACAGAGACTCAGCCACGGGGGCTCCTGTCGGTCATGCGGGACGCCGCGCGCGACGCCTTCTGGGAGAGCTGCGAGTTGACGGCGAGGCGGGCGTAGTAACGCAGGCGCGGCGAGCGGACCAGCCGCCGGGCGAACGTCGCCGCGCGGCCGCCGACCCGGTTGAGGATCAGCTCCAGCTCGCGCTCGACCTCGGCGTTGAGGACGACCTGCTGCGGGTGCACCAGCGGGAACGCGATCTCGATCGCCGAGTGGTCGGTCCGGCCCGAGACCGAGGCCGCGTGCGTGGCGTCCTCGCCCCAGCCGACGTTCTCGACGAGGTTGCGCGACGGCGAGATCGCGTAGCCGCCCTCGGTCATCATCGTGAGCCAGAAGTGCTTGTCCCAGCCGTGCGTGTGCGTGTCGTCGGAGGCCGCGGCGTCGCGGAAGTGACGCTCCGCGGACTTCGTGACGACCAGTCCGGGCTGGATCGCGAAGGGCTTCGTGCGCACCGGCGCATCGCCGTCACGGTGGTCGCGCGGCAGGATCGCGCGGTGCCGCTGCCAGCGGTCGGCCCAGGTGCCCCAGCCCCACACGCTCGCCCAGGCGGTGAACGCGTAGGAGTCGCCGTGGAAGAGCTCTTCCGGAACGCCGAGCCCCGAGCCGCTGACCTGCCAGATGCGGTCGTCGTCGGCGTACCTCGTGAGGAGCTCGTCCATGTACCTGAAGAACGACTCACCCGCGACGCAGTCGTCCTCGAGCACGATGGCCCGGTCGACCTGCGAGAAGGCCCAGTCGAGGCCGAGCTCGACGTTCGCCTCGAGGCCGAGGTTGGTCTCGGCGTACCGACGGTGGACCGTGCACTCCCAGTCGATGCCGTCGAGCACCGCGCGCGTCGCGGCGCACGTCGCGGCATCGGTCGGGTGCCCCGCGCGGGGGCCGTCGACGACGAGGAAGAGCTCGCGCGGTCGGGCCTCCCGGACGGCGGCGAGGGTCTGCTCGGTCAGGTGCGGACGGTTGAACGCGACCATGACGACGGGCGTGGTCAGCAAGCGGGACTCCCCGGAATTGCGCTGCGGTCAGTGCGGAACGGGCGCCATTCCACCAGATCCGGAGCGGCTCCGACACCACCACGGACAAAGCGTTCGACATCATGCGGATGTACCGGTCGCCAGTGGACCAGACCGTCTAGGGTGACCGCCGTGACGAGCCCTGAGCGTGACCACCACAAGCCCAAGTCGACCCTCTTCATGGAGGAGAAGCTGCGCAAGGTCGCGCGCGGAGCGACCCGTCGCATCGCCACGCACCGGGGTGCCGGCATCGGCATGTGGAACGCCGTCGGCTACCCCAAGTCGGGCACCGTCTGGCTCTCCAAGCAGCTCGGCACCTCGCTCGGCCTCCCGGTCCCGCTCGACTACCAGATGCCGATCATGATGCAGTCGGTCATCCACTCGCACTGGATGTACAACGAGAAGTTCGGCCCGTCCGTCTACATCCGCCGCGACGGCCGCGACGTCACCGCGTCGATGTACTTCCACTGGACCCGCGGCCTGCGGATGAAGCGCGACCCGAAGTACGCCGCGCGCCTGCAGGAGATCTTCACCAGCCTCTACGGCCCGAAGTTCGACCCGGAGGACGCCGTCGGCAACATGCCGAAGTACATCGAGTACCAGATGACCGTGGCCCCGACGACCCACGGCGTCACCTGGCAGCAGCACATCCGTGACTGGTGGGACAAGCCGCAGGTCGGCCACGTGTCGTACGAGAACCTCCTCGCCGACCCGGTGCCCGAGCTCGCCCAGGCGATCGAGAAGGCCTCCGGCAAGTCGCCCGATCTGCGCCTGATCGAGATCGCCGTGCAGCGCCACGCCTTCGCCTCGGAGACCGGCCGCAAGGCCGGCGAGGAGAACCGCGACAGCTTCCTGCGCAAGGGCATCGCCGGCGACTGGGTCGAGCACTTCAGCCAGGAGGCAGGTCAGGTCTTCGACCAGTTCGCCGGCCAGGACCTGATCGACTTCGGCTACGCCACCGACCGCGACTGGTGGAAGCAACTCTGACCCCGGCGGTCGAGTAGGGCCGGCCCGTGTCGAGACCTACGGCCGCACGTACTGCACGTGCGCGTGGTCGGTGCTGAACCCCAGCCCGCGATACAGCGCGAGCGCGGGGGCGTTGGCTGCGTCGACGTACAGGTGGACGCGTGGCGCCCCGCCCTCGGCCAGGTGGCGCAGACCGGCGCGCAGCAGCGCGCCGCCGATGCCCTGTCCGTGCGCGGCCGGATCGACGGCCATCACGTAGACCTCGCCCTCGCCGGCGTGCGCGTGGACCTTGGTCCAGTGGAAGCCGAGCATGCGGTCGCCGTCCATCGCGACGAGCAGGCCCGCCGGGTCGAACCACGGCTCGGCCATCCGCTCGGCCAGGTTCGCCGCATCCATGCCGCCCTGCTCCGGGTGATCCGCGAACGCCGCGGCGTTGACCCGCAGGAGCTCCTCCGTGTCGCCCGGCTGCCAGGTGCGGATCCGTGGGTCGTCAGCCGGTGCGGGGTCAACCGGCAGTGCGCGCGCCAGGACGAGCAGCTCGCGCTCCCGGCGGAACCCCGTGGCTGCGGCAAGCGCCGCCGCACCCGGGTGGTCACCGTGCGACCAGGCCCTCACGGGCTTGTCGGCGATCTCGGCGAGGGCCGCGGCGAGCAGCCCCGCCCCCTCCCCCGTACGCCGGCCAGCCGGTGCCACCGCCAGGTCCAGCTCCACGTGCCCACCGACGAGTCGCGCCAGCGCGAACCCTTCGGCACTCAGCCACAGCGACGCATCGCGCAGTCCGTGGTGGGCGAGATGCATCCGGGCCGCCTCGTCGAGCGGATCGCGTCCGTCGACGTCGTGGCACGCCTGCGCGATGCGGGCAACAGCCGCAGCCGCTGCCTCGTCGTACACGGGAATGCGCTGGGCCACGCGCCGACCCTAGCCGCCCACTGATGTGGTGCGTCAGTGGCGCAATGGTTGCGCCACGGGCGCGCCACATCACGGCGCCAGACCGCACCCGGGGCCGCACGGGACCGGCAGACCCGGCCAGCCCCTCTGCTGCAGCAAGGTCGCCACCTTGCCCGCCGTCCGACACCCGTGGTCGAAGACCTGTGCATAGCCAAGGCGCGCCGAATCGCGACGTCCGAGCAGGTCGTCGAGGTCGCGCTCCATGTCCTTGTCCCGCGCCGACTTGGCGGAGTGGAAGAGGCGGCCGTCGAGCTCGACGACGAGCCCGTAGGCGAGGTAGGCGACGTCCCGGAACTCCCAGCCCCCAGGTGTACGCCGTGGCTCCTGCCGCACTCCCTCGGGCAGCCCGTGCGCGCGCTCCACGTGCACGAGGTAGCCCCGCTCGAGCACCGAGCACGCTCCCGCGACGAGGTCGTCGAGCACCTCGGCGATCAACGAGCGCCGAGGCAGCCTGGGCAGATCCGCCAGTGCGTCCCGCATCCGTTCTGGTTTCGTCACACGCCAGTTGACCGCGTCGCTCAGGGCCGCGACGACACCGTTCTCGTTGGTCGCCACGGCCGCCACACGGAGCGCTGCATGCTCCGGGCGCATCCGCCCGAGCCCCGCCTGGACGACGAGCTGATCAGCACGTGCCAGCCGGTGCAGGACCACCTCCGGCAGCGGCGCGCTCCCGCGCCCGCGGGGAACCGCGACGTGGATCGGCAGCGTCAGCCCGGCACCGGAGGTGTCGCGCGCGAACTCCAGCGCCGACAGATCAGCAAGTCCACTGCGGCTGTAGTGCAGGCACGCCCACCAGGCCCGCTGCAGCGGGGACACCAGCCGGTTGCTCTGCTCGCAGAAGACACCGTCAGAGAGCCGGTGGATCACCCGACGCCTGAGCAGCCGCTCGAGGTCGTTGCGGGTGACTCCGATTGCCGCGAACTGCTGCCGCGACGCCACCCCCGCCTGGAGCGACAGCCGGGCGCGGACGAGGTCCGGGTCGTACGGCGGGGCCTGGCGCTGCGGTCGGGGCATGCACCGACCCTGCAAGCGATTCGCCCCGGCTGCACCCGGCCCCCAGCGCCCCTGTGGAAAGCGATGTGGTGCGTCAGCGGCGCAATGGTTGCGCCACGGGCGCACCAGACGGCGCCTCAGACCGAGACGTCAGGCGTCGGCGGTCTCGTCGGCGGTCGCCTCGGCCTCCGCCGCTGCACCGCGTGACGGGACGACGAAGCGGTAGCCGACGTTGCGGACCGTGCCGATGAGGTTCTCGTTCTCCGGGCCGAGCTTGGCGCGCAGACGACGCACGTGGACGTCGACGGTGCGCGTGCCACCGAAGTAGTCGTAACCCCAGACCTCCTGCAGCAGCTGCTGGCGCGTGAAGACGCGGCCCGGGTGCTGCGCGAGGTACTTCAGGAGCTCGAACTCCTTGAACGTGAGGTCGAGCGGACGGCCACCGAGCCGCGCCGTGTACGTCGCGTCGTCGACGACGACCTCACCAGAGCGGATCACGTGGGCATCGGGGTCGTCGGCATTGCGCCGCGCGATGTTGCGGGCGATCGCGAGCTTGATGCGCGCCTCGAGCTCGGCCGGCCCGCAGGTGGTCAGCACGATCTCGTCCATGCCCCAGTCGGCGCTGACGACCGAGAGGCCACCCTCGGTGAGCACCAGCATCACCGGAACGTCGGACCCGGTGGCCAGCATCAGCCGGCACAGGTCACGCGCGTGGGCGAGGTCCTGGCGACCGTCGACGAGGACGAGGTCCGAGTCGGGCGCCTCGAGAAGCGCGCTGCCCTCGGCCGGGAGCACCTTGACCTGGTGGCTCAGCAGCGACAGCCCCGGGAGCACCTCCGTCGAGGCCTGCAGCGCGCTCGTGAGCAGAAGCAGTGTGCTCATCGGCGCCTCCTCACAAGTGCGGGCCAACGGTGGGGTCATGCCGTGGTCCCGGCAGAATATCGGACATGACCTCCTCCCCGCCCCTCGCGACCACGATCACGGTCCGCTACTGGGCCGGAGCACGCGCTGCCGCGGGCCTCCCCGAGGAGCAGTACGACGGTCCCCTGACCGTCGCCGCCCTGCGTGAGGCCGCCATCGCGAGGCATCCGGAGAGCGACCGCCTCCCCGGCGTACTCGCGGTGTGCTCGGTGCTCATCGACGGCCGACAGCCGGGGGACGACGCGGTGCAGCCCGGGAGTGTCGTGGAGTTCCTGCCGCCGTTCGCCGGGGGCTGAGCCCGCCGACCGGCCTGCTGCGGCAGGATGTGCCGCATGTGGAGCGAGATGCGCGCGGACCTGATGGCCAACGCCGACCGCAAGCGCCAGCCGGCGCCGGTCTACTGGGCGCGGGTCCTCGGCAAGCTGCTGGTGACCCCACAGGTGCAGGTGGTCGTGCTGTTCCGCATCGGCCACGCCCTCGCCGGCACGCCGCTGCGGCCGCTCGCGTTCATCCTCCGCAGCATCGGCCTCGTGATCGCGGGTGCCGAGCTGCACCCGGACGCGACGATCGGACCCGGCTTCGCGCTCGTCCACTCCAACGGCGTCGTCATCGGCGGAGGTGTCGTCGCGGGCAAGGACCTGCGACTGGCCCAGGGCGTGACGCTCGGCGAGCCGGGACGCGGGGCGGCGGAGGAGACCTGGGGCTTCCCGACCGTCGGCGACCACGTGACGCTCGGCGCCAACGCGATCGTGCTCGGCAAGCGCACGCTGGGTGACGGCTGCGTCGTCGGCGCCAACGCCGTGGTCACCAAGGACGTCGCACCCCTCACCCTCGTCGTCGGCTCGCCGGCCAAGCCCGTGCGCGAGCTGACCTGGGACCTGATCCTGGGCGGCCCGGGCGAGGCGACCCGCGCCGCCGTCGCGGAATAGTCCACCTCCGCACCGGGTTGGCCCAGCCATGACAACGGGACAGGTGATCCTCGTGGCAGCGGTGCTGCTGGCGCTGGCGTTCGGCACGCTGCGGCTGGTCAACGACGGCCGCTTCCGCGGCACCCACCGCGTCATGGGCGGCCCGGCCTCCGAGGAGCACCCCGTCTCCGTCCTGCAGGGCGAGGAGATCGAGCACGAGCTCGGCGCGCGGGCGACCCTGCTGCAGTTCTCCAGCGCCTTCTGCGCACCGTGCCGCGCGACGCGACGGATCCTCGCCGACGTCGCCGGCCTCGTCGACGGCGTCGCCCACGTGGAGATCGACGCCGAGCACCACCTCGAGCTCGTCCGGCGCCTCGGCATCATGCGGACGCCGACGACCCTCGTCCTCGACGAGCACGGGCGTGAGGTGACGCGTGCCCAGGGCGCGCCCACCAAGGACCAGGTGCTCACCGCACTGGGCCAGATCTGAACCCGGGACCGGATCTGGACCAAGGCCGGATCTGACGCAGCGTCGTCCTCCACGCGTCGCCCGCGTCGTACGCCGACGGGCGGGCTACTGTTTCCCGTGGTTTCGGTGTCCCGGGTTGGAGGAAAGAGTGACTGAAGGGCTCCGTCGTGACGGGCTGCTCACGATCGCTGCCGTCGGTCTGACCGTCGTCCTCGTCTATGCGGCGGCCACGATCAGTCCGGTCGTCGCGCTCGGCGCTGCCATCGCGATCGTCATCTTCGTGACTCTGGGCATGGACCGCACCGGCCTGCTCTGCATGCTCGGCGCGTTCGCCACGGCTCCGATGGGACGCGGCATCGACTCGCTGTCCGGGCACGTCAGCACGCCGACCGACCTGCTGCTCATCGCGGGAATCTTCCTGCTGCTGCCCGGGATCGTGCACCACAAGCTCGGCCTGCCGGCCCTGTGGACTAGTTGCGTCCTCCTGCTGGTCTGCCTGGCGCTGGTCGGCTCCCTGATCACCCACACGGCGTTCATGTCGCTCTTCAGCCTCGTGCAGTGGATCGAGTTCTTCATGCTGCTGCCCGCCGTGATCGCCTGGTGGCGTCCGTCGCGGCAGATCATCGTCGCGCTGCTCTGGGCGTACGTCGGCGGCCACATGCTCAGCACCGCCTACGGCCTCATGGAGGGCGCGGCTCCGGTCACGCTCCGCTACGACGGCCTGACGATCCACCCCAACGCCTTCGGCCTGGCCGGCCTGGTCACCATCGCGATCTGCTTCTACCTGTTCCACCACCACAAGGAACAGGCAGTGCGGCTGGCGATCGTCGGAGTCGTGTTCGCCTCGGCGCTCTCGATCTGGCTCTCCGGCAGCCGCAGCGCACTCGCCGTCGCGCTGGTCCTGGCGATCATGCTGCCGCTCGTGGAGCGTTCCGCGCTCTCGGGCTTCGCGGTCGCAGGACTGGGCTGCCTGGGGCTCGCTGCACTCCCTCTCGCCGCACACGCGTCCGGCAAGGGATCCGCCCTCAACCGACTGCTGGGCGACGGCACGGCAGATGTCGCCGACAGCGTGCGCGAGACCGCGCTCAGCGACGGCATCCACCGCTTCTTCCAGCACCCGATCCTCGGTGCCGGTCTGGTCGACGTCGAGCTCGTCCACAACGTCTATGTCGAGGTCGCGATCGCCACCGGCATCATCGGCCTGATCGCCTACATCGCCGTGCTCTTCACCCTCGGGCGCGGCCTGTTCGGCGACCACCCGGAGCGTCGCCTCGCCTGGCTCCCCTGGGCAGCCATCGGCATCGCTGCGGCGCTCCCCGGCCTCTGGGACCGCAGCATCTGGGTCCCCGCGAGCCTCGCGATCCTTCCGACGCTGAAGGAGGCCACGGACAAGGTGCTGCCCGGGCAGCGCTACCTCACCGGCCGTACGCCATCGGAGCAGCCGGATCCCCCGACCCGCCGCCTGATGACCGACGCCTGAGCGCTCTCACGACAGACGCAGAACGCCCCGACCGCAGCTGCGGTCGGGGCGTTTCGCTTGTCGTTGGTCGGCTCGGATCAAGCTCCGCATCCAGCGGGCAGGTATTGAGGAACCTGAGAGACGCTGAACCACGTTCCATTCTTCCTCCGGATCTCCACATCGGTCCGGCAACGCTTGACCCCGCTAATGCCGGCCGTGTATCGAACGGCCTGTCCGGTGCGGGACGTCCAAGCGGAGGTGTAGCGCTTTCCACTGCGCATGTAAACGAGGCGGGCGCGCGTGACACATGCGTCGTAGAGGCCACGGAAACCGATGTTGAAGGTGTCGGTCGTGGTCACTGAGTCGGTCCCATAGGTGGTGAATGTCGCATCATCGCACTGGTCGGTCGCCGCCACCGTGTTCTGCGATCCCCGGGTATGGACGACGTCGTGGCGGTTGCAGCGATCCGGTCGAGACGGGTTGTACTGATAGCGGGTGTAGTAGCTGCCGTCGTTACGGCGGAGTCCAACCTCGGTCCAGCAACGGATGACGGAAAACTCCCCGTAGACGGTGGAGCTGTGTCCAGAAAGCGTGTGCCAGCCCGTGTAGGCCGCGGCGCCCGAGTTGTAGTCCCGCACGTACTTCAACCGCGACCTGGACACGCACGGGTCGTATTGGTTGGTCAGGTAGATAGCAACCTGCCCCGGTTGGTCATAGGAGCCCGGACCTTGCACGTCGGAGTAGAGATTCGCGCCCCGACACTGGTTTGTGTAGAGGTCAGTTGCGTGGTTGTCAGAGGCGTTCACTACGCCATCGCCCGTCTGGGCCTGAGATGCCGGCGACGTGACGCCGACGATCGCGATACACGCGAGGATAAGAAGAAGGAGTTTGCGCATGGCCTGATCCAAGCGCCGTCTCTGACGACCCGCGGCCGACCCTGATGAAGACTCGAGGAACAGCAGATGAAGCCCTGTTCCCTGGGCGAAATCAGGCAGCCCGTGTGCGAACAGATCGCCGGCCCGAACGGCTTATCATCCGAAGCGACCCGAGATGTAGGCCTCGGTCGACTCCTGCTCGGGAGTGGAGAACATCTTCGAGGTCTTGTTGAACTCGACCAGGTGGCCCGGCTGACCCGCGGCCTTCAGGTTGAAGAAGCCGGTGTACTCCGAGACCCGTGCCGCCTGCTGCATGTTGTGCGTGACGATCACGATCGTGTAATCGGTCTTCAGTTCGTGAATCAGGTCCTCGACCGCGGCAGTCGAGATGGGGTCGAGCGCGGAGCATGGCTCGTCCATGAGGAGGACCTGCGGCTCGACCGCGATCGCGCGGGCGATGCAGAGACGCTGCTGCTGGCCGCCGGACAGGCCCATGCCGGGCTTGTTGAGGCGGTCCTTGACCTCGCTCCAGAGGTTGGCGCCGCTCAGGGCCTTCTCGACGATCGCGTCGGCGTCTGCCTTCTTCAGCTTCCTGTTGTTGAGTCGGTTCCCCGCGAGCACGTTCTCGTAGATCGACATCGTCGGGAACGGGTTCGGCCGCTGGAAGACCATGCCGACCGTACGACGCACCTCGACGGGGTCGACATTGGGCCCGTAAATCGCATCCGACCCCAGGACCACGTCACCCTCGACGCGGGCACCCGGAATCACCTCATGCATGCGGTTCAGCGTGCGGAGGAAGGTCGACTTGCCGCAGCCCGACGGACCGATGAGGGCAGTGACTGCCCGTGCCTTGATTGTGACGTTCACATCCTGCACGGCAAGGAAGTCGCCGTAGTAGATGTTGAGTCCGGAGACATCGATGCTCTTGGCCATGAGTGTGTCCTAGTCCTTCAGCGCCCGGTCTTGGGGGCAAAGATCTTTCCGATGAATCGTGCCAGCAGGTTCAGGGCCATCACGATGACAATGAGCACCAGCGCAGCACCCCACGCGCGGTCGGCGTTCGCAATCGCGCTCACGCTCGTGCCGGTGCCTTCCTGGAAGGTGCTGTAGATAAACACCGGCAGGGTCGCCATCGCCTGCGAAAACGGGTTGGTGTTCACACCGTCGGTCATGCCACAAATGATGACCAGCGGTGCGGTTTCGCCGATGACACGAGCGATAGCCAGCGTGACGCCTGTGATGATTCCCGACAGAGCCGTGGGTAGCACGACCTTTGCGATCGTCCGCCACTTCGGTACGCCGAGGGCATACGCCGCCTCTCGGAGGTCGTTGGGGACGAGCTTCAGCATCTCTTCGGTCGAGCGGACCACGACCGGGATCATCAGGAGGCTGAGGGCAATCGCTCCACCAAACGCCATCTGTGTGCCCGGGCCTAGCAGCGCGACCAGCAGCGCATAGGCGAAGAGTCCCGCCACAATCGAAGGAATGCCGGTCATGACATCTACGAGGAACGTGATCGCCTGCGCCAGGCGCGAGCCAGCGCCGTACTCGATGAGGTAGATCGCGCAGAAGATGCCGATCGGGATCGAGATGATGCCGGCCATCACAGTCACCAGCAGGGTGCCGATTAGCGCGTGGTAAATGCCGCCCTGCTGGGCGAGGATCACGTTGCGCATCGTGTAGGTCAGGAAGTCCCCATTGATCTGTGGGGCTCCCTTCGAGATGACCTTCCACAGCAACGAGACCAGAGGCAGCAGCGCTACGGCAAGCGTCGACCACACCAAGCCGGTCATGAGCCGGTCCTTTGCCTTACGTCCGTTCTCGACCACCGCGGACCACAGGGGCAGGAGCAGCAGCATCGCGCTACCGGCGACAAGCACCAGACCCGCGACACCCCAGGAGAAGAGGACCGAGGCTAGGACGCCCAGCCCAGCGGACACCACGGCGACAAGCAGCGGCGCCCAGCGCGGGAGTGCATTCGCGGTGAGCGATCGGGGCGGCAGCGTCGATGACGGGAAGGTGCTGCTCATCAGGATCCCTTCCGGCCCCGGGCGACGATGCCGCGCGCGAGGAAGTTGACGATGAACGTGATCACGAACAGCACCAAGCCGGTCGCGATCAGCGTGTTGCGCTCCACGCCAGTGCGCTCGCCGAAGCTCAGAGCGATGTTGGCGGCGATCGTAGAGGGGTTCTGCGATCCGATCAGGTTGAAGGTGACGGCAGAGCTGGCCGAGAGCACCATGGCGACCGCCATGGTTTCTCCGAGTGCTCGGCCCAGACCGAGCATGACTCCGGAGACCAATCCCGAACGGGCATAGGGGAAGACCGCCATCTTGATCATCTCCCAGCGCGTGGCGCCGAGCGCAAGCGCCGCCTCACGGTGGAGGGCAGGCGTCTGCGCGAAGATCTCGCGACAGATGGCCGTGATGATAGGGAGCACCATGATCGCGAGGACGACCCCGGCCGTGAGGATCGTTCGTCCGGTCGCGCTGGCAGGGCCGGCGAAGAATGGGATGAACGAAAGGTGGTCGGCCAGCCACGCGTAGGTCGGCTGCATCTTCGGCGCAAGCAAGGTTGCACCCCACAGGCCATAGACCACCGACGGCACGGCGGCAAGAAGGTCGATCATGTAGCCGAGCGGCGTCGCCAGTCGGCGCGGGGCGTAGAAGCCGATGACAAGCGCCGCACCGACCGCGAGCGGCGTCGCGATAAGCAGGGCGATGACGGCAGCGAGGACCGTGCCGAAGACCAGGGGCCAGGTGTATGACACGAACGAGGCCTTGCCGGCGAAGGCACTGCTCTGAGTCGTGACGATTCCGGGAATGCCCTCAACGATGAGAAACGTCGCCACACCCGCGAGAGCAATCAAGATCGTGATGCCGGCAGCACGCGCCGTGCCCGCGAAGAGCAGGTCGCCGAGACGTCGGCCGACTCGGGGAGACGCATCCGTTGTCGTCACAGGGTTACTTCCTTCTGGCAGTACAGACGCGGCGGCCCGGTAAGCCGGACCGCCGCGTCTGCTGGAGTGCCGGGGTCTTACTTCTTGACCGCGATCTTAGCGACGATCGCCGCGGCCTTGGCCTGGAGGTCGGCGCTCAGCGGAGCCGAACCAGCTGCAGCCTTGTCTGCGGCAGCGTTCTGGCCGTCGACGGAGATCGCGTAGCTCAGGTATCCCTTGACGAGGTCCGCAGTCGCAGCGTCGTCGTAGTGCTGGCACGCGATGAGGTAGGACGCGAGAATGATCGGGTAGGCGCCCGCCTCGGTCGTGGTGCGATCGATGTCCATCGCCATGTCGACGTCCGAGCGGCCGGCGACCGGCTTGGAGACGGCGAGCGTCTTGGCAGCACCCTCGGCGGACGGAGCGACGTAGGCCTTGCCGACCTGGATCGACGCGGCGGTCAGGTCACCGATGGCCGAGTGATCGGCGTAGCCGATGGTGTTCTCGCCCGAGGTGACGGCGCCGACGACACCGTCCGTCTTCGCAGCGGACTCACCCTTGAGCCCGGCGGGCCAGACCTTGTCCTTGGCGTGCGGCCAGGCCTTGCCGGCGGCCTGCGCGAGGTAGTCGGTGAAGTTCTCCGTGGTGCCCGACTCGTCCGAGCGGTGCACCGGCGAGATCGCGGCGTCGGGGAGCTTGGCACCCGGGTTCTCGGCGACGATCTCGGCGTCGTTCCACTTGGTGATCTTGTCGTTGAAGATCTTCGCCAGGGTGCCCGCGGTGAGCTGCAGGTTGTCGACGCCCTTGACGTTGTAGATGACGGCGATCGGGGACACGTAGGCCGGAACCTCAACCGGGGCCTCGCCACCGCAGCGCGCAGTGGCGGCCGTCAGCTCGAGGCCTTCCTTGCCCTTCGACGCGTCGTCCTTGATGTAGGAGTCCGAGCCGGCGAAGTCGAGTGACCCGTCGTTGAAGCCGGTGCGGCCACCACCCGAGCCGAGCTCGGAGTTGTAGTTGATCGTCGCGCCGCTGTTGTCGGTCTGGAAGCCCGACTTCCAGACGTCCTGCGCCGTGGCCTGGGCGCTCGAACCGCCACCGTTGAGGGTGCCGGTCAGGCCAGAGGCGGAGGTGCCGCCGTTCTGGTCACCACAGGCAGTGAGGGAAACGCCGAGCGCGAGCGCGACGATGGCCGGGGCAACCCGGCGGGCGGAAGTGGCGATCACTTCGAACTCCTGATGTCTGGTTGGACTGTCAGCGAGGACGCTAGGGACGCGAAGTGTCCGAATTCGTGGGCGCAGGTGAACGGGCGGCAAATGGTCGCCGCCGTTTCGGCATCATCCGGCTGTCAGCGAGACGACCATCACGCAAACTGGCCTTGCGCAGACCGGATCCGCCGTTTACGGCCGGGTCAGCGGACCGCGTGCCGCTCGGTCGCAACGACCCGGCCGTTGCGGTGGTGGACCACCACCATCTCCCCCGGCTCGAGCTTGGGATCGTCGAGCCCGAGCACCTCGAAGATGGCCGGCAGGACCGGTCGGTGGCTGCAGACCACCGTGCGCCGGCCGCTGTCGATGAGCACCTGCACGCGATCAGCAACGCCGAGGGTCGTCGCGTCCTCCTCCGACAGCCCGTCGTCCGCCTTCACGGTGCGGCCGGTGGCGTCGGCGTACGGCACGAGGGTGGTAACGCAGCGGGTACTGCTCGAGCTGACCAGGCGCGTCACGTCGTACGCCGCGAGAAGGGGCACGAGCCGGTCGGCCTGGTGCTCGCCCAGCTTGAGCAACGGCCGGAACCGGTCGTCCGCGCGCCAGCGCGAACGGGCGCGGGCACGACCGTGGCGGAGCACGATCAGGGTCGCGGTGCGCTTGCGCCGCTTGATCGCCTGCTTGAGGGTCGCGCGGTCGCGGGAGTAGCTGAGCCGTCCTGCGGCGTCCTCGACCGGCACCCAGGCGACCTGGTCGATCTCGCGGTTGGGCACGTACGCCGACACGTCGTCGCCCTCGAGCGGCCGCGCCACCCAGTAGTGCACGACCTTCGAGCGACCGCCCTGGACGACGTACAGCTGGTCGTCGAGCGGGCGTCCCAGGCGGACCGCGAGCCCGGTCTCCTCCGCGACCTCGCGCACCGCCGCCACCGTGGCGTGCTCGCTCCGGTCGAGCTTGCCCTTGGGGAAGGACCAGTCGTCGTACTTCGGCCTGTGCACGAGGAGGACCTCGAGGACACCATCCTTGCGGCGCAGCACCACAGCACCGGCGGCCACGACAGGGGCGACGGGAATCGGACGGCGCGCAGACACGGCGCTAGTCTCACATCACCGCAGCCGGAGCATGAGGGAGACCGCACCGTGACCGTCCGGGACGCTCTCGTCGGACGCACCCGTCGTGGGGTGCTGCTCCGCCTTCTGGTCATCCTCGCGGTCCTCGCCCTCCTCCTCACGTACGCCGCATGGCCGCGGTCGACGGCGTTCTCCCGCGCGGCGGAGCTGCTGCCGAAGGGGGCCCAGCGGGTGCTCTGGACGGACTGGGCCGGGATCCGCGCTGCCGGCGACTGCACCGCGTGGCCGGCGTGCGAGGGCGCTCTCGCGGAAAAGGACCTCGACTCCTCCTCGGTGCTGATCACCTCCGCCGACGCACTGGAGCAGCACTTCCACTGGGGGCCGCAGACGATCGGAACGGAGCTCCTCGGGCAGGCAGCGGACGGGCAGGTGCTCGTCATCGGTGGCCTGTCGCGCGACCGGCTCACGTCGATCGCCCGGGCCTATGAGGATGCCGGCTTCACTCCCCCGAAGGACCACCGCACCGACGGCGGCGTGTGGGAGGGCGGCCCCGACCTGCTCAGCGAGCTCGACATCCAGGAGCCGCTCTTCGGCGAGGTCGCGTTCCTCCCCGACCGGGGCGTGCTGCTGACCTCCGACAGCGCCGCGTACCTGAAGGCCGCGGTGAAGACGGCTCGTGCGGGCAACGGGCTCGACCTCTCCCTGGTCCGCCAGCTCGGCGCACCGCTCGCTGCGGTCGCGCTGGCCGGCGACCGCGCGTGCGCCGAGCTCTCCTTCGCCACCGCCGACACGGACGCGCAGGCACAGGCCACCCAGCTGGTGACTGACGCCGGCGGGGTCACCCCGCTCGCGGGCTACGCGGTCGGACTGGGTGCAGATCGGGCATGGACGGCCGCGTTCGCCTTCGAGTCAGGCGACCGCGCCCGCCACGACCTGCTCCCCCGACAGCGGCTCGCCGCCGCAAACGATCCGGGGCAGATGGTCGACTACCCCGACCTGTTCACCGTCGACGACGCGCGTCGCGACGGCAGCGAGGTCGTCCTGACCGGCCACGCCCGCCCGTCGGCGTACGCGCTGTCGCAGGTGACGCAGGGGCCGGTGCTGCTGGCCTCCTGCTGATCGGCCTTGCGATACCGATCAGTACGGTCCTTTTCGTGCCCCATCAGGGGCTGTACTGATCGGTATCGCGTCAGCTCAGCGCTTGCGGCGCTGGGCAGCGATCAGCTCGGCCTGCAGGTCGACGCTGCCACCGTTGTGCTTCCAGGTGCCGTCCGCGGCCAGCTCCCACGCGGAGGTGTCCTCGGCGAAGGCGAGGTCCATCAGCGAGCGGACCTTCTCCACCTGGGCCGCGCCCGGCAGCCGGACCAGTGCCTCGACGCGGCGGTCGAGGTTGCGGTGCATCATGTCGGCCGAGCCGATCCAGGCGACCGGCTCGCCGCCGTTCTCGAACGAGAAGACGCGCGAGTGCTCGAGGAACCGGCCCAGCACGGACCGCACCTCGATCGTCTCGGACAGGCCCGCGACGCCCGGACGCAGCGCGCAGATGCCGCGCACGAGCAGCCTCACCGGCACGCCGGACTGCGAGGCGAGGTAGAGCGCATCGATCACACCCTCGTCCACGACGGAGTTCGCCTTCAGCCGTACGCCGGCCGGCCGGCCCGCGCGGTGGTGGGCGATCTCGGCGTGGATCTGCTCGACCAGCCCGTCGCGCACGGAGTCGGGGGCGACCAGCAGCTCGGCGTACCTCGCGTTGCGGGAGAATCCGCTGAGGTTGTTGAACAGGTGAGCGACGTCCTCGCCGATCGCGTCGTCGGCGGTCAGCAGGCCGAAGTCCTCGTAGAGGCGCGCGGTCTTGGGGTTGTAGTTGCCCGTGCCGATGTGGGTGTAGCGACGGATGCCGTCCGGCTCGTCACGCACGACCATCGCCAGCTTGCAGTGCGTCTTCAGGCCGACCAGGCCGTAGACGACGTGGACGCCGGCGTGCTCGAGCTTGCGGGCCCAGCGGATGTTGTTGGACTCGTCGAAGCGGGCCTTGATCTCGACGAGCGCCATGACCTGCTTGCCGGCCTCGGCGGCGTCGATCAGCGCATCCACGATGGGCGAGTCACCCGAGGTCCGGTAGAGCGTCTGCTTGATCGCGAGCACGTGCGGGTCAGCCGCCGCCTGCTCGATGAAGCGCTGCACCGACGTCGAGAACGAGTCGTACGGGTGGTGCAGGAGTACGTCGCCACGCCGCATCGCCTTGAAGACGTCGACCGCGCCGGCACTCTCGACCGGGGCGAGCTGGCGGTTGGTCGACGGCACGAACGCCTCGAACTTGAGATCGTCACGGTCCAGGTCGGCGATGTCGTGGAGACCGCGCAGGTCCAGCGGCCCGGGCAGGCGGTAGACCTCGGGCTCGGTGATGCCCAGCTCGGACACGAGAAGGTCGAGCACCTCCGGGTCGATCGACTCCTCGACCTCGAGACGGACCGGCGGGCCGAACTTGCGACGCAGCAGCTCCTTCTCGAGGGCGGCGAGGAGGTTCTCGGCGTCGTCCTCCTCGACCTCGAGATCCTCGTTGCGGGTGACGCGGAAGGTGTGGACCTTCAGCACCTCCATGCCCGGGAAGAGCTTCTTGAGGTGCTCGCCGATGACGTCCTCGAGCGGCACGAAGCGCTGGTTGCCGAGCGACACGAAGCGGTCGAAGATCGGCGGCACCTTCACGCGGGCGAAGTGCTCCTTGCCGGTCTTCGGGTGGCGGACGACGACGGCCAGGTTGAGCGAGAGACCCGAGATGTACGGGAACGGGTGGGCCGGGTCGACAGCGAGCGGCGTGAGCACCGGGAAGATGCGCGCCTTGAAGAGCTTCTTGCAGTACTTCTGCTCCTCCTCCTCGAGGTCGGCCCACCGGACGAGCTCGATGCCCTCCTCGAGCAGTGCCGGCACGACCTGGTTCTGGAAGACGTCGGCGTGGCGGTCCATCAGCTCACGGGTGCCGGACCAGATGGTCTCGAGGACCTCCTTCGGCAGGTGCCCGCTGGCGGAGCGGACCGCGACACCGGCGGCGATGCGACGCTTGAGGCCGGCCACGCGCACCATGAAGAACTCGTCGAGGTTGCTCGCGAAGATCGCCAGGAAGCGGGCCCGCTCGAGCAGCGGGAGCCCGGTGTCCTCGGCCAGCTCGAGGACGCGCTGGTTGAAGCGCAGCCACGACTGCTCCCGGTCCAGGAACCGGTCGGGGAACGCCTCGAGCGCAGCCAGCGCCGCCTCGTCCGGCACGTAGGGAGGCTCCACGTCGAAGGTCTCCATCGCTGCGGTCGGCCGCTCAGCGAGCGGCCCCTCCTCGATCGAGCCACCGGTGTGCGAGGGAAGAGCTTCTTGAGTCACGGCACGAGTGTTTCACCTCACCGTGAACGGCAGGTGACGCGGCGTACCGCTAGCGTCAGCGCGTGCACCTCGACCTCCCCCTTCCCGTGAAGTCCGCCGCGATCCGCGGCTTCCTCGCCCTGCCGCGCCCCGCGCTGCGGGCCTTTGCCGGCAAGCCCGTCGTCATCGACGGCAACACGCTCGACCTCGAGGTGCAGGCCGCCCTGCGCATGATGGCGCTCACCCGCGAGCCGGAGTTCGGCCACGGCCCGATCGCGACCGCCCGTGCCCACACCGTCGCGAGCGGTCGCGCCGTCGGGGGCAACCAGCCGATCGGCTCCGTGCGCCCGATCGACGCCGGCGGGATTCCTGCCCGTCTCTACATCCCGCGCGCCGACTCCGACGCGCTCCTCGTCTACATCCACGGCGGCGGCTGGATCGTCGGCGACCTCGACTCGCACGACGCGACCTGCCGCGTGCTGGCCGAGAAGGCCGGCGTGCGCGTGCTGTCGCTCGACTACCGCCTGGCCCCCGAGCACCCGTTCCCCGCGGCGTACGACGACTGCATGACGGCGTACCGCTGGGTCGTGGCGAACGCCGCGGAGCTCGGCGCCGACCCGACGCGCCTCGCCGTCGGCGGTGACTCGGCCGGCGGCAACCTGGCTGCCGCGGTCGCGCTGCAGGCTGCCGAGGAGGGCCTCCCGCTCGCCTTCCAGCTGCTGATCTACCCGGCCACCGACCCGAAGGCGGGCACAGAAAGCCACCGCCTCTTCGACGCCGGGTTCTTCCTGACGCGTGCGGCGATGGACCGCGCCTCGGACGACTACGTGCCCACCCCTGCGCAGCGCACGCACCCGCGCCACGCGGTCATCGACGCCACCGTCCCGGCCGGCCTGGCCCCGGCGTACGTCTGCACGGCGGGCTTCGACCCGCTCCGCGACGAGGGCGAGGCGTACGCCGACAAGCTGGCCGCCGCCGGCGTCGAGGTGGAGTACGAGTGCTTCACCGGCCAGATCCACGGCTTCGCGAACTGGACCGGCGCCGGGCGCTCCGGCCCGGCCGCCGTCGCCCGGCTCGCCGAGGTCCTGAAGGCCGGCCTGGCGGTCACGGCGTGATCCGTCGACCCCTCGACCCGGCCGAGCGCTACTACGCGCTCGTCGACAGGAGCTGGTCGACCATCATCGTGGCGTCGGCCGAGCTCACCCGCCGGTTCGCGCTCGACGAGGTGGACGCCGCCTGGCGCCGGACCGCGAGCGCACGCCTGACGGAGATCGACGGCGCTCCCGGCTTCGAGTCCTGCCCACCGGGACCCCTTGTCCAGCTCACGGGGTCGGTCGACGAAGTGACGCTGGCGGAGTTCCAGCGCCCGTTCACCCCCGGCGACGCGCTGACCCGCTGCGCCTACGTCGAGCTGCCCGACGGCCGCAGCGCCGTCGTCGTCACGACGCACCACGTGCTCACCGACGGCTACGGCTCCGCCTCACTGGTGCGCGACCTCTGCCGCCTGCTCGACGGCCAGGAGGCGGCCTCCAGCGCCCTCCTCGGGGACCGCACCGTCATGCCCGGCCTCCAGCCCGGCCACCGGTTCTCGGAGGACCGGCGGGCGATGATCGACCTGATGCGCACGCTCAAGGCGGAGCAGGTCGACCTCGGCGGCCTCGATCCCCTGCCCTGGCACGCGCGCAACGACGGCTCCCGGCGCCTCGACTACCGCACGGTGACGCTGAGCCGCGAGGAGACCTCTGCGCTGGTCGCCGGCGTCCGTGCCCACGGCGCGACGATGAACGGCGCCCTCGGCGCCGCCAGCCTGCGGGTCATGCACGGCCTCTGCGCCACGGACGACCAGCACGTCCACCAGCTCACCTCCACCGCCGACATGCGCGCCCGCCAGCACCCGCCGGTGACCGACGGCTACGACGGCATGTACGCCGCCCTCGTGTCCGCGCCCTTCACCGTCGGTGGCGACCGGGCCTTCGAGGACCTGTCCGCATCGGTCGCGGAGCGCATGCGCACCGGCATCGCGCGCGGCGAGGGCTCGCTCTTCCTGCACTCGGTGGCGATGGGCCTCGGTGCGGACGACGGGCGAGCCGCCGACCGGGTCCGTCAGCAGCTGCTGGGCGCGCCGCAGACGGTGATGATGAGCAACGTCGGCCCGATCGACGACACGGGCGATCCGGAGTGGGTCGAGTTCGTGACCTGCATGATGACCTCGACGCCCAACCAGGGCTGGTTCATCGCGGCCATGACCTATCGCGGCCGCCTGCGCCTGGCGCTGAGCCTCGACGAGGCCGCGCTGCCGGTCACGGCCGACGACGTGCTCTCCGGGATGCTCGCCGAGCTCCGCTTCGAGCGCTGACGACAGACACGAACGCCCCGCCGGTCCGGAGACCAGCGGGGCGTTCGGCGTTCGGGGGTCAGACCTCGGAGGTCAGACCGGCAGGACCAGCTTCAGCACGCCGTACGACGCGGCGGCGGCCAGCGCGGCACACGGGAACGTCAGCACCCAGGCCATGACGATGGTGCCCGCCATGTTCCACTGCACGGCCCGTCGACCGCGGGTCGCGCCCGCGCCCATGACGGCCGAGGTGATCGTGTGGGTCGTCGAGACCGGCGCCTTGAAGTGGATCGCCATCACGTAGAGGACGCTCGTGGCCACCGACTCCGCGGCGAAGCCCGACGGCGGGTCGAGCTTGATGATCTTGCGGCCGATGGTCCGCATGATCCGCCAGCCGCCGGAGTACGTGCCGAGGCTGATCGCGCCGGCGGCACCGACGATGACCCAGATCGGCAGGTGGTCGATGTCGTACCTCGTGTGGTCGTAGGTGACGAGGGCGATGAGGATGACGCCCATCGTCTTCTGCGCGTCCTGGAGGCCGTGGCCGAGCGCGAGCGCGGCGGCCGAGAAGACCTGGAGGAAGCGGAAGCGACGGTTGATCACGTGCGGGTTGCGCTTCCGCAGGATCCAGGTGAACGCCAGCATCAGCAGGAACGCGAGCGTGAATCCGACGACCGGGGAGACGATCATCGGGACGACGACCTTCTCCTTGATGATCGCCCAGTTGACCGTCGCGCCACCGACGAGGCCGGCGCCGACGAGCGCTCCGATCAGCGCGTGCGACGAGGACGACGGCAGGCCGAAGTACCAGGTGATCAGGTTCCAGCTGATGGCACCGAGGAGGGCGCCGAGCACGATCACCAGACCGTGTGTCCCGCTGATCGACCCGATGGTGTCGGCGACCGTGTGGGCCACCTCTGTGCCGATGAGGGCACCGATGAAGTTCATGACGGCCGCCAGGATGAGGGCGACCTTCGGCGTCAGCGCGCGGGTCGAGACCGAGGTCGCGATGGCGTTGGCTGCGTCGTGGAAACCGTTCGTGTAGTCGAACGCGAGAGCGATCACCACGAGGGTGATCAGGACGGCGAGCTCCACGAGGTCAGGACTCCTTGACGGCGATCTGCTCGACGATGTTGGCCACCGTCTCGAAGCCGTCGATGCCGCTCTCCAGCGACTCGATGATGTCCTTCAGCTTGAGCACCTCGAGCGCCTTGAAGTCACCACTGAAGAGCTCGGCGAGCGTGCGCCGGAAGATCTTGTCGCCGCTGTTCTCGAGGCGGTTGACCTCGATCCAGTACTCGGCCAGGTCCTTCATGGACTGGAGCTTCGGCATCGCCGCAGCGGTCACCTCAGCGCACTGCTGCAGCACCTCGACGAGCTTGGAGACGCCCGCGGGGATCTCCTTCACCTCGTAGAGGAGGATCTCGTCGACGGCCTCGTCCATGAAGTCCATGACGTCGTCGAGGCCGGAGGCGAGGGCATAGATGTCCTCGCGATCGAAGGGCGTCACGAAGGTGCTGTTGACGCGCCGCACGATCTCGTGGGTCGTCTCGTCCGCCTGGTGCTCGGCCTCGCGCATGCGCTGGGCCACCGCCTCGCGGTCCGCACCGTCGGCGAGCATCTCGGCAAGCAGGCCGGCGCCCACCACGAGGTGCTGCGCGGACGCAGTGAAGAGGTCGTAGAACGTCGTGTCGACAGGACGGATGCGGAAGGCCACAGTGAACTCCGAGTGAGGAGGAGCGGAACGCGAAACATGCTAGGGGCAACAGCGGCGTGTCGCGCAACGCGCGCGGTCACCGCGCGGGGCGGAACCCGCGCAGCTGGAGACTGTTGGTGACCACGAACACGGAGGAGAGCGCCATCGCGGCTCCGGCGAACATCGGGCTCAGCAGGCCGGCGGCGGCGAGCGGGATGCCGGCCACGTTGTAGGCGAAGGCCCAGAAGAGGTTCGCCTTGATCGTGCGCAGCGTCCGCCGCGAGAGCCGGATCGCGTCGACAGCGGTCACGAGATCGGTCCGCACCAGCGTCAGATCTCCGGCCTCGATGGCGACGTCGGAGCCGCTTCCCATCGCGATGCCGAGGTCCGCCTGCGCAAGCGCGGCAGCATCGTTGACCCCGTCGCCCACCATCGCGACGACGCGGCCGGCAGCCTGGAGGCGGCGTACCTCGGCCAGCTTGTCGGCGGGCAGCACCTCGGCGATCACCTCGGTGATGCCGACCTGGTCCGCGACCGCCCGCGCGCTGCCGGCGTTGTCGCCGGTCAGCAGGACGACGTCCAGCCCGAGCGAGCGGAAGCGCCGTACGGCATCGGCCGAGGTAGGCCGGACACCGTCCGCCACCCCGAGTACGCCGCGGGCCCGGCCACCCCAGGCGACGACCACCGTGGTCTCGCCACGGGCGCCGGCGGCCTCGACCGCCTCGGCAAGCAGCGCCGGGATCTCGATTCCCCGGTCAGCGAGCAGCTGGCTACGCCCGACGAGCACGAGCTCGCCGTCGACGTTCGCCTGTGCCCCGAGTCCGGGAAGCGCCACGAAGTCCGCCGAGACCCGGGTTTTGGCGCCCCGAGACCCGGGTTCTGACGTGTCGAGTCCCGGGCCCTGACGGGCACCCTCGACGATCGCGGCGGCGACCGGATGCTCCGAGCCCGCCTCGACGGCAGCGGCCAGGTCGAGGACGCGTGCGCGGTCCTCGCCCGCCTCGACGACCACCGAGACCAGTGACATCCGGCCCTTGGTGACGGTGCCGGTCTTGTCGAGGACGATCGTGTCGACGCGGCGCGTGGACTCGAGGACCTCCGGACCACGGATCAGGATGCCGAGCTGCGCACCGCGGCCGGTGCCGACCATGAGGGCGGTCGGCGTCGCCAGGCCGAGCGCGCACGGGCAGGCGATGACGAGGACGCTGACGGCGGCGTTGAGGGCGAGCCCCGCAGCCGCACCGGTGCCCAGCCAGAAGCCGAGGGTGCCGAGCGCGACCATGATGACGACGGGCACGAAGACAGCCGAGACGCGGTCGGCGAGGCGCTGCACCGCGGCCTTGCCGGCCTGCGCCTCCTCGACGAGCTGCGCCATCCGGGCGAGCTGGGTGTCCGCTCCGACCCGCGTCGCCCGGACCACCAGGCGTCCGCTCGCGTTGACGGAAGCGCCGATCACCTCGGCGCCCGGTCCGACCTCGACCGGCATCGGCTCGCCCGTGAGCAACGAGACGTCCACCGCCGAGAGGCCGTCCTCGACCATGCCGTCGGTGGCCACCCGCTCACCGGGCCGCACCACGAAGAGGTCCCCGACGACGAGGTCCTCGACCGGCACCCGCTGCTCGACGCCATCGCGCAGGACGGCGACGTCCCGCGCACCCAGCTCGAGCAGCCGGCGCAGGGCATCGCCTGCGTGCCGCTTGGCGCGCGTCTCGAGCCACCGTCCCGCGAGCAGGAACGTCGTGACGCCGGCGGCCGCTTCGAGGTAGATGTCCCCCGCTCCCCCGGTACGCCGCGGCACCAGCTCGAAGTGGTGGACCATGCCCAGGTGCCCGGCCGTGCCGAAGAACAGCGCGTAGGCCGACCAGCCGTACGCCACCAGCGTGCCGAGGCTGACCAGGGTGTCCATCGTCGACGTCGCGTGGCGCGCGTTGACGAACGCCGCCCGGTGGAACGGCCAACCCGCCCACAGCACCACCGGCGTGGCCAGGGCGAACGACGCCCACTGCCAGCCGGAGAACTGCCACGCCGGCACCATCGCGAGCAGCACCACCGGCAGCGTCAGCACCGCCGACACGAGCACCCGCAGGCCCGGCGAGACGGTCACGGTCGCTGCCGGGGCGGCCGCGTCTGCCACGGCGTACCCGGCTGCTTCGACGGCGTCGACGAGCTGCTGGCGCGTGACCTCCGCGGCGACCGCGATCGACGCCTTCTCGGTGGCGTAGTTGACCGTGGCGCTGACCCCGTCGAGCTTGTTGAGCTTGCGCTCGATGCGGTTCGCGCAGGAGGCGCAGGTCATCCCCTCGATCTGGAGCTCGACCCGCGCAGCGGTGGGATCAGTGGTGGTCATGGCCTTCCATGTCTCCCATGTCCATGTGCTCCCCCATGCCGGAGCCGGGGCCGTCGACCTCGATCCGCCGCACGAACGTCGCGTCGTGGACCTTGCCGTCCACCTGGAAGTCGAGGTGCAGGACCCACAGACCGGAGTTGCCCGGCGCGACGTGGAAGCCGACCGTGTTGCCCTGCGCCGCCATCGCATGGGCGTGGAGGTAGTCGAGCGACTCGGTCCGGATGCCGACGAGGTGACCGCCCGCGCCCAGATACGGCTGCAGCGTCACCGGCTTGCCGTCCTTCGTGACCGTGAAGGTGTACGCCATCCCGTCGGCCTTGAGCGCCACGTCGTAGCCGTCGACCGTTGCGGTGTCGGTGGCGCGGACGTTGAAGGCCGGCATGCCTGCGCTGATCCCTGGCTCACTGAAGTCCGCCGTCAGGACCTGACCATCCGCACCGCTCGGCTTCGTGTCGGCGTACAGGCGATAGAAACCAGGGCCGAGCTCAAGCGTCGTTGACCACGTTCCGTCCGACGCCATCGTCGGGTGGACGTGCTCGTACACCCGCGGGTCGCCCTTCTCGACGACTATCAGGTGCAGCTTCTTCTCGTGCACCGTGTCGAACTCGGTGACCACCTTCCCCTTCGGATCCAGCACCTCGAAACGAAGCGGCTGCTTGTCCTTGAGGACGTCGCCGTCCAGCAACTTCACGGAGTATGTCGGCGCCGGCTTGCTGCTGTCCTTCGGCGTCGCGTCCTTCTTGTGACCGGCGACCTGCCCGAACCCGAAGGCGAGCACGAAGGCACCCACGGCGACGAGGATGAACACGATCCGGTTGCGCATCAGCTGGGTCATGCGAGCTGGTACCCCGCCTCCGCGACGGCGGCCGCGACGACGTCGCGGGACAGCTCAACGTCGCTGGTCACGGTGACCGCGCCAGTCGTCAACTCGACGGCAACAGAGGTGACGCCGGCGACCTCCTGCAGCTCCTCGGTGACCGAGGCGACGCAGTGGCCGCAGGTCATGCCGGTGACGGTCCAGGTGGTGGTGCTCATGGGGAATCCTTTCGGAGGGTCAGGAACGGAGGAGACGGGCGATCGCGGCGGAGGCTTCCTTCACCTTGGCGTCGGCCTCGGCGTCGCCGGTGCGTGCGGCGTCCACGACGCAGTGACCGAGATGGTCCTCGAGCAGGCCCATCGAGACGGCCTGCAGGCCCTTCGTGACGGCGGAGACCTGCGTGAGGATGTCGATGCAGTACTGCTCCTGCTCGACCATGCGCTGCAGTCCGCGCACCTGCCCCTCGATGCGGCGCAGCCGCTTCAGGTAGGCGTCCTTGTCTCCGATGTAGCCGTGGCCGGCATGCTCGTCGTGCATACCGGCCACAATACCCCTAGGGGGTATATCTATTCCCCGATCGCCGCCGGGTCGCCGTTCTCGGGTACGACGCCGAGGATGGCGTCGATCTCGTCCTGGTCGAGCGGCCCAGCCGCCTCGCTCGCAGCGATGATCAGGTTGGTGGTCATCTCGACCTCGCCGAGGAGGTCAGGGTCCTCGAGTGACACGTCGAACTGGTCGGACATCGCCGCCTCCCTCCGGTTGCTCCACACCCATCGTGCCGGACGCCGGGCAGCGTCGCACGGAAAGTCCCGGTTTGGGTTCCACGGAGTGGACCCCGGAAATGGGAGGAGTCCCGGACCCCAGCA
>NZ_SJZJ01000004.1 GCF_004337475.1 Nocardioides jejuensis | reverse complement strand
CCGGCCCCGCACCACGGCCATCGGATCACTGGACGCCGGAGGCACTCCATGCTGCGGCGACGGCGTTCTGCTGCGGGCTGCCGGCTCCGTAGAGGTCGGCCGCTGCGTTGAGGGTCGCGGTGCGCGCGGCGGCGTAGTTGGTGCCCGAGGTCATGTACGTCGTCAGCGCGCGGTACCAGATCTGGTCGGCCTGGTCGCGGCCGATGCCGGTGACCTGGGTGCCGTCGCAGCTCGGCGCGTTGTAGGCGACGCCGTTGATCGTGCGGGCACCCGTGCCCTCGGCCAGCACGAAGAAGAAGTGGTTGGCGATGCCCGAGGAGTAGTGGACGTCGAGGTTCTTGGCGGTCGAGGACCAGCAGGTTGCCGAGTGGCCGTCGGTCGCCGGGTCGTCCATGCGGCGCAGCGGCTTCGTGCCGTGAAGCGCGAACTGCTCACCGATCAGGTAGTCGCCCGGGTCGGAGGCGTTGGCCGCGTGGAACTCGACCATCGTGCCGAAGATGTCGGACGTCGCCTCGTTGAGACCACCCGACTCCCCCGAGTAGCTGAGACCGGCGGTGTGCTCGGTGACGCCGTGCGACATCTCGTGCCCGGCGACGTCCAGCGAGACCAGCGGCCCGTACGTCGTGCCGTTGCCGTCGCCGTACGTCATGCGCTTGCCGTCCCAGAACGCGTTGACGTAGTTCTTGCCGTAGTGGACCCGGTTGTAGGAGCCGGTGCCGTTGCCGAAGATGCCGTCGCGCCCGTGCACCTGCTTGTAGTAGTCCCACGTGGCGTTGGTGCCGTACTGGGCGTCGACCGCAACGGTCTCCTTGCTCGCGGTGGTGCCGTCGCCCCAGCTCGTGTCCGGGCTGGTCAGCTGCGCCTCCTTGGCACAGCCGACGCCGAGGTTGAGCAGCCCGCCACAGAGCGCCCCGTCCTGGGTGTTGTTGACGGTCACCGTGTAGGTGCCGCCCCGGGTCGGGTCCTTGAGGACGAACGACGAGCCGGACGCAGACACCTGCAAGGGGACGTGGCCGGACCACAGCGACTGCCCGTCGCCGTCGATCGTCTCGATCTTCTCCTCGCGGCGCAGCACCTCCCCGGTGGCGGCGTCGACGTAGCTGACCAGCGAGCTGGGCGTGCCGTCGGCGTACGTGCCGACGCTGCGGACCTCCCAGGCGAGCCTCGGCGCTCCGCTCAGGGTGTCGACGACGAGGGTGGCGTCGCGTGCGTCGAAGCCGTGGATCTTCGCGGTCGTGGCGTCACGCGTGGCCGCAGCCCGCTCGGCGCGGGCCTTCGGGATCTTCGCCGTCGTGGCGAGGTCGAGCGGAGCGGCGAGGGTCTGGCTCACGCCGTCGTACGCCGCGTTGGCGTCCTCGTGAACGATCAGGTCGCCGCCACGCACCGGCAGCCCCTTGTACGTCCGGTTGACCCGCACGTGCGACCTTCCGTCGGCGTCCGACTGGACCTGGCGAACCGTGAACGTGAGCCCGCTCGAGGCGCGGGCAGCGCGCGGGTGGTCGGCGAGCTGGGCGACAGCGCGCGTGGCGATCGCGTCGGCTCCGGGAGCCGAGCCCCCGTCACTGGACGCTGCACCGGCCGGACCGGCAAGGCCGGTCAGTGCGAGAGACGCGAGGGCGGCGGTGGCGAGGCCGACCGTGACGGACGAGCGGGAGAACGAACTGATCCGGAACATCAAGTGACTCCTGGTCTGCCGGCGGCCCGAGTGCCACCAGTCCCCGCCACTCTGTCCCTGGGCGCGGGATGCGGCAACCCCGGCTGGGGAAAAGGTCCGTCGTCAGTAGCCGTTGAGGACAGGCTGGCCCTCGACGATCCTCAGATCGGTGCTCGGGCCCTGGCGCGTGACGGTGCCGTTGACCGGCTGCCACGCTCCGGCGCCTACGCGATAGTCGGCCTCCCACGTGACCTCCACGCTGGGCCGCACCGTGCCAGCGTGCTCGAAGACGTGCGTGATGTAGCCGTCGATATCGGGACTGTCGTGGTCCCAGGCCTTGCCCGCCCAATCCGTCTGCTGCGTCGTGCCGTCACCGTGGTGCCAGACGAAGCTGGCCGGCCGGATCCTCAGCTGCACCTGTCGATTGAGCAGCGTCAAGGTCTTCGTGAACGGCGCTGCCTTCGTGGAGAAGATCGTCTCCAACCCAACGAGGGTCTTGCCCTTCGGCGGCTGGATGCTGAGCTCCGACAGCGGCAGCGGCACCCGCTGGAACGCGTGGAGCACCAGGGCCGGAAGACTAGGCTTCACGGCCTCCGCGGAGGACGGCGTGCAAGGCGGGCCGATCTCAAAGTCGCTGTTGACGGCGCTATATCCATACGCCGTCACCTCGAAGAACCCAGTGGGCGAGGCAGCGTACGGCTCGCACGTAGTGACCGGCGTGCACGCACCCACCGATAGACCTGTTCCGCAAGGCGGTGGGGATGGCGATGCGCTGTCCGGCGAGGTCGAGAGCGTCGTCACGTTGTCTGTCGGCGACGTGATCCCGGCGAGGCTCTCGGTGCCGGTTCCATAGAAGGATGCCGGGGAGGAACCTGTTGATATCTCCGGATTCGGCTTTGAATCCGTCTCAGATATCGGCCCCACCGCAATCGCAAGCGCGAAAACGCCACTAATCATCGATGCGCTCCATACCGACAAACTCGAATGCAGCACCCACCCGGCGCGCTGCGACAAAGAACAAGGCTGATGCGCCAGATTCCCGGGTGACCGCCATTCCCGCAGGGTTCAGCACTCGCTTCGGGTCTTGCCGAAGCCGGAGCGCAAACCGAAACAACGGAGGCTTCAAGCGCGGGTCGAGCTCCAACCCCACCACATGAAGAGCGCCTCCATCGATGTGGCCGCCATCCTTGAAGGACTTCCGAACCGAAGCCGCAAGTGCATCACAACTGCCGCAGTCCTTGGCTGAGATTGCTGCCAGCGGCGCAGTGTCGCCGGTGGCGATCGCATGATTCGCGACAGCGAACCAGTACTTCACGAACGCCTTCGCACCAATCGCGTCATCACGCTTGGCCAGGTCAGGCAGCACCGGGGCGACCGGACCCGTTGGGGATACCGAGGCAGTCGGGGTCGGCGTGGCCGATGAGGCAGACGGCTTCGGATCACCACCACAACCAGCGAGTCCGAGCACGAGCACGCCAGTTGCGGCAGCAGCGGTCAGTCGATGAAGAGCCATGAAGAGGGCCGTCCTTGGTTCCCGAGAGCGCACACCCCAGGACCAGGGCACGCCCCAGCACCGTAAGCCGACCCACCCCAACCCGGGAAGTGCTCCTCCACAGTGCGGCTCAGCGGCTCAGCGCTGCAGCACCGCCGACATCGCCCCACCCGGCAAACGCGACACCACATACCGCTCGTCATGGACCACGTGATGATGCCGCGGACAGATCAGCACACCCCGCGCCAGATCCGTCTGCCCGCCTGCGGACCAGGGGTCCAGGTGGTGCGCTTCGCACCACCGACCCGGCACATCACATCCCTCGAAAGCACACGAGGACTGCCGCAGACCCATCGCCCGCCGCTGCGCCTTGCTGAACAACCGCCGCGAACGCCCCAGATCCAGCACCTCAGACCGCCCACCCAACACCGCCGGCAGCACGCCCGCTTGGCATGCCAGGCGGCGGATCTGCCCCACCGGGAGCGCCTCGCCACCCGCCATCGCGACACCAGTCCCCGCAAGCAGGTCCTTCCAGTCGATCGTCACGACCACCTGCGTCGCATCACCACCATGGACCGGCAGCCGACCGACGTCCAGGCACTCAAGCATCGCCGCAAACGCCTCACCCAGCACCCGCTCGTGCGTCAGACGGCGGCCCGTGACCGGATCCAGATACCTCGACGGCGTCTCAGCAGCACCGGTCGCCGCACCACTCGCAGCGTCGTGCCGCGGTGCGGAGAACGACTCGAGGTAGGTCCGCAGCCGCGCGGCCACCGAATCCGGCAGCACCCCGCTGACCCTGGTCACACCATCGCCCGCCGAACGCAACGTGAGCCGCGACGCGGCCCGGGCCTTGTCCAGCTCGGCCTCAAGCTTGGCCCGCTCCGCATCCTCGAAGGCCTCCGGATCAATCGCGGCGAGCACACCATCACCCAGACGCCGCAGCTCCTTCGGGCTGAAGTCCGTCGCGGCGCCCACCAGGTGCTCCGTCGCCTCGGCCCGGACCTCCTGCGAAACGTCACCGCCCAACGCATCAACAGCCCGCAGGACCACATCCGCGTGCGCCACCGACATCCGGCCGGCACGCAGCGCGGAAACAACCTCGGGGAACCGCGCTCCGTCGACCGCGAGCCGCTGCAACGACCCGACGACCGCGGCCGACTCCTGCGACGCCGCGGCGAGCCATGCACCCGCCGAACGGGCCCCATGCTCATCGGCCACGTCGCCCGCGACCGCAAGGGTGTCGACCAACAACCCCTCGACAGACCGCTTGACGTGCACCAGCGTCAGCAGCAGATCCTCCTTCTCGAGCACACTCAAGAACGTCGGGTCGTTACCCGCCACCGCCTTGAGCTGCTCATCCAGCGCATGCGCCGCCGCCACCAACGGCGCCTCATGCCCGGACCCCGAGAAGTAGTCCATACCCACAATTATCCATCGAACACCCGTTCGATGTCAATGGTGTTTCCGCAGGTCAGAGCCATTTTCCTGTGGACGGAAACCGGGCCGATCGGGCCAGAGCGAGCACCGCGACGGCCCGAGCCAGCCCCCTCAGATCAGGTCATCGGGCGCGACGACGCGCAGTTCGACGTCGTTGGCGACATGCACCGGCCACGCGTCCGACGCAGCCACGAGGACATCCACCCACGCCCGGTCCGCAGCCGACAGGGCCGACGAGCCCGGGCGGCAGTAGAGAAACGCCGGCTCCACGCCGTCGAACGAACCGAAGACGTGACGAAGCCCCGACGCCGCATCGTCCTCGGGGCGCAGCGGAAGCTCATCGACCTCGCTCACCATCAGGCCGCGGCTGCGCTGGATCAGCAGCACCCACACGCGTGGTCGCCCGAATCCGAGCTTCCCCATCAAGGCGCGCCAGTGGTGCTCGAGGCTTGCCTGGTCAACGATCGGTGGCATCTGGTCGGGCGGCAACAGCGTCGGGATCTCCATGGCCGAGACCCTGCGCCGCCACGGCCAACCACGCCACCACCCCGTCGTAAGCCTGTGGACAACTAGCCTTCCCCCATGCCCGGACCGCACCTCGAACGCCGCCACGTCACCGTGGTCGGCGCGGTCATCGTGCGCGACGGGCAGGTGCTGTGCGCACAGCGAGGACCCGGTGCGCAGGAAGGACTCTGGGAGTTCCCGGGCGGCAAGGTCGAGCCCGGCGAGAGCCCGGCAGCAGCCCTCCGCCGCGAGATCCGCGAGGAGCTCGGCTGCGACATCACGGTCGGCGACGAGGTCACCACGACCACCCACGCGTACGACGCCGTCACCGTCACGCTGACGACGTACTGGTGCACGCTGGCGGACAACGTCGAGCCGCGCCCGCACGAGCACGCCGCCCTTGACTGGCGCCCACCACACGACCTGGCCGCGCTCATCTGGGCGCCCGCCGACGTCCCGGCGGTCCACCTGGTCGGCATGGCCTTCTGACCCATTGTCTTGACGGCCGTCTGGCTGATCGGACAGGCCGGAAGACCCGCCCTCACCCGGGCGCAGGGCCCTCCGTGACCGCCCGGAGTTCTCTGTTGCCGAACGGTTGCCCTCCTGTGGGATTCGGGTGGCGAACTCGTGGATCGCCCATTCATAGCGTGTGAACACCAGCGCGGAAGAGCGCGTCACCACGGGAGGGAAACCCATGTCCAGCAGCAACCGCACCAAGATCCTCGTCCCCCTGGCCACCCTCGCGATCGCCGGCGGCATCGCGGTCGGGTCGGGCGCGACGTTCACCTCGACGACCGGCAACACGATCAGCGCCGTCACCGCCGGCACCCTGACGCAGTCCAACTCCAAGGACGGCAGCGCGATCTTCTCGCTGACCAACATCAAGCCGGGCGACACCGTCAACGGCACGCTGACCCTGACCAACACGGGGTCGCTGCCGGCGAAGTTCAGCCTCACCGAGGTCTCCTCCGCCAACGGCTTCGGCGGCACCAGCGGCGCCGACCTGCAGCTCACCATCACCGATGTCACGAGCTCCACCACGGTGTACGACGGCACGTTCGGCGGCCTCGTCGACGGCGCGGCCAACCAGCTCGGCACCTACCAGGCCGGCGACGCGCACCAGTACCGCTTCACGGTGAAGCTCGTCCAGGACGCCCCGAACGCCGACCAGGGCAAGACCGCCAACGCGACGTACCGCTGGGACGCCATCCAGCTCGACGGCGCCACCACCAACCAGTGATCCACCGGGAGGGGGCCGCCCATCCCCCTTTGCGCCTCCTCCCGGTTCACCAGCCCAGGAGCCCCCGATGACGAAGGCACTCCGCCGGCCGGCCGCATGGCTCGGCGCGGTCGTCCTCCTCCTCGAGCTCGCCGCCGGCCTCTTCCTCGTGGCCCCGGCGCTGCTCGGCTACGACCGCTACGTCATCACGGGCGGCTCCATGACCGGGACCATCGACAAGTACTCGATCGTGTTCGAGAGGGAGGTCCCGGTCGGCGACCTGGAGGTGGGCGACATCATCACCTACCTTCCGCCCGCCGACTCAGGGACGCACTCCCTCGTCACGCACCGGATCATCGCCCTCGGAACCTCCCCCGACGGCCTGCAGGTCCTGCGCACGCAGGGCGATGCGAACCCCGATCCGGATCCGTGGAAGTTCGAGCTCGTCCGTCCGACGGTCAACCGCGTCGCCTGGCACGTGCCCTACGCAGGGCGACCCCTCATCGCTCTCGCCGACCCGCGCGTACGCCGGTTCGTGGTGGGCCTGCCGGCCGCGGTCGTCGCGCTGTTCGCGGCGTGGGAACTGGTGGGAGCAGTGCGTCGGTCCCGCTCCGGGGACGGGACCGACGCGCCACTCCCCCACGCCACCACCTGAAGACCCGCTCCGAGGAGGAGACCCGTGCACCGCATCCTGACCCTGGTCGCCCTGCTCAGCCTCGCGCTGGCGGCGACGTTCGGGATGCCGGCCACCTCCGGAGCGACGTACGCCGCGAGCTCGGCCGCGACGGCCTCCGTCCAGGCCGCCTCCGACTGGACGCCGCCGACGGCGTCGCTCGCCGACCCGGGCTCGCCGGTCAAGGACACGGTCACGCTCACCGCGACTGCCTCCGACGCCGAGTCGGGCGTGGCCAGCGTCGTCTTCGAGGCGCTGCCCAACGGCGGCGCCTGGACCACGCTCTGCACGGCCACCACCGCGCCGTACACCTGCTCGTGGAACACCAAGGCGATCGCCGACGGCGGCTGGACGCTCCGCGCCCGTGCGACCGACAACGCCGGCTACGTGTCGGCCTGGTCGAGCGTGAGCACCGTCGTGGCCAACAACCTCCTCGTCGTCCTCGACAACCCGGGCGACACGCTGCGCGGCAACGTCCCGCTCTCGGCGCACGTCTACAACGCCGGACTGCTATCGCTGACGACACGCATCGAGTACTCCGTCGCGGGAGCCGACAACTGGAAGACCGCCTGCTCCGGCCTCGGCAGCACGCTCTCCTGCAGCTGGGCCTCGACCGGCGTGACCAGCCAGGACTACGACTTCCGCGCGGTCGCCATCGTCGGGGTGAGCACCTACACCTCCGCCGTCTGGACCGACATCACCGTCGACAACGTCGCGCCGAACGTGACCATGACCGACCCCGGCACCCCGCTCCGCGGCACGGTCACCCTCGCCGCGACGGCCTCCGACGCCGGCTCGGGCCTCGCCTCCGTCACCTTCCAGTACGCCGTCTCCGGCGGCTCCACCTGGACGACCGCCTGCACGTCGGGCGACACCGCGACCTGCCGGTGGTCGAGCACGGCGGTGGCGGACGCGACGTACTCCTTCCGGGCGGTCGCCGCGGACCTCGCCGGTAACACGACCACCTCGACCGCGATCGCCAACCGCGTCGTCGACAACACCGTCACCTCCGTCTCCGTCGAGGACCCGGGCGCCTTCCTCAGCGGCACCGTGACCATCAACGCCAACGCCTCCTCGACGGCGGGCATCGTCAACGTGAAGATCCAGCGCGCCACCTCCGGCGGATCGACCTGGACCGACCTCTGCACCGACACCACCGCGCCGTACTCCTGCAGTTGGGTGACGACGGGCGTCGCGGATGGGCTCTACGACCTCCGGGCAGTGGCGCTCGACGGGCACACCACGTCGACCATCTCCTCGGTCGTCAGCAGCCGACGCGTCGACAACAGCCCCTTCCGGGCGTACGACGTGCAGGCCGTCAACGGCGGCGCGTCCGCCGGCAAGCTCGATGCCGGCGACCAGCTGCAGTTGACCTACAGCGGCCTCCTGCAGACCGGCTCGATCAGCACCGGATGGACCGGCGGCTCGCTCGCGGTCCAGCTGCGACTGCGCGACGGCAACGTCCTCGGCCTGGGCAACAAGGGCGACACCGTCGACGTCCTGCGCAGCGGCGTCGTGCTGCCGCTGGGCTCGGTGAACCTGAAGGACGAGTACATCAAGTCGAACAAGACCATCACCTTCAACGCCACCCTCACGGCGACGACGGTGACCGTGAACGGTGCGCCCGCCACGGAAGTGATCGTCACCCTCGGCACCGTCGCAAGCGGCAGCGGACTGCGCGGCGGTAACCCCAACGCGATGGTCTGGATGCCGTCGACATCGGCGACGTCGACCACCGGATCCTCATGCGCAGCCACGCCCGTCAGCGAGACGGGCGCCGTTGATCGTGACTTCTGACGTGGGGCCGGCCGTCGGTCAATATGCTTCTGCCCGTGCCTGCCCGCCTGCTCGTGATGGAGGACGACGACGACGTCGCCGGTCCCCTGCTGCGTGCGCTGACGCGCGAGGGACACGAGGTCGAGCGGGTCGCGACCGGCTCGGCGGGCCTCAAGCGGGTGGCCGACGGTGACATCGACCTGGTGCTGCTCGACCTCGGCCTGCCGGACATGGACGGCCTCGAGGTCTGCCGCCTCCTCCGCTCCGGCGGGTACGACGGCGGCGTGCTCATGCTGACCGCCCGCTCCTCCGAGCTCGACCGCGTCGATGGCCTCGACGTCGGCGCCGACGACTACCTGGCCAAGCCCTTCGGGCTCGCAGAGCTCCAGGCGCGCACCCGCGCGCTCCTGCGGCGTACGACGAGGGCGGCTGTCGTCCCCGCGGCTCCTGCTCTGGAGATCGAGGGGTTGCGCATCGACCGCGACGCCCGTCGCGCGTGGGTCGGCGCGCTGGAGATCGTCCTGACGGAGAAGGAGTTCGACCTGCTCGCCGAGCTCTGCGCGCGGCGCGGCACCGTCGTGACCCGCGAAGCGTTGATGGATGCGGTGTGGGACGAGAACTGGTTCGGCTCCACCAAGACCCTCGACGTCACGATGGCGCGGCTGCGGCAGAAGCTCGAGGCGCACGGGCTGCCAGGCCTGATCACGACGGTCCGCGGCGTCGGGTTCCGGCTCGACGGGATCGCCTGATGGCCTCGTCGGACACGAAACGGATCGCGGAGCTGGAGTCACGGCTGACGGCGATGCACCAGGCGCACGAGCAGCTCGCGCACGACCTGCGCAATCCCCTCGCCGGCCTGATGGCGTCGCTCGAACTGCTGGGGTCCGAGCCGGCTGTGCTCGACGACGCCGAGGTCGCCGCGCTCGTCGCGAACGCACGGCACGCCACCGGTCGGCTCGACGAGCTGATCGGGCGGCTGCTCGGCTAGCAGCCAGCGGCGTACGCGTAGCAGCGGAGCGGCGGCTCCGCCTTCACCATCGGCGCACCCGACAGCGTCATCATCGGCAGCGGCGTGGTGACCAGCGACGGCACGCCCGTCAGCAACGGCGCGAACGACACCACGTCGAGCGGGTTGATGCCCGGCATGTAGAGGCGGCTGCACAGGCTCTTGTCGACGCGGGTCGCGACGGCCGGACCGGCGTGGTCGAGCGCGTCCATGACGATGCCGTAGACCGCCGGCGAGACCGTGCCCATCATGACGTGCTCATAGGGGTCGGCCGCGCAGACCGAGTGCACCTCGATGTTGGCGATGCGGCCACCGCCGGTGTGCAGCGCACCCGCGTCGTACGGCGTGACGACCTCGTCGAGCTTCGTGTAGATGTTCGTGTAGTCGATGCCGGCGAACGTCTCCGCGCCCGAGTTGAGCGCCTTGAGGAACGTCGATCCGGCCTGCTGCTGCCACACCGCCGGCGTACACGTGGTGAGGCTGGCGAGGCCGCAGACGGGCAGCGACTTGGTGCCGTGGTTGGACGGCGCCATGCCGATGACCTCGGCGACCTTCGCACGCGTGTCCGGCCAGAAGCGGAGTGCCCAGCGGCCACTCATGCCGCCCTGGGAGTGGCCGAGGATCGTCACCTTGCGACCCGACTGCGCGTACATCGTGCGGATCGCGTAGACGATGTACTCCGCCGCGGTCTGGATGTCGCCGAACGTGTGGAACGGCATCGTCATGGTGCACCAGTAGCGCCCCTGCGCGGTGAAGACCTTCTCCCAGTTCCACTGGTAGTTCTCCGCGCCCGTCACGCTCGTGGCCGGGTTGAGGTAGACGGGCGGCGGACCCGCCTTCGGGTTGCCGTGGCAGGTCATCGCCGCCTTGATCGTCGCCCCGGGCACGCTCAGCGCCGGCCCCTGCCGGGTCAGCGGTGCGTACGGCGCGGCCGGGTTGGTCGCCGCGTTCGCCGACGGCATGCAGGTCGACAGACCGGCGAGGACCAGGACTGCGGTGAGTGCGGACATCACGCGGCGAAGGAGCATGTTGTCTTCAACTGCCAACCGTGACGGTGGTTACGAGCGCCTCAGGCGCTGCGCTCCTTGGTCAGTTGGCTGACGCGCTGGTGGGACACGCCCAACACCCCGCCGATATCGCGAGTCGGGACGTCGAGCCGACTGAGCTTGGCGGCCAACTCGCGGGCGCGAGCAGCCACTTCCTTCTGCGCCAGATCGGCCGCCTGCTTGATGCGTTCGAACTCATCGAGCTGAGCGCCGAGGTCTTCACCGGCGACAGACACACGAACTGTGCCGATCTCGACGGACGACGGCTTGAGATCCTGATCGAGGGCGATGAAGGAGCGCGCCATGTCCTCGACCTCATCGAGGCGCCGAGCCTGCGTCAACCCGTCAATCGCCGGGATGGCAACCATCCACCAGCGACCGTCACGGGTGACCTCGATGTCGAACTTCATGACGATGCTTCCTTGCACTGCTCGATGACGACCTGCGCCTTGCGGACCACTCCTGGAGAGATGGTCCTGTGACTCGACGGCAGCGGGAAGGAATGCGCACCACAAGGGCACCCGTACTTCGTATGTCTGCCGTCGGTCTTGAGGATCCGCCAACCAGCCTTGCGGAACCAGACCTCGACCACGCGGGTCGGCTGTTCACTGACCATGAGCGTATGCGCCTTCGCTAGACAGTTTCAAGGCAAGTCGCCTTGCCACTTCTAGCGACTTGCTTCGACGCTAGCGCCGACCACCGACACTTCCGGAACCCCGGCAATGCCACGGGCCGGCCGCGCCCTGTCGAGCGAGGCCGGCCCGTGCCGTCGTGCGAGACCTCAGACAGCCGTGCGCCAGTAGGCGTTCAGCGCGCCGTTGACCTTGATGAACCAGATCAGCGAACCCAGCAGCGGGATCAGGATCCAGAGGCCGGTCAGACCGCTGACCGGAGCGGGCTGGCCCTTGGCCTTGTAGAGGTTGCCGACCTCGGACGCGGTCACGAACGGCATCACGATGCCGACGATGATCGCGAGCAGGAGAGCGATGCCGCCGCCGAGGCCCTGGTTGGTGGCGCGCTTCATGTCCGAGTGGACGCCGAAGTACCAGAACAGCGGGTAGATGCCGAACGTGATGATCGTCAGCAGGATCGCGACGCCGGTGCCGCGGATCTTGCCGACCGGAGCGGTCATTACGGGAGCGGTGAGCTCAGCCATGGGTTCCCCTTCGTGGGTTGAACAAACCCGTTGACCCTACGCTGTACGCCGGCCGCGCGCGGCCGATTCGGGCCTCACCCGCGCGAACCGACGGCGTACTCCCCGGGAACACTGATCCGACCGAGCTCACGCGAGCGCCCACGCGGCTCGATGACCACGTCATCCGCCGCGGCCTGGAGCACCGACAGCGCATCACTGCTGAACGAGGTGCCTGCGAAACGCGACCGCCGCATCCGGGCAGCCAGCACCGGCTGGTTGCCCTCGATCGGGCTCGTCACCAGGACACGCACGACCTGGATTCCTGGAGCCCAGGCAAGGACCTGCTTCGTTGCGATCAGGACCCGAGCTGCGGTCATCGCGGCCAGCCAACTCGCCCGCTCCCCCTTGGTGATCTGCCCGACGGTTGCATTGCCGGCCTGCGTCACCTTCGGCTTCACCGTCGGCAGGTCCTGTTCGGCTGGTCCGACCATCCGGAGCGTGACGATGTCACCAACGACATCGAACGTCGACACTGGAGCTCCAGCAGCACGAAAGGCGTCGGCCAGAGCCGACCGGACGGTCGCCGGGTCGTTGCCGACGAGCAAGCTCCACGCCTCGTCGATCACGGCCTGGCGACCCGCCCGATCCTGCTCGGCGAGGACGAGCAGGTCATGCGCCCATCCTTCGGCGATCGTGCGGGCCCGCGCCCGCGCCTCGCGGCGCGCGCTCCTGTCGAAGCGGCCGACCTCCTTGAGTTCCTGCCGTTCTGCCGTCGCGACGAGGAGGCTGAACGGCCGGAGCTTCACGGGCGGCGCGACCTCGCGGGCCGGCCCGGCCACTGCCGCGCGATGCATGCCCTCGAGTGCCGCGAGGTGGGCAGCGGCATCCCGGTGCAGCTGCGCCTTCTGCGCCGCGGCTGACGACCCCGCCGTCGTACGTCGGGAGCGCGGTGCGCCGCCTGCGCCTTGGTAGAGGGTGAAGGGCCCCGCACCCGTGCTGATACCCGTGCGACCTCCGCCGACGTGCACGCGAGCTCCTCGCGGACCGACATGGGCACGCAGGCCGCGCGACGTCGTCGACAGGCGCACGCCGGGTGCGAGCTTGATGCTCGAAAAGAGGCGCATCACGGCTCGCAGTCGCGACCGTCGCCGTCGCGGTCGATGTAGTGGTCGTACTCCGGGTCAACGCCCTTCTGGTACGGGCCGTAGCCGTGAGCGTTCGCCTCTCCACAGGTGCCGAAGAGTGGATCAGAGCCGCCCGAGGTCGACCCACCGCCGGAGTTGCTCGAGCTGGATCCGCTGCTCGTCAGGCCGTACGTCGGCGGCGGCACTGCATGCTTCGCCTTCTCCGCGGCAACTGCCGCAGCGACCGCCTTGCGCTTCGCCTGTGCGGCGGCCCTCTTCGTGGCCGCGAGAGTTTCGCGCGCGTCTGCTGCAGCCGCGTCCGCGTCCTTGTGAGCCTGGTCGAGGTCGGCTTGCAACTGCTCGGCCTGGTCGTCGAACGTCGACGTCCTCTCGTCGACGCCAGCGCTGACGAGCGCCTTCACCTCGGGGCTTTCCGCCGAGACCGGCGCCTCGTTTGACGCACCAATACCGATGCCCAGCAGGAGTCCCGCCAGCCCCGCGCCGGTGCCCACCTTGGCGCGGCTCCAGAACGGGCGCTTGGCAGCCGGGAAGAAGCCCGGGTACTGGTCGAGACTCGGACCGCTCATGGCGTTCGTCAGCGCTCGCAGGCGGTGCCGTCGTTGTCGCGATCGAGGCGCTTGTGGTTCTCCCAGTAGACCTTCTTGGCGAGGTCGGTGGTCGAGGGACGGCCATAGCCCTGGTTGACCTGCTTCTGCGCCGCGGAGGCGGACTTGGCCACTCCCTGCGGGAACTTCGCAGCGAGCTTCGCGCAGGAGGAGTAGTACGTCGTGGCGGCATCTGCGGCGCCCGCGCTCACGACCAGCCCGGCGGGGGCAGCAAGGGCAAGAGCAGCCGCGACGGCGGCGAACTTCGGCTTGAGCATGGGATTCCTCATGTCGTGTCGAGCGGCTAGCGGGTCACCGACATGTGTAAGGCGCAGGCGATCTCGGCGCGCCGGACTTCGTGCCGAATCCCCCGGATTACCGACCCGAATGGCCCGTTCGGGTCAGCCGAACGACCACTCGACCGACGCGACAAGAAAGCCTCCAGCTCTAGGTTCGAGGAATGGGAGGAACGCGTGGCCACGGCATGCCCCTGCGACGTCGCGCGTTCCTTCGTCTCGTCGCCGTGATGGTCGGCGGCACCGGCACCCTGCTGGTCCTCAGCACCCGCGACGGCTTGCCCGATGTGTCCCTCCACCATGCGCCCGCGCCGGTCACGCGCGACCACCACGCACCGCCCCGTCGGACCACTTGCCGCGATGTCACATCGCTCGACCACAACTGGGACAACGACATGCTCTGCACCCGGCCCGACGGCACGCAATTCTACACCTCGTACGACGGGGCGCGGCGCTTCGCCTCCTCACGCGGGTGAAACACTCGAACAATGCCCCTGCCGTTCGGTGCCTCGTTCGCCCGCCGCCGACGCGCGCGGCAGATGATGCGACGCCTCGAACAGCTCGATCGCCTGGACGCGGCGTACGGCCTCGGCGCCATGCCGACGGAGCGACGTTCCAAGCGGCGCCGTGACTGGCGATCCGGAGTCGTCCTCCTGGCGTGCATCGCCGTCTTCGCCGGCATCCTGATCACCGCCGGGGTGCGCGCACCGCACAACGACTCCGCTCCCCCGATCAGCGCCGGCGGCGGCAGCTATGCGTTCGAGGAGAAGCAGCTCAACGGGCAGCCGGTCGGCTACGACCCGTGCACGCCGATCCGCGTCGAGATCAACCCGGACGGCGAACCGATCGACACCGAAGCCCTCGTCCGGACGGCGACCGACCACATCCACGAAGCGTCGGGCCTGAACTTCACGATCGTCGGTACGACGTCCTCGAAACGCTTCCTCACCCGCGAACCGTCAGCAGGCCGCGAACCTGTCATCGTCGGCTGGAGCACCGCCGACGAAGACCCCGAGCTCAAGGGGGACGTCGCCGGGGTCGGCGGCAGTTCGATGCTCATCTTCAACAGTCACAAGCAGTACGTCACCGGCGCGGTGACCCTCGACATCGATGCGTTCCGGGAGGCGATCGCCGCCGGCCAGGAGGACATCGCCCAGGCGATCGTCGACCACGAGTTCGGCCACGTCGTCGGCCTGGGACACGTGAAGTCGCGTGCGGAACTGATGTACAAGTCGAGCACCGGCCTGACCACGTGGGGACCGGGTGACCGAGAGGGCCTGGAGCGGCTCGGCAACATCCGCTGCCGTTGAGCGCGATCACTCATCCGCGTTCCACGGTCCTCTGACCGGCTCCCATGCCGACGGATCGTGCGCATGGTCCCCACGAACCCGGCCTGCATGCCGTGTGCGCCTTCAGACCAGCACTTACCCACGCTCGCGGTCGGCGAGGACCGCAAGCGACAGCAAGAAGGAACGCAGCCGTCGACAGCAATGCCCGGATCGGCCCGTGGGGAATGCCCAATGACACCGACAAACAGACAGCCACGGCACCGAGCAAGGTGACAGATCGCGAGTTCGTGCGGCGGAGCGTACGGCCAACCCCCGACACAAATCACTGGATGCCGATGCGCTTCGCCACCTCGGGTCCACCAATCTCGCGGATGATCGCGGGATCGCCCACGACGATCAGCCGGTCGGTCGCCCGGGACATCCCGACGTATATCCGCTCGCGGGCGCGGTCCTTGACGATGCTCTCATTCACACACCGCACGACGGCCTTGCGCTCAAGTCCCTTGCAGCCGAGGACGTGGCCGTAGAAGACCTCGTCGCCGGCCCAGAAGCGCTCCAAGTAGCCCTCTTGGCCGTGGAGTGAGGTCAGCTCCTCCTGCACCGGGTGCCGGTGGCCGGTCGTGATCGCCGCGACCGAACCGGGCTCCCAGCCTTCGTCGAGCAGGATGTCGACGACCTGGTCGGCCACCTCGACCGGGTCCTGCGTCGGCGTCGGCATGAGATCCACAACCGGCCCGTGGCCACCGCGCGGCTCCATCCGAGAAGGGGCCAGCGGGTCGAACGCGGCGTGGATCTCGCAGGTGTTCCTGAGGTTGCGACGCCCGACAGATGCGGACGAACAGGCGGAGATGGCCCAAGGGACCATGGACCAGGCCTCAGGCCCTCTCGCCTCGAGACCACGGGCTCAGTCGACGGTCACCTGTGCCGCCGTCTGGGTCAGCAGATCGGTCAGCGCCGCGTCGTCGAGCACGTCGAGCATCCGCATGCCGGTTTGGAACGTGACCGCCTTGTAGAAGTTGCGAGCCCAGGCCGAGCGGTTCGCACCGTCGTGTGCCGCGACGATGCCGGCAGTGATCCGCGCCAGCCGCCGGTTACGCACCATCGCGGAGCGCTCGAAGAGTCCAACAAGCTCGTCTTCACCAAGCGGGGCGTCGGCGGTCTGGAGCCAGTCGCCGAGAACTTCCTGGCGCTGCCACACGCGTCGAAGGGCATTTCGCGGCGTACCAACCATCCGGTCCTTGTGAAGCCCCGGGAAACGCAGTGTCGCGAGGTCCGGGAAGACCATGAGGGTGAGGAAGCTCCAGGTGTCCTCGTGAGCCGCGTCGCTGGGAACGATCTGGAGCTCGTGGTGCAGCACGACGCCGAGCTCGCTGTCGAAGCGCGCTGCATCCGCGCCAAGCGTTCCGCGCTCGATCCAGTGGGACATCGCAGAACACACGGCAGTGCGGAGCGCGCGAATTTCCTGGACGGTTGCGACACGTCCTGTCGCCACCGGCACGCTGCGCTCGTGTTCAAAGGCCGCATGCTTGCTGACAGCGACCAGCCCGCCACCCTGATGCGCCGCAGCAATCTCACCCAGCCGGGCCTCGGACACGGACCGAGGCAGTCGGGGATACGAGTAGATCACTCGTTCACCGCCGAATAGCACAGACGCTCGAATCGCAAAGGGTTCTCCCGGTACATCGACGCAGCCTCGACCAAGGTCTGCCGCAGGTAGAGGTCCGCCATGTTTGTGACAACCTCGCCGACCGAAGCCTCTTCGTACTGCTCCGCACATTCCGGAATGTCGGGGGCGACAACGGCGACGAGCATCCGGAATACATCAATCTTGAGACGTTCGGCCGCCTCTGGATTGGCAACAGGGTCGAGCGCAGCACGCGCCAGGGGATGCTCCTCGTTCATCAGGAGCCGGATGCTTCCCATGAACGAATCGTTGAGGTCCGCGAACGACGCCGAGATGGTCCAGGGCGCCGGCTCGAGGCCAATCGCGCTGAAGGGCACTGCCTCCGACGGGAAGCGGCTTGCTTCGCCCTCAAGCTGCACGGTCCGTCGCTGACTGGAGAGCAGGCGGGAACCCGCTAGATGCGGTCGTCCAGATCCGGGCTCGCCCGGCGAGGCAAGAACGAGGTGAGCAGAAACCTCGAGCTGCAGCGCCGCTTCGCCAGCCGGAATCTCCACCGAAAGGTCGACCGTTTCCTCGGCCTCCTCATCAATCGACGCTGCCCCCACAAACCTGCGCCCGAGGGGCGCGCAGTCGGCAATCAGCACGAGTTCAAGGTCACGCGCCGACTGCATTCCGGTAGCCGACTTGATCGCTTCGGTATCGAGGTGCACCGTTACCCCGATCGTCTCGACCGAGGAGTAGTCCCATCCCGGGAGCTGCTGCGGAAGTGCCTCGCGGACTCCCCCGCGCACGAACCACCAGGCGTCCCACTGCACCGACTCGGCGTCTGGGGTCTCATACGGCATGAAACGTGCGGCCGGCATCAGGAAGTACCTCCGGAACGCTCGATGTCGGCATCCTCAGCAGCGATGCCGGAATTGACGTCGACCGCGATGTCGTCGCGGGACTCGAACACGTAGAGCCGCGGAGTCTCGGGCTTGATGATCGCTGCCTCGGCGCCTTCCTCGGCACCAACCCAGCCGATCTCCCTCACATAGTCCGGCTGCTCGGATCGCTCAGTACCGCCGTCAGTCGCAACCCTGACGCGGACCGCGACGGGGGTTCCCGACGGCAAGCCGCCGCGGACAGAGACCTCGAGAACCGTGCGAGTCCATCCCGCCCGATCGGCAGGCCCTCCCTCTGCGCGCCGGACGGCGATCGCCGCCTTTGCACTGCGGGCGCCGCCAGCTCCGCCTGCCTTCGCCTTGGGCGACGGCGCGGACCCCGCGATTCCACCCAGGAATCCGGCCAGCATGTCCCCGACGGCTGCGGTCGAACTGTTTCCCGATGCGACCCGCGCTTGGGCAGAAGGCGCCAAGAAGTGATCAGCTTCCTGGCGGATCTTGTCGAGCGCGACCTTGACGATGCTCTTGTGGATCTTGTTCGTCAGCGACTCTGGAGCCCAGTCGTCGTGCGCCGGAGGCTCGGACTCCGCAAAGATCGAATCGTGGTCGGCAAGTGGCTTGAATACGCCGGCCCACTGGAACCCCGGGTCAGCCAGCGCCGGACGGTCAAGCTCGCGGACCACCAGTTCCGCGCTGCTGCGCATGAGCGTCACCGAGTGGCTCGGAAAGCGAGTTTCGTCGATCCGGACGGGTGTGCGCGGAACCGGATACTTCGTCAGCGCGAGATGGCCAATCGGAGCGTTGTACCGACTGAGTTCGATGACCTCCGTCCTGAAGAGCGAAGCGGGCGGCTCGCTGCCAGCTTGGGCGGCGCGGACTGCACGGAGGCAAGCAACGTGGCCCGAAAGCGCAGGATGCGTCGCCGGATCAGGAATGGAGTGGTCGACCCCGTTGACCTGAACACGAATATCCATGGCCCGTTCGCCGTCAGCACCCGGGATCAGCTTCGGCCACAGGTTCCAGAGCACGGACTGAGCGAGGACCTCGGCGTCGTCGTCCGGCCCCGGTTCACCGAGTAGCGGGGCAAGGATCAGTAAACTAGTCCCAAGTTCGTCTCCGTCGAAGCCCTTGGAAAAGAGACGGTTTCCGAGCGTTGCCGCCGCCTGACCGACGAGCGGCTCTGGCCTACCCTCAACCGTCCGCCCCCACCAGTGCCGACCGGTGTAGCGGAAGCCCTCGCGATCAAAGACGTCGCCAATGGCCGACGCAATCAGTCGGTCCTCGGGACCGCTGTCCGTGTTGCAGCGTGACCAGATAACAACGGCGCCAACCTCGCTCACCATGTAGGCGATCGACTTGCCAAAGCCATAGGTGCCGCCCGAGCTCTTGTCCGACTTCGTCGCACCGATGTTGAAGACCAGGTTGATGAAGTGCGTAACTGCGCCCGGGGGCGGCGTCAGGTCGTTGCGCACCGGTCCACCCAGCCCGATCGTTCCGCGATCGGAAATTTCGATGATCCAGAGGCTTTCGTCCGCCAGAGCCTCGTGGATATGGGTTCCGGGGCCCTCGCCCGTGAATACGTTTTCGCGAAGGTCGCGGACGCTGGCCGCGTCGAGCTGACGCAGGTTCATGGTGAACGCGACGGGGCGATCACCAGCTCGCGCATCCCAGCTGTTCTGTGCAGTTTCACGCACCAGCATGTCCTCGAGCGAGACTTTCGGAGAGCCAAGAAGCTTCTTGGCGCCATCACCTTGGATCGCGCCGGGCTCGAAGCGCTGCGGATACCAGTCCATCGGTTCCTGGGAGCGCCGCGCGGGAGTCAGCTCGGTGGCAACGGTCAGCTGCGGCTGGGCGATGTCGACACGAGGAGCCGATCGCGCCACCCCCCGGCTTATCGATCGCGGTGAGGCCACACGAGGCGCATCCGCATCCTCTCCTGCGAATTCCGCCGCAAGCCGCGCCGCGTCCTCGAAAGACTTGCCAGCCCGCATCGCAGCCTTCGCAAGTTCCCACCGAACGCCGTTGGGCGGGATGCCTTGGGACCGCATGTGCGCGGCCAGCACAGTGTTGAGAGAAAGGTCCCTCGTTCGAAGGTACTTGCGCACGGAACTGGCGGCAACGGCCAGATCTTCACCGTTCACGCGGTCATCCAATCTGCAAGGGCGGCCGCGACCTCAGCCTCCGGGATCTCGTCCGGTAGACCCGCCAGCACCAAGTCGTATTCGAGTCCACGGACCGAAAGTCGGGCGTCAGGACGAATGTCTGTGGAGCGAACCGACGGGAACGAGTGCCCGACCGCGAAGACCGTGAAAGAACGCACTTCGAGCCGATCGGGGAAGGCCAGCTCCATGCGCGGCGTGTAGCCCACCGCGCGTAGACGGTCGGCCAACAGAGACTCGGGAACTCCCAGGCCGTGGAGCGCCTCCACGCGCTCTTCGAGGTTCGGCGCCGACGGCGACTCGCGCAGGTGGAAAACCGCGAGAAGCAGCTCGGCGACAGGCGCCGGATCGAGCTGATCGACGTTCGAGATGTGCACGAAGCTCGGATCGACCGCGCTGGTCGCCTTGACCTCGATACTGCGCGAACCGCGCTTGAAGTCGTGGACCGCGTTGTCGGGCCCAACCCAGGCGTCGATCGCCGCGAGCGGATCAACGGCAGCCAACGATGCGAGCAACTCGAGCTCCGCGGTCAAGCCCACAATCGACTCGCGGGACATGCCCTTTTGCGCAGCGCGGAGCATTTCGCGCCAGTCCTCGAGCGTTCGGGAGACGGTGGATCGCGGGTCGTCCGACGACTCGGTGATGCGTCGCAGGACATCCTCCGCGAGCTGCTCGAACGGCCGGTCGAGCCGGGACGAGAGGCAGGACAAGTCCAGGAAGCGATGCTCGGCGTCCCCAAGCACCAGCCCGCGCTCCGCCGTCACGACACCGCGACTCGCGCGGTCCGGGACGACTTCGGCATCTCCGACGGGCACCAGGAGATGCCGCTGCCCGAGTCCGTCCATGCCCAGCAGGATCGGGCCTGCCGCGACGCTGATCGGCAAGGTCCGGGTCCTCAGCGTCGATTCACCGCTCGGCAGACCCGCAAGCCGCAGCATCGCGAAGTGTTCGGCAACGCTGGACATCAATTACTCCCTCCTGCAGCGATCTCCGCCGGAACGGCGTCGCCCTCCGTATCAGGCGGGACCTCATCGTCATTCGGATCCAGTTCGGGCTGCCAGTCCGGCTTGACGGCGAAATAGGTGCCCTTGCCACTCGCCGCCCTTGCCTCCGGGAAGATCACGCCGAGGCCGACAAAGTGCTCGTCAGCCTTCATCTCTCCACGAACGCGGGTGGACCCCTTTCCCATCGGAACCGAGTCCTTGCTTACGACGTACAGCAGAATCTGCCCGCGGCCCTTTGCATGCAGGCGACGCATGGCGCGGGGGCTGCGGCGATCGCTCTCTGACAGGGAAGCCAGTACGTCAGGCTCGAAGTCAGCAAACCAGTCAGCGTGATTAAGCAAGGCTTTGATATTCGCGATGCCGGCGGGCGAACCCAGCAGCGGAGCACGGTTGATCGCCGGCACCGGGTTTCCAAGGCCGAGGTCGAGACTGCCAAGGGACTCGCCGCGGCTCGACCCGATCACCGTGACGTTCCAGAGGCTGTCCGGCACAGCGTTGTCGATCCAGCCGGTCATGTAGTCGGCGCGCATACCCGCCTGGTCGGGGTGGATACTGAACGCGTTCAGGAACGTGACCACGTCCGCAGCCGGAATGCCGCGAAGACGCCAGCGCGGAGGCAACGCTTCATGGTCGACCGCGCTCAACGAGCGGCACCGCGCAAGGAAGTCCTGTGCAGCTTGGATGTTGCGACGTGCGACAGCCGCATCGCGGTCGAACAGGATGGTCTGGACCCGCTCCTCGGAGAACGACACGTCAACCTTGTCGGCGACTCCCATCTTGTTACGCGCCACGATCGACAGTCGGCCCGGGTGCGCGCGAACTCGCACACCGAGCTCGCTGGGAGTGATCTGCTGCTTCTCCATGTCCTCGATGTCCTGGCGCATCTCGGCTTCAACCAGCGCAAGGAATCGATACTCGTCCGCAAGGGTGGGCTGGATCCACAGTCGCGGAAGATCCTCGTAGCCGGGCCGGTAGCCGAACCAGCGCCCCATCTGTAGCAGGGTGTCGTAGGTGCTCGACGTGCGCGTGAAGTACGAGACGACCAGGCCCTCGAGGGTCAAGCCACGGGAGAGCGTGCCGCCGCCGACCGCGATGACGATCTCCTGCAGCGGCATACCGTCCGCATCGACTCGCGAGTAGTCCAGCCGGTCCGCGGACGAACCGTTGTCGACAATCACGCGAAGGTTGCGCAGGACAAAGCCAATCTCCGCCTCCGTCGCGGGCCAATCAGGCGTCGGGCGCGTCGCTTCCTCCGCCGCCATGCCGATCTCGGCGTCGTAGGACGCCCGAAGCGCGGTGCGCTTGCCCGCACGCCACTCGTCCGCGATTTCCTTCACATACGTCTGAAGACAGTGCTGTACCGCGAAATGCGGGTCCGCGTAGTGAGTCGTATGAACAAGCATGGAACTGTGGTCGCTCTGGCCGCGGGCCTTGCGAACGGCCGTGGCAACAATGAACCACTCCACCGCTCGCTTCAGCGACTCCGGCAGGGATGCCTCCCACAGCACCCGGTCCTCACGTGCCGACGGCGGGCGGAGCAAGGCTGCATCGTCCTCCGAGATCTCCCGGATGATCGCGAGTCCCGGGTCAGCTTCCTCGTCCTCAGACAGCGCTTCGCGCCCGAAGAGCCGCTCGGATCCGAAGTAGTTGGCCGGACGAGGAAGGTCGATGATGAAGTTAGAGGGATACAGGTCTTCATCATCCGACGGATTCATGAAGATGTTCGCGAATGGAGTCGCCGTGTAGCCGACGTAGGTGCCAGTGGGAACCTTCTGCCAGATCTCACGGATGAGGGCATTGATCGCGGTCCGCTCCTGACGACCGGTGGCGCTGTTCGGCGTGGCCTGATCAGCCTCGTCATCGAGCAGCAGCACCGGGGTTCTGCGCAGGACCTCATCGGGGGTATCGGCGAGCCAGTCGCGGAGATTGCTCAGCCGCGACACATTCTTCTTGACGACGATGACGACCGGGCGATCCCTGCGAAGCTGCGAGGCACCGCTGTGGCGCTCGTCGTTCACGAAGTCGGCATCGGCGGTGGTGAGCGAGACCCAGTCGCCGTCCTTGAAGGAAAGGTCCTGGGCAACCCGGACCTGAGTCTGCTCGCGCAGATTGTTGTGGATGCCCGACAGCACGATGAAGAGCCCGGCCCCACGGTCAGCGGCCTTCGCCATGACAGCCGTGAAATTCGCAGTCTTGCCCGACTGAACGTAGCCAAGCACGAGACCCTTCTTTGACAGTCCGTGAATGTTCGGGTTGGCGAGTTGCGCGACAACCTTGCTCGATGCGCGATCAATTTCGGGAACGACATCCGCCATCTTGCCTGCCATGAGCCGTGCCCGGAGCTTCGGCCAGTGCTTGTCTCCGTCCTCAGGCCCGGTGTACCAAGGCCCCGCCTTCGCAGCCCTCTCAAGCTCGCGGTCGACGACACCCGTCGGTGAGTCAAGGAGGTCGTTCTCGGCGATGTCAGCCTGGATGTCAGCAAGAACCTCATCGACAAGACTGGGCGAAGCCCCAATTGCTCGCATCGCCGCGGCAGCAACCTCCGGCGACTCACGGTGACGCACGATGCGATCCATTACCGACTGCCTGAGCAGCGTTTTCATCCAGTCGCCCCTTTCGCCCTGCAACGATCAGAACCTACTGACGACGACCGATGGTTGTCCGGGGAACGTCAGTACGTCGGGCTATCGTTCGGGCCTTATCGACGAGGGCGCGTGCTGACGTCGTCGCCACACCCGGGCGGGAACTGAAGGGCGACTCTGTAGTCCACCTGCGACCGAGTCGGCTAGTGACGCGTGGTTTTGCCAAATCGCGCACTCCCAGATGGTCGCGACCCGCCAACCCGGCGCGAGCAGAGAGTTGCGATTCTCGACGTCACGCACCAGGTTGCGCGCAATTTTCGCACCCCAGAAGTCGCGCGTCGGGTCTCGGGCAGCACTAAGTGGTGGCAGCCCGCATCTCCGTGCCGGAACACCAATTGACGAACACCACGATGAACCCGCTCGCGGAGCAGACCGAGCGAGCCCGGCGGCCGGCGGTCGTGCAGCCCACGTCGAACCCGCACTAGAGCCGCGCTCGTCGGAGACGCATTTTCGGGTGTCCGCACCCATAAAGATTCGTTTTGGGCCTACGGACAAAGTAGCGGAAGGTCATTAAGCGAAATTCCCCAGTCGACCGCTCCAAGTTGGCGCCCCTGAACGCCTTCGAAGAAGTCTGCGAATGTCATGAACTGATTCGACATCGCTGAGTAATCCGACTCAATAAACGCCTTAGCAGTGACTGGAATGACGCCACTTAACCTCATGGTCGCGAGGGTGCTCGCATTAAGCCCGCGGTCCATCGTCGCCAAGTAGGTGATCGCGTGTCGCTTGCCCTCGTTCACGACCTGCTGCCACCGCTCCTTCAACGTCGTCTTGGCAGCAAGTACCGTGAGGAGCTCAGCTTGGAACGTCGGGTCGAGGTACAGGTCGGCGCTTGGAAAGATGAAGTCAGGCGCGGTTCCGTCGGGCAACGTGCGCTTCATGTGGCCCCGTATGCCGAGCCTCGAGACCAAGTCTGCGAGATGCCACTCGAAGGTGTTACCGGCACGAGAACTCCGGCGCCCACGAAGACTGTTCGCGACTCGGAAGAACGCATCCACATCAATAGTGGATCGATTCGCGAACGCGGCATCAAGTTCCGGCTGAATCTTGTACTTCTCGTAGAGAAAGAAGAGCTCGTTAGTTAGCGCGAACCAAACAGCCATCGTCTGGTCGACATCAGAAAGCGGATCCTCCAGTGCAGCAACGCGGCGACATGCAGCCGAGAAGTCGCGCGTACTCGGCCACCCCCCTGCCAGCGGGACGCCTGCGAGTTCGCTGAGCAGGAGGTCGAGCTTGGATTCATTGGGTGTCCTTACCTCGACACCGAGAATGGCCATAAGGTCAGCGTCATCAGCATCCAAGCTTGCGGCGCCCGTGCTGCGAAGGTCGACGTCTGCAAAGCGCTGCCTCTTGCGGCCAACAACCGTTGCATCCAATCGCATCTCGAGGCCAAGAATGCGGTCCAATCGACCAGCGAACTCGCTGCCGGCCTCGGCGACCACTACAAGGACCTGACCGCGATCCCTGGCGTCGCGCGCTACCCAGATCAAGTCTCCGGAACGGGCTTCCCTCATCACCACGCTTGCCCGTGGGTACGTCATCCGCCATTCGGGCCCTCGCGTCGGATCATTGCGCCGGGAATCCTGATAGGTGATCCAGAGGTCACGTTCTTCAATCTGCTGCGTGTCCGAGAGATACAGGTAGTCGCACCCGTACCGCTCAATCTGCGATGGCGTTCCAAAGAGGCTAGGCGCTTGGGCCCCAACGCCGATCTCACCTTGGTTCGAGGTGCCCTCCCCATAGCACTCGACGCTCGAGAGCCGCTTGCCAATCACGCCCGCAAAGCGAGCCGCCAGCCGCGCATCCATGACTACCTCCCCGAAGTTCCCGGGCCCTGGGCTTCGAACGCGCCTTCCGCACCCCCGTCTGCCAACCAGGATTCAACCGCGGCGACGCAGCTGAACGCGTCCTTCCGAGTTGCACACTCCCACACAGTTGCGACACGCCAACCGAGTTCCGACAGGGCCGCCCGCACTTCCACGTCTCGCTTTTGATTCCGGGTGATCTTGGCAAGCCAGAAGTCGCGCCGGGTCTGGGGGATCTTGAAGTAGCGACAACCCACGTGCCCGTGCCAGAAACAGCCGTTGACGAAGACCACAGCCTTGAACTTCGGGAACACAAGGTCGGGCGATCCCGGCAGCCGCTTGTCGTGCAGGCGAAAGCGGAGACCCCGCCGATGAAGCTCGCGTCGAAGCAGGAGCTCAGGCTTCGTGTTCTTTCCACGGATGCCGGACATCATCCGGCTGCGGACCTCAGGCGAGACCACATCCGGCATGGTGTCGAGGTTAGCCGGCCTGCTGAATCCCGGCCTCGAGAGCGACGAGATCCGCGGCGATCTCCTTCGCAATGCCCTCGACTACAGGCACGACGACGCTGTTGCCGAACTGCTTGTAGGCACGGGTGTCGCTAACGGGGATCACGAAGTTGTTCGGGAACCCCATCAGGCGGGCGCACTCCCGTGGGGTGAGGCGGCGCGGGCGCTTGCCGTCGCCCTGATCGACGAGGATCTCGGAGCCGTCCTTGTAGTACCGAGCAGACAAGGTTCGGGCGACATCGTCACGCGTCACGAGGCCGAAGCCGAAGCCGTTGCCCGCCGCGTTGTGCTTCTTCTTGTAGTTCTGCAGGTACTCCCACAGACGCGGAGTCAGGGTGTACTTCTCGGCGACCCGTCCATGCTCATCGGTGTAGGGCAGCTCGACCTGCTCGGTGCCATCCTCTCGATAGAGAACCGTCTCCATCCTGGGGTTCGGCATCACCGGAGCCTCGAACTTGACCTCGTCAAAGTCGAAGGAGACATCGTCGCCGTAGACCCGCTTGTCGAAGCCGACCATGAAGATCCGCCTTCGGCCCTGAGGAACGACCACCGATGCGTCGACGACGCGGGCGTCGAAGGAGTAGTCAAGGCTCTCAAGCTTGTCCTTGATGATGCGGAAGGTGTTGCCCTTGTCGTGCGAGACAAGGTTGCGCACGTTTTCCAGGAGGAAGGCCTTGGGGCGCTTGTGCTCGATGATCCGCGCGACGTCGAAGAAGAGCGTCCCTTGCGTCGGGTCGGCGAAACCGTGCGGCCTCCCGAGCGCGTTCTTCTTTGAAACGCCGGCGATGCTGAAGGGCTGGCACGGGAAGCCGCCGACGAGCACATCATGCTCCGGGATCTCGTCGACGTGAACGGTCGTGATGTCACCGCGGAAGACGTGATCACTGCCCTCATCGGACGGGAAGTTCGTCTCGTAGGTCTTCCGTGCGTAATCGTCCCACTCGGAGGTGAAGACGCACTCACCGCCGGCGCGTTCGAACGCCATGCGGCAGCCACCGATGCCTGCAAACAGGTCAATGAACCGGAAGTACGGCTCCCCCGTCTTCAGCTTGACCGCGTCACCCATGACACTCCTTCGAACACCTGATCGAACATTGGATCCAGGCTAGCGGATCCCACTGACAATGCGCGGAGGCGCGCGGCGCTCCTGTGGAAGGAGCACCGCGCGCCTCGTTGTACGTCAGCTGCAGCCGGAGGTGCTGCCGCAGCCCTCGCACACGTAGCACGAGCCGGCGGGGCGCATCTTCGTGCCACACGTGAAGCAGAGCGGGCTGTCAACGGCGGTGCCGGTGATGATCTCGAGCAGCTCGGCGGAGGTCTTGGCGGCACGCTCCGGCGCGGGAGCCTCCGAGACGACCTCGGCGTCCACGACGTTCGACGTCTCGACGACCTCGGGCAGGTCCTTGCGGACCGGCTCGACGGTCTTCAGCGAGTCGGCCTCGGAGAGCTCGAGCGGCTCGTACGAACCGGTCTCCAGGTGGCGCTGGCGCTCCTCAGCCGAGTAGATGCCCAGGGCGGAGCGGGCGTCGAAGTCGAGGTAGTCCAGGGCCAGGCGGCGGAAGATGTAGTCCATGATCGACTGCGCCATGCGGACGTCGGCGTCGTCGGTCAGACCGGCCGGCTCGAAGCGCAGGTTGGTGAACTTCGCGACGTACGTCTCGAGCGGGACGCCGTACTGCAGGCCGATCGAGGTGGCGATCGAGAAGGCGTCCATGACACCGGCGAGGGTCGAGCCCTGCTTGCCGAGCTTGAGGAAGACCTCGCCGAGCGAGCCGTCCTCGTGCGCACCGGAGGTCATGTAGCCCTCGGCGCCACCAACGGTGAACGACGTGGTGCGCGAGACGCGGGACTTCGGGAGGCGCTTGCGGGTCGGCGCGTAGACGACCTTCTCGACGATCTTCTCGACGACCTCAGCCTCGGAGGCAGCAGCCTTGTCGGCGGCGTCCTTCTTGGCCTTGCCACCACCGTCGGCGAGCGGCTGGCCCACCTTGCAGTTGTCGCGGTAGACGGCGGTCGCCTTGAGCCCGAGCTTCCAGGACTCCATGTAGACGTCCATGATCTCCTCGACGGTCGCCGTCTCCGGCAGGTTGACCGTCTTCGAGATCGCGCCGGAGAGGAACGGCTGGCAGGCAGCCATCATCCGGACGTGGCCCATGGGCTTGAGGGCGCGGGCACCCATCGCGGTGTCAAACACCTCGTAGTGCTCGAGCTTGAGGCCGGGGGCGTCGATGACGTGGCCGTGCTCGGAGATGAACTCGACGATCGCCTCGACGGTCTCGGCGTTGTAGCCGAGCTTGACCAGGGCCCGCGGGATCGTCTGGTTGACGATCTGCATCGAGCCGCCGCCGACGAGCTTCTTGAACTTGACCAGCGAGAAGTCCGGCTCGATGCCGGTGGTGTCGCAGTCCATCATGAAGCCGATGGTGCCGGTCGGCGCGAGGACGGAGGCCTGCGCGTTGCGGAAGCCGTTGACCTTGCCCAGCTCGACGACCTTGGCCCACTCGGCGGAGGCCAGCTTGTGGATGTCGCCGTCGATCGAGGAGAGCGTGCGGATCTGGTCGTCGGCCGCCTGGTGCTTGCGCATGACGCGCTGGTGCGCCTCGGCGTTGCGGGCGTAGCCGTTGTACGGGCCGACGATCGCGGCGAGCTCGGCCGAACGACGGTACGACGTGCCGGTCATGAGCGACGTGATTGTCGCCGCCATGGCGCGACCGCCCTCGGAGTCGTAACCGAGACCCATCGCCATGAGCAGCGCGCCGAGGTTGGCGTAGCCGATGCCGAGCTGGCGGTAGTCGACCGTGGTCTTGCCGATCGGCTCGGTCGGGAAGTCGGCGAAGCAGATGGAGATGTCCATCGCGGTGATGATGACCTCGACGGCCTGCGCGAAGCGGGTGGCGTCGAAGGTGTCGTCGTCCTTGAGGAACTTCAGCAGGTTGAGCGACGCCAGGTTGCACGAGGAGTTGTCGAGCGACATGTACTCCGAGCACGGGTTGGACGCGGTGATGCGACCGGTCTCGGGGTTGGTGTGCCAGTCGTTGATGGTGCCGTCGTACTGAATGCCCGGGTCGGCACAGGCCCACGCGGCCTCGGCGATCTTGCGCCACAGCGAGCGGGCGTCGACGGTCTCGATGACCTCACCGGTGGAGCGCGAGCGGAGACCGAACTCCTTGCCCTCCTCGACAGCGCGCATGAACTCGTCGGAGACGCGGACCGAGTTGTTGGCGTTCTGGTACTGGACCGAGGTGATGTCCTTGCCACCGAGGTCCATGTCGAAGCCGGCGTCACGGAGGGCGCGGATCTTGTCCTCCTCGCGCCACTTCGTCTCGACGAACTCCTCGATGTCCGGGTGGTCGACGTCGAGGACGACCATCTTGGCCGCACGACGCGTGGCGCCGCCCGACTTGATGGTGCCGGCGGACGCGTCAGCGCCACGCATGAAGGAGACCGGGCCCGAGGCGGTGCCGCCGGACTTCAGCAGCTCCTTGGAGGAACGGATGCGGGAGAGGTTGAGGCCGGCGCCGGAGCCGCCCTTGAAGATGAAGCCCTCCTCCTTGTACCAGTTGAGGATCGAGTCCATCGAGTCGTCAACCGAGAGGATGAAGCAGGCGGAGACCTGCTGCGGGGCCGTCGTACCGACGTTGAACCAGACCGGGGAGTTGAAGGAGAAGTACTGGTTGACCAGCAGCCAGGTCAGCTCCTGCTCGAAGACCGCGACGTCGGCCTCGGTGGCGAAGTAGTTGAAGTCGCGGCCGGCCGCGACGTACTTGCCGACGACGCGGTCGATGAGCTGCTTGAGGCTCTGCTCGCGGTTGTCAGCACCGACGGCACCACGGAAGTACTTCGTGGTGACGATCGTCGAGGCGTTGACGGACCAGAAGTCCGGGAACTCGACGCCACGCTGCTCGAAGACGGTCTCGCCGGTCTTCCAGTTGGTCTGGACGACGTCGCGACGCTCCCAGGTGATGGCGTCGTAGGGGTGCACACCCTCCGTGCTGAAGACGCGCTCCATCTTCAGTCCCTTCCCCGCCTCGCTGGTTGCCTGCTGTGCGGCGGAAACCGTCTCGGTCATCGTCTCTCCATTTCCCATGATCTGCCGGCGTGATGCTTGTCTGGCTGCTGCTGGTGCTGCGTACTGCTGGTGCTGCGTTGTTTGGAGGCCCGACAACAAGCTTCCCCACTCGATGCCGGGCCGGTCTGTGTCACCCGGTAGGGGTGAGGTCCTTCTCGTACGCCGGATCGGCGGCCGCCCTCTCCAGGCGGAGCGCGTCGATCTCCTTGGCGAAGTCCTCGGCGGACTCGAAGGCGCGGTAGACGCTCGCGAAACGGAGGTAGGCGACCTCGTCGAGGGCCCGGAGCGGGCCGAGGATCGCGAGACCGACCTCGTTGGCCGGGAGCTCCGCCTGGCCGCTGCAGCGCAGCGCGTCCTCGACGTCGTGCCCGAGGCGAGCGAGCTGGTCCTCGGTGACGGGACGACCCTTGCAGGCCTTGCGCACACCGCTGATCGCCTTGTCGCGGTTGAACGGCTCGGTCGCGCCGGAGCGCTTGCTGACCATGAGCTGCATCTGCTCGACCGTCGAGAAGCGGCGGTCACAGGCGGGGCAGGCCCGGCGGCGCCGGATCGCTGCTCCGTCGTCGGCGACACGGGAGTCGAGCACGCGGGTGTCGGTGTTGCGGCAGTGTGGACAGTGCATGGCCGCGACCCCTCTCGTACGTCGATCTGCGCCTGAACGCCTGTGGATTGCTGTGGAAAAGTGCGCCCGAAGTGTTGATGACGCCCATCACACCTGTGAACTACATGTGGAAAACCACAACGGTGTAACTACTAGATGTAGTGGTAACCGTACGTCGCGACCACCAGAGCCGCAACCCACCCCTTCGGCAATGCCGGGAGGATCGGCGTGTCGAATGTGGCCCAGGTCGCAAAAGCGCAGGTCAGCACGGAAGAGCCGATTTCCGATGAGGAAATCGCGGGTCGGCGTGTCGGGCGTGTCGTCGATTGTTGGTCATGCGGAGGGCTTTGCCGTGACAGAATCCCCGGGTGACGAACGGGCCGAAGCACGCAGGCAGCCGCAAAGCTCCGCGTGGCGCCCGACCCCGCCGCTCACTTGACGCGCGCGTCGCGAAGTACGCCGTCGGCGTCACCCTCTGTGTCGTCGCCTGGGGCTACCTCGTCTGGGCCGCGATCGACTTCGGCGCAACCGCGCGCGGCGGCAACAGTGCGGCATGGTTCTTCCTGCTGCTCGCCTGCATCGGCGCCGCCTCCTGCCTCTTCGCCGGCCTCATGCTCGGCGTACGCCTGATGACCGTCCTCGGCATCATGACTCCCCCGGCCGGCTCGGCCGAGGCGCCGGCTCGCCCCTCCGGCGGGCGTCGCGCCGCACGCTGACCGCGTGACGCAGGCCTCGAAACTTTTTTCGAACAAGGTCTTGCATCGTTCGAACACATGATCTAACTTCGATCACGTGTTCGATCGAACGTCTGATCGATCTCCCGACCGGAGCCGCACCGCGGTTGTGTCGGGGGCCCTGATTAGACATTCGCTCGTCACCCCGACCGACTCTTCCCCGGAGGTCCCGATGAGCACGATCAGCTTCGCCCCCACGTTCGAGATCCGCCCCGCCCGCACGGCCCAGGCTCCCGCAGGCCAGCTCCGGCTGACCCGCCGTGGGCGCCTGGTCGTCTTCCTGGGCGCCGTGCTCGTCGCGTTCGCGCTTGCCATCGTGATCATGGGCGGCTCCAGCGCCTCGACCGAGGCCGGCGGCACGCCGACCGCCACGGAGCGCATCGTCGTGGCGCCCGGCCAGACCCTCTGGGACATCGCCGCCGCCCACAGCGAGGGCGACGTCCGCACGACGATCGACGCGATCGAAAAGCTCAACGCCCTCGACAGCGTGATGCTCCACGCCGGCCAGGAGCTCTTCATCCCGGTCGACTGACACAGACTGCGGCCACTACTGGTGGGTGGCCGCCCAGATTCCCGCGCGTCGCTTCGACCCCGGCGCGCGGGATGGGGAAGACGCAGGGCGGGTGCTGCAAGGGAAGGCAGCCCCGCCCTGCCTCACATTTCGGGTCTCGATACACCGCTCGTTCCTCGCGTCACCCGACCTCGGACGGCCGACACGCCGTTCGAACACATGTTTGAAGCCGTGCGCGATCGCGGCTACGTTGGAACCACACCGACCAGCCCTCCACGACGTAAGGCGCAGACGATGGCGACTCCTCCTCGCAAGGTCTCCGAGCTCCCCGACGGCCCTGCTGACGCGACCGGCCTGACGCCGCGCCAGCAGCGCATCCTCAACGTCATCCGCGACGCCCTCGAGGACCGCGGCTACCCGCCGTCGATGCGCGAGATCGGCGACGCCGTCGGCCTGACGTCCTCGAGCTCGGTGTCGCACCAGCTCAAGGTCCTGGAGCAGAAGGGGTTCATCAAGCGCGACCCCAACCGCCCCCGCGCGATCGAGGTCTTCCTGCCCGAGGTGCTCGCCGCCCGCCGCTCGATCGGCGCGGCCGACGAGTCGACGTACGACGAGACCGGCATCGGCGACTCTGTCCCCGCAGCGACGTACGTGCCGGTCGTGGGCCGCATCGCCGCCGGTGGCCCGATCCTCGCCGAGGAGCGCGTGGAGGACGTGTTCCCGCTGCCCAAGAGCCTGGTCGGCGACGGCACGCTCTTCCTGCTCGAGGTCTCCGGCGACTCGATGATCGATGCCGCGATCTGCTCCGGTGACTACGTCGTGATCCGCCAGCAGCCGACCGCCAACAACGGCGACATGGTCGCCGCGCTGCTCGACGGCGAGGCCACGGTCAAGACCTTCAAGAAGAAGGACGGCCAGGTCTGGCTGATGCCGCACAACGATGCCTACGACCCGATCGACGGCACGCACGCCTCGATCCTCGGCATCGTCACCGCGGTCCTGCGCCGCGTCTGACACGCTGGGCGTCGTGACGCCCCGACGCTTCCTCACTGCCCTCGCCGCGACCTCGGTCCTGGCGGGGGCAGCGGCATGTACGCCGAGCGCCCAGACCGCGACTCCGCCCGGCACGGCGAGCTCGTCCGCCAGCGTCCCCAGCCCGGGCGGCGACGCCGGCACGGCAAGCCTCGACGCACTCGCGTCGTCCGCCGCGGCGGCCGTGAAGTCGATGAGCGTGCCCGTGCCCGGCACGGTGCCGCCGACCTGGCTCGGCACCCGCGCACTCCCCCTGCGCGCCGATGGCTACGGCGAGATCCGATCGACGCCGAAGGAGCTGCGTCAGCGCCGGTTCACCCTGCCTGACACGGTGGCCGAGCTGCCCGGCGCGGGCTTCGCGTCGCGAATCGTCACCCCGGCGCCGACCGACGTCATCGCTCGCTCGACCTGGCAGCCCGGCTGCCCCGTCGGGAAGGACGACCTCTCCTGGATCCGCCTGACCTTCCGCGGCTTCGACGGGCAGCGCCACACCGGCGAGCTGTTGCTCAACCGCTCGGTAGCGGCGGACGTCGTCTCGGCGTTCCATGACCTGTGGCGGCAGGAGTTCCCACTGGAGGAGATGCGGGTGACCACGCGCGCCGAGCTCGACGCCCCGCCGTACGGCGACGGCAACGACACCAGTGCCTTCGTCTGCCGGCCCGCGGTCGGTTCGACCCACTTCAGCGAGCACGCCTACGGCCTCGCCGTGGACGTGAACCCGTTCCAGAACCCGTACACCAAGGGCGACCTCGTGCTGCCCGAGCTCGCCAGCTCCTACCTCGATCGCGACCGCATCCGCCCAGGCATGCTGACGCCCGCCGCCATCGCGGCGTTCGCCCGGATCGGGTGGGAGTGGGGCGGCGACTGGCACTCGCTCAAGGACCGGCATCACTTCAGCCTCAACAACCGCTGAAACCACTTACTACCTAAGGGTAGTAATGCGCCGCGGGCGCGCGTATGGTCGGCTCCATGGCCGATTCGCACCTCTCCCCCGGCACCCCGACTCCCTGGACGGAGCCGGAGGCTGACCCCGCAGCGTTCACCCACGGGGTGCACGACGGACTGGGCCTGCTGATGGCTCCGACCGCGGCGCTGCTGATGTTCGGCGCGTGGTCGAGCACGGTGTTCGCGTGGGCGCCCGCGTCCCCGCTCGCGGCGGCCATGACGGCGACGGGGTTCATCGCGGCGGTCGTGCTGGTGGTCCGCTCGCGCAACGCCGATCGCCAGGCCCTGGACCTGGCCTCGGTCGCGCTCCTCGCCGGGTCACTCGCACTCGCGATCGCGACCGGGCTGCACCTTCGCGAGCTCGGGAAGATGGACCCGCTCGGTCCGCTCACGCTCAGCCGGATCGTCGCGATCGTCTGGATCCCCACGATGGTGATCCTGCCGCTCGTGCTCCTGCACTGCATCCGGACGCTCCGCGCCGCCGGGCTCCCGGAGCGGGCTCCGTCCGGGCTGCTGCGGCTCGGTGGTTTCCTTGCGGCGGCGCCCCTGCTGGTCGTCGCCCTCGGTGTCTTCATCGATCCCGCGCGGGCCGCCCGCTGGATCCCGTTCGAGGCCAGTGCCCTCGATCTTCGCGCGATGGCCTCGATCCAGCTCGCGATCGGCGTCGGCATCCTCCACGGCGTACGACGGGCCGCGCCGCGCGACCTCGCGGCCGGGCTCGCCGGGCTGATCACCTACACCATCCTCGTCATCGGCGCCCTTGTGGTGCTCCGCAGCGACGTCCACGCCGACCTGCACAGCACGCTCGCGGTCGGGATCTGGCTCGCGCTGCTCGCCGGCGTCGCGGCCGCCGGCGTACTCCTGCACCACGTGGACCGCGACTTCCCCGAGGTCTTCGCCGCCCCGACGTTCGAGCCTGCCGAGGACTTCGGCTTCTACGGTCCGGGCAGCGTGACGTGGAAGGTATGGAGCTATCCGACGAGTCTCACCATCGGCTTCCAGCGCGCCGTCGTGATCGAGGAGCTCGACCCCCACCTGGTCGCCGCGGTGACGAAGACGCACGGCATCTACGACCGCCCGCGGACCCGCTACGACCGGACGCTGCGCTACTTCGCCATGGTCGCGTTCGGCGACAGCCGGTCGACGGCCAAGGCAGCCGACGTCCTGGTCCGGATCCACGCGAAGGGCATCGGCCTCGACCCTGAGACCGGCACCCGCTACGACGCCAACGACCCCGACTCGCAGCTGTGGATCCTGCTCACCGGCTGGCACTCCATCCTGATGGCGTACGAGCGCTACGGTCCGGGACAGCTCTCAGCGGAGGAGGACGCGCAGTACTGGGCCGAGTGCGCTCGCGCCGCCGAGCTGCAGACCTGTGACCCCGACCAGGTGCCGCGCAGCCGCGAGGGTGTCCGCGCCTACTTCGAGGAGATGCGCCCCCAGCTGATCGGCTCCGAGTCAGCACGCGCCGCGATGCACCACCTGCTCCAGGCCGAGGTCATGCTGCCGCCGATGTCGCCCCTGCTCCGTCCGGCGACGGTGGTGACCACGCGGATCCTGCGCCGCGGCACCCTCGCCACGATGCCTCCGTGGATGCGCGAGATGTCCGGCCTTCCGGTCAACCCGCTCCTCGACGCCGCCGTTCGGCCGGTGCTCCGCGCCGCCTTCTGGGCGGTCAGTCTCAACACCGCCGTCCAGCTGATGCTGCTGCGAATCATCTCCCCGATGACCCTGCCCCTCGCCGGGCCGGTCCTGCAGGGGCTCCCCGCGCAGAACCAGCGGACGCTGACCCCGCGCCAGGCGCAGGCGGAGTACGGATTCGAGGCTCCTTCCGTCGCGCACGCCGACTTCCGCGCCACCCAGGTACGCCGGGTGTTCAGCGAGGGCACTGCCCCGCAGGAGGACGGCATCCTGGAGTCGCAGCCGATCCTCGGCAACATCGACTGACTGAGCCCGGGAAGCTCAGCAGGGAGGGACCGGCGCGGGTCGGCGCCGGCGCGCTCAGACGTGCGTCGGCCCGCGCCACATGTCCGCAAGCGGCCCGGTCAGTTGCCGGCGAGCCGCTTCAGGGCGGCGCGGACCATCTGCGGGTCGACGGTCGGCCACATCGGCGGCAGCGACGCGCGGAGGAAGCCTCCGTAGCGGGCGGTCGCCAGACGCGGGTCGAGCACGGCCACCACGCCGCGGTCCGACGACGTACGGATCAGACGACCGGCACCCTGAGCCATCAGCAGCGCCGCATGCGTCGCAGCGACGGACATGAAGCCGTTGGCCCCGGCCTTGTCGGCAGCCTTCTGGCGGGCCGACATCAGTGGGTCGTCGGGCCGCGGGAACGGGATCCGGTCGATGAGCACGAGCGTGCAGGTGTCGCCGGGAACGTCGAGGCCCTGCCACAGCGACAGCGTGCCGAACAGCACGGTGTGGGGGTCCTCGACGAACTGCTTGGCCAGCTCCGGGAGCTGCGCGTCCCCCTGTGCCAGCGTCGTCAGGTGCGGCAGCCGCGCCCGGACCTCCTCGGCCGCCGCCTCGGCTGCACGCCGGGAGGAGAACAGTCCGAGCGTGCGCCCGTCCGCCGCGTCGATCAGGTCGACGATCTCATCGAGCTGCGCCTTGACCAGGCCGTCGCGCCCCGGGGGCGGGAGGTGCTTCGCGACGTACAGGATGCCCTGCTTGCCGTAGTCGAACGGCGAGCCGACGTCGAAGCCACGCCACGGCTGGACGCCCTCGCCGCGGGGCGGGGGCTCCGCGCCGTCGGGCACGCGCTCGGTCGGCTTGAGACCGAGCGAAGACGCGACAGCACCGAAGTCGCCGCCCAGCATCAGCGTCGCGGAGGTGAAGACCACCGTCTTGTCGGCGAGCAGCTTGTCGCGGATCTGGCCCCAGACCTGCAGCGGCGCCAGGCAGAGCTGGGGGCCGCCGTGCTGCGGGAGCCGGTCGTTGCGCCACAGCACGTCCGACTCGAGGTCGGCCGCCATCCGCTCGGCCACCGCGAGGACGTCGCCGACCATCGCCTTGGCCTGCGTCTTCGCCGCGTCGGCCTCGTCGCCCGACTTCTCCTTCGGGAACGCCGAGAAGCACGCGCGCGCCGCGTCGCGCACCAACGCCAGTGCATCGGCCAGCTCGACCGTCATCCGCTCGATCCGGCCCGGCGAGAGCTCCGCGAGTGCGTCGGTGAGCACGTCGGCAGCGTCCAGGAGCTCGTCCGCCTCGCGGCCGTCGACCTGGCGAGCGGCCCGGCGACCGGCCCGCTCGACGTCTCCGGGAGCCAGCTCGGAGGACGCTGCCTGCGTCACGCGCGCCACGAGCTCATGCGCCTCGTCGATGACCACCGCGTCGTACTCCGGGATCATCGGGATGCCCTCGATCGCGTCGATCGCGAGGAGGCTGTGGTTGGTGACGACAAGCTGCGACGAGGCAGCCTTCTCCTTGGCCTGCTCGGCGAAGCACTCCTCGCCGAAGGCGCACTTGGCCTTGCCGAGGCACTCGCGCGCGCTGACGCTGACCTGTCGCCAGACCCGCTCGGTGTGGCGCGGGGCGTTGTCACGCTCGCCGGACAGGCCACGCTTCGCTTCGTCCTCTGCCCACTCGCGCAACTCGATGACCTGCTCCCCCAGCGAGCCGACCGGCGCCTCCACGAGCACGCCCTGATCATCAGGAACGCCTTCGCGGATCCGGTGCAGGCAGGCGTAGTTGGAGCGCCCCTTGAGCACCGCGTACGAGGTGTCGATGTCGCGGTGATGACCGATCGCGTCCATCAACCGCGGGATGTCGCGCTCGACGAGCTGGTGCTGCAGCGCGAGCGTCGCGGTCGCGATGACGACCCGGTCGCGGTGGAGCAACGACGGCACGAGGTAGCCGAGCGACTTGCCGGTGCCGGTGCCGGCCTGGACCAGGAGGTGGGTCTCCGACTCGAGTGCGTCCGAGACGGCCTCGGCCATCGCGACCTGCCCTGCGCGCTCGACACCGCCGAGCGCGGTCACCGCCTCGGCGAGGACCTCGCGCACGCGGGACGGGGCGGCGGCTTCAGACACCAGAGAAGACTAGACGGGCCCACCGACGTTCCCGCGCGCCCGTCAACAGGTGTCACTCGCCGAAGCAGGCCTCCCCGCTGTCGAGGCCCTTGCCGTCGCAGCCCTTCGCCCCGGGAACGACGTAGTCGTTCATGGCCGGCGGGTGGTTGAACGACACGATGGTGGTGCCGTCGGGGAAGACGACGGCGATGAATCCGCCGTGTGCCTGGCCGTTCGGTACGAACGTGTCGGTGGCGATGTAGTACGTCCCGGCGACACCGCCGCCGCTCGGGTCCTTCTGGGTCTGGATGCAGTCGTGCGCCGCAGCCGGACCGGCCGCGAGCGCGAGAGCCGCGACGGCGCCTGTCGCCAGCCCGGCGCAACGGATCAGGAACATGGGGAACTCCTCTGCAGGTAGGGACGTGACCCGACCACGCTCGTCCTCCTGCCGTACGACGCGCCAGCGCCCGGACTCACGACTGGGGTCATGGGTTCCGGGCGCTGGTGGAATCAGGATCGCCCCGCTGGGGCCGTCCCCTGATCCGCTGTCAGAACTGGACGGTCGGCGGCGCGTCCTGGCCCGCCGGGGCCTGGTAGAAGTCGCGCTTCGAGACACCCGTGACGCCGGCGAAGAAGGCCCACGGGAGCGTCGCGATCGAGGTGTTCAGCGAGGCGGCGGCGTCGTTGTAGTACTGCCGCGCGAAGGAGAGCTTGTTCTCGGTGTCGGAGAGCTCGGCCTGCAGCTGCTGGAAGTTCGCCGAGGCCTTGAGGTCGGGGTAGGACTCCGCGACCGCGATCAGCCGACCGAGCGCCTGGTTGAGGACACCCTCCGCGGCCGCCTTGTCCGCGACCGAGCTGCCCTGCGCCGCCTTCTGTACGCCGGCACGCGCCGCCGTGACCGCCTCGAGCACGCCGGCCTCGTGCGCGGCGTACCCCTTGACGGTGTTGACCAGGTTGGGGATCAGGTCGGCGCGTCGGGTGAGCTGGACGTCGATGCCGCCGAGCGCCTCGTCGACGGAGACGTTCTGCGAGCGGAGCTTGTTGAAGCCGGTGACGAAGAAGGCCAGCAGCGCCAGCACGACGACGACCGCGATGATGATGCCGATGATCATGAGGGTTCCCCTTGGGATCGATGTATCTGAAGTTCTACCAGTGCCGTACGAGCGCAGCCGGGCTCACCAGGAGCCGCCGCCACCGCCTCCACCACCGAAGCCACCGCCGCTGAAGCCGCCACCTCCACCGGAGCTCGACTGGCTGGACTGGTAGGCGCTGATCGAGGAGCTGACGGCGCTGTCGAAGCTGTCGAATCCGCCGGTCCCGAAGCCGCCACCGCCTCCCCCGATGTAGCCCCCGCCGTACCAGAGCGGGACCGGAGCAGCAGTGCCCGTGGCCGCTTCGTACTTGCGGGCCCAGGCCTCGGCGCAGCCGAACGCGACCGCGAACGGGACGAACGCCGTGTAGAGGTCCTTGCGCGCGGAGAAGTCGAAGCGCGACTCGGCGCTGTCGGTCGACAGCATCCGTCGGAATCCGCCGGCGCGTGACCAGAGGTCACGACCGACCTTGGTCCGGTACGTCGTGGTCTCGGCGCGGATGAGCCCGACCGCACCGATGACGAATGCGGCCGACGGCCAGGCGATCAGGCCGAAGAGACCGGCGCCGAGGAAGGCTGCAAGGCCCGTGATCAGCACCGTCAGGCCGAAGATCACCCGCAGCCACGGCACGTTGGCCGACAGCGACAGGTTGCCCGACGCGATTCCCCAGCGTCGGGCCCGCCCGGGCAGCGACGACACCAACGTGGCGAGCTCGGAGCCCGCGCCCTTGTGACGGTCGACGTGGAACGTGCCGCCCTGGGCAGTCACGCCCAGCGAGGAACCGACGTGCCGAGAGACCTCGTCGACCTCGGCCCACTGCTCCGGCGTGCCGACGCCCACCACGGTCCACGAGTTGTCCTCGTGGTGCTCCAGCGTGACGAGACCGCGCTCGCCCAGGTGGAGCAGCGTCGCGGAGAGGGCAGCCTTCGGCACCCGCTCGTTGGCGACGTACGCCGTCTGGATCGGGCCGAGGCCGGCCGGCGGCTCGAAGAGCACGGGGAATCCGGGAGCCGATTCACGCGTCGATCGTTCGATCAGCCTGCCGATCACGAGTGCCCCCACTCCGAGCAGCCCGAGGAAGGCGGCGACCCAGACATTGCGGCCGAGGATGGCGTCCCACGGCGCGCTCCACGGAACGGTGGTGGCCGACGACGGCTTCGTGTCGAGGCGAGTGCTGAGGGTGACCGGGGTGTCCGGATCGAGACCGCCGACGGCCAGCTGCACCGTGCTGCCGTCGACACTGACGTCACAGGTCGACTGGAGGACGTTGCAGCGAGCGTCTCCGGCAGCAGCAGGCAGGTGGACCGCAACCGCGGCCTTCGTGATCGGCATCCGCCAACCACCCGGCACGACGTCCCAGACGAACTCCGACCCCGTGTCTTCGCCCGCCCAGCTACCCGGACCGACTCCGCTGCCGGGGCTGCGCAGCACCCCGTCCACGGCGTACCGGATGACGTAGGTGTGGACGCCGGGGGTCAGGATTGCGCCAGCGTCACCGATCTTCGCGACGCGGAAGCGCCGCCCCTGCTCCCACGACATCGCGACGGTCGCCGGGGCGCCGTCCTGCGTCACGGAGATGTCGCGCGGCACGTTGCGCCGGTGCGGATCGGCTCCGTCGGCGAGGTCCCAGAACCGGAAGATGCCATGGCGCCCTTCGGGCATCGCGACCTGCAGCGTCTCGACCGCCTCGAGCGTGCCGGCCTTGTCGACGGTCAGGTCGACCTTGTAGTCGCTGATCGTCGCCGGGTCGTACGCCGAGGCGCTGTCGCCGGACGCCGAAGCGAAGAGCGGCCAGACCACGATCGCCGCCACCGCGAGCAGCGACGCGATCACCGTGAGCAGGCCGACCGAGAGGCCCGCGATGTTCTTCCCCCGCATGCCGGCGAGCATAACCACGCACACCGACGGCCGGGGGCGCCTCGGACGAACCCCTGGAGAACGCCGTCAGAGCAGCGCCGCGACCGCCCGGCCGAACTCCTCGTGCCCCGCCTCGGTCAGGTGCAGGCGGTCGTGGAGGTACGGCAGCTCCAGGCCGGTCACCGACAGGTAGCGGACGTGCTCGCGCGCAGCCTCGTCCGCGAGGACGCCGTCGACCCGCGGCATCTCGGCAGCGCGCGCAGGCGCCGCCACCGGACCCACGATCACCACGTCCCGCATCGGGATCCCGCGGTCGGCGAGGTGCGCCAGCACCCGTCGTACACCGTCGCGGACGGCCTGCGAGGGGCGGTCGTACTCGTTCAACCCGCCCTGGAGGATGACGAGGTCAGGCTGGGCTCCGGTGCGCAGCAGCGCCTGGTCGACCCGGTCGGCGTACGAACGGTCGCGGCACTGCGAGGCGCCGCGCGAGAAGCCCGAGCCCGAGAAGCCGTCGACGTGGACGCGCCCCGGCAGGTACCGCGGCCAGGACCGCCCGACGTGGTAAAGGCCTCGGCCGGCGGACCACGAGTCGCCGATCACGAGCACGCGCCGACCGTGGCCGGTCACGATCGCGGCCCGCTCCGAGCGCGCTTCAGCTGCCCGCTGGCAGAAGCTCTTGTGGCCGTGGGACCACCCCGCGCCCGCGACGACCAGCAGCCCGGACAGCACCAGGACCACGACCGCGATCCGCTGCCGTGGCCCGAAGCTGCCCACACGTGGCCCGAGTGCGGTCACGCGGACAATCGTGCGGCCGCGCAGCCCTCCCCCGCAGGCGAATGGGCGAAAGACTCAGACGGCGTAGGTCGACAGCTCGCCGGCGAGGTCCTCGTTGGCGCGCCCGGTGACCCGGGTGCCGTCGGCCGTGTGCTCGAGGGTCGCGATCTCGCCGGCCCGGTGGATCCGGTCGACGAGGTCGCCACGCGAGTACGGCAGGAGCACGGAGAACTCCACGCCCGGGCGCGGCAGCTCGGACTCGACCTGCGCGAGCGCCGCGGCGATGCCCTGCCCCGTCTTCGCCGAGACCACGACACTGTGCGGCTCGCGGCGCTGCAGCCGGTCGAGGACCAGCGGGTCGGCCGCGTCGGCCTTGTTGATGACGATCAGCTCGGGGATCGCGCTCGCCCCCTCGATGTCCGCGAACACCTCGCGCACCGAGGCGATCTGCAGCTCCGGGTCGGGGTGCGAGCCGTCGACGACGTGGAGGATCAGATCGGCCTCGCCGACCTCCTCGAGCGTGGAGCGGAACGCCTCGACGAGCTGGTGCGGCAGGTGCCGGACGAAGCCGACGGTGTCGGACATCGTGTACTCGCGGCCGTCGGCCGTCGTCGTACGCCGGGTGGTCGGGTCGAGGGTGGCGAAGAGCGCGTTCTCGACGAGCACACCGGCGTCGGTGAGCTTGTTGAGCAGCGACGACTTGCCGGCGTTCGTGTAGCCCGCGATGACGACGCTGGGGATCTGGTTGCGGTGGCGGCTGAGTCGCTTGGTCGACCGGGTGCCGGTCATCTCCTTGAGCTCGCGACGGAGCTTGGCGATCTTGTCGTTGATCCGGCGGCGGTCGGACTCGATCTTGGTCTCACCGGGGCCACGGCCACCGATACCGGCACCGCCGGCGACGCGACCACCGGCCTGGCGGGAGAGGTTGCCACCCCAACCACGCAGGCGCTGCTTCATGTACTGCAGCTGGGCCAGCTCGACCTGCGCCTGGCCCTCCTTCGACTTCGCGTGCTGGGCGAAGATGTCGAGGATGAGCGCGGTGCGGTCGACGACCTTGACCTTGAGCTTGTCCTCGAGGTTCCTGAGCTGAGACGGCGCGAGCTCGCCGTCCATCACGACGGTGTCGGCGCCGCTGAAGTCGACGATCTCCCGGACCGCGTCGACCTTGCCGCGGCCGATGTACGTCGCCGGGTCGGGCTTCTGCCGCCGCTGGAAGACGTTGTCGAGCACCTCGGCACCGGCCGTCTCGGCGAGCAGCGCGAGCTCGGCCATGGCGTTCTCGGCGTCCTGCTCGGTGCCCTCGGTCCAGACGCCGACAAGGACGACCCGCTCGAGCCGGAGCTGGCGGTACTCGACCTCGGTGATGTCCTCGAGCTCGGTGCGCAGACCCGCCACACGCCGCAACTGGTGGCGCGCGGCGAGGTCCATGTCACCGGTGGAGAGCTCCTCCGGGTCGGCCCCGCGCAGGGAGGCGTCGGCGGCCGGGTCGTACGCCGGCTCGTCGTCGTCCGCGTAGCCGGACTCGTAGTCGTCACCCCAGCCTTCGGTGGCCAGGAGGGCGTCGCTCAGGTCGACCTGCTCGGGAGCGTCAAAGGCGTCTGCGTTACTCATACGCCCTCAAGCGTAGGTCGCAGACGCCTTCAACGGCGAACGAGTTTGAATCAGCGCAGGGTCAGCGCAGGCCGGCGCGGTAGGAGCAGGCGCCCCAGGCGCCCCAGCCCTGACCGTTCTTGATCCGCTCGGCGACCTTGACCTGCTCGAGGCGGGTCGCCTTGTTGGGCCAGTAGTTGCCGGTGAGGCGCGGACCGCCGTACGCCTTCCACGTCGAGCGCGAGATCTGGAGGCCGCCGTAGTAGCCGTTGCCGGTGTTGATGTGCCAGCGCTGGCCGGACTCGCACTGAGCGAGGCGGTCCCACTGGGAGAGGGTCGCGGCGTCCGACGGAGCGGCGGTGGCGACACCCGCGGCGACGGGAGCGGCGGTGATGACAAGGGCGGCAACGAGCATGCGCATACGCATAGGAGTTCCTCCACGCGCCTGCGAAGTTAGCTGTCGGGCTCGGACTTGAAGGTGTCCGGCCGGCTCCATCGCTGGTGCCGGCTTCGCCCCGAGGAGCAGCCGATGGTGCTGGCTGCTCCGGAGAACCTGGGTCCTCCGCTCCTGCCCGCAATCTGGTTGTCCTCACCGCGCGGACAGGACTAGGCGTGTCACGGTGAGCCACCCCGGTTGTCCGGGGCAGGTACAACGCTAACTAGAGCAAGCACCCCGGGTCTGCGACCGCGCTCACACGAACGACGTGGGCGCGCTCACGCCCGGCGTTCCCTCCGGACGCGTCAGAAGAGCTGCGGAACGAAGGTCTGCTCGTGCATCGGCGGTCGGATGTAGGTCTCCTCGCGCATCGTCGGGAGCACCACCTCGTCGGGCGCAGCATCCTCGTAGTCGAACTGCGAGAGCAGGTGGCTGATGCAGTTGAGCCGGGCCGTCTTCTTGTCGTCGGACGGAACGACGTACCAGGGCGCCTGCTTGGTGTCGGTGTACTGGAAAGTGGTGTCCTTGGCCATCGAGTAGCGGACGTAGAGCTCGTGCTCGGCGAGGTCCATGTCCGAGAGCTTCCAGCGCTTGAGCGGCTCGGCGTTGCGGGCCTCGAACCGCTTGCGCTGCTCCTCGTAGGAGACCGAGAACCAGTACTTGATGACGATGATCCCGCTGCGCACGAGCATCCGCTCGAACTCGGGCGTCGCCCTCAGGAACTCCTGGTGCTCCTCGGGGCTGCAGAAGTCCATCACCCACTCAACGTTCGAGCGGTTGTACCAGCTCCGGTCGAAGAGACACATCTCGCCGGCGGCCGGCAGGTGCGCGATGTAGCGCTGGTAGTACCACTGCGTGCGCTCGCGCTCCGTGGGCTTCGGGAGGGCGACGGTGCGCACCGTGCGCGGGCTGGTCCGCTCGGAGATGGTCTTGATGACACCGCCCTTGCCTGCGGATCCACGGCCCTCGAAGATCACGAGGACCTTCAGTCCCTGCTTCTGGATCCAGTACTGCAGCTGCACCAGCTGCTGCTGCAGGTGCTCGATCTCCCGCTCGTAGACGTCCTTGCGGAGCTTGCCGCTCTTCGTGTAGTCGTCCGGATCGCCCCGGTGGGCCACGAAGCCGGTGTCGTTGGCGCCGTCGGGAAGGAGGATCGTGCTCATCGCGGGCTCCGCTCAGCCGGGAGCACCCCATGCACTCCACGCAGCGATGGTCGCCAATCCGGACGAATGTGGCAAGGGTCACATTCCAATAGGGCTCGCTGACGCGGTCAGAGCGAGGTCGTGCCCTCGCCGACGATCGCGGCCGGCCCCGCGAGCAGGACGTGGTCGTCCGGCGTCCAGGTGAGCGTCAGCTCTCCCCCCGGTACGTCGACGCGGTAGGTGACTGCCGCGCCGCCGGGACGCGCGTCGTCAGCGATCGCGGTGGCGACCAGCACAGCGCAGGCGCCCGTCCCGCAGGACCGGGTCTCCCCCGCACCGCGCTCGTGGACGCGCATCGCCACGTGGCGCTCGGCGACCCGGACCACGAACTCGATGTTGACGCCGTGCGGGTAGACCTCATGGTCGTAGCCGGGCTCCTCGAGCAGGCGGCCGGCGTCGGCGAGGTCGTCGAGGAAAGCGACCGCGTGCGGGTTGCCCATGTCGACGTTCGTGGCCGGCCAACCCTGGTGGCCGATGGTCACCGTCGAGCTCGGCCCGAGGACCGGCACACCCATGTCGGTCGTGAACGTGCCGCCGTCGCGCGTGACCGTCTTGACGCCGGCGCGGGTCGCGATCCGGACCGGCTGGTCCGCGGGAACGAGCCCCTCGTCGAGGAGGTGCTTGGCGTAGACGCGGGTGGCGTTGCCGCACATCTCCGCGACCGAGCCATCGCCGTTGCGGTAGTCCATGAACCACTCGGCGTCCTGCTCCGCAACGGTCGGCTCGTACGCCGCGAGCGCTGCCGTGCGGATCACCCGGACGACACCGTCGGCGCCGAGCCCGGCGCGGCGGTCGCACAGCGCGGCGACCCGCTCAGGTGCCAGCGCACCGTGGATCGAGCCGTCGTGATCGGGCAGCAGGACGAAGTCGTTTTCCGTGCCATGACCCTTGAGGAACCGGTAGCCGCTCACCCGACCATGCTCCCACGGTGGCACCAGCAGATTTCACCCACCGCCGCCGGTGGCCACGGCGTACCGCGCACAGACGAAGTCACGGTTGCGCGCCACCTCGAGGAGCTCGAGCTCGGTCCGCCGCGGCAGCAGCGGATGGCCCTCGCCGAGCGCGACCGGTGCGAACTGCACCCAGATCTCGTCGAGCAGGCCGGCGTCGGCGAACTGCCCGGCCAGATCGCCGCCACCGACCACCCAGACGTGCTGCCCGCCGGCGGCCTCCCGGGCGGCGCGGTGGACCTCGACGACGGAGCCCTGCGCGAAGCACACGGCGCCCGACGGGGCCGGGAAGTCACGGTGGGTCAGCACCCACGTCGGCTGCCGATAGGGCCACTCCCCTCCCGTCTCGGGCAGGTGGTCGAGCAGCCATTGATAGGTCGAGGCACCCATCACCAACGCCCCGACTCCCTGCACGAACCCCTCGTAGTGCATCGGCCCCGCAGGGTCGATGTCGCGGGTGACCAGCCACGACAGGTCGTGGTCGGGCGTCGCCAGGAAGCCGTCGAGGCTCGAGCCGGTGTAGTAGATCGTCGCCATGCCTCCAGCGTCGCACCGGCCACCGACAGCGCCGGTCGACAGGTGGTACCGGCATCTATCCTTGCGGGATGCAGACGGTCCCGGGCGCGTACGACGCCGAGCGCGCCCGCCTCGAGGCCGTACCGCTGGCCGACCGTGACACCACCTGGTTGCGCGAGCGCGTGCTCCTCGACGTGGCCTACCGCCAGCGTCCGCGCGAGGTGCTGGAGCAGCTCCGCACCCTGCGCAGCGAGCTCGCTGCCGAGGCCTACGCCGAGGTGCAGGCCTCTGTCGACACCCTGCTCGCCGGCGAGACCGTGACGATCCACGGCTACAACCCACGCCTCGACGACCTCGAGGTCGACCAGTGGCAGCGGCTCGTGGCCCTGGGCGAGCAGCTCGAACGCCGCGGCTTCACGTGGTTCGTCACCTCAGGCACGCTGCTCGGCATCGTCCGCCACGGCGGCTTCGTGCCGACCGACGACGACCTCGACATCGCGGTTCTGCTGGATGCTTCTGACGACGCGACCGCGGCCAAGGCCTGGCTGGCCGCGCGCGCCGACCTCGCCGACCTGCTGCGGAAGCAGGAGCACGAGCGGGGCGCGGAGTTCGAGCTCGACGGACCGACGATCGACCTGTTCCCTGCGTGGATCTCCGCCGACGACCGGCTGCACGTCTGGCCGTGGTGCCGCGGCGAGGCTCCCGGGTCGGCGCTGCTCCCCCTCGCCCACCTGGCGGTGGGTGGGGTGACCGTGCCGGCTCCCGCCGATCCCGGAGCGCTGCTCGCGGTCAACTACGGCCCCTCATGGGAGACCCCCGACCCGCTCTTCGCCTTCGACTGGCCGCGGGCGCACCAGCGCTTCGCGGGCTGGAAGGCCGGGCTGCCCTCAGGCTGAGGACCCGGCGCCGGATCCGCTGTAACGCGGTGTCCTCGTAGCGCCTGCGGTGTTGCAGCCCCGCGGTCGCTACGAGGGCACCGCGTTACAGCCGCCGGAGTGCCTGGTCCGCGAGGTCGGGCGCATCCCAGTCCAGCCAGGTCACCCGCGGGTCCTTGAGGAACCACTGGTCCTGCCGGCGCGCGAAACGTCGCGTCGCGATGACGATCCGCTCCTTCGCCTCCGCCTCGGACAGGCGCCCGTCGATGAACGCCATCGTCTCCGGATAGCCGATCGCGCGACTGGCGGTGCGCGTGGTTGCCAGCCCGTCTGCCATCAGCGCACGCACCTCCTCCACGAGTCCCTGCTCCCACATCAGGTCGACGCGCAGCGCGATACGTGCGTGGAGGGTGGGGCGGTCGATCCTGACGCCGACCTGGAGCGCGCCGGGGACGGCATACTCGAGGACGGGGAGGGAGGCCGAGAACGGCTGACCCGTCAGCTCGACGACCTCGAGCGCCCGGACGATGCGGCGGCCGTTGCTGGCCAGGATGCCGGCGGCGGCGTCCGGATCGAGCGACGCCAGCCGCTCGTGCAGTACGCCGGACCCGACGGCCTCCAGCTCGGCCTCCAGCCGCGCGCGGACAGCGGCATCCGTGCCGGGGAACTCGAACCGGTCGAGCACCGCGCGCGTGTAGAGCGCGGAGCCGCCGACGAGGATCGGCACCTTGCCCCGCGCCTGGATCTCCGCGATCGCCGCCCGTGCCAGCAGCTGGAAGTCGGCCACGCTCGCGACCTCGCTGATCTCCATCAGGTCGATGAGGTGGTGCGGTACGCCGCGGCGTTCGGCCTCGGGGAGCTTGGCCGTGCCGATGTCCATGCCGCGGTAGACCTGCATCGCATCGGTGTTGACGATCTCGCCGCCGAGCCGCTCGGCGAGGTCGAGGGAGAGCGCCGTCTTGCCCGCCGCGGTCGGGCCGACGACCGCGATGACGGGTGTTGCACTTTCCAGCATGGGGTTAGTGTTCCAAACGCCACGGGGGTCGCATTCGGGCGGCACCCACGTTCCTGAGGACGGCAGCAATGGGTTTCAACCTCGATGACATCAAGGGCCAGGCCGAGAACGCTCTCTCCGAGCACGGTGACCAGGTCGGCGACGCGATCGACAAGGTCGTCGACTTCGTTGACGACAAGACCGGCGGCAAGCTCGGCGACAAGGGCGACATGATCGCTGACAAGGCGAAGGACGCCCTCGGCATCAACGACCAGGCCTGATTGAGCCGAGCGCAGACCGAGCTTGCTCGGCTCTGCCGAGGCGATTGAAGGCTGCAGCGAAGCTGCCGGCCTGATCTCAACAGCCTTCACGACGGCCCCGGACCACCTCGGTCCGGGGCCGTCGTGGCATTTGTCCGGCTCTTCCCGCGCCCTGTCTGAACGCTCCCTGGAATTGGAGATCTGTGGTTGACATTTCCGGGTTGGCGAGTTGTTTGAATGGCAGGGACGGCCGGGACCACCCGGTCGCGGACCTCCATCTCGGGAGTGGTTCAACGATGTCTGACATCCAGAGCAACGAGTTCGGCCAGGAGCAGAGCGGTTTCGGCGAGCAGTCGTCGGAGCAGTCCTCCGAGCAGTCGCAGTACGGCGAGCAGCAGGCCGCGGAGCAGGGTCAGTTCGGCCAGGAGCAGGCGGAGCAGCCGGTCGCGGAGCAGGGCGGCTTCGGCGAGCAGTCGCAGTTCGGCGAGCAGTCGTCGGAGCAGTCGTCGTACGGCGAGCAGGAGTCGAGCGAGCAGGGTCAGTTCGGCCAGGAGCAGGCTGAGGCGAGCCAGTACGGCGAGCAGCAGGGCGAGGTTCCGCAGCAGGCGGAGAGCCAGCAGTTCTGACGTACCGGGGACACCCCTAAGGTGGCGGGCATGACCGAGCGATTCGTGGTCGTGCCCGCCTCCTACGTCTACCTCCTCCGTGAGGGCGGCACGGGCACCGAAGTGCTGCTGCAGCTGCGCGGCGACGTCCCCTACATGGCCGGCCACTGGGCAGCGGCGGCTGCGGGCCACGTCGAGCTCGGGGAGACGGCGTACGACGCGGCCCGGCGCGAAGCGGTCGAGGAGCTCGCCATCACCGGCGTCGAGCTCTCCTTCGAGTTCGCGATGCAGCGCACGGCCAGCGGCGAGGCGATCGACGAGCGCATCGACTTCTTCTTCAGCGCGCGCTCGTGGGAGGGCCAGCCGACGATCGTCGAGGCCGAGAAGTGCGCGGAGATCGGCTGGTTCCCGCTCGACGCACTGCCCTCACCGATGGTGCCGCACGAGGCGCACGCCCTCGCGCACCTCGGCACCTCCGAGAAGTACCTGACGTTCGGCTTCTCCGGCTAGCGCCAGCGCTCGCGGGCCGACGGGATCGTCACGCCCCGCTGGTGGGGCGGACCGACCAGCACCTCGGTGCCGAAGGACCAGCCGTTGCGCACCGGCATGTAGGCGCCCGACCAGAACGTGCCGGGGTCGTACCAGTGCGCCTTGCGGTCGGTCTCGAGGATCTCCATGTCCTGCAGGACCATCGCCACGATCTCGGAGCAGAACGCCGCCGACGGCCGGATCGGGCGACCCCGATGACGCCGGGGCGCATAGCCGTCACGACCCTTGAACCAGCGCGCACCGGCCCGGAACATCGACGGGAACGGCACCCCGACGAGCCGCTCGACCGCCTTCAGCGCCGCGTCCTCCTGGACCGTCCCCACGTCCGGGCGCAGCTGGCGGAGCCAGACCTCCTGACGGTAGTGGTCCCGCCACCGGGTCACCGCGCCTGCGAGGTCGTGGAGCTGTACGCCGCGGTGGTTGCCGCCGGTCCAGAGATCCTGCTGCTTGCGACTGCGCTCGGCATGGAGCAGCAGCGGCGGCAGGTCGTCGATGACGATCGCGACCCCGACGTGGTTGACCGGGGCATTGGACACGGTGCGGATCGCCCGGTCCGCGAACGTGCGACCGCGGAAGAGGAAGAGATCACCCGTGCGCGCCGTCTCGGCGGCCTCGTGGATCTCCAGCATGGGCACAGTCTGCCGTGCGATCGCCCCGGGCCGACGCCTAGGGTGGGGCACGTGAAGTGGTGGAAGTGGATCGGCCTGGCCGGCGTCTTCGGCATCGCCGAGGGTGGCAACGCGGTCGCACGCCCTCCCCGCCCGCGCGGCACCTACACCGCCGAGCAGATCACTGCCCGCCTGCATCAGCGCCTCACCGCTGCCCGACGCCGCGACTGAACGCCGGGGTGGTCACCTCACCGTCGCTGCGCGACACTGGACGGGAGAGGAGGCGTTCATGCACCCCACCGATCACCTGCCTGACGTGCACCACGACACGGAGCTGGAAATGGCCGAGGAGTCGAAGCCGGCCGTCCAGGCCGAACACGGCCCCGGCCTGGCTCCGATGATGGACGTCGAGTAGCAGCACACCGCGGGTCAGCCGGCGGAGAAATTGTCAGCCGGTGACCAGAAGTCCACCGCTTGTCTCTCGGGGCGGAAGACCCCGACGCACGCTCCATCCACAGGCGTGCCCCCATGCGCTCGCAGATGTCTCTGCCCGGGTGCACCGTCGGAGCATGTTGATGCTCTCTCCCACCGCCGACCTTCTCGACCTGCAGGACGGCGTCATCGCGCGACGACAGGTCCTGGACGTGCCCGGCGAGTCCGACGCAGCCATCCGTCGACGCCTGCGGCGACGCGACTGGGTCACAGTCCTTCCCGGGATCTATCTCAATCACACCGGTCCGCCGACCTGGCGCCAGCGGGCGTGGGCCGCCGTCCTCTACGCCCACCCCGCGGCCCTCGCCAACGTCTCGGCCATCCGGGCCGCCGACGGACCGGGCAAACGAGTGGCGCCGGACGATCGTCCAATCCACGTCGCAATCGACCACCGCCGCACGGTCGAGGACCAGCCTGGACTGGTGATCCACCGCAGCGTCCACTTCGCCGCCACCGTGCAGGGCAATCTGTCTCCGCCTCGCGTCCGCATCGAGCACGCCGTGATCGACGCGGCTGCGGACGCATCGAGCGAGCTCGCGGCGATCGCCATCCTGAGCGACGCCGTCCGCTCACGCCGGACGACGGCTGCACGGCTCCTGCAGGAGGCTCGAGCGCGGCGCCGACTGCGTTCGCGCGAGCTGATCCTGGGAGTGCTGAGTGACGCTGCCACCGGCACGACCTCCGTCCTCGAGGTCGAATACCTGCGCCGGGTCGAACGCGCCCATCGTCTTCCGACGGCCCGCCGGCAGGTGCGCGACGCAACGAGCGGGGTCGTCTATCGCGACGCCGAGCACGAGGAGTTCGACCTCATCATCGAGCTCGACGGCCGGATCGGACACAGCACCACATCGGAGCGCGACGCCGACTTCGAGCGTGATCTCGATGCAGCCGTCACCGACCTGGACACGCTGCGGTTGGGCTGGGGGCAGGCGCGCGTCCGCCCGTGCCAGACAGCAATCAAGCTCGCACTCGTCTTCCAGCGCCGGGGCTGGCGAGGCGAGGTCCAGCCATGTCCCGACTGCCCGACGGAAGCGGTGGAAAAATCGTCACCTGGTGACCAGAAGTCCACCGCTTGATCGGGATGGCGTCAGCTGCAGCCGGTCACGGGCGGCAGAGGCGCAGGCACACCGATCGACGGCATGCCCAGGCCGACCCCGGGAGTGACCTCAGCGGGGGCACCGTTGCGGCGGTCCCACGCGTCGCCCGACTTCGTACGACGCAGCGCGAGGATGTCGCCGTCGGCTTCGAGGTAGTGCGGGGCGCCACGCGTGATGGTCACGGTGACCATGTCACCCGGCCGGAGGGCGCCGCGACCGTCGTCGAGGGCCGACGGCACGACACCGTTGAAGTGCACCAGGCGGTTGTCGGGAGCGCGGCCGGACATGCGGCCGGTCGAGTCGTCGCGACGACCCTCTCCCGCAGCGACCATGACCTCGAGGGTGCGGCCCTCCTGGGCCTGGTTCTCCTCGAGACCGATCCGCGTCTGCAGCGCGGTCAGGCGCTGGTAGCGGTCGGCGATCAGCGCGGGGTCGACCGACGGCAGGTCGGCGGCCGGCGTACCGGGACGCTTGGAGTACTGGAAGGTGAAGGCACCCGAGAAACGGGACTGCTCCACCACAGCAAGCGTCTCGAGGAAGTCCTCCTCGGTCTCGCCCGGGAAGCCGACGATGATGTCGGTCGTGATCGCGGCGTCCGGGATCGCGGCCTTCACCTTGGCGATGATGTCGAGGAACTTCTGCTGGCGGTACGACCGCCGCATCTCCTTGAGCAGACGCGAGGAGCCCGACTGCAGCGGCATGTGGAGCGAGGGCATCACGTTCGGCGTCTCGGCCATCGCCTCGATGACGTCGTCGGTGAACTCGGCCGGGTGGGGCGAGGTGAAGCGCACCCGCTCGAGGCCCTCGATCTCGCCGCAGGCACGGAGCAGCTTGGAGAAGGCCTGGCGGTCGCCGAACTCGACGCCGTACGCGTTGACGTTCTGGCCGAGCAGGGTGACCTCGGAGACGCCCTCGGCGACGAGCGCCTCGATCTCCGCGAGGATCTCGCCAGGACGGCGGTCCTTCTCCTTGCCACGCAGCGACGGGACGATGCAGAACGTGCAGGTGTTGTTGCACCCGACCGAGATCGAGACCCAGGCGGCGTACGCCGAGTCGCGCTTGGTCGGCAGGGTGGAGGGGAAGACCTCGAGCGACTCGAGGATCTCGACCTGCGCCTCTTCCTGGACCCGCGCGCGCTCGAGCAGCGCCGGCAGCGAGCCGATGTTGTGGGTGCCGAAGACGACGTCGACCCACGGGGCCTTCTTCACGACGGTGTCGCGGTCCTTCTGGGCCATGCAGCCGCCGACGGCGATCTGCATGCCGGGCCGCTGGGCCTTGACCGGTGCCAGATGACCGAGGTTGCCGTAGAGCTTGTTGTCGGCGTTCTCCCGCACCGCACAGGTGTTGAAGACGACGACATCCGCCTGCTCCCCCTCCGCCACCGGCACGTAGCCAGCGTCGATGAGCAGGCCGCCGAGGCGCTCGGAGTCGTGGACGTTCATCTGGCAGCCGTACGTCTTGACCTCGTACGTGCGCGGGGAAGCAGCATCAACCTGGAGGGGCTCAGTCATAACCGGACAAGAGTACGGCGGGCCGACGGACCGCCCCGAATCCGACGGTGCGCACGCAGGCCACATGAGCCGTGCCGCGGGAGGTCACAGTTCGATAGCAGTCCCCTGGAAAGCATGACTCGCCTGTGGTCTGGACCACCTGCAGAAGGCTAGGTTCCCAGACATGACCGCGATCAGCTCACAGGCGCCGACGGCCGCTCAGGGCGAGCCGCTGGTCGTCCTCGACCACGTGGAGAAGTGGTACGGCGACCTGCACGTGCTCCAGGACATCAACCTCAGCATCAAGCGCGGCGAGGTGGTCGTGGTGATCGGGCCCTCGGGCTCGGGCAAGTCCACGCTGTGCCGCACGATCAACCGCCTCGAGACGATCGGGAGCGGCACGATCACGCTCGACGGCCAGGCCCTTCCCCAGGAGGGCAAGGCGCTCGCCGGATTGCGCGCCGAGGTCGGCATGGTCTTCCAGAGCTTCAACCTCTTCGCCCACAAGACGATCCTCGAGAACGTCATGCTCGGGCCGGTCAAGGTCCGCAAGTCGTCGAAGGCCGACGCCGAGAAGCGCGCCACCGAGCTGCTCGACCGGGTGGGACTGGCCAAGCACGCACCGAAGTACCCCTCTCAGCTCTCCGGCGGCCAGCAGCAGCGCGTCGCGATCGCCCGCGCCCTGGCGATGGAGCCGAAGGTGATGCTCTTCGACGAGCCGACCTCCGCGCTCGACCCGGAGATGATCAAGGAGGTCCTCGACGTCATGGTCGACCTCGCCAAGCAGGGCATGACGATGGTCGTGGTGACGCACGAGATGGGCTTCGCCCGCACCGCCGCCGACCGGGTCGTCTTCATGGCCGACGGGCAGATCGTCGAGGAGGGCACTCCCGAGGAGTTCTTCACCCACGCGAAGTCGGAGCGTGCGCGCGACTTCCTCGGACACATCCTCAAGCACTGACCACCAGAGAAGGGACAAGCAGATGCACCTCATGAAGACCAAGGCGGTGCTGGCCGCCTGCGGCCTCGCGCTCAGCATGGCCGCCTGCGGCAACGCCGGAGGCGGGGGCACCGGCAAGGACCTCGCGGGCAAGGACGTCAGCTGCGGCGACTTCACCGGTCGCGTCGCGGAGATCTGCAAGGCCGGCAAGGTCACCATCGGCGTCAAGTTCGACCAGCCTGGCCTCGGCTTCAAGAGCGCCACCGCCGACGAGCCGGCCGGTTTCGACGTCGAGGTGGCCAAGATCCTGGCGGCCGACCTCGGCATCGACAGCAAGGACGTGAAGTGGGTCGAGACGATCTCGGACAACCGCGAGCCGTTCCTCGAGGCCGGCAAGGTCGACCTGGTCCTCGCGTCGTACTCGATCACTCCGGAGCGACGGAAGGTCGTCGGGCAGGCAGGGCCGTACATGGTGACCGGCCAGCAGCTCCTGGTGCCGGCCGACAGCACCGTGAAGGACATCTCCGACCTCAAGGGCAAGGAGGTCTGCTCGGTCACCGGCTCGACCTCGATCGACAAGATCAACGAGAAGGGCGCGAAGGGAGTCGGCTTCGAGAGCTACTCCGAGTGTGTCCAGAAGGTGCTCGACGGCACCGTCGAGGCGATGTCCACCGACGGCACGATCCTCGCCGGCTTCGCTGCCCAGAACGAAGGCCAGCTGAAGGTCGTGGGCGACCCGTTCTCGGAGGAGCGCATCGGCGTCGGCTACAGCAAGAAGGCCCCGGAGATGTGCACGTTCATCACCGACTCGCTGAAGAAGGCGTTCGACGACGGCACGTGGGCGAAGGCGTTCGAGGACACCCTCGGCCCCTCGGGTGTGAAGACGCCCGACGCCCCGATGCTCGACGCCTGCCAGTCCTGACCCCGAGACCGGGCGGCCTGCTCGCCGAGCAGGCCGCCCGGCTCCCGTCCACGCGAGGAGGTGACCGGTGGACTTCCTGACCAACGGCCACAACGCCTACCTGGAGAGCTTCTTCTACACGCTGATGCTCTTCCTGGTCTCCGGCGTGCTGTCACTCGTGCTCGGCACGATCCTGGTGGCCTGCCGCGTCGGGCCCGTCGCCGTCCTGCGCGTCGCCGGCGGGTGGTACGTCACGATCGTGCGGAGCACGCCTCTCGTGGTCGTCTTCGCGCTCTTCCAGTTCGCTGCACCGATGTTGGGCATCCGCTTCGGCTGGGTACAGATACACATCGGCACCGTCGACTTCACCTCGTTCTTCGCCGTCGCCGTGGTCGCGCTGACCCTCTACACCTCGACGTTCGTCTGCGAGGCGCTCCGCTCCGGCATCAACTCGGTGCCGCTCGGGCAGGCCGAGGCCGCGCGGGCGATCGGGCTCACCTTCGGCGGCACGATGTCGCAGGTGATCCTGCCGCAGGCGTTCCGTGCCTCCGTGCCACCGCTGGCCAGCGTCCTGATTGCCCTGATCAAGAACACCTCGGTCGCCTACATCTTCGGCGTCGGTGAAGCCGTCGCGCAGATGCGGATCATGACCAACAACTACGCCTCCGAGCGTGTGCCGATCTTCCTCACCTTCGCCGCGGGCTACATCGTGATCGTCTTCGTCGTCTCCTTCTTCGCCAACCACCTCGAGAAGCACTGGAGGACAGCATGAGCGCCAGCGTCCTCTTCGACTCCCCCGGGCCGCGCACGCGCACTCGCCACCGCCTCTACTCCGTGGCGGCTGCCGTCCTGCTGCTCCTCGGCGCCGCCTGGGTCGCCAGGGGGCTCAACGACCACGGCCAGTTCGCCTACGCGAAGTGGGAACCGTTCGTGACGCCCTCCTACGTGCAGGCACTGCTGGTCGACGGCCTCCTCAAGACCCTCGAGATGGCGGTGCTGGCGATCGCGGGCGCCGTCATCCTGGGTGCCGCGCTCGGCCTGGGCAAGCTCTCCGAGCATCGCTGGATCCGGTGGCCCTCGGCGGCCGTCGTGGAGTTCTTCCGCGCGACGCCGGTGCTGCTGCTGATGATCTTCATCTGGTACCGCCTGGGCATCAACGAGGACAGCTCCGGCTTCCTGGCCGTGGTCTTCGCCCTCACCCTCTACAACGGCTCGGTCCTCGCCGAGGTGCTCCGCGCCGGCATCAACGCGGTGCCGAAGGGGCAGTCGGAGGCGGCGTACGCGATCGGCATGCGCAAGTCGCAGGTGATGTCCGTCGTGGTCGTCCCGCAGGCAGTCAAGATCATGTTCCCCGCGATCATCGCCCAGTGCATCGTCGCCCTGAAGGACACCGCCCTCGGCACGGCCGTGCTCGCCCCCGGCCTGATGTACGTCGGCAAGGCGATCTACAACGAGCAGCACAACCAGGTGCCGACCGTGCTCGTCGTCGCCTTCCTCTACGTGACGGTCAACCTCCTGCTCCTCTGGCTCGCGACCTGGGCCCAGAAGAAGTACGTCGGCGAGAAGAAGCTCGTCGTGCCGATGGTCGGCGCGGCCGACACCGGCAGCGCCGTCTGACCGCTCTACCGTCAGAAATGCAGCGAGGGCCGGCACCGCGATGCGGAGCCGGCCCTCGCCGTACGTCGGGAGGAGATCAGGGCTTGAGGCCCTTGACCTTCTCGATCAGGCCCTCGGCGACGCCCTTGGCCTGGGCGGTCGCGTCCTCGGCGAACGCCTTCGCCTTGGCCGTGGCGTCCTCGGCGATGGACTTCGCCTTGGCGAAGTTCTCCTCGGCCTGGGTCTTCGCCTTGCCGTAGGCCTCCTCGGCCTTGGCCTTGGCGACCTCGGCGGCCTCCTTCGCCTGGGCGAGGGCGGCGTCCGCCTGCGACTTGGCCTGGGCCAGCGCTGCGTCGGCCTGCGCCTTGGCCTTGGCCAGCGCCTCCTCGGCCTGCTGACGCGCCTTGTCGGCGGCGTTCTGGTTGGTCTCGCTCATGGGTTCCTCCTGGGGAGCCGTGACGGGGTACGCGACCAGTGAAGCGGTGTCGCGTTACGAGCGGATTACTTCTTCTTGCTGCTGACCCACAGCTTGATGACGCCCTCGAAGCAGGTCACGCCGGCCTCGGTGACGGCCTTCACCCGCACGTCGAGGTCGCCGTCCTTCTCCCACTGCTCAGGGTCGGTCTCGGCCGTGACCGTGACGAAGGGACCGTCGGACTTCGCGGTGTACGCGATCGACATGCTCTTCGGCAGCCAGCGCTTGTCCGACGGGCAGGTCGCCTCGGCAAGGGCGCCCATCGCCATCTCGGCACCGTTGCACAGCGCGATCGCGTGGATGGTGCCGATGTGGTTCTGCACGGAACGACGCTTCGGCAGGTGCAGCTCGGCGTAGTTCGGACGCATCTCGGTCACCGTGGCGTGGATCGAGCCGAAGTACGGCGCCTTCTGCGAGTAGATGGTCGAGAAGATCTTCTTGCCGGCAGGCAGGCCCGAAGTCTTCTTCCAGAGGGTGAGGAGTGCGCTCATGCCATGATTATTACTCGCGAGTAACCCGATTTGCATCACCTGTGAAGGGTTGTCTCGGACACATTGTCCACCTGTCCTGCGCACCCGGCGCTGGGTTACCGTGAAGCCGCCGAGACGCCGCCCGGCGTACCCGACCGAGACACCCTGGAGACCCCGTGTCCCTCGCGACCGAGATCGACGACCTGCCCGCCAGCGCCACGCGCGGCGGCGAGACCCAGGGATGGGCAGAGCGCATCGCCCTCACGCTCTTCATCGCGATCCCGCTGCTCGCCATCGCCGCGGCCGTGCCGGTGGCCCTGCACGACGGCTGGCTGACCTGGCTCGACGTCGCGATCGCGCTGCCGATGTACTTCCTGACGCTGCACGGCATCACCGTCGGCTACCACCGGCTCTTCACGCACAAGTCGTTCAAGCCCAACCGCGCGGTGAAGATCTCGCTGGCCGTCCTCGGCTCGATGGCCGTCGAGGGCCCGGTCGTGCGCTGGGTCGCCGACCACCGCAAGCACCACAAGTTCTCCGACCGCGACGGCGACCCGCACTCCCCCTGGAAGTACGGCGAGTCCTTCGGCGGCCTCGTGAAGGGCCTCTGGTGGGCGCACATCGGCTGGCTCTTCGACTCCGAGCAGACGCCGCAGCGGCAGTACGCCCCGGACCTCATGAAGGACCGCGACATCGTCTGGATCTCGCGCAACTTCTGGGTCTTCACGCTCATCTCGCTGGCGATCCCGCCGGCGCTCGGCGGCCTCATCACCTGGTCGTGGACCGGCGCCCTGACGGCGTTCTTCTGGGGCACGCTGGTCCGCGTCGCCCTGCTGCACCACATGACCTGGGCGATCAACTCGATCTGCCACGCGGTCGGCGACCGGCCGTTCGTCTCCCGCGACAAGTCGGCCAACATCTGGTGGCTCGCGATCCCGTCCGGCGGTGAGTCGTGGCACAACCTGCACCACGCCGACCCGACCAGCGCCCGTCACGGCGTCCTGCGCGGCCAGCTCGACACCTCGGCCCGCACCATCTGGGTGCTGCAGAAGCTCGGCTGGGTCAGCGACGTCCGCTGGCCCTCGCGCGAGCGCATCGACTCCAAGCTGGTCGCGAACCAGCCCGTCGCCGCCTGACCCCTTCCCCCGAAACCCGGGTTTTGGCGCGCCGAGACCCGGGTTTTTACATGCCGAAACCCGGGTCTTGACGACTCTCTCGACATCAAGATTCTCGATCGGCTCCGCCGTCTGGCAGGATGCCGATCATGCGGGACGAGGTCGACGAGCTGGTCGAGGCGTGGAGGCGTGAGCGCGCCGATCTCGACCTGACCCCCGTCGAGGTGTTCAGCCGGATCGGCCGACTGGCCCGCCGGCTGGACCTCGCCCGGCGGACGGCGTTCGCGGACCAGGCGATCGAGACCTGGGAGTTCGACGTGCTGGCCGCGCTGCGGCGCGCCGGCGGCGACTACGAGCTCTCCCCCGGCCGGCTGATCAAGGAAACGCTGGTCACCAGCGGCACCATGACCAACCGCGTCGACCGCCTGGCCGCGCGGGGATTCGTGGAGCGACTTCCCGACCCCAACGACCGGCGCGGCGTCCTCGTCCGGCTCACCCCCGAAGGCCGCGCGGCCGTCGACGGCGCCTTCGAGGCACTGCTGGAGGCCGAGGCGGAGCTGCTGTCCGACCTGCCGACCAAGGACCACAAGCAGCTCGCGACGCTCCTGCGCACGCTGATGCAGCGCCTCGCCTGACCAAACCCGGGTCTGGACACGTCAAAACCCGGGTCTCGGCGCGCCAAAACCCGGGTCTCGGCGATCAGTCGAGGAGCTCGGAGGCCTCGAGCCACTCGAGCTCGAGCTCGCCGGCCTGCTCCTGCAGTACGCCGAGCTGCGCGGCGAGGTCGCCGAGCTTCGCGTAGTCCTCGGCCGAGGCCGCCATCTGCGCCTCGAGGTCGACCTTCTGCGCGTCGATCTTGACCAGCTGGCGCTCGATGCGGGCGATCGCCTTGCGGGCCTCGCGCTCCTCGGCGCCGCCGGCCTTCGCCTTCGCGGCCTGCGCGGCCACGGGTGCAGCCGCGCCCGATCCGGCGCGCTCGGAGGAGGTGTTGCTCGCCGACGTCGCCGCATAGGGAGCCGCGCCGGCGCCGGCCGCCCGGCGTTCGAGGTACTCGTCGACGCCGCGGGGCAGGTGCCGGATCTGGCCGTCGCCCATCAGGCCCCAGACGGTGTCGGTGACCCGCTCGAGGAAGTACCGGTCGTGCGAGACGACGACGAGCGTGCCCGGCCAGCCGTCGAGGAAGTCCTCGAGGACGTTGAGCGTCTCGATGTCGAGGTCGTTGGTGGGCTCGTCGAGGAGAAGCACGTTGGGCTCGTCGAGCAGGGCGCGCAGCAGCTCGAAGCGGCGGCGTTCACCACCGGAGAGGTCCGCCACGCGGGCGGTCAGCCGGTCGCCGGTGAAGCCGAAACGCTCCAGCATCGAGGTCGCCGAGATCTCCCCGTCTGCCGTCTTCGTCACCCGCCGGACGCGCTCGACGGTGCCGAGCACGCGGGCGTCGGGACCGAGGTCGTCGAGAGCCGACTGCGCGAGCTGCCGCAGGGCGATGGTCTTGCCCGTCTTCACCCGACCAGCCGACGGGGCGAGCTCGCCCGACATCAGCTTGAGCACCGAGGACTTGCCGGCGCCGTTGACGCCGACGATGCCGACGCGATCACCCGGGCCGAGGCGCCACGTGGCGTGGGAGAGCAGCTTCTTCTCCCCGCGCGACAGGTCGACGTCCTCGATGTCGATGACGTCCTTGCCGAGGCGCTGGGTGGCAAACTTCTGCAGCTCGAAGCGGTCGCGCGGCGGCGGAACGTCCTCGATCAGCTGGTTGGCGGCATCGATGCGGAACTTCGGCTTCGACGTCCGGGCGGGGGCGCCACGGCGCAGCCAGGCGAGCTCCTTCTTCATCAGGTTCTGCCGACGGGCCTCGGAGGCCGAGGCCTGACGGGACCGCTCGGCCTTCGCCAGGACGTACGCCGCGTAGCCGCCCTCGAACGCATCCACCTCACCGTCGTGGACCTCCCACGTGGTCTCGACGACCTCGTCGAGGAACCACCGGTCGTGGGTGACCACGATCAGCGCGGACGAGCGCGTGCGCATGTGGCGGGCCAGCCAGGCGACCGCCTCGACGTCGAGGTGGTTGGTCGGCTCGTCGAGGACGATCAGGTCCCACTCGTCGAGCAGCAGCGCGGCCAGGGAGCAGCGGCGCCGCTCGCCACCGGAGAGACCGTCGACGACCCGGTCGAGGTCGAGACCGGCGAGCAGCACCTCGACGATCTCGCGGGTCGAGGTCTCGGCGGCCCACTCGTGGTCGGCCTTGCCCCGCAGCACCGCTTCGCGGACCGTGTGGTCGTCGTGCAGCGCATCGCCCTGGTGCAGGTAGCCGATGAGCAGGCCACGGTTCATCGACACACGGCCGGCGTCGGGCTCCTCGAGACCGGTCATCACCTCGAGCAGCGTGGTCTTGCCGCCACCGTTGCGACCGACGATGCCGACCCGCTCCCCCACACCGATGCCGAGGGAGACCTCGGTCAGCAGCGGACGGATGCCGTAGGACTTCGAGACCTTCTCGAGACTGATCAGGTTGGCCATGGGTACTCAGAGTCCGTTCACGAGATGGGCGCCGGCGACGGGCCCGTTGGCGACGAGCGCGGTGCGCCCGTCCTCCTGGAGTACGCCGGCAAGAGCGCGGGCCTCGTCAGCACCGGCGCAGAGGAAGACGACGGTCGGGCCAGAGCCGCTGACCAGACCACGGAGTGCACCGCTGGCCTCGCCGAGAGCGATCAGCTCACCGAGATCGGGCCGCAGGTCGATCGCGGGTGACTGCAGGTCGTTGTGGAGCGCCGTCGCCAGCGCGGCGACATCGCCGGCGCCGAGGGCCTCGATCACAGCCGTCGCGGGTGCCGGCACGGGCGAGGCATCGGGGGCGAGCAGGTCGTAGTGCCGGTAGACCGCCGGGGTCGACAGCCCGCCCGCGGTCGACGGGACGACGACCCACCACAGCGACCCGTCGCTGACCGGCAGGGGCGTCACGACCTCGCCGCGACCGGTGCCGAGGGCATGGCCCCCGTAGAGCGCGAACGGGACGTCGCTGCCGAGGTCGGCCGCGATCCGCACCAGGTCGTCGTCGGAGGTCTGCAGGTCGAGCAACCGGTCCAGCGCGACCAGCGCAGCGGCAGCGTCCGCCGAACCACCCGCGAGACCGCCGGCGACCGGGATGCCCTTGACGATCTCGACGGCCGCGACGACCTCATGACCGTGGAGGCCAGCAAGTGCACGGGCGGCGGCGGCCACGACGTTGGAGTCGTCGAGCGGGACGCCGACCGCGTCGACGTAACTGGCCGCGTCCAAGGTCAGCGACCAGGAGTCGGAGCGGCGGGCGACCACGTCGTCGTACAGGCCGATCGAGGTGTAGACGGTCTCGAGCGGGTGGAAGCCGTCCTCGCGAGGGCCCCCGACGCCGAGGTGCAGGTTGATCTTCGCGGGCGCCCGGACCGTGATCCGGTCAGTCATCGGCACGCGCCTCGTTGCGGGTCGCGACGATGCCCGGCAGCCCCTCAGCGATCCGGATGAAGTCGCCGATCACCAGTGCCTCACCGCGCGCGAGCGGGTCGATGCCGGCGGACGCGAGCGCAGCGTCGATCTCCTCGGCCGTGCCCACCACGCCGCGCAGGGCCCCGCGAAGGGCCTTGCGTCGCTGGGCGAACGCCGCGTCGATGACCGCGAAGACCTGCTCACGGGTCGCCGTCGTCGCCGGCGGCTCTCGCCGGGTCCAGGCCACCAGCCCGGAATCGACGTTGGGCGCGGGCCAGAAGACGTTGCGTCCGATCGACCCCGCACGGCGTACGTCGGCGTACCAGGCTGCCTTGACAGAGGGGACGCCGTAGGTCTTGGAGCCCGGCTTGGCGGCCAGGCGGTCGGCCACCTCGGCCTGGACCATCACCAGCCCCCGCTCGAGCGACGGCAGCAGCTGCAGCATGTGCAGGAGCACCGGCACCGAGACGTTGTACGGCAGGTTGGCCACGAGGGCCGTGGGCGCCGGACCGGGCACCTCGCGGACACGCAGGGCGTCCTGGACGAGGAGACCGAAGTTCGCAGCCTGGTTCGGGGCGTACTCCGTGATCGTGCGCTCCAGCCGCGAGGCGAGCAGCTCGTCGATCTCGATTGCGGTGACGTGACCGGCGACCTCGAGCAGGGCCAGTGTCAGCGAGCCGAGGCCGGGGCCGATCTCGACGACGACGTCAGCAGCGGAGACGCCCGACTCGCGCACGATGCGGCGCACCGTGTTGGGGTCGATGACGAAGTTCTGACCCTTCTGCTTCGTGGGCCGCACGTCGAGCTCGGCCGCCAAAGCACGAACCTCCGCCGGCCCGAGAAGTCGCGGGCCAGCGGAGGTGTCAGTCATGCGGTAGAGCCTAGTGCCCGTGCGGGGCACGGGGATCAGGCGCCGGGATCAGCCGGCGTAGCCACAGCCCCACGGCGCGAGGCCGGCGGAGTGGTAGTAGTTCATCGCGACCGCGATCTGCTCCTCGCGGGTGGCGAGGTCGGCGCGGGAGGCGTACTTGCCGCCGCCCCAGGCGAGCCACGAGCTCGCCGAGAACTGCAGGCCGCCGTAGTAGCCGTTGCCGGTGTTGATGTGCCAGTTGCCGCCCGACTCGCACTGGGCGATGGCGTCCCAGTTCGGACCACCGGAGTACGACGGCACGGCAGCCGCCTTGGTGCCGACCTTCTCGACCTGGTCCTTCGGGGCGTCGAGGACGTCCTGGGTGACGACCTTCTTGGAGAAGAGCTCGCCGTTGTGGAACTCGAGGCGGTAGGTCACGTTGCGCATGCCGTTGGCACCTGCGGTGATCACCTTGGTCTCGCCCTCGAACATCGAGCTGTCCTCGTGCTTGACCGTGCCGAACGGCATGACCTCGCCCTTGATGCTCTTGGTGACGACGCGGACCTTCGTCACGGAGATCTTCATGCCGTCCTTGAGCTGACGGTCGAGCTTCGGCTTGACGATGTCGTTGTCGTCGACCTTGACGGAGAGCTCGTCGAGGACGTCGGCCACGGTGACACCGGCGAGCTCGTAGTCCTTGCGCTCCTCGTCGCCGACCTTCACCGAGAACTTCTTCGGGGTCGCGACGGTGAGCTCCATGCCGGTACGCGGGATGTCCGCACCACGGCTTGCCGAGAGGTCGGCGCCCAGGTAGCGGTGACCGATCTCCGCGAGCGCGTCCGAGACGTTGGTGGAGTGGACCCAGTGGGTCTGCGCCTTGCCGTCGACGGAGAGCTCGAGCGGACGACCGAAGCGGACGGTGATGCGCGCACCGTCGGCGACCTGCTCGTCGAGACCGGGAGCGACGATGTCGTGCTCACCGACCTTGATGCCCTCGCCAGCGAGCACGTCATCGACGGTGCCGCTCATCGTGTGGATCGTCTCGGTCTGACCATCCAGGGAGAGGGTCATCTGACGCGAGAGGGAGGCGTATCCGACGGTGGTGCCGACGATGGCGACCACGGCGGCAGCCACGAGGGCGATGAGCAGGTGCTTGCTGTTGCTGATCAGCGCGAGGGGTCGCACAGGTCTCCAGACGTAGAAGAGTCCGGTCCTCGGGAGCCCTCCGCCTGACCCGAGTTCAGAGCTGCGGAGTGCTGGGTGGGCCTTGTGAGCCCGGCCCGATACCGGCTATCTGGGAAAACCCTAACCGCCCCGACAGGCCAATTGCTAACTCTTGCAAGCAGCGTCACACTGCACTGTGGCGGGGGTCACGGACATAGTGGGGCATGAGCCCCATACGTCACACCCGCCCCGCGGCGCCGCGAGAAAACCTGTCGCAGGTCACCCTCGACACGCTCACCAGGAGCCGTAGACGACCCCGGTGTTGGCGTCGACGGCGGCACACAGCTCGCCCAGGTCGTCGCCACGCGCCTCGGCCATCACCCGCATCGTCAGCGGGATCAGGTACGACGCGTTGGGGCGGCCGCGGAACGGTGTCGGGGTCAGGAACGGGGCGTCTGTCTCGACCAGGATCCGATCACGCGGAGTGACCCGGAGGGCATCGCGCAGGCCCTCGGCGTTCTTGAAGGTCACGGTGCCGGCGAAGGAGAGGTGGGCACCCCGATCGAGGCACGCGCGGGCGAAGTCCGCATCCCCCGAGAAGCAGTGCATGACCCAGCGCTCCGGCGCACCCTCGCTGTCGAGGACCCGCAGGACGGCGTCGTGCGCCTCACGGTCGTGGATCATCAGCGCCTTGCCGTGGCGCTTGGCGATGTCGATGTGCCGGCGGAACGACTCCTCCTGCGCAGCGAGGCCGTCCTCCGACGTACGGAAGAAGTCCAGGCCGGTCTCGCCGACGCAGCGCACCCGCTCGTTGTCGGCCGCGAGCGCCTCGATCCCGGCGAGGTGCTCCTCGAGCGTGCCGGCCGCGGCCAGCCGCGGCGCCTCGTTGGGGTGGAGAGCGACCGCCGCGAGGACGCGGTCATGGCGGGCTGCGAGCTCCGCCGACCACGTCGAGCCCGCGAGGTCGACACCGACCTGCACGATGCGCCCCACCCCGACGGCCTCCGCGGCGTCGAGCGCGTCCGCGGGCGACGTCCAGGCATCACCGTCGGCGATGTCGAGGTGACAGTGGTTGTCGACGACCGCATGCGGCAGCGGCTCGGGAGCCGGCGGGCGCTCGCGGTTGCGCTTCTGCCCGGTCTTCTCCTCGGTGTCGGCGCGCGTGCGGAGCGGCTGGTCACTCACCGCGGACACGCTCCAGGATCGCGGCGGCCAGCGCCTCCGGAGCCTCCGTCGGGATCCAGTGCGAGACGCCGGGCAGCTCGACGAAGTGGAACGGGCCGGTCACGTAGCGCTCGCAGAGCTCCGCGGCGTACCGGCCGACGTACAGGTCCGCGTCGGACCAGACGAACGTCGTCGGGGTCGCGACCGGGATCGAGGCGTCGCGCGGGTCGTTGAACGGCAGCTGGCGGTACCAGTTGAGCGCGGTCCGGAGTGCGCCGTCCTCGACCACCTCCGAGCGGAAGCGCGCGTACTGCTCGTCGCTCATGCCACCGGCACGGATCCACTTCACGAACGGCGCCGTGTTGACCAGGCGCTCGGGCAGCCACGGCGCCTGGAAGGCACCCATGTACCAGGACTTCAGGCCCTGGCGCGACGTCAGCATTGCCTTCGTCATCGCGCCGAGGTGCGGCACCGACACCGCCGTCAGCGTGCGCACGGCCTCCGGGTGGTACTGCGTCGTCGCCCACGCGGCCGCGGCGCCCCAGTCGTGGCCGACGAGGTGCGCCGATCCGCCGACGGCGTCGATCAGGGCGCGGGCATCACCCGCCACCTTCCGCATCGTGTAGGCGCGGCGGCTCGTGGGCCGGGCGCCCCGCGAGAGGCCGCGCTGGTCCGGCGCGTACGTCCGGTAGCCGGCGTCGTTGAGGATCGCGGCCACGGCGTTCCAGGAGTTGCCGCGCTCGGGGAAGCCGTGCAGCAGCACGATCGGCTCGCCGTCCAGCGGACCGGAGTCGATGACGTCGAAGGTGAGGCCGTCGTTGGTGAACTGGGTGAGCCGCTCGGTCATGGAGCCCACGCTAGCCGCCCCGGATCAACCGCGGTGGACCGCGTCGTACACCTCACGCTTGGGTACGCCGGCACGGCGGGCGACCTCGAGGATGGCGTCCTTGCGGGTCACGCCCTCGGCCTCGATCTCGGCGACCAGGGCCCGCCAGACGGCCGGGTCGGCCTCCACGGTCGCGCCACCCGAGACTCCCTGGACGACCAGGGTGATCTCACCGCGCACCTCCCCCTCGGCCCACGTCACCAGGTCGGCGAGCGGGCCGCGGATCACCTCTTCATAGGTCTTGGTCAGCTCCCGGCAGACTGCCGCCGGCCGGTCGCCCCCGAAGGCCTCGGCCAGCGCGGCGAGCACGGCGCCGGTCCGGTGGGGCGCCTCGAAGAAGACCATCGTCCGCTCCTCGGCCGCGAGCGAGGCGAGTCGGCGCGACCGCTCGCCCGCCTTGCGCGGGAGGAAGCCCTCGAAGCAGAACCGGTCGACCGGGAGGCCGGAGACCGCGAGCGCGGTCAGCACGGCCGACGGCCCGGGCACCGCGGTGACGTGCACGTCGTGCTCGACGGCCGCGGCCACCAGCCGGTAGCCGGGATCGGAGACGGACGGCATGCCGGCGTCGGTCACGAGCAGGATCCGGTTGCCCTCCAGGAGCAGCTCCAGCAGCTGCGGCGTACGGCCGGACTCGTTGCCCTCGAAGTACGACAGGACGCGCGCGTTGGTCTCGACGCCAAGGTCGGTGAGCAGGCGGCGCAGTCGCCGGGTGTCCTCGGCTGCGATCACGTCAGCGCCCGCCAGCTCGGTCGCAAGGCGCGGCGGTGCGTCCTCCACCCGGCCGATGGGTGTCGCGGCCAGGACGAGGGTGCCGGAAGTCATGGGCCGATCATTCCAGCCGCGGGCGACACACGGCTCGGCGCGCGCCAGGTGACCGTTCGTCCGTAAGGTTGCGGCGTGCCCACGCCGTACCCCTCCGCCGCCGAGCGCGGCCGCCATGCGCAGCACAGCGAAGGGCGGCTGGCCGGCTGGGCAGCGAGCCTCGGCGTCTTCGCGCTGGCCCTGTTCCTGCGGTTGTGGCACCTGGGCACGCCCCGCGAGTTCGCCTTCGACGAGACGTACTACGCCAAGGACGCCTGGTCGATGCTCCACTTCGGCTACGCCCGCAACTACGCCGACGGCGCGGACGCGAAGATCCTCGCCGGCCACACGATGGACCAGTTCTCGAGCGGTCCCGAGATGGTGGTGCACCCGGACGTCGGCAAGTGGCTGATCGCGCTGGGCGAGAAGGCATTCGGCATGGATCCGTTCGGCTGGCGCGTGGCATCGGCCGTGATCGGCTCGCTGATGGTGCTCGTGATGGTCCGGCTGGCGCGCAGGGTGACCGGCTCGACGATGCTCGGCCTCCTCGCGGGCCTGCTGCTCTGCTTCGACGGCATGCAGCTGGTGCTCTCACGGCTCGCCCTGCTCGACATCTTCCTGGCCTTCTTCCTGCTGCTCGCGGTGCACTGCGTCGTCGCGGACCGGCAGTGGATGCGGTCGCGGCTGATGACGAACGGGCAGAAGCGCCTGCTGTTCCGCCCGTGGCTGCTTGCCGCCGGCGTCAGCTTCGGCCTGGCGTGCGGCACGAAGTGGACGGCGATCTGGCCGCTCGCGGCGTTCGGCCTGCTGGTCTGGGTGTGGTCGGCCGGGGCACGGCGCGCCACGGGCACACGGATGGCCCTGCTGAAGTCGGCGTTCCTCGACGGGATCGGCGCTTTCGTGCACCTCGTCGGTGTCGCTCTGGTCGTCTACGTCGCCAGCTGGACCGGCTGGCTCGTGCACGCGCACACCTACGAGGAGAACCTCTCCGCGACGCAGTACCACCGCTACGTGAGCTGGGACGGCACCTGCACGGACGAGGGTGACAAGTCCGAGCTCAAGGACGTGAAGTACGACGACAGCCGCGTGTGGTCGACCGCGAAGGCGAAGGACGCATCGGGCCTGGGAGAGGTCACCCAGTCGCTGCACTCCCTGTGGCTCTACCACCAGGACGTCTACCGCTTCCACACGACGTTCCTGAACTGCAGCACGCACACGTACGCCTCCGATCCCGGCGGCTGGATCCTGCTGAGCCGACCGGTCTCGGCCTCTGTCACCAACGACATCAAGCCCGGCACTGACGGCTGCGACGCGGCGGCCGACAGCCACTGCATCCGCGAGGTGCTGATCCTCGGCAACCCGCTCCTGTGGTGGGCGGGAGCCGCCGCCCTGATCGCCTCGGTCGTGCTGTGGATCGGGCGGCGCGACTGGCGCCACGGCATCGCCGTGATCGGTGTCGCCTCGACGTGGCTGCCGTGGCAGCTCAACGACGCGCGCCCCATCTTCAGCTTCTACGCGTCGGCGTTCACCCCCTTCCTCGTCCTGTCCCTCGTGCTGCTGCTGGGGCAGCTGATCGGACCCGACCGCGGCCCCTCGCGGCGGCGTACGACGGGGACGATCGTGGGCGGCACGTTCCTCGTGCTGGTGATCGCCGGCTTCGCCTGGTTCTGGCCGATCTGGACCGGCGATCTGCTCACTCTCCGGGAGTGGCAGGCGCGAATGTGGTTCACCCGGTGGATCTGACCTCTAAGGTCAGCCCATGGAGCACGCAGAGCAGTTTCCCTACGAGGAGTTCGGCCGGCGCTTCTTCGCGCTCGCCGTCACCGAGGAGCGGATCCTCGCCGGTGTGAACACCCTCGCGGGCCAGCCGATCGACGTCGGGCCGCTCGGAGTCGGCCCCGGCAAGCTCGCCAAGGTCACCGCCAAGGGGCACATCGGTGCTGCCACGGCGCGGCCGATCGCCGGAGACGCGATCGCCTACCGCGTGACGCTCCCCGTGGAGCTCACCTTCGAGGTCCACCTCCAGCTGGACCGGCACCGCTTCCATGCCGAGCTCGAGGTCCCCCTGATCCTCACCGCACTGGCGATGGAGGAGCTCAAGATCTTCATCGACGTCGCTCCCCCGCTGCCGAACCAGGTCCGCGTGAAGCTGCGGGCCGAGGGTCTGCGGGCGACGCTGCTCAACCGGGTCGTCGGCGTGGACACCGAGCTGCAGCGGTTCGTCGCGAAGTACGTCAAGCGCGAGCTCTCCAAGCCGGCCGTCCTCGGCGCGCGCACGATCGACGTCCTCAAGGCCGTCGAGTCTGCGTGGACCTCCGTCGCGCCGCAGCCCTCGGCCGAGCCCGGCACCATCGCCGCCGACCTGAGCGGCGCGCTCGAGCAGGAGATCCAGCAGAGCGACCTGATCTCGGAGCTGACCGGGGAATTCCCGCCCACCAGCGACGCCTGAAAACGGCCTTGGATAGCAGAAGAATCCCTTCTGCGAGGCGCGAATCCGGAAAGAAAAGTCCTTTTTCTTTTTCATTGACATGCGGTCCAGACCGTCGATTGAGTTTCCCTGGACGTGGGGGAATTCGGGTCACCCAATCTGACCGAATGCGTCCTTTTCTCATCCGTGAATCGAGGAAAGGTAGAGCTGATGTTCCGTCGAGCTGAATGGGGCAGTTCTCAGGGCAGCAACCTTGCGCGGCGCGCACTCGCGGTCTGCGCCGTCACCGGCCTCACGCTGGTGGCACAGTCCATCCCGGCCGGTGCCGACACCGTGGTGGTGGGCAGCACCGCACAGGCCTCGGCGAGCTTCCTCGCCGGTGGCGGCCAGTCGGTGGCCGGCTCCTCCGCGACCTGGAGCACCGACCCGGGTCCGAACCAGAGCGGCCAGTTCACCGCTTTCCCGTACGCCGGCCTGGTCCGCGGCGACGTCGACCTGCTGGCATCGCGCTCCACGACCACGAGCGCTCTGGACGCATCCGCGATCTCGGGCGTCCTGGGCAGCACCGGCGCCATCACCTTCACCAGCCCGGACGGCGGCGTCCAGCCGATCACGATCGACCTCCTCGGCGCGATGCGCCAGAGCGGTGCCGACCTGACCGGCGCCCTCGTCGACCAGGCCGAGCTCCGCCTCGGGGTCGGCGGATCCGAGATCACCGCCCGTGGCGGCCGGATGCTCGATCCCGACGGGGTGGGCGGACCTGGCCGCTACAAGGTGGGCCAGGCCGACCTCGACCTGCACTCGCCGGCCATCGACGACGCCGCCGCGCAGCTCTACGACGCGGTGGGCACGTTCGACACCCTCACCGAGAGCACCATCAACAAGGCGCTCTCCCTGACGTCCCTGACCTCGAAGCTGCCGGCCGGGGCCACGCTCACCGCACGCGTGCACTCGCGCATGCAGGACACCATCTTCAAGCGCCTCCTCGCGAAGCCGATCACGACGAAGAACCACGTCCTGACGATCGACTTCTCGAAGGGCAAGGCAACCCTGCACCTGGATCAGGCCATGCACGGCCAGCAGGTGGTCGATGGTCCTCTGCTGCCGGGCGAGACGGTCCGCCCGGGCGACCCCAACGGACTCAACAACCAGAACCCGAACACCGAGATCATCGACGACGAGATCTACCCGATGATCGCCGAGACGATCCACGACCTGATCAACGAGGTCGTCACGATCGCGGTCGGTGAGGTGCAGGCCGCGCTGAGCTCGGTCACCGTCGACTTCATCACCCAGCTGAAGTCGCCCCTCGGCACTGCCACCTCGGCCTGGAACGTCAACCTCGGCGGCACGACCGCACGACCGGCGACGTGCCTGCCGACCGGGACCGCCGGGCCTGCGCTGTGCAAGACCCTCAACGGTCTGGTCAACACGGTGCTCGTCCCGCTCGCGAACAAGGCGGTCTACCCGCTCCGGGACCTGCTGATCGGCGATGCCGGAGCCAACCTCTACGGCCTGGCCATCTCCGACCTCAAGACGGGCGCGCTCACGATCCCGCTCCGCAAGGCGCTCGACCCGTTCCTCGCGGCCGTGACGAAGTACGTGTCGATCCAGGTCAACAGCCAGCGGACCACGACCTGCGTCTCCCGCACGGGCGTACGCCGGGTCAGCGGCATCGACCTGTCGGCGTTCAACGTCGCGGTCAACCGTGCCGCGGGTGGCCCGAGCATCGGCCTGGGCAACTCCGCCGTCAGCACGAAGTGCGTGGGCACGATCGTTCGCTGATCCGTTCCGGGAGGGGCCGCATCCACGTGAGTGGGTGCGGCCCCTGTCACGCCGTCCTCCCCTAAGGTCACCCCATGCGTCGCCTCGCCCTGGCTTCCGTCGCCCTCCTCGGCATCCCGCTGTCGCTCTCGGCCTGCGGCGGTGAGGCGAGTGGCTCACCCGACGGAGGAGCGACCGCCGCAGCCGGGTCGCTCGGCGGTGCCGGCACGGCCGTCGACGCGAAGGCGCACTGCGGCGAGCGGGCAGTCGGGCTGACCCGGACCCTCTCCAGCGGCGCGGCCTGGACGATGTGCCTGCACGTCGACGCCAAGCGCGGCATGGTGCTGACGAACGTCGACCTCACGGCGCCCGGCGCGAAGGCCCTGCCAATTGCCCACGAGATCTCGCTCGCGCAGCTCGAGGTCCCCTACGACACCGGCACCCGTCTCACCGAGGACATCACCAGCGCCGGCTTCGGCGGCACCAAGATGCAGGACCTGAGCTCCAAGGAGTGTGCCGGCGAACTGGTCGGCCTGGCGGTGCCCACGATCGGTGACGGCTCGACGTTCGGCGACATCCCCACGCGCAAGGTGCTCTGCAGCGAGGTCACGGACGCCGGCCTCGCCTACCGATCGGCAGCCAACGGCGCGGTCACCGCCGCCCGCAAGGACCAGTGGACCCTGTCGACCGTCTCCAAGGTGGGTTGGTACGAGTACGTCACCCGCTACACGTTCGGCGCCGACGGCTCGATCACGCCGGACCTCGGCGCGACAGGCGACCTCTCCCCCGTCGACTACACCGGCGACTCCGCGCGCGGCTCGGCCGTGGGCTCGGGCGACCACGACCACGCCGCCTCGCACTCCCACAACGCGGTCTGGCGGATCCACTGGGCCCTCGGCACCGGCCCCCTGGCCGTCGAGCAGTACGACGCCGCCCCGACCGGCCAGCAGGGCAAGCAATCGCCGCTCATGGACGGTGCGCTGAGGCGCCTCGGCCACGCGACCGAGGCCGAGCGTGCGAGCCGCCGCTGGTGGCGCGTCGTCGCCCCCGGCACGAAGAACGCCGACGGCCACCCGATCTCCTACGAGATCGACCTCGGCGCGACGGACCCGTTCGAGTTCAGCGAGGACACCGAGCACGGCGCCCGGCACGGCTACGACGTCGCGTTCACCAACTACGACGCCTGCCAGGTCTTCGCCACCGGCAACGACGAGACCTGCGGCGACGGCGTACCCGACTACGTCGCTGCCGACCTCGCGCCGCTGACGGACCCGGTGTCGTGGGTCGCGGTCGGCTTCCACCACGTGCCGCGTGATGAGGACCAGTCCCCGATGGAGCTGCACTGGCAGGGGTTCCGGATGGTGCCCCGCGACCTCACCGCCACCCGCATGGACGAGCCCGCCGGGCGCGAGGGCGGCAACGGCCAGCCGAAGACCTACGAGGGGGTCCCGCTGGATGAGCTGACGGACCTGCCGGGCAGCAACTGACGCGGCGTACGAGGAGAAAGCAGAAGGCCCGGTCCAGGTGGACCGGGCCTTCTGTTGCTGGTGGAGGTAAGGGGACTCGAACCCCTGGCCTCCTCGATGCGAACGAGGCGCGCTACCAGCTGCGCCATACCCCCAGCCGCTTCACGCTTGCGCGTGTTGCGTGCGAAAACATAGCACCCGGAGCGTGAACGTCGAAAATCGGGTGCCGGTCCGCGAGGGGCCGGATCAGGAGCTCTTGCGGATGGACCGCGCGATCGCGGCGAGCTTCGACGCGCGGGCTGCCTCGTCGGCCTCGCGCGCGATCGCGGCGTCCTCCTCGGTGCGACCGGACGTCGTCACGCCGGGCGAGGAGAGGTCGATCGTGCGGACGGTGCGGCGCGTGGCCGCGTCCTTCGTGACGTACGTCGGGAGGGTGATCGGAACGGGGTTCCAGAGCTCCTCCTTGACCGCGGCGATCGTCGTGGTGTCGGCGTCGGAACCGACCTCGTCGAAGCCCTGGTCGTTGCGCTCGACGAGGGTCTCCGCGGGGACGTCGGACTCCTGGTCGGCCGGGGAAGCAGCGACCGGGGACTCCTCCGTGCGACGCGGCATCCGGACGCGGGTCGGCGCCCAGACGTCGGCCTTGGCAGCCTGCTCCGAGCGGACCATCAGGCGGCAGGTGACCAGCCAGGCCACGAGCAGGGTCGCCGGAACGGCCTGCCACGACCAGCCGATCAGCCCGAACGCGGCCGGGGCCGCGACGAGGACGTTGAGGACGAGCAGCGTGCCCAGGACCCGACGGCGTCGCTGCGCAGCGACGCGAGCAGCCTCACGGCGGGCCCGGATCTGGGTGGCGGAGGGGCGGCGCTGCGGCGCCGTCGCGACGGGAGCCACCTCGGCCGGAGCAGCGGTCGCGACCTCCTCGCGGCGGGCGATGACACGCAGCGCGGACGAGAAGCGCTCGACGGAGTGGCTCACCGAGGCCTCGTCGGTGTGCTGCAGCGCCTTGGGCACGAGGTAGACGGCCCAGGCCACGGCCAGGGCCACAAAGATCAGAGAGGTGACGTCCACGCTCTGAGGTTAGGAGCGTTAGCGCAGGATGAGACGCAAGTCCATAGGTGTGTCGGGAAATCACTCGTGTGACGAGTGGGATTCACCGCCGAGAAGGCGGTTCACCAGCCCCTCGGGGCACTCCTCGCGCGTGATCCCGAACAGGACGTGGTCGCGCCAGTCGCCGTTGATGTGCAGGTAGCGCGGTGCGTAGCCACAGCGTTCGATCCCGAGCTTCTCGACGACGCGCAGGGAGTTGGTGTTCTCCGGACGGATCGCGACCTCGACCCGGTGCAGGCCCTCGGCGCCGAAGCAGTGGTCGATCGCGAGCGCGACCGCCAGCGGCGTGAGACCGCGGCCGGCGTACTCCTGGCCGATCCAGTAGCCGACCGAGGCGAAGAGCGCCGAGCCCCGCACGATGTTGTTGACCGTCAGCTGGCCGGCGAACGCTCCGTCGACCTCGATCGCGAACGGCATCGCCTGCCCGTCCCTGGCCATCCGGGTGAGTCGACGGACCAGCCCCCGGAACGTCGTGGGCCGACCGCCGCCGCCCGGAGGCATCGTGGCCTCCCACTGGCGCAGCCAGTCACGGTTGGCCGCCCGCAGGTCGCTCCACGCCCGGTTGTCGCCCATCACGAGCGGACGCAGGGTGAGTGCGCCGTGGCGGAGGGTGACGGGCCAGACCATCGCGGGGTCAGCCGATCTGCGGATGGTCGCTGCCGGGAATCTGCTCGACGGCATGGAGGAGCATCCCGTCGAGGGTGGCCAGGCCGTCCTTGACGCCACCCTTGCTGCCGGGCAGGTTCACGACGAGGCAGTCGCCCGCCACCCCAGCCAGGCCACGCGACAGCGCCGCCGTCGGGATGCCGGCCTGCACGCCGCGGAGGCGGATCGCCTCGGCGATGCCCGGGACCTCACGGTCGAGGAGCGGCCGCGTCGCCTCCGGCGTCCGGTCGGTCGGCGTCAGCCCGGTGCCCCCGGAGGTCAGCACCACCCGGGCGCCGGCGTCGACCGCAGCCCGGATCGCCTCTCCGACGGGAGCCCCGTCCGGGACGACCGCGACGGAGGTCTCGAAGCCGCGCTCGCGCAGCCAGGCGGCGATCAGCGGCCCGGTCTCGTCCTCGTAGACACCGGCCGAGGCGCGGTTGGAGGCGATCACGACGCCCGCGATCATCGGGCCCAGTCCCCTGACTTCCCGCCGGTCTTCGTCTCGACCCGGATGTCGGTGATGACCGCCGCCTTGTCGACGGCCTTGACCATGTCGACGACGGTGAGGGCCGCGACCGACACGGCGGTCAGGGCCTCCATCTCGACGCCGGTGCGGTCGGTGGTCTTCACGAGGGCCGTGATCTCGACAGCATCGTCGCTGACCGTCAGCTCGACCTTCACGCCGGAGACCGCCAGCGGGTGGCACAGCGGGATCAGGTCGGGCGTCTTCTTCGCGCCCATGATCCCGGCGATGCGAGCCACCGCGAGCGCGTCGCCCTTCGGCACACCCTCGCCGCGCAACAGGCCGATCACCGTCGGGGAGACCAGCACCCGGCCCGAGGCGGTCGCGACCCTCGTGGTCACGTCCTTCTCGGAGACGTCGACCATGCGGGCAGCACCCGACGCGTCGACGTGCGTGAGGCGGTCGCCCATCAGTACTCCTCGTCCAGCAGCAGGACCTGCACCGTATCGCCCGCCTGCACCTCACCGGTCTGCTCGGGTACGACGATCAGGGCGTTGGCAGCAGCCAGGTCACCCAGCAGGTGCGAGCCGTGGCCGCCGACCGGGGCGACCAGCCCGGCGTCGTACGCCGCCCGGACGAACTGCCGCCTGCCGACGGGCGAGCCGAAACCCTTGCTGCAGCGCGCCTCGCGCAACGGGTGCACCAGGCGGGTCCGGCCCTGCAGCTTGCGGAGCGCAGGGAGAACGAAGAGCTGGAACGAGAGGTACGCCGACACCGGGTTGCCGGGCAGCGTGAAGACCGGGATCCCGTCGATCGTGCCGAACCCCTGCGGCTTGCCCGGCTGCATCGCCACGCCACCGAACCAGAGCCGGTCGCGGAGCGCAGCCTTGACGACGTCGAAGTCACCCTGGCTGACGCCACCGCTCGTCACGATCACGTCGGCGCGCGAGAGCTGGTCCTGCAGCGTCTCCAGGAAGGTGCCGGGCTCGTCCGTGACCGAGCCGACCCGGAACGCCGATGCGCCGGCGGCACGCGCGGCCGAGGCGAGCAACGTCGAGTTGGCGTCGTGGATCTGGCCCGGACCGAGCGGCTGTCCGGGCTCGCGCAGCTCGCTGCCGGTCGAGATGATCACGACGCGGGGCTTCGGGCGTACGGCGACGCGCCCCTCCCCCGCACCGGCCAGCAGGCCGAGGTGGCGCGGGCCGAGGACCGTGCCGGCCGAGACGAGCAGGTCGCCCTCGTCGACGTCCTCGCCGGCACGTCGGATGTTCTGCTGCACGACCGGCTGCTGGAAGATCTGCACCTCGTGCGCGCCGCGATCGGTCCACTCGTAGGGCACCACCGCGGTGGCCCCCGGCGGGACCGGCGCGCCGGTCATGATCTTCACGGCCGTGCCGGGAGCGAGCTCCTCCGTGGCAGCAGCTCCGGCGCCGATGCCGCCGACGACGGGGAGATGCACCGGCGACTCGGCACTCGCACCGATGCAGTCACGCTGGTGGACGGCGTACCCGTCCATCGCGGAGTTGTCGAACGCCGGCAGGGGCAGGCGCGAGACGACGTCAGAGGCAAGCACCAGGCCGAGCGCCTCGCTGAGCGGGACCACGGCGGGCGGCAGCGCCTCGACCGCGTCGATGATGCGGCCGAGGTGCTCGTCGACGGACGTCAGCGGTCCGTGGCCGGCCATCTCAGTCCTCCGCGAGAACCGTGCCGGCAGGGACGCGCTGGGCGGCCGGCTGCTTCGCCAGCGTCACCTCTCCCTTGACCTCGACGCCGTGTTCGAAGGTCCAGTCGCCCTGGACGGTGAAGCTCTTCGCCTCGCGCAGCGAGGGGGCGCCGTCGGGGAAGCGCTGGTCGAAGTCGCCGACGAGCTTGTAGACGGCGCCGTCGAGCGCGACGAACGGCAGCTCCGGCGCGGCCTGGGCCAGCGCGTAGTCCTCACCGAGGTCGTAGACGTCCGACCGGAGGACGAGCAGGTCGTCCGTCGTCTTCACCGGGACGAAGCGGTCGCGGCCGACCTCGATCGTGGTCGCGCCCTCGAAGACCTCGATCGCAGCACCCATGGCGCTCTCGATCTGGATCACCTTCGGCGACGACGCGTCACCGGGGTCGACGTTCTTCTCGTTGCGGATCAGCGGAAGGCCGAGCACGCCGTCACGCTCGGCCAGCGTCGCCTTCATCGCGGCGAGGTCGAACCAGAGGTTGTTGGTCGACATGAACCGGTGCCGGTTGAGGTCCGCCAGCGCTTCCTTGTCGGAGTCGAGGGTCTGCGCCGACTCGCGCAGGACGATGCGGCCGTCCTCGATGCGGCGGGCGAAGTGGCCGCCCTTGCGGTCACTGGGCGTACGCCGGACGGCCTCGATCGCGAACGGCGCCCCCGACTGGGCGAACCAGCCCGCGACCCGGGCGTCCGGCACGGCGCCGAGGTTGTCGGAGTTGGAGACGAAGACATGGCGGAAGCCAGCCTCGATCAGGGCGTCGAGGATGCCGGTGCCGACCAGCGCGGTGTAGATGTCGCCGTGGCCCGGCGGACACCACTCCAGGGTCGGGTCCTTCTCCCACGTGGCGGGCTGCAGCGAGCCGACCAGCAGCTTGGGCTCCTTGTTCTGCAGGAACTCCAGCGGCAGGCCCGGGACCGGCAGGTCCGTGTAGCGGCCGAGGGCATCCATCGTGTCCGCGCTGGTACGGAAGCTGTTCATGAAGAGCAGCGGCAGGGGCGCGTCGTACTGCTGGCGGAGGTGGAGCACCTGCCGGGCGATGACGTCGAGGAAGCTCAGCCCCTTGCGCACGCAGAGCAGCGACTTCGCGCGGTCCATGCCCATCGACGTGCCGAGGCCGCCGTTGAGCTTGATCACCGCCGTGTGCCGGATCGCCTCGGCGGCGACCTCCTCGGGCACGTCGATGTCCGCCAGGGCGGCCATGTCGTGCGGCTCGATCGTGGACTCCGGGATCATGCCCGTGGCCCCTTCCTCCACCTGGTGGAAGAAGTGGGTGAAGACCTCGATCGCGACCGGGTCGACCCCGGCCTCGGCCATCTTGTCGCGGGCAGCGGCGAGCGCGTCGGTTGCCATGCGGGTGATCGTAGGGCGCTTCCCGCTCCGACGGGCGACGCCTCGTAGGCTGGCCGCATGTCGGAGCCCGCTGTCACGGTCGCCAAGCGGGCGCTGCGTGACCAACTTCTCGCTGCGCGCCGCTCGCTCGACGTCGCCTCACTGGGGGTTGCGGGCCGCTCACTCGCGGAGGTCGTCCTCGCCACTCCGGAGGTACGCCGGGCGGCCACCGTCGCGGCGTACGTCTCCGTCGGGTCCGAGCCCGGCACCGGCGCGCTGCTCGCCGGCCTGCACGAAGCAGGCAAGCGCGTGATCCTGCCGGTGCTCCTGCCGGACAACGACCTCGACTGGGCGGTGTGGGCCCCCGCCGAGGCAGGACAGTCGTCCGCCGCGAGGGCAGGACGGTCACCTTCGGACAATTCGGCCAGCGGGCTGCGTTCCGCCGGTCGCGGCCTGCTCGAGCCGACCGGGCCGCGGCTGGGAGTCGACGCGATCGCCACGGCCGACGTCGTGCTAGTGCCGGGCCTCGCGGTCGGCGCCGACGGACTCCGCATGGGACGCGGAGGCGGCTCCTACGACCGGACGCTCAACCGCGTCGCTCCGGATGCCTTCGTCTGCGTGCTGCTCCACGACGGTGAGGTGCTGGCACGCGTACCGGCCGAGCCGCACGACGTACCGGTGCACGCGGCGGCAACGCCGTCCGGCATGACCCGCTTCCGCTGACAGGGCAGCACGGCAGAACGCCGCTGCGGCGCCCTCTCCGCGTCAGGAGGCAGACGAGCTGGAGCTGGAGCTGCTGCTCGAGGAGGAGCTGGTGCGCGAGTCGGTGCGGTAGAAACCAGAGCCCTTGAAGTGGACGCCGGCCGCGCTGAAGACCTTGCGGAGCTTGCCGTCGCACTCGGGGCAGACGGTCAGCGCGTCCTCGCTGAAACTCTGGAACTGCTCAAACGTGTGCCCGCACGCGGTGCAGGCGTACTGATAGGTCGGCATGGTGCGGACATTCTAGAGGAACGCACGAGGCCCGCCTCCCTCGCGGGAGACGGGCCTCGAGACGGCACTGCGTCAGATCACTTGGCGAGCGAGTCGCGGATCTGGGTGAGGAGCTCGACCTCCGACGGGCCAGCGGCCTCGCCCGGGAAGAAGCGGTCCTTCGCCTTCGTGTACGGCACGACGACGAAGAAGTAGACGACCGCACCCAGAAGGATGAACGCGATCAGGGCGTTGATGAACGCACCGAAGGTCTTCGGGTCGTCAGCGAAGTACTTCAGCGACTTCTCGGGAAGCTGGGCAGTCAGCCAGGCGACGAACGCCGCAACGACCTTGCCGAAGGCGGTCGCCATGATGACCGCGACAGCGAACTCGACGAGGTTGCCACGGAGGAGGAAGTTCTTGAAACCGGACATCTGATCTCCTTCAAAATTACCGGTACGCGCTGCACCGAGCAGAGCGATCTCCGTCGCAGACTATCGGGACAAGGCAACGGTCAAAAGACCCCGCGCCGCGTGGCCGGAGATCTCCGCTCCCTGGTCCGGAGTCACCGCCATGACCACCAGGCTCCCCTTCTGTCCATCCGCAGATCGAGCCGCGGAGCGCGGGAGAGCGAGGATCAGCCCACCCTCCAGCAACCGCGTCCCCGAGGGCGTCGCTGCGGCCGGGTCGGCAGCGAACAGATCCACCCGGTCACCCACCCGCAGCAGCGCCACCACGTCGGCATCCGCGATGCGCACCGGCAGCGCCACGGAACCCTCATGCCCCTCGAGCAACGTCGGGCCGACCAGCCGCGTATCGGTGATCACCTCTCCGGGCGCCATGGCGCCGGCCAGCGTGCGCCCGACGGGATCACGCGCGGCACCGTCCGGCACGGCAGCGACGGGCAGCGCCTTGCTCGCGACGTCCGCCGGCCCGACCACGTCACCGGCGGCGAGCGCATGCGCCGCCACCAGGGTCGCGGCCATGCGTGGAGGTGGCGGCGCGAGCGCCCGCACCGTCGCCAGCACCGCGACACCGGCGCACAGCGCGCTCAACAGTCGGCGACGTACGAGGATCGTGCGGCGCACCTCGCCCAGCGCGGCGGCGAGCCGTCGGCGTACTCCCGAGAAGTCCATGGCGCGACGCTAGGACGGCACGCCGCCCCGTGCTGGCGTCCTCCACAGGCAGGCACAGGCTCAGCCGTGGTGCGGCGGCACCTGACGCTTGAGCCACTCCTCCGACGTGCCGCCGGAGCGCTGCTCGTCGCGGTCGTCGCCGGTGCTCTCCGGCAGGACGTCACCGAAGACCGCAGCCAGACGGGCCTTGCGCTTCCACGCAGGCTCGGTCTCGACAGCCTCGATCTCCGGAACGGGCTCGTCGCTCACGTGCAGAGGCCGTTCTCGCGGGCGATCTCCTCGTGCGAGGCGTCGTCCGTGGTGGAGTTCGCCCCCGGCGACGAGCTCGGCGAGGCGGACGAGGAGGGCTTGCCCTTGTCGCCCTTGCCACCCTCGTCACCGGCACTCACGGCGTCGGAGCTGAGCTTCTTCGACAGCGGCTGGTCGTTGCGGATCTTGCGCCACAGGTTGTCGGCGTCGGAGGTCCACTGCAGACGGTTGTGGTCCGGCGGGTACTCCTCGAACGGCACCGTGATGAACTTGATGTCGTCCAGGCTGATGCCCTTGAACTGCAGCCCGAGGTCAGCGATCTTCTTCAGGTCGCCCAGGCCCTTGTCGACCGTGAGCGACTTGGTCGCCGCCTTGAGGAAGTTGATCAGGCGGACCGGGTTGGTCAGCGTGCCCTTGCTCATCACCTTGTTGATCATCGAGGCGATGAAGACCTGCTGGCGCTTCATCCGGCCGATGTCGCCGTTGGCGGAGATGCCGTGGCGCACGCGCACGTAGTCCAGCGCCTCGTTGCCCTTGACCACGCGGGTGCCGGCCTTGAGGTGGATGTTGCCGACCGTGTCGTCGACGTCCTCCGGCACACAGATCTTCACGCCGTGGACGGCGTCGACCATGTCCTTGAAGCCGCCGAAGTCGACCACCACGAAGTCATCGATCCGGATGCCCGTCAGCTGCTCGACCTGCTGCATCGTGCAGGTCGGCCCGCCGTACGAGAACGCAGCGTTGAACATGTCGAAGCCGCCCGGGATCGTGTCGCCGTTGCGCTTCTTGCAGTCGGGACGCTGGACCATCGCGTCGCGCGGCAGGCTGACGCCGTACGCGTGCTTCCGGTCGGCGGAGAGGTGCACGATGATCGTGGTGTCCGAGCGCTGGCCCTCGTTGGTCAGGCCGTCGATGTTGTTGCCCTTGCCGTCACGCGAGTCCGACCCCATCACGAGGATGTTGAGCGGGCCCTTGGGACCGGTGTTGACCTTGGCCGGGCGGTTCGACAGCAGGCCGTCGAGGTCGACGACGTGAAGGTTCGCGTTGAGCGTGCGATAGGTGAAGCAGACGAAGAGCGTCATCCCGACGGTCAGGGCCAGGAGGCAGTAGCCGAAGATCCGGAGCACGTGGTGCTGCCGCGAAGCAGCGGCGCGATGCCGGGCGGCGCTCAGCTGGCTCAACGGAATCCTTCGGGGTCGGAGTCGGCGTGACCCCCTCCCCCGACAGAAAGGCTCCGCACGTTCCTTGCATTGTGACGGGTGCAGCGCGATCGGACAAAAGCATCCCCGCCCGTGGGCGCGATCGGACCGTGCAAGGATGTACGCCGTCGCGGCTGGCAGCACCGTCCGGGACGTGGCCCTAGTAGCTCAGGGGACAGAGCACCGCTCTCCTAAAGCGGGTGTCGCAGGTTCGAATCCTGCCTGGGGCGCCACGCACGACTGTGGGGTCGCGCGCGAGGAAGGCACGACATGTCCCTGCGACGTACCTCGGCGGCGATCAGCCCCACTGCGCACTACACGGGCTATGTCTGGGCACGCCACGGCATCGGCCCCGCGGGCCTCGCCACGCGCACCGGCGCCGTGCTCTACAACGGGCTCCGCCCGGCGATGGCCGCCTCCGCAGCGACCGGCGGCCCGACGCTGGAGGGGCTGCTCCTCGGTCGGCACCGTGCGATGGATGCCCTGCTCACCGAGGCGATCGAGAGCGGCCGGATCGGTCAGGTCGTCGAGATCGCGGCCGGCCTCTCCCCGCGTGGACACCAGTACGCGACGACGTACGGCGACAAGCTGACGTACGTCGAGGCCGACTTGCCCGGCATGGCGGCCCTGAAGCGCCAGGCGCTCGCGCGCGTCGGCGGCCCCGGATCGGCGACGCACCGGGTCGTCGACTTCGACGCCCTCGCCACCGCCGGCCCGCACGCACTCTCCTCGGTCATGGCACAGCTCGACCCGACGGTCGGCACCGCGGTCATCACCGAGGGGCTGCTCAACTACCTGCCGACCGAGGCCGTGACCGGGTTGTGGGCCCGGCTCGCCACGGAGCTGCACCGTTTCCCGGCTGGCCTGTACCTCTCCGACCTGCACCTCGCAGGGGAGAACCGGAGCGCGGCGCTGACGACGTTCTCAACGCTCCTGGGGGCGTTCGTGCGCGGCCGGATCCACTTCCACTTCGCCGACGTGGCGAGCGCCGAGCAGGCTCTGCGCGACGCAGGCTTCCGCGAGGCGACGCTGCACCGGCCCGACGCGGAGCGGTGGGACCTGCCGCCGCACCTCCGGGCCGGCGCCCGTCTGGTGCGCGTGGTCGAAGCGCAGATCTGAGCGCAGGTGGTCAGCTGACCACCTGGAAGCGGATGCCCGCCGCCTGCAGGCGAGCGATCAGCGACTCCCCCATCGCCTGGGCGGTGGTGACCATGCCCGCGGTCGGCGGGTTCGCGTCGAACACGAGGCAGAGCGCCGACTCGGCGAGCATCTTCGACGTCTCGGTGTAGCCAGGGTCGCCGCCCGACACGCGCGTGTGGATCGTGCGCCCACCCGCCTCGCCGATGAAGTCGACGGTGAACCACGACTTCTTGCGCTTCTTCTCGCTCGGACCCTCGCCCTGCGGCATCCGCTTGCCCATTGCCTCACGCAGCGGCTTGACCTGGGCCGCCGTGGCGATGGAACCGACGAGGGCGGCGCCGCCGACGGCGTACCGGAGGGTCTTGGTGCCGGCGAAGTGCGAGTAGCGGAAATCGGGTCCGTACGACGACAGCGCCGCGCCGCTGCGGGCGACCACCATCGGGTCGATGGTCGGGAGCGGCAGCAGCCAGTAGCCGAGCGACTTGTCGCGCGTCGGACGACCGGCGACGGCGCGGCTGCGCCGACCTTCGGGGCGCGGCTCGACGGCCTTGCGCTCCTTGGCCGCCTGCATCATCTGGCGCCCACGGCTCGCCGCACCGAGGAACGAGTGGAAGGTGCCGCCGGACGCCATCGCGTCGGACCGAACGACGCCGCGCAGCGTCACCGGTCCTGAGGTGTCGAGCTGCTGGACGGTGTAGTACGCGCCGAGGTCGTGCGGGATCGAGTCGAAGCCGCAGGCGTGGACGATGCGAGCGCCGCTGGCCTCGGCGGCCGCGTGGTGCTTGATGTACATCCGGTCGACGAACTCCGGCTCGCCGGTCAGGTCGACGTAGTCGGTGCCCTGGGCGGCACAGGCGGCGACGAGAGGCTCGCCGAGCGCCAGGTACGGGCCGACCGTGGTGATGACCGCCTTGGCGCGGGCCACGACGAGCTCGAGCGCCGCCTGGTCGCCGGCGTCGACGACCACGAGCTCCATCGTCTCCAGCCGCGGGTCGATGCCGGCGAGCCGGTCGCGGACCGCGGCCAGCTTGGCGGCGTTGCGGCCTGCGAGCGCCCAACGCAGGCGGGCCGGGGCGTTGCGGGCGAGGTACTCCGCGGTCAGGCCACCGGTGAAGCCGGTGGCGCCGAAGAGGACGATGTCGAACTCGCGGTCGGTGCTCATGGAGCCACTCTGCCGCACCTCCCCGCGCGACGGGAACCGCTTCACGGTGCCGCGCGTCACAGGTGCATGAAGACCTCGAAGACCCTCGCGATCACGGGCGTCGCGGCCCTCGCCCTGGGCGGGGCGTTCGCGCTCGGCGTCAGCGTCGGTGGCCCCGACTCCCCCGCACCCCGGGCCACGAAGGCGCCGCCCCTCGCGGCCGGCCACCCGCTCGCTGCGGGCGACCTCTCCCTCGTCGCCGCGGGTGACTGTGACAGCCTCCTCGGCTGGTACGTCGACAACACCCGCGACCTCGTCACCGCGTGGGGATGGGGCGGCGGGATCATGTACGGCGCGACCGATCTCCTGATGAACCGGGCCGACCTGGCGGGCACCGCGGCCGCCCCCGAAGCGGCCGCCGCCGGGAAGTCGCTCAACAGCCAGAGCTCCAGCGCCACCGGCACCAACGTCCAGGAGTCGGGCGTCGACGAGCCCGACGTCGTGAAGACCAACGGCTCGGTGCTGCTGCGGATGGTCGGCGACGATCTGGTCGTCTACGACGTCACCGGCAAGGCCCCGAAGCGCATCGCGCGCCTCGACCTCCCCGGCAACCAGAAGGCCCAGCCGGAGCTCCTGCTCGTCGGCGACGACGCCGTCGTGTTCTCCCAGCGGTGGGACGCCACCGGCACCGCCAGCACGCGCGTCGACACGGTCGACCTCTCCACGCCGGGTTCGCCGAAGATCACCGACTCCACGTCGTACGCCGCGAACCTGCTGTCCGCGCGCCAGTACGGCGACACGGTCCGGCTCGTGCTCGGCACCGGACTGCCGATGCTCGACTTCGTGAGCCCGCAGGGCAGCCTCACCGAGAAGGAGGCTCTGGCGAAGAACCGCCAGGTCCTCGCGCACTCGACGATCAGCGACTGGCTGCCGTCGCTCACCGACGGAGGCAGCACGAAGCAGGTCGTGGACTGCGCCGACATGGCACGTCCCGAGGACTTCACCAGCGCCGGCACGGTGTCGATCGTCGGCTGGTCGGGGTCGACGCCTGAGGTCCGGTCATCCACGGGGGTGGCGACCGGGTCCCAGATCGTCTACTCGTCGACCGACCGGCTCTATCTCGCGACGTCCGGCTTCAGCGGCGGCTGTATGGACTGCGTGGGGCCGCTCGTCCACCGGATCATGCCCGGCCCGTGGCCCGGCGGTGGCAGCGCGGACGGCACCACGCAGATCCACGCGTTCCGGCTCGACGGCACCGATGCGTCGTACCTCGGGAGCGGGGAGGTGGAGGGCAACGTCGACGACCGCTGGGCGATGGATGCGGTCGACGGCACCCTGCGGGTCGCCGTCAGTCCGACGAGCCAGACAGGTGACTGGAACTCGGTGGTGACGCTGCGCGAGGCAAAGGGGTCGCTCGAGCCGCTCGGTCGCGTCGACCGGCTCGGCATCGGCGAGCAGATCCAGTCCGTGCGCTGGTTCGACGACCTGGCCGTGCTGGTGACCTTCCGCCAGGTCGACCCGCTGTACGCCGTCGACCTCTCGCACCCCGCCCACCCGAAGGCACTCGGCTCGCTCAAGGTGCCCGGCTACTCCGACTACCTGCACCCGATCGGCGACCACAAGATCCTCGGGCTCGGCATCGACGCCGATGACCAGGGCATGAGCCGCGGCGGCAAGGTGGCCGTCTTCGACCTCACCGACCCGAAGCACCCCGTGCGCCAGGGGCAGAACACCTACGCGCAGAACATCCAGGTCATGGCCGGCCAGGACCCGCGCCAGTTCACTTGGGTGCCGGCCAGCCACACGGCGTACACGGTGATCGCGCGGTACGGCCGGACGGGCGGCATGACCGGCTGGGTCTCCGTCCTGAAGGTCGGCGCCGACGGCTCGCTGAAGCGCCACAACCTCAAGGGCACCGAGGGGTACGACGACGTCGCCGCGCTCCGTACCGTCCCGCTTCCGGACGGACGCGTCGCGCTGGTGACCGAGGACTCCGCCCGCTTCCTCTGAGGTCGTCCGTCTGAGGCCTAGCAATTGGTAGGCCTCAGGCGGACGACTCCGGGCTACCGTGAAGGCATGTGCCGCAACATCCGCCCCCTCAACAACTTCGAGCCGCCGGCCACCTCCGACGAGGTGACTGCGGCAGCCATCCAGTTCGTCCGCAAGGTCAGCGGCACCGTGAAGCCGTCGCAGGCCAACCAGGCTGCGTTCGACGAGGCCGTGCACGGGATCGCGCACATCACTCAGCACCTGCTCGACCGGCTCGTCACCAACGCGCCGCCGAAGGACCGTGCCACCGAGGCCGCCAAGGCAAAGGCCCGGGCACAGCTGCGCTACGGCAGCTGAGACGCCCGACGACCACGCTCCGCCGGGCCGCAGGGTGGGGTCTGCCCGGCACTTGAGGGTGTTAGCGAGCGCAGCGAGCGAGCCCGAAGCCGGGTAGGCGCCAGCCGGAGGACCGGCGGACCCGGGGCCGAACAGGTCAGCGGCGGCTGACGAAGATGTGGTCGGCGGAGTCGAGCATGACCTCCGCGGTCTCGCCGCCGGAGCCGACGAGGACGCCCTCGCGGGTCGGGGCGGCGGTGACGGTCTGGCCGGGCAGAGCGCCGACGCGACGCAGCGCCGACATCAGCGCCTCGTCCTTCTGCGTCTCCTCGGAGATACGACGCACCAGCACGCGGACCTCGCCGGGGCCGGTGATCGCGGCCAGCGGCTCGACGCCGTCCATGAAGTCGTCGGCCTCACCCTCCTGGCCGAGCTCTTCGAGGCCCGGGATCGGGTTGCCGTACGGCGACTCGGTGGGGTTGCCGAGCAGCTCGAGGAGGCGGCGTTCGACCTGCTCGGAGATGACGTGCTCCCAGCGGCAGGCCTCGGCGTGCACGAGCTCCCAGTCGAGGCCGATCACGTCGGTGAGCAGGCGCTCGGCCAGACGGTGCTTGCGCATGACCCGCGTGGCGAGCTGGCGGCCGGTCTCGGTGAGCTCGAGGTGGCGGTCGCCCTCGACGGTGAGCAGGCCGTCGCGCTCGAGGCGGGCAACGGTCTGGGAGACGGTCGGACCGCTCTGGTGCAGGCGCTCGGCGATGCGGGCGCGCAGCGGGACGATCCCCTCCTCGATCAGTTCGTAGATCGTGCGGAGGTACATCTCGGTGGTGTCGATGAGGTCGCTCACGGCACCCATCATTCCCCATCCCCGCGACACGCGGCGTTCACAGGGCTCTGGCACAGTCGAGGCATGAGCGCTCCGACGACACAGGGCACGGACCCGTGGTGGCTCCACGGCGTCGTCTACCAGGTCTACGTCCGCTCGTTCGCCGACTCCGACGGCGACGGTGTGGGCGACCTGCCGGGCATCACGTCCCGGCTCCCGTACCTGCGGAACCTGGGCGTGGACGCCCTCTGGATCACGCCCTTCTACGCGTCTCCGCAGGCCGATCACGGCTACGACGTCAGCAACTACTACGACGTCGACCCCCTCTTCGGACAGCTCTCCGACGCCGACGACCTGCTGGCGCGCGCCCACGAGCTGGGGCTGCGGGTGATCGTCGACCTGGTGCCCAACCACACCTCGAGCGAGCACCCGTGGTTCCAGGCAGCGCTGGCAGCCGGGCCGGGCTCGGCCGAGCGTGAGCGCTACCTCTTCCGTCCGGGGCGGATCGGCCCCGACGGCGTGGAGGGCCCGCCCAACAACTGGATCTCGCGCTTCGAGGGCCCCGCGTGGACCCGGGTTCCTGCCGATGTCAACGAGCCCGGCGAGTGGTACCTCCACCTCTTCGACACCTCCCAGCCCGACCTCGACTGGCACCACCCCGACGTTCCGGCCGAGTTCGAGCGGATCCTGCGGTTCTGGCTCGACCGGGGCGTCGACGGAATCCGCATCGACGTCGCCCACGGGCTCTTCAAGGCCCCCGGGCTCCCTGACCAGCAGCTCGCGCCCGGCGAGTCCGCCGACCCCGGCGAGTCACTGATCACCCAGCGGCCCTCCCACACCCCGATGTGGAACCAGCCCGAGGTGCACGAGGTCTACCGGCACTGGCACCAGCTCCTCGCGGCGTACGACGGAGACCGGATGGCGATCGCCGAGGCCTGGGTCCGCGACCCCGAGGACATCGCCGACTTCGTGCGCCCCGACGAGCTGCAGCAGGCGTTCAACTTCCACTGGCTCGCTGCACCCTGGTCGGCGGAGGCGTTCCGCGCGGTGATCGAGCAGACGCTGTCTGTCGTGCCTGCGCCGACGTGGGTGCTCGGCAACCACGACGTGGTCCGCCCGGTCACCCGCTACGGCGGCGGCGACCTCGGGCTTGCCCGCTGGCGTGCGGCGCTCCTGACGATGCTGGCGCTGCCCGGGTCGGCGTACATCCACCAGGGCGAGGAGCTCGGCCTCCCGCAGGTCGACGTACCGCCCCACCTCCGTCAGGACCCCCGGGCGAACGTGCCGGGACGCGGCGGCCGCGACGGGTGCCGCGTGCCGATGCCGTGGTCCGGCAGCAAGCCGCCCTACGGCTTCGGGCCGGGCGACGGGCAGCCGTGGCTCCCCCAGCCCGAGGAGTGGACCGACCTCTCGGTCGAGGCCCAGACCGGCGTCGCGGACTCCACCCTCGAGTGGGTACGCCGGGTCCTCGCCGTACGCCGCGAGGTGCTGGCCGGCTTCGGCGGCACCGATCCGCAGCTGGAGGTCGAGGGCACCCCGACCGAGCTCGTGATCCGGCGGGGCCGGCTCGTGTGCCACCTCAACACCGCGGACACGTCGATCGGGGCCGAGCGACTGCGCGCTCTGCTGGCCGACGGCGAGGTGCTGCTGTGCAGCGGCGACCGTCCGGGCGACGCCGACACGGCGACCTGGATCCTGCACGACTGAGCGAGAAATGCGCACGACCCGCAGGCCATGGAACCGGCCAGGACGAGGGCCGGGGCCTGCGGGTCGCGGTGACCGCGGTGGATTCGCCAGCAGCTGATGAGCACAGCGGCGACGCCACCTGTGCGTGCGCTAGCGCGCAGCCACCTCACGCGTCCTTGTAGAAATCATCTGGCGGACCACCTCCCTTCTCGTGTCCTTCGACGGTACGCCGCAGGACACCGGGAGTCGACGGGTTTTCCGCACCACAACCCGCGCTTCATGACGCCAAAACCCGGGTTTCGGCGGACCAAAACCCGGGTTTCGACGAAGGGGCGTCAGGCGGCGTCCACCGCCGACTCGAACTGCGAGCGGTACAGCGCGGCATACGCGCCGTCGGCCTCGAGCAGGTGGACGTGCGAGCCCTGCTCGACGATCCGGCCGTCCTCCATCACGAGGATCAGGTCGGCGTCGCGGATCGTGGAGAGCCGGTGCGCGATGACGAAGCTGGTCCGATCAGACCGCAGCGCCGCCATCGCGTGCTGCAGCAGCAGCTCCGTCCGGGTGTCGACCGACGAGGTGGCCTCGTCGAGGATCAGCAGCGCCGGGTCCGACAGGAAGGCCCGCGCGATCGTGATCAGCTGACGCTCACCGGCCGACACCGAGCCACCGTCACCCGAGATCACCGTGTCGTAGCCCTCCGGCAGCGAGTGCACGAAGCGGTCCACGAACGTCGCCTTCGCCGCCTCGAGGATCTCCTCCTCGGTCGCGGAAGGGCGGCCGTAGGCGATGTTGTCGCGGATGGTGCCCTCGAAGAGCCAGGTGTCCTGCAGGACCATGCCGATCCGGTCGCGGAGCTCGCGGCGCTGCATGCCGGCGATGTCCACGCCGTCGAGCGTGATCCGTCCGCCGTTGAGCTCGTAGAACCGCAGGATCAGGTTGACCAGCGTCGTCTTGCCGGCACCGGTCGGGCCGACGATGGCGACGGTCTGCCCCGGCTGGACGTCGAGCGAGAGGTCCTCGATGAGCGGCCGGTCCTCGTCGTACGAGAAGGCGACGTCCTCGAAGCGGACCGCGCCCCGGGTGACGCCCGGGCCGCCGGTCGCGGCCGGCTCCTCGGACTCCTCCTCGGCGTCGAGCAGCTCGAAGACCCGCTCGGCCGACGCCACGCCCGACTGCAGCAGGTTCGCCATCGAGGCGACCTGGGTCAGCGGCTGGGTGAACTGGCGCGAGTACTGGATGAACGCCTGCACGTCACCCAGGCTCATCGAACCCGACGCCACCTTGAGGCCACCGACAACGGCGACGATCACGTAGTTGAGGTTTCCGACGAACATCATCAGCGGCATGATCAGGCCGCTCACGAACTGGGCACCGAAGGAGGCCTTGAAGAGCGCCTCGTTCTGCTCGGCGAACCGCTCCTCGGCCTCCGGCAGCCGGCCGTAGACCCGCACCAGCGCGTGACCGGAGAAGGTCTCCTCGATCTGCGCGTTGAGCGCACCCGTGCGCCGCCACTGCTCGACGAAGAGCCCCTGCGAGCGGCCCATGACCTGCTTGCTGATGATCATCGTCAGCGGCACGGCAGCCAGCGAGATGACGGCCAGCAGCGGCGAGATCCAGAACATCATCCCGAGCACGCCGACGACGGTGAGGATCGAGGTGAGCAGCTGGGCCAGGGTCTGCTGGAGCGACTGGGACAGGTTGTCGATGTCATTCGTCACCCGCGAGAGCAGCTCGCCGCGCGGCTGGCGGTCGAAGTAGCCGAGCGGCAGGCGGTGCAGCTTCTGCTCGACCTCCTCGCGCAGGTCCGAGACCGTGCGCTGGACGACGTCGGTGACGAACCAGCCCTGGAGCCAGCCCGCGAGCGCCGACGCGACGTAGACCGCGAGCACGATCAGCAGGACCGAGCCGACGGCGCCGAAGTCGACGCCGACGCCGGGGACGACGTCCAGCTTCGAGAGCATGTCGGCGAAGGTGCCGTCGCCGGCTGCCCGCGCGGCCTCGACGGCTTGTTCCTTCGTGGCGTGCTCGGCGCCCAGGCGGTTGCCGAAGAGACCCTGGAAGATCAGGTCGGTCGCGTGACCGAGGATCTTCGGCGCGATCACCGAGAAGGCTACCGAGACGACACCGAGGAGCACGACGCCCGCGATGCGCGCGCGGTCGGGTGCCATCCGGCGCAGCAACCGCTTCAGCGACGGCTTGAAGTCGCTGGCCTTCTGACCGACCTGGCCGCCGCCGAACGGACCGCCGCGGCCGGGGCCGCCGCCCATCACGACGCGCTCGGTCTGCTTCATCTGGCCCGCGGGCTTGTTGGCAGTGGTGCTCATCAGGCCACCTCCTCCTCGGTCAGCTGGGACCGGACGATCTCCTGGTACGTGGGGCACTCCTCGAGCAACGAGTGGTGCGTGCCCACGCCGACGATGCGGCCGTCGTCGAGGACGACGATCTGGTCGGCATCGAGGATCGAGCTGACCCGCTGGGCGACCAGGAGCACGGTCGACTCCGACGTGACCTCGGGCAGGGCCCGGCGCAGGCGTGCGTCGGTCGCGACGTCGAGCGCCGAGAACGAGTCGTCGAAGACGACGATCTTCGGCTTGCGCACGAGGGCCCGCGCGATCGCGAGGCGCTGGCGCTGGCCGCCGGAGAAGTTGCTGCCACCCTGGGCGACCGGGGCGTCGAGGCCCTCGGGCAGCGCGCGGACGAAGTCCTCACCCTGCGCGACGCGCAGCGCCGCCCACATCTCCTCATCCGTAGCGTCGCCCTTGCCGACCTGCAGGTTGCTGCGCACGGTGCCGCTGAAGAGGAACGACTTCTGCGGGACGATCCCGATCAGCGACCACAACGCCTCGGGGTCGAGATCGCGCACGTCGACACCGTCGACACGGACGGCGCCGGCCGTCGCGTCGTACAGACGAGGGACGAGGTCGACGAGCGTCGACTTGCCGGCGCCGGTCGAGCCGACGAACGCCGTCGTCTGCCCGGGCAGCGCCGTAAACGAGATGTCGGTCAGCACGGGGTCCCCCGCGCCCGGGTAGGCGAAGCCGACACCGTCGAAGGTGACCATGCCGCGCGGGTCCTCCAGCGTCACCGGAGCGACCGGCGGACGCACCGACGCGTCCGTGTCCAGGACCTCGGAAATGCGCTCGGCACAGACGGCCGCACGCGGCACCTGGACCAGCATGAACGTCGCCATCATGACGCTCATCAGGATCTGCATCAGATAGCTCATGAACGCCGTCAGCGAGCCGATCTGCATCTCGCCGCTGTCGATGCGGTGACCGCCGAACCAGTACACGCCGACGATCGAGACGTTCATGATCAGCATGACCGTGGGGAACATCGTGCCCATCCAGCGGCCGGTGCTGCGGGCGACGACGGTCAGGTCCTCGTTGGCCGCGGCGAAGCGCGCCTTCTCCTCCGGCTCCCGCACGAACGCCCGTACGACGCGGATGCCGGTGACCTGCTCGCGCAGGATCCGGTTCACGGTGTCGATGCGGACCTGCATGACCTTGAAGCCCGGCACCATGCGGCTGATGATGAAGCCGACCGTGACCAGCAGCGCCGGCACGGTGATGGCGAGCAGCCACGAGAGTCCGAGCTCCTCACGCATCGCCATGATGATGCCGCCGGCCATCATGATCGGGGCGCTGACCAGCATGGTCAGGCCCATCAGCACGAGCATCTGCACCTGCTGCACGTCGTTGGTGCCGCGCGTGATCAGCGACGGGGCGCCGAACTGCGCGATCTCCCGGCTCGAGAAGGAGCCGACGCGGTGGAAGACCTGGCGGCGGACGTCGCGGCCGAAGCCCATCGACGTACGCGCGGAGAACCAGACCGCGATGACCGAGCAGAGGATCTGTCCGAGGCTGACGGCGAGCATGACGCCGCCCATGCTCCAGATGTAGCCGACGTCGCCCCGGGCGACGCCCTGGTCGATGATCTTGGCGTTGATGTGGGGCAGGAAGAGCATCGCGAGCGTGCTCAGGAACTGCAGCGCGACCACGAGGGTCAGCCACGTCCGGTAGGGGCGCAGCTGGGTGCGCAGGAGCTGGATCAGCAACTCACTTCTCCTTGGTGGGGGCGAGGGTGCCGTGCAGGACGACATCGACGATCTGGTCGGGTGAGAGCAGCCGGCCCTCGGTGAGGTGGGGGTGGCTGCCCGAGAAGGTCAGCAGGCGCAGGGTGTGCGCCACCTGGGGTACGTCGACGCGGAAGGCCTCCGCGTCCGGGGCGAGGAGCGCCTCGATGGCGGCGAGACCGCGGGCGCGGAGCTCCTCGGTGTGCCGCTTGGCGCGCGGCGGCTGGAGCATCCCCATGCGCGCCATCAGCGTGAACATCGAGTTGAACCGCTCCTGGAGCAGCGTCACCGCCGCGACCATCCGCTCCCGCAGGGGCAGGGACAGGTCGATCGCCTCGGTGCGCTCGATCAGGTCGCTCGGGTCGAACGCCTGCTCCAGCGCGCAGAGGAAGAGCTCGTCCTTCGTCTCGAAGGCGCGGAAGATCGTGCCCTCCGCGATCCCCGCGGCCTCGGCGATCTGCCGGGTGGTCGTGGCGCGCCCGTGCTCCCGCAGGAGCGGCAGGGTCACCTCGATCAACTGGGTACGCCGGTCATCGGCGGTCATGCGTGCGGCACGTCTGGACATGCCAACCACTCTAAGTGAGTGAGCGCTCACTCACAAGTCGAGAGGGCAGTTCTTTTCGTCGAGATGGCAGAACTTTCTGCCATCTCGACGGCCACTTCTGCCATGTCGGCGTCAGGGGGCCAGGCGCTCCACGGCCCACGTGCCGGCCTCGGTCAGCGTGTAGCGGAACCGGTCGTGGAGGCGGTTCACCCCGCCCTGCCAGAACTCGATCGCGTGCGGGCGGACGGCGTACCCACCCCAGCCGTCGGGCACCGGCACCTCCTCCGGGTACGCCGCGTCGGCGTCGGCGAAGCGCTGGTTGAGCTCCTCGAGCGTGACCGGCTGCGACTGCGGCGAGGCCAGGGCCCCGAGCTGCGCGCCGCGCGGACGCTGGTGGAAGTAGGCGTCGATCTCGGCGCGGCTCAACGGCGTCGCCACGCCCTCGACCCGCACCTGCCGGCGCAGCCCGTGCCACGGGAAGAGGAGCGCACAGCGCGGGTTGGCGGCCAGCTCCTCCCCCTTGCGGGAGCGCTGGTTGGTGAAGAAGTGGAAGCCCTGCTGGTCCAGACCCTTGAGCAGCACGATCCGGCTCGACGGCTGACCGTCGGCCGAGACGGTGGCGACCACCATCGCGTTGGGCTCGGTCAGCTCACGCGCATCGACGAACCAGTCACGGAAGAGATCCATCGGGTCAGCCGGGAGGTCTGCCTCGACGAGCGAGCGTGCGGCGTACTCGGACCGGAGGGTGGGCAGTTGCTCGTCCATGACTCCATGATGCTTGAATGCGGAAGGCCGCCTTTCCGATCAAGGCGCGGCCGCACATTCCAGACCGCGTTGAGCAAGGAGCACCCATGACTGCCGCGGAGAACACCGGCCCCGTCGTCCACGAGGGCCTTGAGGGCGTCGTCGCCTTCGCGACCGAGATCGCCGAGCCCGACAAGGAGGGCTCCGCGCTGCGTTACCGCGGCGTGGACATCGAGGAGATCGCGGGCCGCATCCCGTTCGAGAAGGTCTGGGGCCTCCTCGTCGACGGCACCTTCGACCCGGGCCTCCAGCCCGCCGAGGCGTACTCGCTCCCGGTCCACACCGGCGACGTGCGCGTCGACCTGCAGTCCGCGATCGCCCAGCTCGCCCCCGCGTTCGGCATCACCTACACCTACGACTCGACGCCGGAGAAGGTCCGCGAGGACCTCGGCCGCGCCGCCGTCATGGTGCTCGCCTGGGCCGGCCAGTCGGCCCGCGGCGTCGGGACGCCCGTCGTCTCGCAGAAGCTCGTCGACGAGGGCAAGACCCTCGCCGAGAAGTTCCTCATCCGCTGGCGGGGCGAGGCGGACCCGCGTCACGCCAAGGCGATCGACGCCTACTGGAGCTCCGCTGCCGAGCACGGCATGAACGCCTCGACGTTCACCGCCCGCGTCATCACCTCCACCGGTGCTGACGTCGCCGCTGCGCTCTCCGGCGCCATCGGCGCGATGTCCGGCCCGCTCCACGGCGGCGCCCCGTCCCGCGTCCTCGGCATGATCGAGGAGGTCGAGCAGCAGGGTGACGCGCGCAAGTACGTCAAGAACCTCCTCGACTCCGGCGAGCGCCTCATGGGCTTCGGCCACCGCGTCTACCGCGCCGAGGACCCCCGCGCCCGCGTCCTGCGTCGTACGGCGAAGGAGCTCGGTGCCGAGCGCTACGAGGTCGCCGAGGCCCTGGAGCAGGCCGCGTTGGCCGAGCTCCGCGAGCGTCGCCCCGACCGCGTCCTCGAGACCAACGTCGAGTTCTGGGCCGCGATCGTCCTCGACTTCGCCGAGGTCCCGGCCAACATGTTCACCTCGATGTTCACCTGTGCCCGCACGGGTGGCTGGTCGGCGCACATCCTCGAGCAGAAGACGACCGGTCGCCTGATCCGCCCGTCGGCGGTCTACACCGGCCCGGCGACGCGACCGGCCTCCGAGGTCGCCGGCTACAAGGCCGAGTGGGCGCTGTAAGCAAATCTCCCTGAGGGGCCGGTTCCGCACTGCGGGGCCGGCCCTTCGTCATGTGACGCGCTCCTCCGCGCGCTCGGCTGCCTTCCGGCGCAGGTGCCAGAGGAGTACGCCGAGCACGACGATGACGCCGAAGCCGATCGCCACCCAGTGCCCGGCCCGCTTCTCGATCTGGTGGTACGACGTGCCTGCGACGTGCCCGAGCATCACGAACGTGACACCCCAGGCGATGCCACCGATGCCGTTCCAGATCACGAAGGTGCGGTAGCGCATGTGGGACGCCCCGGCGAGCGCCGGCATCATCGCGCGCAGCAGCGCCGTCCAGCGGCCGATGAAGACCGCCAGGCCGCCACGTCGGCGGATCAGCCGCTGCGCCCCCTCGATCCGGTGCCGGTGGCGGTCCAGGAACGGCCGGCCCAGCACCTTGGGCCCGAGGAAGTGCTTCCCGACCTCGTAGCCCACGCTGTCGCCGAGGATCGCGGCCACCACGACCACCACGATCGCCACGGGGAGGGAGACGTGGTCGAGCGCGGTTGCCACACCCGCGATGACCGCTGCCGTCTCCCCCGGGATGGCGAAGCCGAGGAAGAAGGCGTCCTCGGCGAAGACCAGCAGCGCGACCACGAGCAGGACCCAGAGCGGGTCGAGGTGGAGCATCCAGTCGGCGAGGTCGCCGACGATGCCCGTCACGACGCGATCGCCTTGCCGAAGAAGAAGGCGCCGGGGTGGTCGGCGTACACGCCCCAGCCGGGGACCGGCGCATAGCCCGAGGACTCGTAGAGCGCGATCGCCTCGGGCTGCATCGAGCCGGTGCTCAGCACGAGGACGTCGTGGCCCGCTGCCGCAGCCGCCTGCTCGAGGCGGGCGAGCATCAGCCGGGCCAGGCCACGGCGTTGCATGTCCTCGACGACGTACATCCGCTTCACCTCGGCGGTAGCCGTCGAGCCGAGCCGGTCGAGGCCGACGTGGCGCCAGGCGCCCGTCGCGACAGCAGCTCCGTCGAGGAAACCGAGGAAGAACTCACCCGCGGGCGGAGCGAACTCGGCAGGGTCCATCGGCGACGCGTCCGGACCCCCGTAGCGCTCGGTGTAGATCTGCTGCACCCGGTCCATCAGGGTGATGGCGTCCGGATGGTCATACGGAACCCGGACGATCTCCATCACGCTGTCACAATAGGACCCTGACAACGGGGTCAGGTGCCGCGACAACCACATTCGTGAAAGGCTCTCGCCGTGACCGAGATCCAGATCCCCGCTGACCTGCTCCCCAAGGACGGCCGCTTCGGCGCCGGCCCCTCGAAGATCGCCCCCGGCGCGCTCGACGCGCTGGCCGCGACGGGCACCTCCCTGATGGGCACCTCGCACCGCCAGGCCGCCGTGAAGAACACCGTCGGCCGCGTCCGTGAGGGCCTCGCCACCTTCTTCGACCTGCCCGAGGGCTACGAGGTCGTCTTCGGCAACGGCGGCGCCACGGCGTTCTGGGACATCGCCACCTTCGGCCTGATCCGCGAGAAGTCGCAGCACCTCACGTTCGGTGAGTTCTCCTCGAAGTTCGCCACCGCCGCCAAGGACGCCCCGTGGCTCGCCGAGCCGTCGATCATCAAGTCCGAGCCCGGCACCCGCCCCGTCGCGGTCGCCGAGGAGGGCGTGGACGTCTACGCCTGGGCGCACAACGAGACCTCGACCGCCGTCATGGCGCCGGTCGTGCGCCCCGCCGGTGCTGCGGACGACGCGCTCGTCCTCATCGACGCCACCTCGGGCGCCGGCGGCCTGCCGGTCGACCTCAACGAGGTCGACGTCTACTACTTCGCCCCGCAGAAGTGCTTCGCCTCGGACGGCGGCATCTGGTTCGCGCTGATGTCCCCGAAGGCGATCGCCCGCGTCGCGGAGATCAAGGAGTCGGGTCGTCACATCCCGGCGTTCTTCGACCTGCAGACCGCGATCGACAACTCGCGCCTCAACCAGACCTACAACACGCCCGCCATCGCGACGTTCTTCCTGATGGCCGAGCAGCTGGACTGGATGAACGCCAACGGCGGCCTGAAGGGCATGGTCGAGCGCACCACCGCCTCCTCCAACGCCCTCTACGGCTGGGCTGACGCCGGTGCCAACACGTCCTGCTACGTCGAGAAGGCCGACGAGCGCTCGCTCGTCATCGGCACGATCGACTTCAACGACGACATCGACGCTGCTGCCGTTGCCAAGGTCCTGCGCGCCAACGGCATCGTCGACACCGAGCCCTACCGCAAGCTCGGCCGCAACCAGCTGCGCATCGCGATGTACCCGGCGATCGACGCCAGCGACATCGAGCTGCTGACGAAGTCCATCGACTTCGTCGTGGGCGCGCTCTGATCGTCTCCTGACCTGCCGTACGTCGGGCCCGTCACCGCGAGGTGGCGGGCCCGATGTCATTTCTGCGCGGCCGGCTCTAGGGGACGTCAGGCGAGGAGCCCCGCCACCACGTCGTACGCCGCGTCGCTGAACGCCACGAAGCGCGCCTCCTCGACCCGGGTCGACGTGGCCGCGAAGGCCTCGAGTGCAGCCCCTGCCGACTCCTCGACGGTCCAGCCGTAGACCCCGGCACCGACGAGCGGGAAAGCCACGGTGAGCGCTCCGAGGTCATCGGCCACCTCGAGACACCGCCGGTAGCAGGAGACGAGCTGGGCCCGATCCGTCTGGCCGGCATGACGGTCCGGCCCGACGGTGTGGATCACCCAGCGCGCGGGCAGGTCACCCGCGACGGTCCAGCCGGCATCGCCGGTCGCCAGGCCGTCCGGGAAGCGCGCGACGCAGTCGGCCAGCACGGCAGGCCCGCCCGCGCGGTGGATCGCGCCGTCAACGCCACCGCCGCCACGCATGCGGCTGTTGGCAGCGTTGACGATCGCGTCGACGTGCTCCGTGGTGATGTCGCCGCGGAGGACACCGACGCGCACGGCGTACCTCAGTTGTAGTCGTTGAGGAAGGCGTCGAGCTCTTTCCAGCTCGTCGTCGCGGCAGACGTGCCGGTCAGGAGGCCGAGGTGGCCGCCGGGCGCCGTCACGAGACGCACCTCCGGGCTGCCCGTGAGGATCTCTGCAGCGTGGTGCACCGCGGGGATGGGCGCCAGCACGTCGGCGGTGCCGGCCACGGCGAGCACGGGCACGTGCACGTCGGCGAAGTCGACCAGCTTGTTGGGGCCCTGGACCTTGCCGGTCGCCACCTCGTTGCGCATCGCCATCTGCAGGTAGACCTGCAGCGTCGCCTTGCCCGGGTAAGCCAGCATGTTGTTCATCAGCGCGTCGACGGCCTGGATCTGGCCGAGGAAGTCGCGGTCGTCGCGACGGCTCCAGATCTTCATCGGCTTGCGCAGGTACGTCGGGATGGCGGTCGCCTTGAAGCCCAGGCTGACGATCGGCGACGGGATCGAGCCGATCGCCTTGATGCCGGTGCCGAGGATCCGGCCGCCCGTGGCCTTGCCGATCATCCGGAACGGCATCAGGAGCGGGACCTTCGACATGTCGAAGGGGCTGCCGAAGACCGTCACGGTGTTGACCGGGAGCTCCGGGTGCGTGGCGACCGTGCCGGTGGCGATGAGGCCACCCAGCGACCAGCCGATGAGGTTGACCTTCGCGCCACCGTGCTCCTCGGAGACCCGGCGGATCGCGGACGGGATGACGTCGTTGATCCAGAACTCGATGCCGACCGTCTTGTCGTTGCTGGCATGCACCTCGTCGTAGTCGACGAGATAGGCCTGGCGGCCGGTCAGCACGAGGTGCTCGGCCAGCGAGCAGCCCTGGCGCAGGTCGAAGCAGAGCGACTGCGCGCCGAGCGGCGGCACGAGCAGGACGGGGCCCTCGACCTGCGGGATGCCCGGCTTGGGCGTGTAGCGCGTGAGGCGCCGCAGGCGGCCGGTGTCGATGACCTCGCCCGGCGTCCGGGACAGGTCGGCGATGCCGCCGCGCACGAGGAAGTCCCAGAGGTTCGTGACGGCCTGACGACGCTGCTCGAGAGTGCGCTTCGGGCTGAAGAGGGCGGGGGTGTTGCTCACGCCCGCAACCTACTCCCCCGACCGGTCTGATGTAACCGATCCGACGTGCAGCGAGATCAGCCGCGGAGCAGCTTCACGATGCCGCTGAGCAGCAGCAGGCCGAGCGCGCCGAAGAGGGCCAGCACCCAGACGCCTCCACCGGAGCCGGAGTCGTGCTGTGTGGTTGCCGGGCGAGACGACGGGGTGGGCGCCGCGCTCGGGGACGACGCGGCAGTCGTCGGGCCGCTGGTCGGAGCGACTGGCTTCGCTGCGAGCGCGGCCCGGGCGGACGCCGGCAGGTCGATGCGCAGCACCGGCTGGTCAGCGCCCTCGGACGAGAGGAAGACCGTGCCGTCCGCGCGTACGCCGAGTCCCTCGCCCTGTTGCTGCTGCGGAAGGGTGAAGTCGGCGACCGCCTGCCAGCCCGGGAAGGTCAGGACGGTGGCCTTGAAGTAGTTGCGCACGAGGACGTGCCGGCCGTCCGGCAGGAACGACCCGTCGGTGGCGAGCGCCGGCGCGGAGGCGACCTTGACCAGGATGTTGGTGCCCGTGGCGCTCAGGTGTGCCGGCGCGGCATAGACGGCGCCACCGAGGGGGCTCTTGCTGACCACGAACAGGCGACCCGTGCGCGGCTGAGCGAGCAGGGTCTCCGCATCGTGCGGGCCGTCGGGATAGGTCAGGTGGAAGGTCTCGCCCTCGACCGTGCGATCGCCGCGGCCGACCGGCACCTTGGTCACCGTGATGTCGGGGCGGTCCTTGCCGTTGTCGCCGGTGTCGCCGACCCAGACGTGGTCGGCGTCGGCAGGCGCGAGGGACTCGAGGTCGTGGGCCGCGCCGTCGAAGTGCGTGACGCCGACGGTGTCGCCGGTCGCGAGGTCGACGGTGAAGACGCGCGCGGTGTCGCCGGAGTCGTTCATCGTGACCGCGAGATCGTCGCCGAGCACGACGAGGCCCGACGACTCGATGATGTCGGGATCGGTGAAGCGGGTGACCTCATGGCCCACAGCGGTGTCGTCCGCAGGCGCCGCGACGGCAGCGCCGAGGGCGAACGGTGCCGCCACCAGCGCGGCCACGAGGAGGCTACGCATCGAGCGTGACGCCCTCCGTCGAGGCGATGCCGGTCAGCACAGCCAGGTGGGGGCGGATCGCCCACGTGTCGACGAGCTCGTCGTACTCCTTGCGGACCGAGCCGCCCTTGACGACGCCGCCGGTGCGCACCGCACGCAGGAGCGTGTTGCGCGGGGTGTGCTCCGACTCGACGAATTCGACCACGTCGACGCGGTAGCCGAGCAGTCGCAGGATCGCGGCGCGAACGGCGTCGGTCAGCGTGTCGGCGAAGCGCTCGCGGAGGATGCCGTGCCGCGTCAGCATGGCGTACGGCGACGGGGTGCGGGCCTTGCGCAGCTGCGCCGCGATGTCGTGGTGGCAGCACGGCGCCGCGAGGACGAGCGCGGCCTGCCACTCGCTGGCCCGTGCGAGGGCCTCGTCGGTGGCGGTGTCGCACGCGTGCAGCGCGAGCACCACGTCGGGCGCCTGCGGCAGCTCGGCCGCGGCGATCGTGCCGACCACGAAGTCCATGTCGAGGCCGAGCCGCTCGGCGACAGCGCTGTTGTGGTCGCGGGACTGCTGCTTCACGTCGACGCCGGTGAGGTGGACGGGCAGCGTGGCGCCGAGGTGGGCCTGGGCAGCGAAGGTCAGGTAGGCGTTGCCGCAGCCGAGGTCGACGATCCGCAGCGGGTCGTCCTTCGTCGGCCGCCGGAGGCTGCCGGACTTGATCGCGTCGGTGACGCTGGCATCGAGCAGACGGACGAACTCCTCGACCTGGCGGTACTTCGCCTGCCGGCTGGGCTTGATCCGACCCTGGCTGTCCGAGATGCCGAGCTCGACGAGCACCGGGTGGTCCTCGGCCAGCAGGCGCTCCTTGGGCTTGTCGTGCCCGCGGACGACCTGGGCCGCGTCGACCGGCGTGGCCCGCGCGGTCGTGTGGATCAACGCCTCGTGCTTCTTCGTCACCCGCATCTGGTGCTGTTCGGTGAGCGTCTCGACGTGCCAGTTGCCGAACGGGACCTCGAGCAGGGCATCGACGGCGTCACGCGCGGCATCACCGACCGCGTGGTTGGCGGTGTGCGCCTGCGTCGCGTCGTACGTCGTGATCTGGAGGTGGCGGCCGGCCTTGAGGTCGACGTAGCGCAGCTCGGCGCGGCGCCAGGCGGGCTCGGTGCCGCGCTGGCGCCCGGACGCGACGGCCCGGACCATCTGCTCCCCGTCGAGGAGGAGCGTGCGCACCCGCATCTGTGCGCGGAGGAGCGGCTCGGACATCAGTTGACGAACTTGGCGACGACCGCGATCAGGATCAGCCCGGTGAGGAGCGCGGGAATGACCAGACGGCGGTAACGGGGATGCATGCGCTCATCCTATTGCCCGCCGAGACCCGGGTTTTCGCGCCCCGAAACCCGGGTTTTGGCGCGTCGAAACCCGGGTTTTGGCGCGTCGAGTCACGGGTTCTGGCCGGCGAGCAGCTCCGCGAGGTGCAGCGCACGGACCCCCGCGAGGTCGTCGAGCTGGTAGCGACAGGAGAACCCGTCAGCCAGCACGACGGCGCCCGGTCCCGCCGCGCGGACCGCCGGCAACAACCCCGTCTCCGCGATCGCGACGCTCACGTCGTGGTGCTCCGGCGTCACGCCGAAGCTGCCGGCCAGGCCGCAGCAGCCGTCGACCCGGGTGACGGTCGCACCGGCCTGCCGGAGCAGGGCCTCGTCGGCGGACCAGCCCAGCACCGAGCTGTGGTGGCAGTGCGGCTGGGCAACGATCTCGACGCCGGTCAGGTCCCGCGGTCGCCAGCCTTCGAGGGTCGCGAGCAGCTCGGCGAGCGTGCTGATCCCGTGGGCGACGGCAGTGGTCCGCTCTCCCGGCACGACCCGCTCCGCGTCGTCGCGGAGGGTGGCCAGACAGCTCGGCTCGAGCCCGATCACGGGCACCCCGCTGGTCACGTAGGGGTGCAGCCGCTCGACAGCTCGCGCGATCGCGCGGCGGGCGCCGTCGACCTGGCCGGTCGCCAGCCAGGTGAGGCCACAACAGGCATCGGCCGGGATCACCCGCGCGTCGAGACCAGCGTCGTCGAGAAGGCGGAGAGCGGCGAGGCCTGCCTCCGGGGTGAACCGGTCCGTGAACGTGTCCGCCCAGATCCACACCCGCCGAGACCCGGGTTTTGCCGCCTCGAGACCCGGGTTGTGGCGCGTCGAGACCCGGGTTTCGACGAGATCGCGGAGTCTCGTCGCCGCAAACCGGGGCAGCGAGCGTCGTGTATCCACACCGGCGGCCCGGGCGACGAGCCGGCCGAGCACCGGCCGGTCGAGCACCCGGTTGGCGAGCACCGGTGGCGTCAGACGCGCCCACCGCGGGAGCCACCCGAGGGTGCGGTGCTCGCGCGGACGGCGTGCGGTGCGCCATCCGGCGTACTGCTGCTGGAGCGCCTCCACCTTGTACGCCGCCATGTCGACGCCGGCGGGACAGTCGCTGCTGCAGCCCTTGCAGGCCAGGCAGAGGTCGAGCGCCTCGTGGACGGCCGGGTCATCGAGGCCGGCGACGAGGGATCCGTCGAGGGCTTCCTGCAGCACCCGGGCCCGACCGCGGGTGGAGTCCTTCTCGTCGCGCGTCGCCCGCCACGACGGGCACATGACGCCGCCGGCTGCGGGGGCGACGCACTTCCCGACGCCGGTGCAGCGATGCGCCGCCTCCCCCAGCGTCTCTCCGAGCTGCAGCCGGGTCCGGACCGGCGCCACGGACCGGGCCGGTCGCAGGTCCGCGTCGAGCGGGGCCGGGTCGACCAGGACGCCGGGGTTGAGCAGGTTGTCGGGGTCGCAGATCCGCTTGACCTGCGCAAACAGCGCGAGCGCGGCATCGTCGTACATCAGTGGCAGGAGCTCCGACCGCGCCCGGCCGTCGCCGTGCTCACCCGAGAGCGACCCGCCGAGCGCGGCCACGGCCGTCGCCGCCTCGGTCAGGAAGCTCCGGAAGCGCGCCCCGCCGTCGTCGAAGGTGAAGTCGATCCGCGCGTGCACGCAGCCGTCGCCGAAGTGCCCGTACGGCACACCCTGCAGGCCGTGCGCCACCAGCAGCTCGTCGAACTGACGCAGCCAGGCACCCAGCCTCTCCGGCGGGACCGCGGCGTCCTCCCATCCCGAGTACGCCGGGCGCCCGAGCGAGCGTCCGGCCAGCCCGGCGCCGTCCTCGCGGATCTGCCACAACCGCAGCTGCTCGGCGTGGTCGGTCACGATCCGGTGGCCGAGCCCGCCCGCGGTCGCGGCGACCCGCGTGGCCCGCGCGACCGCCTCGTCGGCGGAAGCAGCGGTCAGCTCGGCCATGAGCCATCCGCCCCCTCGCGGCATCTCGGGCACGGCGCCGCCGCGGACCCGGACGACGTCGACGATGCGCGCGTCGAGGCCTTCGAGTGCGAGGAAGCCGTCCGAGGACGCCAGCACCGCCGGCACGGCGTCCGCGGCCTCCGCCATGGTCGGGTAGCCGATCAGCAGCACGGCCCGCGCGGCCGGCTCCTCGACGAGCGACACGGTCGCGGAGAGGACGACGCCGAGCGTGCCCTCCGACCCGACCAGCAGCCGGTGCGGAGCCAGTCGCTCGGGCAGCAGGTGCTCCAGCGCGTAGCCGCTCCCCTGCCGCGCGAAGTGCCCGAACTGCGTCCGGATCGGCCCGAGCGACGCGGCGCCCAGCTCGGCCAGGCGAGCGGCCGTCGCACCAGCCGCCCCCTCCCCCAGCGTCTCGACCGAGCCGTTGCCGAAGGCCGCCTCCAGCCCGGAGACGTTGTCCGACGTTCGCCCGAAGCCCAGCGCCCGCGAGCCGCAGGCGTTGTTGCCGACCATGCCGCCGATCGTGCAGCGGCTGTGCGTCGACGGGTCCGGCCCGAACCGCAGCCCGTGCAGGGCGGCAGCCGCCTGGAGCGATGCGTGCACGACGCCGGGCTCGACGACAGCGGTCCGTTGCTCCGGAGAGATCGCCAGCACCCTGTCCAGGCGCGAGGTGTCGACCACCAGCCCGTGGCCCACGGCGTTGCCTGCGATCGACGTACCCGCTCCGCGCATCGTCAGCGGCACGCCGACCTCGCGCGCCACCCCCAGACAGGCCAGGAGCTCCTCGCGCGAGCGCGGCTTCGCCACCGCCTCGGGCACCACCCGGTAGAGCGAGGCGTCGGAGGCGTAGAGCGCACGGTCGAGCACCGACGCCGAGGCGCCTGCGACTCCCGCGCGCCGGAGCGCGGCGACGAGCTCCCGCGCGTCGGCCATCAGCCCGTGACGGCCAGGCTCAGCGCGTGGCGTACGACGTCGAGCACCTCGCGGCGTCCCTCGGTCACGTCCGCGACGGCGACCCACTCGACCGCGTCGGTGGTGCCGTCGACCTCGACCACACGCGGGACGGCGTCGGGCCCCACCGTGCCCGCATAGATCAGGTGGACCCCGTGGTAGTCCTGCGTCCGACCGTCGGGCGCCGTGCCGACGAGGTGCACGTCGTGCACGTCGAGCAGGGCGCCGACGTCGCAGGCGACACCGCACTCCTCCGCGACCTCACGCGCCAGACCGACAGCGGGGCGCTCCCCGTGCTCGATGCCGCCACCCGGCAACGTCCAGACGCCCGGCAGGTGCGCCTTCCCGGACAACCGGGTCAGGAGGACCTCGCCACCCCGACGGATGACCGCGTACGCCGCGACGCGCTGGTGGCGGTTGTGCTCGTGATCGCGCAGCGCCTCGAGGACAAGGGAGGTCGTCGGCACGGCGCCGGACAGCACGTCCGCGAGAGGCAGCCAGGCTGCCTCGTCCGTGGAGCCGTCGACCTCGACCACGCGCGGGCTCGGTGCGTCAGCGGCCACCCAGCCCTCGAAGACGATCCGCAGCGCGTGGTAGTCGGCGTTGCCCTTGCCGAAACGCGCGCGCCGGTTGTGCATGGAGTAGACCCGCGCCTCGCGGGAGACCGTCGCGGTCAGGCCGGTCTCCTCCACGATCTCGCGGATCACCGCGTCCCGGGGATCCTCGCCGTGCTCGATCCCGCCTCCGGGCAGGGTCCAGAGCTCGTCCTTCGTCACCCGGGCAGCGAGACGCGACAGCAGGATCCGGCCGTCCCGGATGATCACGGCGTACGCGGCGACGCGCTGGCGCTGCGGCAGTCGTCCCATGGCCCCGATCCTAGGCCGCTGGGGCTGCATCGACGTCGGCGCGCCGCGCGCGCAGGTGGCGGCGCCACGAACCCACGGGGTCTGCGATCCAGATCAGCCGGCCTGCGACCGGCCGCGACGCGAGGAGCAGCGAGAGAGCGATGGCGCCGAGGATCGTCGGCCACATCGTCCACGCGCCATGCTCGTGCGCCCACTCGGGGTACCCGGCGTACATCGCGGCCCGGACGACGAAGCCGTGGAAGAGATAGACCACGAGCGACGCGGAGCCCATCCGGGCGAACCACGAGTCCTGCCGCGGCACCACCATCAGGATGCCGAACGCACCGGCCGTCGCGATCAGGAGCAGACCGGCGCGGATCCAGATCCCCTCCGTCGGGGAGACGCCGAAGTCGGCGTACGCGTCGGAGTAGTAGAGCCAGCTCGTCGAGGTCCAGTCATCGGTCCAGGCGGCGAGCACGAAGATGCCGACCAGCAGACCTGCCCCGACCTCACGGCCGTGGCTGCGCCGGAGGAACTCGAGCACCTTCGGGTGGGCGTCGTGGAGGTAGAGGCCGATGGTGAAGAACGGGAGCATCCCGATCGTCCGGTTGAGGTCGAAGAACGCCGACCCCTCGGTGCCGAACCACAGCGACGCCACGACGCTCAGCGGCAACGCGATCCAGTGCCGCTTCAGAATCGGCGTGATCAACCGCCACTGGAAGAGTGCCGCGAGGTACCACATCGGCCAGTGCGGGTTGAGCCAGACGTCGTGGATGCCGGTCTCGTGCCCCACCTTGATCCGGAACAGCGCCAGCAGCCCCTCGAAGATCACGTACGGCAGCGCGATGCCGGTGACCAGGTTGGTCAGGTTCTTGCGCGACCACGTGAAGCTCCGCGAGAGATAGCCGCTGACCAGCACGAACGCCGGCATGTGCCAGTAGTAGACGAAGTCGTAGATCCGCTCGGTGATCGGCTCCTTGGGCATCATCGTCAGGGCGTGCCCGATGACCACCAGCGTCACCAGCGTCATCTTCAGGTTGTCGAGCCATGGATCCCGAGTCATCGCCACGACCGTAGCCGATCACGCAGACACGGCCCGGACAGAGCCGACGGGAGACCGGTCACACGCCAGACTGGCACCATGCCGAACCCCTCGTCCACGGCCACGTGGCAGTCGCTCCGGATCCTCTCCCTTAGCCTCGCGGCCGCTCCGGCGTTCGTCCTCCTCGCGCTCTGGATGGTGCTGGGATCGCAGGCGCACCGCTTCGAGCCACCGCTCTGGGCCCTCGCGGCGCCGCTGGCCCTGGCTGGCGTCGCGGTCCTGCTCGTGTCCGCCATCGGCTACCGCACCGAGGCCCTCGACCCGGCGCTTCCCGCTGACGAGGCGCGCACTACCGCCGCAGCGCGCTTCCAGGTGCTGACGATGCTCCGCTTCTCGCTCGTCGACGCGGTGCTGATCGTCTCCATCGTGCTGGCGTTCGTGATCAGCCAGGGCGGCATCGCGGTCATCCTCGTCGGCGCCGTCCTCACCGAGCTGCTGATCTGGGTCCACGTCGTCCCCAACGCCACCCAGCTGCAGAAGGTGCAGGCGGCTCTCGGGGCACGAGGATCCGCCGTCTCGCTTCGCGAGGCGCTGCAGGCCCCCTGACGCACTCCCCCGGCCCGACGCCTCAGAAGCGGCGGAAGGCCTTGTGCGAGATCAGGTGCACCGCGGCGTTGCGGCACCCGGTGGTCGCGTGCGCCACGAACTTCGATCGTGTCGCGTTCGGGATGTAGACCCGGAAGCCGTCCACAGCGGCCGGACGGCACGTCGCCTTCGGGTAGTTCTGCGCCACCACCTCGTCGACAGGGCTGTAGGCGCGCTGCCCGGGCTGCAGCGTGAACGCTTGCCAGGTGCCCTCGCGGTCGGCGGCTGCGCCGATCTGTGTCCCGTCACCGTCCCCGACGTACGAGAGCCCGCCGAAACCGCCCGACGTACAGGCGTGGGTGCTGGTGTTCTTCATGACGATCCGCCCGTAGCGGTGACCGGCACCGCTGTCCGTGGCCCGGTAGTGGACGGCGACATCGGCGGCGTGGCAGGCCGGCACTGACGCGGCGGCCGTGGTGGCGGCGGGCACGACGGCCACGCCGGTCGCCGCGAGGGCGGCGATCACGAGAGCGGAAATCCTGGTCATGCTTGTACGACGCATGGGAACGACGCCCGGTTGCACCCGAAATGCCCGAAGGCCCCGGTCCGCGCACGAGGCGCGGCCGGGGCCTTCGGTCTGACTCAGTTCTGGTAGGACCCGAAGTCGAAGTCGTCCACCGCGACGACCTGGCCACCCGTGCCGAAGTCGTAGTCGTAGGAGTCGTAACCGGTGACGGAGTACGCCGCGGCGCGGGCCTCCTCGGTCGGCTCCACACGGATGTTGCGGTAACGCTCCAGACCCGTACCGGCCGGGATCAGCTTTCCGATGATCACGTTCTCCTTCAGACCCAGCAGGGAGTCCGAACGACCGTTGATCGCCGCGTCGGTGAGGACGCGGGTGGTCTCCTGGAAGGAGGCCGCGGAGAGCCACGACTCGGTCGCGAGCGACGCCTTCGTGATACCCATGAGCACCGGACGACCCGAGGCGGGCTTGCCACCCTCGGAGACGACGCGGCGGTTCTCGGTCTCGAAGAGCGTGCGGTCGACCAGGTCGGACGGCAGCAGGTTCGTGTCGCCGGACTCGATGACTGTCACGCGACGGAGCATCTGGCGCACGATGATCTCGATGTGCTTGTCGTGGATCGACACACCCTGCGACCGGTACACGCTCTGGACCTGGTCCACGAGGTGCTCCTGCGCCTTGCGGATACCGAGGATGCGCAGGACGTCCTGCGGGTCCTCCGTACCGACGATCAGCTTCTGACCGACCTCGACGTGCTGGCCGTCGGCGACGAGCAGACGCGAGCGCTTGGAGACGGGGTACTCCTGGACCTCGGAACCGTCGTCCGGGGTGAGCAGGATCTTGCGCGCCTTGTCCGACTCGTCGATCTCGATGCGACCAGCGGCCTCGGCGATCGGCGAACGGCCCTTGGGCGAGCGGGCCTCGAAGAGCTCCACGACGCGGGGAAGACCCTGCGTGATGTCGTCTGCGGAGGCCACACCACCGGTGTGGAAGGTACGCATGGTGAGCTGCGTGCCCGGCTCACCGATGGACTGGGCGGCGATGATGCCGACCGCCTCACCGATGTCGACGAGCTTGCCGGTCGCGAGCGAACGGCCGTAGCACTTGGCACAGGTACCCGTCTTTGCCTCACAGGTGAGGACGGAGCGGACCTTGAGCTCGGTGATGCCCGCCTCGACCAGCTGGCCGATCTTGACGTCACCCAGGTCCTCGCCGGCCGCGACGAGAAGCTCGCCGGAGGCCGGGTCGGCCACGTCGACGGCCGACGTACGGGCGTACGCGGCAACCTCGACGTGCTCGTGCTTGACCACACCGTTGTCGGTCTGGACGCCGATCTTCTTCGGCAGACCACGCTCGGTGCCGCAGTCCTCCTCACGGATGATGACGTCCTGCGAGACGTCCACCAGACGACGGGTCAGGTAACCCGAGTCGGCGGTACGCAGCGCGGTGTCGGCGAGACCCTTGCGGGCACCGTGGGTGGAGATGAAGTACTCGAGAACGGACAGGCCCTCGCGGAAGTTCGACTTGATCGGGCGCGGGATGATGTCGCCCTTCGGGTTCGCCACGAGGCCACGCATGGCGGCGACCTGACGGATCTGCATCATGTTTCCGGAAGCACCCGAGTCGACCATCATGAAGATCGGGTTGGCCTTGTCGAAGTTGACCTCCATGGCCTTCGCGACCTCGTTGGAAGCCTGCGTCCAGATCTCGATGAGCTCCTGACGACGCTCCTCGTCGGTGACGAGACCACGCTCGAACTGCTTCTGGACCTTCGCGGCCTGCGCCTCGTAGCCGGCGAGGATCTCCGGCTTGTTGGCCGGCGTCACGACGTCCTCGATGGAGACCGTGACACCCGAGCGGGTCGACCAGTGGAAGCCGTTGTCCTTGAGGGCGTCGAGCGAGGCAGCGACCTCGACCTTGGTGTAGCGCTCCGCGAGGTCGTTGACGATCGCGCCGAGCTGCTTCTTGCCCACCTCGTAGTTGACGTACGGGTAGTCGTTCGGCAGGGCGTCGTTGAAGATGACGCGACCCAGCGTGGTCTCGAGGAGGAACGTGTCGCCCTCGATCTCCGAGCCAAGCGGCGGGACAACACCGGTCAGGCGGATCTTGACCTTGCTCTGCAGCGAGATCTCCTTGCGGTCGAAGGCCATGATGGCCTCGGCCGGCGAGGAGAAGACGCGACCCTCGCCCGGACCCTGACGGTCCGTGGTGAGGAAGAACAGGCCGATGATCATGTCCTGGGTCGGCATGGTCACGGGGCGACCGTCCGACGGCTTCAGGATGTTGTTCGTCGACAGCATCAGGATGCGGGCCTCGGCCTGCGCCTCCGCGGAGAGCGGCAGGTGGACGGCCATCTGGTCACCATCGAAGTCAGCGTTGAACGCCGAGCAGACGAGCGGGTGGAGCTGGATGGCCTTGCCCTCGATGAGCTGCGGCTCGAACGCCTGGATACCCAGGCGGTGGAGCGTAGGCGCACGGTTGAGCAGGACCGGGTGCTCGGTGATGACCTCTTCGAGGACGTCCCACACAACCGGGCGAGCACGCTCGACCATGCGCTTGGCCGACTTGATGTTCTGCGCGTGGGACAGGTCCACGAGGCGCTTCATCACGAACGGCTTGAAGAGCTCCAGCGCCATCTGCTTGGGCAGACCGCACTGGTGCAGGCGCAGCTGCGGGCCGGAGACGATGACCGAACGACCCGAGTAGTCGACGCGCTTGCCGAGGAGGTTCTGACGGAAGCGACCCTGCTTGCCCTTGAGCATGTCGGAGAGCGACTTCAGCGGGCGGTTGCCCGGACCCGTGACCGGGCGACCACGACGGCCGTTGTCGAACAGCGAGTCGACGGCCTCCTGAAGCATGCGCTTCTCGTTGTTGACGATGATCTCCGGCGCACCGAGGTCGAGCAGTCGCTTGAGTCGGTTGTTGCGGTTGATCACGCGGCGGTACAGGTCGTTGAGGTCGGAGGTCGCGAAGCGGCCACCGTCCAGCTGCACCATCGGGCGGAGGTCCGGCGGGATGACCGGGACGGCGTCGAGGACCATGCCGATCGGCTGGTTGCCGGTCTTGCGGAAGGCGTCGACGACCTTGAGGCGCTTGAGCGCGCGAACCTTGCGCTGGCCCTTGCCGGTGGCGATCGTCTCGCGCAGCGACTCGACCTCACCCTCGATGTCGAAGTCCTGGAGGCGCTTCTGGATCGCCGCAGCGCCCATGTGGCCCTCGAAGTACTTGCCGAACCAGTTCTTCATCTCGCGGTAGAGCAGCTCGTCGCCCTCGAGGTCCTGGACCTTGAGGTTCTTGAAGCGGGTCCACACCTCGTCGAGGCGGTCGATCTCGCGCTGCGAGCGGTCGCGCAGCTGCTTCATCTCGCGCTCGGCGGCGTCCTTGACCTTGCGCTTGACGTCCGACTTGGCACCCTCGGCCTCAAGTGCGGCCAGGTCCTCCTCGTACTTCTTCGCGCGGTCGTCGATGGAGGTGTCGCGGCGGCCCTCGAGGCGCTTGCGCTCCAGGTCCACCTTGCCCTCGAGCGAGGACAGGTCGCGGTGACGCGCGTCCTCGTCGACCGACGTGATCATGTAGGCCGCGAAGTAGATGACCTTCTCGAGGTCCTTCGGGGCGAGGTCGAGCAGGTAGCCAAGGCGCGACGGGACGCCCTTGAAGTACCAGATGTGGGTCACGGGAGCGGCAAGCTCGATGTGGCCCATGCGCTCGCGACGAACCTTCGAGCGGGTCACCTCGACGCCGCAGCGCTCGCAGATGATGCCCTTGAAGCGCACGCGCTTGTACTTGCCGCAGTAGCACTCCCAGTCCCGGGTGGGACCGAAGATCTTCTCGCAGAAGAGGCCGTCACGCTCGGGCTTGAGCGTGCGGTAGTTGATGGTTTCCGGCTTCTTGACCTCGCCGTGGCTCCATCCGCGGATCTCGTCCGCGGTGGCCAGGCCGATCTTGAGCTGGTCGAAGAAGTTAACGTCGAGCACTTTGGCTGCTGTCCTTCGTTAGTTCTGAAGAAAAAAGATGATGGACCGAGGGAGGCGGTACGCCGACCGGTCAGGCCGGCGTACCACCGTCACGCTCAGACTTCTTCGACGCTCGGGTTCTCGCGGCGGGACAGGTCGATGCCCAGCTCCTCCGCGGCCCGGAACACGTCCTCGTCCGCGTCGCGCAGCTCGATCATGGAGCCGTCCTGCGAGAGGACCTCCACGTTGAGGCAGAGCGACTGCATCTCCTTGACGAGAACCTTGAACGACTCCGGGATACCCGAGTCGGGGATGTTCTCGCCCTTCACGATCGCCTCGTAGACCTTCACGCGGCCCGGGACGTCATCGGACTTGATGGTGAGGAGCTCCTGGAGGGCGTAGGCGGCGCCGTACGCCTCCATCGCCCAGACCTCCATCTCACCGAAGCGCTGGCCACCGAACTGGGCCTTACCGCCGAGCGGCTGCTGGGTGATCATCGAGTACGGACCCGTGCTGCGGGCGTGGATCTTGTCGTCCACGAGGTGGTGCAGCTTGAGGATGTACTTGTAACCGACCGAGACCGGCTCCGGGAACGGCTCGCCGGAGCGACCGTCGAACAGCCGGGCCTTGCCGGTGCCGTCGATCAGGCGAACGCCGTCACGGGTCGGGGTGGTCTGGCCGAGCAGGCCGATGATCTCGTCCTCGCGCGCACCGTCGAAGACCGGCGTGGCGACCTTCGTGCCCGGGGCAGCCTCGTCGGCACCGATCTCGATGAGCCGCTTGGCCCACTCCTCGTCCCGCAGGTCGGCGTCGATGTGCCAACCCTGCTTGCCGAGCCAACCGAGGTGGAGCTCGAGGATCTGGCCGATGTTCATACGACGCGGAACACCGAGCGGGTTGAGGATCACGTCGACCGGGGTGCCGTCCTCCATGAACGGCATGTCCTCGACCGGCAGGATCTTCGCGATGACGCCCTTGTTGCCGTGACGGCCGGCGAGCTTGTCACCCACGGAGATCTTGCGCTTCTGGGCCACGTAGACACGGACCAGCTGGTTGACGCCCGGCGGCAGCTCGTCGCCGTCCTCACGGTCGAAGACGCGAACGCCGATGACCGTGCCGGACTCACCGTGCGGAACCTTCATCGAGGTGTCGCGGACCTCGCGCGCCTTCTCACCGAAGATCGCGCGGAGCAGGCGCTCCTCCGGGGTCAGCTCGGTCTCGCCCTTGGGCGTGACCTTGCCGACGAGGATGTCACCGGTGGTGACCTCGGCGCCGATGCGGATGATGCCGCGCTCGTCGAGGTCGGCCAGACCCTCCTCGGAGACGTTCGGGATGTCCCGCGTGATCTCCTCGGGGCCGAGCTTGGTGTCACGGGCGTCGACCTCGTGCTCCTCGATGTGGATCGAGGTGAGGACGTCCTCCTGGACGAGGCGCTGCGACAGGATGATCGCGTCCTCGTAGTTGTGACCCTGCCACGTCATGAAGGCGACGAGGAGGTTGGAGCCCAGCGCCATCTCGGCGTTGTCGGTGCAGGGACCGTCGGCGATCGGCGAACCGACCTCGAGGCGGTCACCCTCGCTCACCAGCGGGCGCTGGTTGATGCAGGTGCCCTGGTTGGAGCGCTTGAACTTCGCCATGCGGTACGACGAGTACGTGCCGTCGTCGTTCATGACCTCGACGAGGTCGGCAGAGACGTCCTTGACGACACCGGCCTTGGAAGCGACAACAACGTCACCGGCGTCGACGGCGGCACGGAACTCCATGCCGGTGCCGACGATCGGGCTGTCGCTCTTGATGAGCGGGACGGCCTGACGCTGCATGTTGGCGCCCATGAGGGCACGGTTGGCGTCGTCGTGCTCGAGGAACGGGATCAGCGCGGTCGCGACCGACACCATCTGGCGCGGCGAGACGTCCATGTAGTCGACGTCCTCAGGCAGGATCTCGGCGACCTCACCCTGACGCAGACGGACGAGCACGCGCTCCTCGGCGAAGGCACCGTTGGCGTCGAGCACGGCGTTGGCCTGCGCGATGACGTAACGGTCCTCGTCGTCAGCCGTGAGGTAGTCGATCTGGTCCGTGACGACACCGTTGACGACGCGACGGTACGGCGTCTCGACGAAGCCGAACGGGTTGATCCGACCGAACGACGCGAGCGAGCCGATCAGACCGATGTTCGGGCCTTCCGGCGTCTCGATCGGGCACATGCGGCCGTAGTGCGACGGGTGGACGTCGCGGACCTCCATGCCGGCGCGGTCACGGGAGAGACCACCCGGGCCGAGCGCGGAGAGACGACGCTTGTGCGTCAGGCCCGCGATCGGGTTGGTCTGGTCCATGAACTGCGAGAGCTGCGAGGTGCCGAAGAACTCCTTCAGCGCCGCAACGACCGGGCGGATGTTGATCAGGGACTGCGGCGTGATCGCCTCGACGTCCTGCGTCGTCATCCGCTCACGGACCACGCGCTCCATGCGGGCAAGACCCGTGCGGAGCTGGTTCTGGATGAGCTCGCCGACCGTGCGCATGCGACGGTTGCCGAAGTGGTCGATGTCGTCAGCCGCGACCGGGGTCGGGACGGCGTCCGCAGCGTCGCTCGTGCTCGGGAGCTCGGTCTCGCCGGCGTGCAGCGCCACGACGTAACGGATGGTCGCCACGATGTCGTCGATGGTCAGCGTCTGCTGGTCGAACGCCTCGTGCGCGCCGAGCTTCTTGTTGATCTTGTAGCGACCGACCTTGGCCAGGTCGTAGCGCTTGCTGTTGAAGTAGTAGTTGTTCAGCAGCGTCTGCGCAGCCTCACGCGTCGGCGGCTCGCCGGGACGCAGCTTGCGGTAGATGTCGAGGAGCGCGTCGTCCTCGCCCTGGGTGTTGTCCTTCTCCAGGGTGAGCATCATCGACTCGTACTGGCCGAACTCTTCACGGATCTGCTCGTTGGTCCAGCCGAGGGCCTTGAGCAGCACGGTGACGTTCTGCTTGCGCTTGCGGTCGAGGCGAACGCCGACCATGTCGCGCTTGTCGATCTCGAACTCGAGCCAGGCGCCACGCGACGGGATGACCTTGGCCGTGTAGATGTCCTTGTCGGACGTCTTGTCGGCGGTGCGCTCGAAGTAGACACCCGGCGAGCGGACGAGCTGCGAGACGACGACACGCTCGGTGCCGTTGATGACGAAGGTGCCCTTGTCGGTCATGAGCGGGAACTCGCCCATGAAGACGGTCTGGCCCTTGATCTCACCGGTCTCGTTGTTGGTGAACTCAGCCGAGACGTAGAGCGGCGCGGAGTAGGTGAAGTCCTTCTCCTTGCACTCCTCCACGGTGTACTTGGGGTCGTAGAAGACCGGGTTCTCGAACGAGAGCGACATCGTCTCGGAGAAGTCCTCGATCGGGGAGATCTCCTCGAAGATCTCGGTCAGACCCGACTTCGTGGAGACGTCCTCGCCAGCGTCGAGACGACGCTGCACGACGGCCTGCCACTTCTCGTTGCCCACCAGCCAGTCGAAACTGTCAGTCTGGAGGGCGAGGAGCTGCGGGACCTCGAGAGGTTCGGTGATCTTCGCGAAGGAGATGCGACGGGGGTTACCAGCGGAGCTGCGCGCGGCCAAGAGGTGTCCTTCTGAGGGAACGCGTGATTTGGCGGCGTCAACCGACCACAAACCAGCCACCGTGCAGGCCGGATGCATATGAGGGCAGACGCAAAGAAGCAGCCTACCTCACGCGCGCACGCGTCTCAAACCCTCAACCGAAGGAAATCGGGAAGGTACGACGATGATGAACGCCGGACGGGCCGGGGTCAAGCAGCGGGCGTTGCCTTGAGCGAGTCGACCAGCCAGTGACCGTCGCTCGCCTTCATCGTGAAGGTGACGAAGTCCTTGTACACAACGGGATCCGCCTGCCCCTTCTTCGTCGTCGGGCGGTTCACGAAGAGAAGGACATCGACCGTCTTGGCGGTGCTGTCGGCCACGGCCGAGCCGACGACCTGGACGGCCACCACCGACTGGGTGGCGGGGGCGTTCTGCTCGATCAACGCGAAGAGGCTCTCGAACTTCTTCGCGAAGTCCGGCGTCATCTGCGCCGTGGCCGCCTTCTCGTCCTGGGCCATGTGCCGGTAGTCGTACGACAGCACCGGCACGGCTGCCTTCTCCGCGGCCGTGACCGCGTCGCCGAGGCGCTGCTCGGAGGCCGGCACGCCGCGGTCTGGCAGTGCCCGGCCGATCGGGCCCGCCGCGAAGATCGCGGCCAGCACCGCTGCCACGAGGAGGACGCCGACGACGGCGAGCAGACCAGTGGGCACCTCGCGGGCAGCAGCAGGCGCCTTGGCAACCGCCTCCGGGGCGGAGACCGGCGCGGACGTCGGCGGCGCCGGCTTCGTCTCGGCCACAGGGGCAGCACCCGCGTCGGCATCGGTCGCCGCTGAGGCAGCAGCGACCTCCGCGTCGTACTTCTCCCGGCGGGCCGGATCCAGCAGGACGGCCCCGGCCTGGTTGAAGACGTTCAGCTTGGGATCCGTGGGATCCAGGTCCGCGACGGATCGCTTCCACGCGGCACGGATCTCGTCGACGGACGCGTGCGCATCGACGCCGAGCACGGCGTACAGGTCGATGGTGCTCACTGGCCCTCCCCCGTGACCGTGGTGAAGTCGTCGACGAGCCAGTGCCCCTCGACCTTCACGAGCGTGATCGAGGCACGCTTGAGCACGGGCGCCCCCGGGGTCGTCTTCGGATAGCTCGCCGTGCGCTCCCACGCAGCGAGGACCGTCGCCCGGTCGCCGTCGATGGACACGACACCCGAGGCGTCGAGCCGCGAGGCCACTTCGATGCGGGTCTGGGCGACCGCCTTCTCGGCGAGCTCGACCTCCTGGTCGAACGCGGTGCGGAACTTCGTGGTGAGGATCGCGCTGATCCGCTTGCGGTAGTCCGGCATCGCACCCTTGGCGTCCAGGTCCGACGCGCCGTAGGTGTCGATCTCCTTGGCGAACTCGTCGGCGACCGCGAGGACGGCAGCGCGCTCGGTGGCGGAGCCGTGGCCGCCACCCGCCGCCTGCTCGGTGTCACGCGCGTTGAGTGACCGGACCACCAGCACGGCGAGCGCCGCTGCAAGGGCGAGGCAGAGGGCGACGAAGAGGATCCGTCGTCCCGGGCGCGCGGCAGCGCCGTGCTCGAGCGTCATCTGGTCACTTCCTGTGCAGCGGGGGCGTCACTGGCCGAGCGGCTGGAGGTAGAGCCACTTCCACGACTCATCGCCCAGGCCGGACGGTGCCGGGACGAACGTCGCCTCGGCCGGCGCCTCGTCGGTCCACGTGACCTTACCCGTGGACATGTCATAGGTCGCGACGACCGGCGAGCTGTCGGTCGCCGGTGCAACACGATCGCGGGGAGCATGCTGCGCGCCGCGCGGATCGGACTTCGACGCCGGCTCGGAGCAGTGAGCGCCCATGACCATCGGCCGGTTGCTGCCGTCCAGTGCGCCACGGCGGTCGGTGCTCTCGTAGCCCTGGTGGCAGACGGGGGGCTTCTGGGTGAAGACCAGACCGAAGTGGGCTGCGTAGCCACCAGCGCCGGGATCCTTGGCGATGACCGTGAAGCCACCCTCGATCACGTGCGGGTAGGCCACGAGGATCGTGCGGAGACCGCGCAGGTGCGCGGTCACGACCTCGCCGGTGGTGACCAGGTTGTTGATCAGCTCCGAGAGGTCCACGCCGTACTTGTGCAGGAACTCCTTGAGCGTCTGCGCCGTGACGATGCCGCGGTCGATCAGCGTGCGGATGTCCTTGTCGCTGCCGCGCACGGTCGTCGAGAAGAGCGAGAGGTCCTGCGCGAAGCCCTTGATGGCGTCAGCCGACGCGAGCTGACCGTCGAGGACCGTGCGCCCGTCACGGATCAGGGCCGTCGTCACGTCGAAGTTGTCGGTCGCCGTCTTCAGGAAGCGGTCCGAGGTGTCGATCAGCTGACCGAGGTCGCTGCCGGTGTCCTTGAACGCCAGGCCGAGCTCGCCGACCGTCGTCTTCAGCGCGTCCTGGTCGACCCCACCGACGGTCCGGGACACGTCGGCCAGCAGCGTGGCTGTGGCGATCGGCGTACGGGTGTCGGCCTCGGCGACCTGGCTGCCCTCGTGGAGGTAGGGGCGGCCATCGGCGCGGGGCTGCAGGTCGACGTACTGCTCGCCGAGTGCCGAGCGGTTGGCGACGACGGCGAGCGTGTCGGACGGGATCTGGTCGTGGCCGTGGTCGATCGCCATGACGACGTCGACGCCCTCGCGGGTCGCGACGAGCTTCTTCACCTGACCGACCTGGACGCCGCGGTAGGCGACCTCGGCGCCGGCGTAGATGCCGCCGGAGTCGGCGAAATGGCCGGTCACGTCGTAGGAGCTGTCGTAGAAGAACCGGTCGAGACGGGCGTACTTCGCCCCGACGAACGTGCAGCCGAGCAGCGTGATGAACGCGAAGATCAGCAGCTGGATCTTGGTGCGGCGGGTGATCATCGGGCCACCCCCGGGACGAGCAGTCGCACGAGGTCAGGGTCGTACTGCTTCATCAGCTCCCCGTACGTCGTCCGGTCCGTGCCGGGCGAGCCCGGTGCGGCGCGCTTCAGCAGGCCACCGAGCGCGTTCTGGAGGTTCTGGAGCGGCGTGCCGCCCGTGGTGCCGCCCCCCGTCCCGCCCGAGGTGGTGCCACACAGCAGCGGCAGCGGGGCCGACTTGCACAGGCTCGTCTTCAGAGCACCCGACAGGAGGTTGCAGTTGGCGAGCGACGGGTTCGCGTAGCACTTCTCGATCGTGTCGAGCGCACCCTGGCAGAGCTTCGACAGGTCGATCAGACCGCCGGCCTTGTTGGCGTCCGGCAGCTTGATGCACTGCTCGCCGGGCGTCAGCGGACCGTTGGTCAGCACGCCCGGTCCGACGTCGAGCCGGACCGAGAGGTCCACGAAGTCACCCATCTGCAGGTCGCGCGCGGCCTGCGGGTCACGCGACACCAGCGAGTCGGTGAAGGGGTAGGTGAAGAGGAGCTGGAGGCTGTTGGGCAGCGAGTCGCCGGCATCGGCGAGCTTGCGGAGGACCGGCTCGAGGTCGTGGAACGAGCCGAGCGTGGCCTCCTTGGACGCCTTGATCACGCGTACGCCGACGTCGCTGAGGTTGGCGAGTGCCTTCAGCATCTTGACCAGGTCGTCACGCTGACGGTTCAGCGAGTCGAGGGCGCCCGGCAGCTGCTCGAGCGCGGCGTCGATGGCCGGGAGCTGCTTCTGGACACTGACCGCGAGCCGGTTGACCGACTCGATCGCGTGGACGATGTCGCCCTTGTGCTGGTTGAGCCGGCCGACGAGCGCGGAGAGCTGGTCGAGCACGGAGCGCGCCGAGCCTTCGTGGCCCTCAAGCGCGAGGCTGAGCTCGTGCGAGATCGTCTTGAGCTGCGCGACGCCGCCGCCGTTGAGGATCAGGCTGAGCGCCGAGAGCACCTCCTCGACCTCGGGGTTGCGACCCGTGCGGGAGAGCGGGATCTCGGCACCGGTGGCCAGGCGCTGGCTGCTGGCGCCGGTGGTCGGCGGCGCGAGCGACACGAACTTCTCACCCAGGAGGCTGGTCTGCCGGATCGACGCAGTGGCGTTGGCCGGCAGGTCGACGTCCTTGTTGACCTCGAGCGTGACCACGGCGTGCGTGCCCACCAGGTCGACCTTGGTGACCTTGCCGACGCTGACGTCGGCGACCTTGACCGTCGACTCCGGGACGAGGTCGAGGACATCGTCGAAGTCGACCTTCAGGGTCATCGGGTGGTCGCCCGTGTCGGCGCCACCGGGGAGCGGAAGGCTGTAGATGTCGAAGCGGCAGCTCGTCAGGGCGAGCAGGCTCGCGACGAGCAGCACCACGAGGCGCAGGAGGCGGGGCATCGTCATCGGGCCACCTCCACGAGACCACCGAGCGTCGGGTCGTAGGGCTGGGGCGTCGGGAGACCCTGGAGCGCGCCGGCCCGCCCGAGCCCGCCCAGACCCGGCAGGTGGAGACCACCGCCCTTGAGCAGGTTGCAGACAGTCTTGCTGTTGGTCAGGGCGCAGAGCACTGCGTTGGGGTTGGCCGTGAGCTGGTTGAGCACCTCGCCGAGGTTCGTGCGGGTGTCGAGCGTGCCGGCCTGCGGGTTGTAGGCGTGCCCGAGGTTGACCAGCGCGACCGGGGCGTTGGTCAGCGTCTCGTCGAGCGCAGCACGCTGGCGCACGAGGACCTTGGCGACCTTGTTGAGACCCGTGATGTTGCGGCCGAGGGCTGCCTGGTTGTCCTTGACGAACGTCGACACCTGGCCCATCGCGACCGCCAGGTTGTGCAGCGAGGCAGCAAGATCGGTTCGCTCACCGGCCAGCATCGCCGAGACGTCGGACAGCGACTGGTTGAACTTGCGCACCGTGCCGTCGTTCTTGGCCAGCGTGTTGACGAAGGCCTCGAGCTTCGTTGCCGCGCCGAAGAGCTCCTCGCGGTTGTCGTCGAGGGTGCCGGTCAGCTTCGACAGGTCGTGGATCGTCTGGTTGAACTTCTCGCCCTGGCCGCTGAAGTTCTTCGCCGTCTGGACCAGGAGGTCACTCAGCGCGCCGTCCTTGTTGGCACCGTCCGGGCCGAGCGCCGTCACCAGGTTGTCCAGGCTCTGATAGATCTGGTCGAGGTCGAGCGGGATCGAGGTGCGCGACTCGTCGAGCACCGCGTGGTCCTTGAGCGTCGGCCCGCCGTCGTACGCCGGGGTCAGCTGGACGAAGCGGTCGCCCACGACCGACGGCGCGATGATCACGGCCTTGGCGTCGGCGGGCACCTTCACGTCAGCCGGGTAGGACATCGTCACGACCACATCGGTGCCCGAGGGCTCGACCTTGTCGACCGTGCCGACGCCGACACCGAGGACGCGGACGTCGCTGCCCTCGTAGACCGAGATCGTGCGCGGGAAGTGCGCGACCAGCGTCTTGCGGTCGGAGCCGGAGAACATCACGAGCGCGGTGGCCAGCACCAGCAGGGCGATCACGCCGGGGATCAGGAACTTCTTCATCGGCCCTCCCCCGGAGCGACGCGCGGGAGCTGCGGACCCGGCGGCAGGTTCTGGACGTAGTTGTCGAACCACGGACCGTTGCCGAGCGTGTTGGCGAAGACCCGGTAGAACGGCGCCATCAGGCGCAGCGACAGGTCGAGGTTCTTCTGGTTCTTGTTGAGGACGTTGAGCACGTGCTCGGTGTGCGTCAGCGCGGGCGCGAGATCGGCGCGGCTCTGCTTGACGAGGGCGGTGAGCTCCTTGCCGAGCGACGCGGTCGAGACGAGCAGGTTGTGGACCGCCTCACGGCGCGCGACGACGGCGCGGAACAGGACGTCGGCGTCCTTCATCAGCCCGATGATGTCCTGGTCGCGGTCGTCGAGGACGCCCGACACCTTCTTCAGGTTCTGCAGCAGCGTGTTGAGCTGGTCGTCGCGCTTGGCCACGTTGCGCGACAGAGCCGAGACGCCGCTCAGCGCCTTCTGGAACTCCTCGGGCGTGTTGCGCGTGAGGTCGGCGATGGTGCGCAGCGACTTCGCGAGCTGGTCCGTGTCGATCTTGTCGCTGGTGTTGGCCAGGCCCTCGAACGCGTCCACCACGTCGTACGGCGAAGAGGTGCGGTCGACCGGGATCGTCGCGCCTTCCTTCATCTGGCCGGAGCCGGCGGGCAGGAGCGCCAGGTACATCTGACCGAGGATCGTCTTGACCTTGATCGCGGCCGCTGTGTCGGGTCCGAAGTCGGCACCCGAGGAGATCTTGAACGAGACCTTGACCTTGTTGCCGTCGAGTTCGACGGCGCCGACCTTGCCGACGCGCACGCCGGCGATGCGGACCTCGTCGTCCGGCTTCAGGCCGCCCGCCTCGGAGAAGTTGGCGTAGTAGGTGTCGCCGCCGCCGATCACCGGCAGGTCGTCGGCGCGGAACGCCGCGACCATCGCCGCCGCGATGACGGCGAGGCTGACGGCACCGATGGTGACGGGATTGCGCTCACGGAACGGGATCATCAGAGGTCACACCTCTTCGCAGCCGTGTTGTAGTCGATCGGCAGCGCCTTGCCGCCCGGCAGGCTCACGCGGGCGTGGAACTCGCACAGGTAGAAGTTGAAGAACGAGCCGTAGGTCGCCGTGCGTCCGATCTTGGTCAGCTTGATCGGCAGGACCTGGAGGACGCGGTCGAGCTCGCCCTTGTTGTTGTCGAGGTTCGTGCTCAGGCGACGCAGCTGCTTGAGGTCAGCGACGAGGTCGGGCCGGAGGCCCTGGACGAGGGACGCGGTCTGCACCGACAGCTCCGAGATCTGGTTGAGCGGACCGAGGATCGCGTCACGGTCCTTGTTGAGACCGCCAACGAGCGTGCGGAAGCTCTTGAGCAGGCTGCTCAGCTGCTCGTCGCGGTCGCCGACGTGGACGAGCACCGTGTTGAGGTTGTCGACCAGCTGGCCGATGATCTCGTCGCGGTCGGCGAGCGTGGAGGTGAGCGAGGCGGTGTCGCCCAGCAGCCCCTCGAGGGTGCCGCCCTCGCCCTGGAAGACCTGCACGATCTCGTAGGACAGCTTGTTGATGTCACGCGGCGAGAGCGCGGCGAACAGGGGCTTGAAGCCGTTGAAGAGGACGGTCAGGTCGAGCGCCGGTGTCGTGCGGTCCATCGGGACCGTCGAGCCGGCCTTCAGCGCGGCCGCATCGCCGGACTCCTGCGTCATCGAGAGGTAGCGCTGGCCGACGAGGTTGCGGAACTTCACCGTCAGGTGCGTCCCGTCGGTCACGTGAACGTCGTTGCTGACGCTGAAGGCGATCTCGGCGTGCGTGCGGTCGACGATCGTGACGTCCTTGACGCTGCCGATCTTCACGCCGGCCATCCGGACGTCGTCGCCCTTGTTGACGCCGGTCGCGTCGGAGAAGACCGCCTTGTAGTCCTCGGTCGGCTGGAACGACAGGTTGCCGATGGTGACGGCGAGCAGACCGGTGGCCAGCGCCGTGATCACCATGAAGATGCTCAGGCGGATCAGGTCCTGGCTGGTCCGCTTGTCGAGGCCCTTGCGGCTCACTGGACACTCACCTCTGATCCACGGGCCATCGGCGCGAGCAGGAAGACCGCCGCGTCGGGTACGTCGGCGGCGTCGGTGCCCACGACGGAGCTGAGCAGCGAACGCAGCAGGGCAGACTCGGCCGAGGTGCCACTGTACGCAGCGAGGTCGGTGCCGGGTGCGACGCGCATCGTGCCCTTGCCCGTCGGGGTGTCGACGCCGTCGTTGAAGTTCGGCGGAGCGGGCATCGTGTGCGCCTGGTTGGTCGTGTCCCGCGGCAGCGGACCGCAGTAGGGCTTGCCGGTGAGCCCGTTGACCGGCGCGTCGGCGGGCGTCCAGCCGCGCGGCTGGTGCGGAATCAGCTCGGCGTTGATGTGGAGCATGTGGCCCCGGAACATGTCCTGGACCTGGCTGTTCTGCAGCTCCATGCCCTGGAGGAAGCAGGGGTACTGCGGTGCGTACTCCGCGAGCAGGTGGAGCTGCACCTGGCTGAGCTGGCCCAGCCGGATGATGTTCTTCTCGTTGGCCGCGAGGAAGCTGCGCGCCGTGTCGGAGAACGCCGAGACCTCGCCGAAGAGCTGCTGCAGTTTCGCCTCACGCGTCTTGAGCGTGTTGCCGGTGTAGACGGTGTTGCGAAGGATGGTCGCGATCTGCGGCATCACGCTCGCGTAGAGGTCCGAGACCTCCGCGGTCTTGCGGATGTCGGTGATGAAGTCGTCGACCTCCGGGTTGAACCGCTTGAGGTAGTTGTCGAGGTTGGTCAGGCCCTGGCCGAGCTTCGGGCCACGCCCCTCAAGCGCGGTGGCCAGCGCGTTGAGCGTGTAGTTGAGCTGCTCGGGCTGGACCGCGCGCAGCAGCGGCATCAGGTCGGAGAGGACCGCCTCGACCTCGGTCGCGACCTTGGTGCGGGCGATGACGTCGTGGGGCTGCAGGGCGCTCGAGGTGTCCCCGGCGGCCGCCTCCAGCGACACGTACTTCTCGCCGAAGAGCGTCTTCGGGAGGATGGAGCCGGTGACGTCGGACGGGATCGTCTTCATCTCGTCCGGGCGGATTCCGAGCGTGATCTCCGCTCCCCCGTCGGCCGGCTTGAAGTCCAGGACCTGACCCACGATCACGCCGCGGTACTTCACGTCCGCGCGCTCGGGCATCTGCAGGCCGATGGCCGACGACTTGAGGGTGACCTCGTCGAACGAGGTGAACTTCTGGCTGAAGATCGCGTAGGTGAACCACAGCGATGCGGCCATCAATGCGAGGAAGAGGAGACCGATGAGTCGGTGACTGCGCAGGATCGACATGTCTCAGCCCGCCAACCTGACCGTGGTCGACGTGCCCCAGATCGCCATGGACAGCAGCAGGTCGATGACGTTGATGGCCACGATGGAGGTCCGGACGGCCTTGCCAACCGCGACGCCGACGCCGGCCGGACCGCCCGATGCGGTGTAGCCGTGGTAGCAGTGGATCAGGATGACGACCACGGCGAAGACGAGCACCTTGCCGAAGGACCACAGCACGTCACCGGGTGGCAGGAACGCGTGGAAGTAGTGGTCGTAGACACCGCTGCTCTGTCCGTACGCCTTGGTCACGACCAGGCGCGTCGCGAAGTACGACGACAGCAGGCCGACGACGTACAGCGGGACGATGGCGGCAAGACCCGCGAGGATGCGCGTCGTCACGAGGAACGGCAGCGACGGGATCGCCATCACCTCGAGGGCGTCGACCTCCTCGGAGATCCGCATGGCGCCGAGCTGCGCGGTGAAACCGCAACCGACCGTGGCGGCCAGCGCGATGCCGGCGACCAGCGGCGCGATCTCACGGGTGTTGAAGTACGCCGACACGAAGCCGGTCAGCGCACCCGTGCCGAGCTGGTTGAGGGCGGCGTATCCCTGGAGGCCGACCTCCGTGCCGGTGAAGAAGCACATCGAGACGATGACGCCGACCGTGCCGCCGATGACAGCGAGCGCGCCCGTGCCGAGGGTGACCTCGGCCAGGAGGCGCATGATCTCGCGCGACCATCGCTTGATCGCGACCGGCGCCCAGGCGAGGGCACGCAGGTAGAAGGCCAGCTCGCCACCGAGGTGGTCGAGGAAGCTGAGGAAGCGCTGCGGAAGCGCGAGCAGGGCACCCATCGCGTCAGCCTGTCTTCGGTGGGACGAGCTGGATGTACAGCGCGCTGAGCACGAAGTTCACCAGGAAGAGCAGCATGAAGGTGATGACGACCGACATGTTGACCGCGTCGCCGACGCCCTTCGGGCCGCCGCCGGCGTTCATGCCCATGTAGGACGCGACGATGGCCGCGATCAGGCCGAACACGAGCGCCTTGACCATACCTTGATAGAGGTCGGGCAGCTGGGCGAGCGCGGTGAAGCTCGACAGGTAGGCGCCGGGGGTGCCGTGCTGGAGGATCACGTTGAAGACGTAGCCGCCCATGACGCCGACGACGCTGACCAGGCCGTTGAGGAAGACCGCCACCAGCATGCAGGCGAGCACGCGCGGGACGACGAGCCGCTGGATCGGGTCAATGCCCAGCACCATCATCGCGTCGAGCTCCTCGCGGATCTTGCGCGCGCCGAGGTCGGCAGCGATCGCCGAACCGCCGGCCCCCGCGATGAGCAGCGAGGTCGCGATCGGGCCGGCCTCACGGACGACCGCGAGGACCGACGCCGATCCCGTGAACGACTGGGCGCCGAACTGCGCGATGAGGCCACCGACCTGCAGCGCGATGACCGCGCCGAAGGGGATGGCGACAAGTGCAGTCGGGACGATGGTCACCGAAGCGATGAACCACGCCTGCTGAAAGAACTCCCGTGTCTGGAACGGTCGACGGAACAGCCCCCTGGCAACATCCAGCGCGAACGCGAAGAGCTTGCCTGCCGTGCCGATAGGCGCGAGAGCCCTGGAAGCAGTGAGCGCTGCCATGGGCCCGCCTCTCAGAGCTTCGCTGCGTCCGGCTCACCCTTAGCGGCAGCCGTGGCCGACAGGATCGAGTCCGCGCGGAACGAACCCGGAGGCGGCGTCACGCCGTTGATGCGGCACCACTCGCCCGGCGGACGCTGGGTGCGGCGCGGAATGCCGTTGGACGGCTCGAGCTGGAGCGGGATCGGCGGCAGCGGCGGGAGGTCCATGTCCTTCTCCGCGGCCAGCTGGTCGGCGTCCTTCTCCTCGGACATGCCGATCGGGCCGACGGTCTGGGCGTTGAGGAACTGGCGCACGACCGGCTCGTCCGAGGACAGCAGCATCTCGCGCGGGCCGAACATGGCCAGGTGCTTGTGGTAGAGCAGGCCGATCGAGTCCGGGACGACACGGACCGAGTGGATGTCGTGCGTGACGATCATGAACGTCGCTTCAATCTGCGCGTTCAGGTCGACGAAGAGCTGGTTGATGAACGACGTACGCACCGGGTCGAGACCCGAGTCGGGCTCGTCGATGAGGAGGATCTCGGGGTCGAGCACGAGGGCACGGGCGAGGCCGGCACGCTTGCGCATACCACCGGAGATCTCGCCGGGGAGCTTGTACTCCGCGCCGATCAGACCGACGAGGTCCATCTTCTCGAGAACGATCTTCTTGATCTCGGACTCGGACTTGCGGGTGTGCTCGCGCAGCGGGAAGGCGACGTTGTCGAAGAGGTTCATCGAGCCGAACATCGCGCCGTCCTGGAAGAGGACACCGAAGAGCTTGCGGACCTCGTAGAGGTCCTTCTCCGAACAGTTGGCGATGTCGGTGCCCTCGATGATGACCGAGCCGTGATCGGGCTTGAGCAGGCCGATGAGGGTCTTGAGCATGACCGACTTACCGGTGCCGGACGGGCCGAGCATCACGCAGATCTCGCCGGCGGGCATCGTCAGCGTGACGTCGTTCCAGATCAGCTGCTTGCCGAACGACTTCGTCAGATGCTCGATCTTGATCTCAACACCCATGAGGGTTCCCTCTTCCTTACGTGCGTATCGCGGCTGCACCGACCGGGGTCGACTGCCTCACGGTGCACTCAACGTGACCGACACCGCAAAGTTACGGCCTTTCGTGGCCCACGTCACCCAATGCCCAGTATTTGTACTGACGGGTAAACCACGTGCCGGGAGCCCGCCGGAAACGCCCCTCCGGAAATGGCAGACCGGGCGGCCACCCCGCAGGGTGACCGCCCGGTCCGGAAGACTCAGAGAGTCAGAGTCACTTGAGGGTGACGGTGGCGCCGGCGCCCTCGAGGGCCTCCTTGGCCTTCTCGGCAGCGTCCTTGGCGACGCCCTCGAGGATCACCTTGGGGGCGGCCTCGACCAGGTCCTTGGCCTCCTTGAGACCGAGGTTGGTGAGCGCGCGCACCTCCTTGATGACGTTGATCTTCTTGTCGCCGGCGGCGGTGAGCTCGACGTCGAACTCGTCCTTCTCAGCGGCAGCCTCGGCGGCCGGGGCAGCGCCACCAGCAGCGGCAACGGCAACCGGAGCAGCGGCGGTGACGCCGAAGGTCTCCTCGAACTCCTTCACGAACTCGGAGAGCTCGATGAGGGTGAGCTCCTTGAACGCGTCGAGCAGCTCGGCGGTGGTGAGCTTCGCCATGATGGCGGTCCTTTCGCAGTGGCCCGCTCCGGTTGTCGGAGAAGGCCGGGGTTTCAGGTGGTGTGGTGCGTCAGCCTGGAATCAGGCGTCGGCGGACTCGGCCTCGGTCGCCTCGGCGGGGGCAGCCTCGTCGGCAGCCTCCTCCGGAGCGGCCTCGACGGCCGGGGTCTCCTCGGCGGCAGCCGGGGCACCGGCACCACCTGCGAGGATCGAGGGGTCGTTCGCGGCCTTGGCCTCGAGAGCGGCAGCAAGCTGCGCGGTCTTCGACGGCAGGGCGTTGAACGCGTAGAGCGCCTGGGCCATGGTGGCGGTGAGAGCACCGGCAACCTTGGCGAGCAGCACCTCACGCGACTCGAGGTCGGCCAGCTTGGCGACATCGGCAGCGTCGAGGAGGTTGCCGTCCAGGAAACCACCCTTGATGACAAGGGCGGGGTTCGCCTTGGCAAAGTCACGCAGACCCTTGGCCGTCTCGACGACGTCGCCCTTGATGAAGGCGATGGCGGTCGGACCGGTGAGCAGGTCGTCCAGACCCTCGATGCCCGCCTCCTTGGCGGCAATGAGGGCCAGCGTGTTCTTGACCACGGCGTAGTCAGCGTTCTCGCCGAGGGAGCGTCGCAGCTGCTTCAGCTCCGCAACGGTGAGACCGCGGTACTCGGTCAGGACGGCGCCGTTCGAGGCGTTGAACGTGTCAACGACCTCGGCAACAGCGGCTGCCTTGTCTGCCCGTGCCATGGGTCTCCTTCCGATTGGTGAGGCCACCGCGGAGGATCATGCAAAAAACGCCCCGGCGCAGGCGCTCAGGGCGTTGATGGACTCGGAAGTCCGGCTCTGACACCTGCGCAGGTCGTCCGCTTCGCGGATCCTTCGGTCACCCTGCTGGGCAGGGAGACGACCGGCGGTCTCGGGTTTCAGGTGGAGACATTACGCGCCGCTCCCCCGCGCCACCAAATCGGCAGGCGCGGGGGTACGACGGCGTACGTCAGTGGTTGGTGCCGGGGGTGGCGGTCTTGGTCGGCTCGGGCTGCGCCACGAGCGCCGCGGAGCGGACCTGGTCGGCCGGCGGGACCTCGATGTCGACCTTGTCGCCGTAGCCCGTGAAGGTGATGATCTCCTCCGAGGTGACCGCGCCGATGTCGGTCGGGATCGTCATCTTGACGACCTGGTCCTTGTCGTTGACCCAGACGTCCCAGACCTGGACGTCACCGGGGTTGCCGACGACCGGGTTGCTGGTGACTTCCTTGACCTTCTCGACCGACACGGTCACGCGGTAGTGCACGGCCTGGGCGATGCCGATGTTCTCCACACCGACGACCTGGAAGCCGGCCGGGTCCTCGAAGATCGCCAGCTGACGGCGCGGGTCCGCCTCGTTGCTCATGGCCTGGACCACGACCTTCGACTTGGCACTGTCGAGCTTGAGCCAGGGCTTCTTCGCGTCGTCCTTGGGGCTGTAGTAGTACCAATCGCCGTCGACCGAGCGGAACTCACCCTCACCGTCAGTCGAGCCGGCGGGAGCGAAGGCGAGCTTGACCTTCTTGCCGTCCCAGGCGACCTTGCCGTTGAGGACGCCGTTGGGCTTGCCATTGAGCGTCTGCGCCTCGAGGTAGCTCCAGGAGCCGGCCTTCTCGCGCGCGTTGATCAGCGCGGCGGCGAAGTCGTCGCGCCGCAGCTCCTGGAGGTCGCCGACGGCAGCGTCATCCTTGTCCGAGCCCCGGTTGAGGAGCAGCAGTCCTCCCACGAGGAGGGCGAGCACCGCGACGGCACTGAGGACGATCACGACATTGCGGCGGGTACGGCTGGCGGTGCTCACGGCGTTGGACATGGGCGGTAGTCAAACATGACGAAGGCCCCACCCGCGGTGCGGGTGGGGCCTTCGCGGCTAATTCTCAGAAAGCGCTGAAAATCAGGACTCGTCCTCGACCGCGACGTTCTTGGTGCGGTTCGGGTCGACCTGGACGCCGGGGCCCATCGTCGTGGAGACGGTGACCTTCTTGATGTAGCGACCCTTGGAGGAGGCCGGCTTCAGACGCAGGATCTCCTCGAGGGCAGCCGCGTAGTTCTCGGCGAGCTGCTGCTCGGAGAACGACGCCTTGCCGATGATGAAGTGGAGGTTCGCGTGACGGTCCACGCGGAACTCGATCTTGCCGCCCTTGATGTCGGCAACAGCCTTCGCGACATCGGGGGTGACGGTGCCCGTCTTCGGGTTCGGCATGAGGCCACGGGGACCGAGGACACGGGCGACACGGCCGACCTTGCCCATGAGGTCCGGCGTCGCGACAGCGGCGTCGAAGTCGGTCCAGCCGCCGGCCACCTTCTCGATGAGCTCGTCGCCACCGACGAAGTCAGCGCCGGCCTCGCGGGCGGCGTCAGCCTTCTCGGCGTTCGCGAACACGAGGACGCGGACGGTCTTGCCCGTGCCGTGCGGCAGGGAGACGGTGCCACGGACCATCTGGTCCGCCTTGCGCGGGTCCACGCCGAGCGACATCGACACGTCGACGGTCTCGTCGAACTTCTTCTTGGAGGCACCCTTGGCGATCTTGATCGCGGCGAGCGGGGCGAAGATCTCGTTCTTGTCGAACGACTCGGCCGCCGCGCGGTAGGTCTTGCTGCGCTGCATGATATTTCCTTCGGTTCTTAAGAGGAGGTGTGGTCAGCGGGCCAGCGCGGCCCTCCCACGGGGATTCAGTCGGTCGTGACGCCCATCGAGCGCGCAGTGCCCTCGACGATCTTCATGGCGGCCTCAATGTCGTTGGCGTTGAGGTCAGGAAGCTTGGTCTGGGCGATCTCGCGCACCTGGTCCTTGGTCAGCTTGGCGACCTTGTCCTTGTGCGGGACCGACGAGCCCTTGGCGATGCCGGCGGCCTTCTTGATGAGCTCCGCGGCCGGCGGGGTCTTCGTGATGAAGGTGAAGGTGCGGTCTTCGTAGATGGTGATCTCGACGGGGATCACGTTGCCGCGCATGGCCTCGGTCTGGGCGTTGTACGCCTTGCAGAAGTCCATGATGTTGACGCCGTGCGGACCGAGGGCCGTACCGACCGGCGGAGCCGGGGTAGCAGCGCCAGCCTGGAGCTGGACCTTGACCAGCGCGGCGATCTTCTTCTTGGGAGGCATTTCAGTTCTCTTTCTGTCTCGTGGTCATGACGAGGCGCCTCACGCCTCTGCCACCTGCGTTGCGCCTGCCCCGTCGTACGACGGAGCGGGCAATCAACCGTGTCCGGAAGGTCAGACCTTCTGGATCTGGTTGAAGCTGAGCTCGACCGGGGTCTCCCGGCCGAAGATCTCGACGAGCGCCTTGACGCGCTGCGACTCCGCGTTGATCTCGGTGATCGTGGCGTGCAGCGTGGCGAAGGGGCCGTCGACGACCATGACCGAGTCGGCCACGTCGAAGTCGGCGACCTCGACCGGCTTGCGCGCGGCCGGGGTGGAGCCCGCGGGAGCCGGCGCGCCGGACGCGGCGGCCTCGGCCTCGGCGGCGGCCACGACGGCCGGGGCCAGCATGTCCTCGACCTCGGACATCGAGAGCGGGACCGGCTGGTGCGAGTGGCCGACGAAGCCGGTCACGGACGGCGTGTGGCGGACCGCGGCCCACGACTCGTCGGTGAGGTCCATGCGGACCAGGACGTAACCCGGGAGGACGGTGCGCTTGACGAGCTTGCGCTGACCGTTCTTGATCTCCGCGACCTCCTCGATGGGGACCACGATCTCGTGGATGTAGTCCTCCATGTTGAGGGAGATGATGCGGTTCTCGAGGTTCGCCTTCACCCTGTTCTCCATGCCGGAGTAGGTGTGGATGACGTACCAGTCACCGGGCTTGGCCCACAGGTCGCGACGGAACTGCTCGAGCGGGTCCGACTCCTCGGCAGCAGCCTCGTCCTCATCGGCGGCGTCGGCCTCGGGGGCGTCGCCCTCGGCGCCGAGGTCACCCTCGACGTCGACCTGCTCGGCCTGCTCGCCGTCGACAGACTCCGGCGCCTCGACGATCTCGTCGCCAACTGCCTCGTCGTACTGGTCCGACACGTGCTGCTCCGTCATCTTTCGTGTTCCTGGATCCGGGGCGGGAGGACCCGCACCGGGTGGTGCTGGTGTTGCTTACTGGGTGGACGGCCCGTTGAAGATCGAGAAGACCAACTTGCCGAACGCGAGGTCCAGAACCGACACCAGCGCGCACATCACGACGACGAACACCAGGACCACGAAGAAGTACGTGACCAGCTGCTCGCGCGTCGGCCAGACGACCTTGCGCAGCTCAGCCAGGACCTGTCGGTAGAAGGTGACCGGGCCCGTACGGACCCGGCCCTGGGCCTGGTCCTGCACGGCGTCGTTGTCCGACACGTCGTTCACCTTCCGCTGAGTGCGATTGCGCCTTTGCAGGGCACGAGGGACTCGAACCCCCAACCCCCGGTTTTGGAGACCGGTGCTCTGCCAATTGAGCTAGTGCCCTCCGATGCTGCCCCACTCCTCCAAACCCCCGAAGGGCATGGCGAAGTTTTGGTGGGAAACACCAAACCGGAACCTTACGGGGTCGGCCGATCCGATGTCGAACCGGGACCACCCGCACACGCCTCACGGACTCACTACCGGTGGGTACGCGGACAGGGGGTCGAGGTGTCACCCCGCGCGTGGAAACATGTGCTTCGTGACCGACCTGACCGAGGGGAAGACCCCCCTTGCTGACCGCTCCCCCGACGAGCTCGCTGCGTTCCTCGCCGCGCAGAAGACGGCGTACGACGCGCTGCAGGCCCGCGGCCTGAAGCTGGACCTCACGCGCGGCAAGCCGGCGCCGGAGCAGCTGGACCTCTCCAACGCGCTGCTGACGCTGCCGACGTCGTACAAGGACGCGGACGGCGTCGACGTCCGCAACTACGGCGGCCTCGAGGGCATCCGCGAGATCCGCGAGATGTTCGCCGAGCTGCTCTGGGTCGAGCCGTCGCAGATCGTGGCAGGCGGCAACGCCTCGCTGGTGATGATGCGCGAGGTGCTGACCGACCTCTGGCTGCACGGGGCCGTCGACGGCGAGCGCCCGTGGGGCCAGGAGGAGAAGGTCACCTTCATCTGCCCGGTGCCCGGCTACGACCGTCACTTCACCCTGCTCGACTGGTTCGGCATCGACACCGTGACCGTTCCGATGAACGCCGACGGCCCGGACATGGACGAGGTCGAGCGCCTCGCGGCGTCCGACCCGAGCATCAAGGGCATCTGGATCGTCCCGACGTACGCCAACCCGACGGGCTCGGTCGTCACGCAGGAGGTCGCCGCGCGCCTCGCGTCGATGCCGACCGCCGCGCCGGACTTCAAGATCCTCTGGGACAACGCCTACGCGCTGCACCACCTGACCCAGGACGAGGCCAAGACCGCCGACATCCTCGGCCTCTGCTCGGCCGCCGGCCACCCGCACCGCCCGATCCAGTTCGCCTCGACCTCGAAGATCACCTTCGCGGGCGCTGGCGTCGCGTTCCTCGCCGCCTCGGTCGAGAACGTCGGCTGGTACACGAAGCACCTCGGTGCCGGCGCGATCGGCCCGGACAAGGTCAACCAGCTGCGTCACGTCGAGTTCTTCGGCTCGGCTGACGGGGTGCGCCAGCACATGGCCAAGCACCGCGACATCCTCGCGCCGAAGTTCGCCGCGGTCCTCTCGGTTCTCGAGGAGAAGCTCGGCGGCCTCGGCGTCGCCACCTGGACCGATCCGACGGGCGGCTACTTCGTCTCGCTCGACGTCGTCGACGGCACCGCGGCCCGCGTGGTCCAGCTCGCGAAGGACGCCGGCATCGCGCTCACGCCCGCTGGTGCGTCGTTCCCCGGCGGCAACGACCCGCGCGACCGCAACATCCGCCTGGCTCCGTCGTTCCCGTCGCTGGAGGCCGTCCGCGACACGATGGAGGCCGTCGCGACCTGCGTCCTGCTCGCGGCAGCGGAGCACCTCAGCGCCTGACCGCGCCGAGACGGGCCTCGTGCCGCGGTTTTCCACAGGAATGCCGGCACAAGCCCCGTCTCGGTTCGGTATCAGTCCCGTCTCGCTGCGGCACGAGGCCCGTTTCAGCGCGGCACAAGGCCCGTCTCGGGCGTAGGTTCTCGTCATGGCACGGCCGATCGACGTACTCCCGAAGGCGCACCTCCACCTGCACTTCTCCGGGTCGATGCGGCACACGACGCTCCTCGAGCTCGCGGAGCGCGACGGCATCCAGCTGCCCGAGGCCCTCGTCGAGGAGTGGCCGCCTCAGCTGTCCGCGGCGGACGAGAAGGGCTGGTTCCGCTTCCAGCGCCTGTACGACGTCGCGCGCTCGGTCCTGCGTACCGAGGCCGACGTACGCCGGCTCGTGCGCGAGGCCGCGGAGGACGACGTCCGCGAAGGCGGACGCTGGCTGGAGATCCAGGTCGACCCGTCGGGCTATGCGGCGCGCTTCGGCGGGATCACGGCGTTCACCGATCTCGTGCTCGACGCCGTCGCCTCGGCGTCCCGCGAGACGGGGCTCGGCATGGCCGTGGTCATCGCGGCCAACCGCACGCGCCACCCGATGGATGCGCGCACGCTGGCGCGGCTCGCTGCCCAGTACGCCGGGCGCGGGGTCGTCGGCTTCGGCCTCTCCAACGACGAACGCCGCGGGGTCACGTCGGACTTCGCGCACGCCTTTGCGATCGCCGACCGGGCCGGGCTCCTGCTCGCACCGCACGGCGGCGAGCTGCGGGGAGCTGACAACATCCGGGCCTGCCTCGACGACCTCGGAGCGCACCGCCTCGGGCACGGCGTACGCAGCGTGGAGGACCCGGCGCTGCTCGAGCGCATCGCTGCCTCGGGCGTGACGCTCGAGGTCTGCCCGGTCTCCAACGTGGCGTTGGGCGTCTACTCCGACCTCACCTCGGTGCCGCTCCCCCAGCTGCTCGCGGGCGGGGCACAGGTCGCGCTGGGAGCCGACGACCCGCTTCTCTTCGGCTCCCGCCTGGAAGGTCAGTACGCCACGATGCGTGCGGCGCACGACCTCCCCGACGAGACGCTGGCGGAGCTGGCGCGGATGTCCTTCCGCGGCTCGAGCGCCCCGTCAGACGTCGTCGACCTCGCGATGAAGGACATCGACGCCTGGCTGGCGTGACCAGAACCCGGGTCTCAACCCGTCAAAACCCGGGTATCGACGCGCGAAAACCCGGGTCTCGGCGTCAGAGCTCGAGCTCGTCGGCGAGCGCGCGGAGCGCCTTCGCGACGGGGCGCGCGGCCTTGGGGTCGGGACGCCGACCGTGGCGGTAGCCCTCGCCGATGCCATCCAGCAGGACGATCAGGTTCTCGATGATGGTGGCCATCTCGTCGGGCTTCTTGCGCTGCGCGTCGCGCTGGTTGCGCGAGACCGAGGACGGTGCGTCGAGGATCTTGACCTGCAGCGCCTGGTCGCCACGACGGCCCTGGGCGATGCCGAACTCGACGCGGGTGCCGTTCTTCAGCGAGGTGACGCCCTCGGGCAGCGCCTCGGCGTGGACGTAGACGTCCGGCCCTCCGTCGTACGACAGGAAGCCGAAGCCCTTCTCGGTGTCGTACCACTTCACCTTGCCAACGGGCACTGCTCTGACCTCTTCCGTGTGCTGCTGCGCGACCTGACGCCGAACGCGACGCCCACAGGGTAGTGGGCAGCGCTCAGGCGAGCGAGCCGGTTTGCCCGTCCAGATGGCCGTCCAGCCAGGCGGGGAACGCCGTCAGGTCCTCCAGTACGACGTGGGTGCCCGCTGCCTCGAGCTCCTCACGCGTGCATCCGCCGGTGAGTACGGAGACGCTGGTGATGCCCGCGGCGAGCGCGCCCTCGACGTCGTGGATGTGGTCGCCGACGTAGATCGTGGCGCCCTCGCGGCGCAGCGCGTCGGCCTTCCCGACGCCCCAGACCGCTCCCTCGAGGTGGTCGATGTCGAAGCCGACGTGGTCGACGTGCAGCTGCGCGTTGGGTGTGAACTTGCCGGTCACGACGATCACGCGCCCGCCATGGCGGCGTACGGCCTCGATCGCGTCGTGCGCACCGCCCAGCGCGGGCACCGGCGCGACCGCGTGCTCCGGGTAGAGGGCGCGGAACCGGTCCACCGCGGGCTGGATCGCTTCCTCCGCAAGGTGCGGCCGCAGGGTGTGGTCGAGCGGCGGGCCGAGCTTCGAGGTCAGGTCCTCGATCGGCAGCTCGATGCCGAGCTCGTCGCCCAGCGCCTCGAGGGTGCGCGCGAAGCCAGGGACGGTGTCGATCAGCGTCATGTCGAGGTCGAAGCCGACCACGAGCTGCCGCCGCGCGGCTGGGTCAGGCATCGCGTGTGGAGAACGCCGCGCACGCTGCAGCGATCAGGCAGGCCACCAGGCCACCGAAGACGATGAAGCCGCCGAGCGCGCTGAGCGGATCACCGAACGTCGTCAGGTCGTGATACGGCCCGAAGGTGTCGTTCTGCGCGCCGAAGGTCTGCATGATCCGGCCGCCGGCGTTGAACGGGAGGAAGCGCATCGCGTTGGCGTAGACGTCGTTGTGGCTGAAGCCGCTGATCATGATCGCGAAGGTGCGGACCAGCAGCTCGATGCCCATCGGCCACAGGAAAAGCATCACGAGGGCGAACGTCTGGTGGCGCACCAGCACGGTCAGCGACATCGCCAGCCAGGTCACCAGGACGCTGTAGAGGACGTGGCGCAGGATCGTGCCGAGGATGTCGCCGGCGTCGTAGGTGACGTCGATGCCGATGAAGAAGACGCCCGCGACCAGCAGGGAGAGCAGGCAGCTGGTGACGACCAGCGCCGTCACCCAGAGGCCGACGATGAGGTACTTCGCACTGAAGACGGCCCAGCGCTGAGGGACCGCGGTGAGCGTCGCGCGGATCATGCCGTGGCGGTACTCGTGGCCCCAGCCGAGGATGCCGACGATCGCGGCGACGAACGCCACCAGGTAGAACATCGGGTCGACGATCGAGAACTGCGTCATCGCCGCCTCGACGTAGAAGCGCGCCATGTCACCGTCGAGCCGGCCGCCACTGAGCTCGTCGGCGTGCACGTTGACGCGGACGATCAGTGCCGCGATGGCGGTGAACCCGACGCCGACGGCCAGCACGCCGAAGGTCAGCCACCAGGTCGAGCGGAGGGTGCGGAGACGGGTCCACTCGTAGCGGATCGCGGCGGTCATCGGGCGCCCTCCTGCGGCGTCGTCGGAGCAGCGGCCGGTGCGTGTGCGGTGTACTCCGCGGCGTTGCCGGTGATCTCAAGGAAGGCCTCCTCGAGCGTGGCGTTGTGGGTGGAGAGCTCGTGCACCCGGATCCGGTTGTCGAAGGCGAGATCGCCGACGGCGTTCGCCTCGAGGCCGGTGACGGTCAGCTCCGAGTCGCCGGTGCGCTGGACGGAGCCGACGCCGGCCAGCTTCGCGCCGATCAGGGAGGCGAGCTCGCCCGCCTGCGGCGTACGCACCAGGACGTGGTTGCGCACGCTCAGCTTGGTGAAGTCCTCGACCGGCCCGTTGGCGATCATCCGGCCCTTGCCGATGACCACGAGCTCGTCGGCCATCAGCGCCATCTCGGAGAGCAGGTGGCTGGAGACGAAGACCGAGCGGCCCTCGTTGGCGAGTGCCTTGAGCAGCTCGCGCAGCCAGTGGATGCCCTGCGGGTCGAGGCCGTTGGCCGGCTCGTCGAGGATCAGGGTGTGCGGGTTGCCGAGCAGCGCAGCCGCGAGGCCGAGGCGCTGGCCCATGCCGAGGGAGAACGTGCTCGGCTTCTTGCCCGCCACGTCGGCCAGCCCGACGAGACCCAGGACCTCGTCGACGCGCTGCGCCGGGATCCGGTTGCTCGTCGCGAGCATGAGCAGGTGGTTGCGCGCCGTGCGCGTCGGGTGGAAGGGCTTCGCCTCGAGCAGCGCACCGACCTCCCGCATCGGCTCGGCGTACGCCGTGAACGGCTTGCCGTCGAAGGTGCACGTGCCCGCGCCGGTGTCGAGGCCGAGCATCAGGCGCATGGTGGTGGACTTGCCGGCACCGTTGGGGCCGAGGAAGCCGGTGACGGTGCCCGGCCGGACGTCGAAGGAGAGTCCGGAGACGGCTGCCTTCCCGGCGTACGACTTGGCCAGGTCCCTGGCCTCGATCATGGCCACCAGCGGGCCCCCTTTCGACAGCTGTTCCGGCCGCACTGGCGACCGGCGGTCTCGGAGCAGTGTGGCCTGCGTTCCCAAGCAGGCGCTGAGAAACGCCGTGGCCGAGTAGTTTTGGCTCCAAATGACTGCCCTTCCCGCCCCGCGCTCGCTCGCCGACCAGCTGCGCCAGTGGTCCGAGGAGCGCGTCGCCCACCTGATGCGGCTCCGTCCTGACCTCGCGACCCCGCCGCCGCAGGACTCGACGCAGCTCGCCTCCCGGGCGGCGACGCGCGCCTCCGCGCTGCGGGCACTGGACCGGCTCACCCTCGCGGACCTGGCCGTCCTGCACGACCTCGTGACGCGCGGGGCCACGCCCCGGGCGGCGCTCGAGGAGGGGGCGATCTCGCTCGACCGGCTGGAGGAGCTCGCGCTCGTCTGGGACGGGACCGAGGGCCTGCGCGCGGTGACGGTCGTGGCCGAGCTGCTCGCCCGCGCCACCGCACCGACCGGTCCGGTCCCCGAGCCCGCGCTGGTCACCTCCGAGCAGTCGCCGACGCTCGTCGCGCGCACGGCTGCGGGAGCGGCGTTCGACGTCGTACGCCGGATCGAGGTGCTGCTGGACCACTGGGGTACCCAGCCGCCGTCCGTGCTGCGCACGGGTGGTCTGGGGGTGCGCGACCTGAAGACGGCGGCGCTCCTGCTGCACGTCGACGAACGCGAAGCAGCCCTCCTCGTCGACGTCGCGACCTCGGCCGCACTCCTGGCCCCCGGCTCCGTCGGCGAGGCGGAGGCCTGGCTCCCCACCGACGCGTACGACGCGTGGTGCCGGCTCGAGGCCGCCGAACGGTGGCAGCGGGTCGCCCGCGCGTGGCTGACGTCGGCGCGCACCCCGGCCAAGGTCGGCGGCAAGGATGCCGCGGGCAAGTCGGTCAACGCGCTGGCCCCCGCGCTGGTCGACCCGCATCAGGTCGACACCCGCATCGTGGCGCTCCAGCAGCTCGCCGAGCTGTCTCCGACGGAAGGCCTCGCGACCGGCACCGGCCTTCCGTCGCTCGTCGCGCGTGTCCGGTGGCTGCGTCCGCGCCGTCCCTCCGACCAGCCGGCGCTGGTGGCCTCGGCCGTCGAGGAGGCGACCGTCCTGGGGCTCGTCGGCATGGGTGTCCTCACCCCTGCGGGTCGGGCCCTGCTCGCCGGCCACGATGCCGCCGAGATCCTGGCGCCACTGCTCCCCGAGCCGCTCGACCACGTGCTGATCCAGGGCGACCTGACCGCGATCGCGCCCGGCCCGCTGCTGCCAGCGCTCGCCGCCCGCCTGCAGCAGGTCGCCGATGTCGAGTCACGCGGCGGGGCGACGGTCTACCGGTTCGCCTCGGGATCGCTCCGTCGCGGCCTCGACGCCGGCTGGACGGCCGCGGAGATCCACGCCTTCCTGGAGTCGGTGTCGCGCACCCCGGTCCCGCAGCCGTTGTCGTATCTCGTCGACGACACCGCGCGGACCTACGGCACCGTCCGTGTTGGCTACGCCGAGGCGTTCCTCCGCTCCGACGACGAGGCCGCGCTGGCGCACCTCGTCGCGGACCCGAAGGCTGCCTCGCTCGGGCTGCGTCTGCTCGCGCCGACCGTGGTCATCAGCACGGCTCCCATCGACGTCCTGCTCGCGCGCCTGCGTGAGCTGGGGCTGGCGCCGGTCGTCGAGGCGTCGGACGGCACCGTCCACGTCGCGCGACCGGACACGCTCCGCTCCCGCACGCCCCGCTCCTCCCCCACGGCCCGCGACGCCGCCCGTGAGGCGGCTCAGGTCGCGGCCGCCGTCGCCGCCGTCCGCGCGGGCGACCGGGTGGCCAGCTCCCGCGGCCGCGACGTCATCGCCAACACGCCCGCCGGCGCCCTCGCGGCCCTGCGGGCAGCCATCGAGGGTGGCTCGAGCGTCGTCATCGAGTACCTCGACAACCACGGCACCCGCTCCGAGCGGATCGTCGACCCGCGCCGCGTCGAGGGCGGTCAGCTGACGGCGTACGACCACCGCAGCGAGGACGAGCGGGCGTTCGCCGTCCACCGGATCGGCTCCGTGCGTCCTACGGACTGATCGGGGCCGACGGGCGCGCGCAGCGCCGTCCGCCCGGCACGTGAGGGTGGTAGCGAGCGCAGCGAGCGAGCCCGAAGCCGGGTGGGCAGCGCGGAGCGCGGCCGGCAGGCCAGCACCAGCCCGTAGACTCGCGCGGTGAACGACGGCCCCCTCATCGTCCAGTCGGACAAGACCCTCCTGCTCGAGGTCGACCACCCGAAGGCGGCCGAGGCGCGGCGGGCGATCGCGCCGTTCGCGGAGCTCGAGCGCTCCCCCGAGCACATCCACACCTACCGGCTGACCAACCTCGGCCTGTGGAACGCCCGCGCGGCCGGCCACGACGCCGAGCAGGTCATCGATGCGCTGCTGGCCCACAGCCGCTACGCCGTCCCCCACGCCCTGCTGATCGACGTCGCCGAGACGATGGCCCGCTACGGCCGCCTCAGCCTCGAGAAGCACGACGAGCACGGCCTCGTCCTGGTCTCCAGCGACCGCCCCGTCTTCGAGGAGGTCCTGCGCAGCAAGAAGGTGGCCGGCATGCTCGGCGCCCGGGTCTCCGACGAGATGGTCGTCGTCCACGGCTCCGAGCGCGGCAACCTCAAGCAGGCGCTGCTCAAGCTCGGCTGGCCCGCCGAGGACTTCGCCGGGTACGTCGACGGCGAGGCGCACGCGATCGAGCTCGACCAGTCCGGATGGGAGCTGCGGCCCTACCAGGCCGAGGCCGCCGAGTCGTTCTGGCACGGCGGCTCCGGGGTCGTCGTACTCCCCTGTGGTGCCGGCAAGACGCTCGTCGGCGCCGCCGCGATGGCGCACGCCAAGGCGACCACGCTGATCCTCGTCACCAACACCGTCAGCGCGCGGCAGTGGAAGGACGAGCTGGTCAAGCGCACGAGCCTGACCGAGGACGAGATCGGCGAGTACTCCGGCTCGGTCAAGGAGATCCGCCCCGTCACCATCGCGACGTACCAGGTGCTGACGCTGCGCCGGAAGGGCGCCTATCCCCACCTGGAGCTGCTCGACGCGCGCGACTGGGGCCTCATCGTGTACGACGAGGTGCACCTGCTGCCCGCGCCGATCTTCCGGATGACCGCCGACCTGCAGGCCCGTCGGCGCATCGGCCTCACCGCCACCCTCGTGCGCGAGGACGGCCGCGAGGGCGACGTCTTCTCGCTGATCGGGCCGAAGCGCTACGACGCCCCGTGGAAGGACATCGAGGCGCAGGGCTACATCGCGCCGGCCGACTGCGTCGAGGTCCGCGTGACGCTGCCACAGGGCGAGCGCATCGCCTACGCGACCGCCGAGCCGGAGGAGCGCTACCGGCTCGCGGCCTGCACGCACCACAAGATCGACGTCGTGCGGAAGCTCGTCGCGCAGCATGCGGACCAGCCGACGCTGGTGATCGCGCAGTACCTCGACCAGATCGAGGAGCTGTCGCAGTCCCTCGGCACCGGCGAGGAGCCCGCGCCCACCATCACCGGCGAGACCACGGTCAAGGAGCGCCAGAGGCTCTTCGACGCGTTCCGGTCCGGCGAGATCGGGCTGCTCGTCGTCAGCAAGGTCGCGAACTTCTCGATCGACCTGCCCAGCGCGGAGGTCGCGATCCAGGTCTCCGGGTCCTATGGCTCACGCCAGGAGGAGGCCCAGCGCCTCGGCCGGCTGCTGCGCCCGGGACGGGACGGCAAGGTCGCGCACTTCTACACGATCGTCAGCCGCGACACCGTCGACGCCGACTTCGCCCAGAACCGGCAGCGCTTCCTCGCCGAGCAGGGCTACGCCTACCGGATCATCGACGCGGACGACCTCTGAGGGCCGGGCGCCGTTGCGAGCGGGACGCGACGCCGGGCTGGCAAGGCCGAGAAGGGAGACGCGGCGGAGCCGCGGCGACCGACGAGAACGCCGCCAGCACGCGTGCCGCGTCCCGCGCAGCAGGCGTGCGACCCTCGGAGGTCGTCCTTGCGACCTCTGAGGGTCTGGCCCCGCTGGCCGGCCGTCTCCATTCGCCGGACGAGGGCGGCACGACGCGATTAGCCTCCGGCTGTGAAGCCCGCTTTCCGGCGTACCGCCGCCCTCACCTGCGCTGCCCTGCTCCTGCCCGTGGCGGGTTGCTCGTTGCCGCACAGCACGAAGGCCGACGCCGGCCCGACGTTCCCGAAGACGTGGGACAAGCGCGTCCTGCCGTATGTCCACCTCGCCTCGAAGCTGCGACACCTCGAGTTCACGCATCCGGTGACGGTGGAGTTCCAGACGCCGAAGGAGTTCGAGAAGGAGCTGAGCAGCGACAAGGGCGACCTCAGCAAGGACGACCTCGAGGACCTCGAGCACTGGACCGGCATGATGCGCGCGCTCGGACTGGTGCACGGCGACGTCGACCTCTTCGACGAACAGGACAAGCTGAGCACCGGCGGGACGCTCGCGTACTACTCGCTCGACGACAAGCTGATCCGGGTGCGCGGCACGCGGATCACCCCTGCGATGAAGTCGACGCTCGTCCACGAGCTGGTGCACGTCCTCCAGGACCAGAACTTCGACTCCGCCAAGCGCAGCCACCAGCTGGCCAAGAAGGACGACAGCGAGGGCCTCGCCTACGACGCCCTCGTCGAGGGCGACGCCTCCCGGATCCAGACGAAGTACGCCGCGCAGCTGACTCCGGAGCAGCGGCGAGCGCTGCACCGCGACGAGGCGCGCCAGTACCGCGGAGCGAAGAAGTCGATCAAGGACGTGCCGGAGGTGCTGCGCACGATGCAGGGCGCCCCGTACACGCTCGGCGAGGCCCTGCTCGACGTGGCCACGCTCGACGGCAAGGACGAGGTCGACAAGCTCTTCCGCAGGCCGCCGACCACCGAGGAGAACCTCCTCGACCCGTTCACGCTGACCTGGGACGGCCAGAAGGCCGTGAAGGTGGACAAGCCGGAGCTGTCGAAGGGCGAGAAGGAGTTCGACAGCAACACCTTCGAGTCGACCGGCTGGCTCTTCACGCTCGCGGCCCGACTGCCCGTGCGTCAGGCACTCACCGCGACCGACGGCTGGGGCGGTGACCGGTACGTCGCCTACACGAACGCGTCAGGGAAGTCCTGCGTCGACATCCGGTACGTCGGCGACACCGCGCGCGACGCCGACGAGCTGCACACCGCCCTGACGGAGTGGATCCGTCGCGGGCCGAAGGGCGTCGCGACCGTGTCGCGCGAGGGACACAAGGGTCTGCTCTTCTCCTCTTGCGACCCCGGCACCGCCGCCAAGGGCGACGACGGCCACTCCGACGCGGCGCTCAACCTCGCCCTGGAGCGCACCTACGTGACGCGCAGCCTGATCAAGGACCACTGGCCGCACGACGCTGCCCGCTGCTACGGCACCGCACTCGTCGAGCACTTCACGCCGGCCCAGATCCAGGCGGACACCGCTTCGCCCGCCACCATGGCGGAGTTCCGGCGCCTCGCCCGCGGCTGCGCCGGCTGAGCCGACCAGCCTCGCTCAGAGGTCGGCGTACTGGACGTGCGCGGAGTGGAGTCCGGCGACGTACACGCTGCGCGAGACCGCAATCGGCCGGTTGCGGTGCAGCGCACGACGGCTGATCTGCAGGACTGGTTCGCCGGCCTCGATCCCGAGCAGGGCGGCCTCCTCCGCCGTGGCGAGGGCAGCCGTGAAGACGTCCTCGGCCCAGGTCGGTCGGAGCGCGCGGCGGTCGAGGACGGCGTACAGGCTGGCCGGCATGGCGGCCTGCAGGAAGCCAGGGAGCATGACCTCGTTGAGGTAGGTGTCCTCGATGCAGATCGCCGCGCCGTCGGCACGGCGTACGCGCTTCCAGTGGATGACCGGGTCCCCCGCGGTGAGGCCGAGGGCGCGGGCGATGCCGCCGTTCGCCTTCTCGACACGGGCGAGGACGGTCGTCGAGTCCGTGTCGAGCCCACGGCGACGCATGTCCTCGGTGAAGCCCTGGATGCCGGTGGCCGGCAGGGTCGGCTCGGCGACGAACGTGCCGCGGCCGGGGCTCCGCTCGAGCAGGCCCTCGGCCACCAGCGCGTCGACGGCCTGACGGACGGTCATACGGGCAACGCCGAACTGCTGCACCAGCTCACGCTCGGACGGGACCGCCATGCCGGGGTCCGCGTCGGCGAGGAGCCCGCGCAGGTGGTCGCGGACCTGGACGTACTTCAACTTCGGCGATTCCACGCGCTGTTCCCCCACGGTCCGTGCCACGGGCCGAGTGTGGATGAAATGGCAACCATCCATGTCCACATTGCCGGCAAATAGTCCGATCTGACTAGACGGACACCCCGGGTCGATCGAACCTGTGTTCGATCAACTGCTAGCCTCGTCCCATGTCCGTCGAGTTCCAGGGCGACCTGTTCGACCTCGCTCCCGAGGTGTCCCTCGGCCGGCTCCGCGGGTCGGTCGAGCGCACCGTCCTCGGCGACGGCGCCTGGATCGACGTACGACGCTCGTGGGTGCAGGGCTCCTCCGAGGTCTTCCGCGCGCTCGTCCGCGACGTCCCGTGGCGCGCCGAGCAGCGCGAGATGTACGACCGCGTCGTCGACGTCCCCCGTCTCGTCCACACGTACGCCGGCGACGACCGCCTGCCACACCGCGTGCTCACGAGCGCGCGTCAGGCGCTGACCAACCATTACCTGCCGGAGCTGGGCGAACCGTTCGTGACCGCCGGCTGCTGTTACTACCGCGACGGCCGCGACTCGGTGGCCTGGCATGGTGACCGGATCGGCCGCGGTGCCAACGAGGACACGATGGTCGCGATCCTCTCGTTCGGCGACCCGCGCCGCCTGCTGCTCCGCCCGGAGTCCGGCGGTGCCTCGATCGCCTTCACGATGGGCCACGGCGACCTGCTGGTCATGGGCGGCTCCTGCCAGCGGACCTGGCAGCACGCGGTGCCGAAGGTGGCCGCGGCCGGGCCACGGGTCTCGGTGCAGTTCCGCCCCGCCGGCGTCAGCTGACCGCCGAGTCCCGGGTTTTGACGTGTCGAGTCCCGGGTAGTGGCGCGCAGGGCACGCGAATACCCGGCAAAAGCAAAGGGCCCCGGAAGACACCGGGGCCCTTCTGTTCGACCTGCAGGGTGGAAGCCCCGTTCGGTCGACTGCGTCCAGTCTCCCACGCGCCGGCGGCAGCCGCCAAAACCCGGGTCTGAAGACGGCAAAACCCGGGTCTCGGCGTGCCAAGACCCGGGTTTCGACGAGTGGATCAGAAGTCCATGCCACCCATGTCGCCGCCGCCGGCGGGAGCGCCACCCTTCTCGGGCTTGTCAGCGACGACAGCCTCCGTGGTGAGGAAGAGCGCCGCGATGGAGGCGGCGTTCTGCAGCGCGGAGCGCGTGACCTTGGCCGGGTCGATGATGCCCGCGGCCATGAGGTCGACGTACTCGCCGGTGGCCGCGTTGAGGCCCTGGCCAGCCGGGAGGTTGGCGACCTTCTCCGCCACGACGCCGCCCTCGAGGCCGGCGTTGATCGCGATCTGCTTCAGCGGAGCCGAGATGCCGACCTTGACGATGTTGGCACCCGTGGCCTCGTCGCCCTCGAGCTCGAGCTTCTCGAACGCGACCGCGCCGGCCTGGACGAGCGCGACACCACCGCCGGGGAGGATGCCCTCCTCGACGGCAGCCTTGGCGTTGCGGACGGCGTCCTCGATGCGGTGCTTGCGCTCCTTGAGCTCGACCTCGGTGGCCGCGCCGACCTTGATGACGGCCACGCCGCCGGCCAGCTTGGCGAGGCGCTCCTGGAGCTTCTCGCGGTCGTAGTCGGAGTCCGACTTCTCGATCTCGGCGCGGATCTGGTTGACCCGGCCCTCGATCTGGGCAGCGTCGCCGTTGCCCTCGACGATGGTGGTCTCGTCCTTGGTGATGACGACCTTGCGGGCCTGGCCGAGCAGCTCGAGGCCGGTCGACTCGAGCTTGAGGCCGACCTCCTCGGAGATGACCTGGCCGCCGGTCAGGATCGCGATGTCCTGGAGCATGGCCTTGCGACGGTCGCCGAAGCCCGGAGCCTTGACGGCGACGGACTTGAAGGTGCCACGGATCTTGTTGACGACCAGGGTCGACAGCGCCTCGCCGTCCACGTCCTCGGCGAGGATGAGGAGCGGCTTGCCCGACTGCATGACCTTCTCGAGGATCGGCAGCAGGTCCTTGACGTTGGAGACCTTCTGGTTGGCGATGAGGACGTAGGGGTCCTCGAGGACCGTCTCCATGCGCTCCGGGTCGGTCACGAAGTACGCCGAGATGTAGCCCTTGTCGAAGCGCATGCCCTCGGTGAGCTCCAGGTCGATGCCGAACGTGTTCGACTCCTCGACCGTGATGACGCCCTCCTTGCCGACCTTGTCCATCGCCTCGGCGATGGCCTCACCGACAGTGGCGTCGCCACCGGCGGAGATGGTCGCGGTCGCGGCGATCTGCTCGCGCGACTCAACCTCCTTGGCCTGGGCGAGCAGCTGCTCGGTGATGGCGGCGACAGCCGCCTCGATGCCGCGCTTGAGACCCATCGGGTTCGCGCCAGCGGCGACGTTGCGGAGACCCTCGCGAACGAGCGCCTGGGCGAGGACGGTGGCCGTCGTCGTGCCGTCACCGGCGACGTCGTCGGTCTTCTTCGCGACCTCCTTGACGAGCTCGGCACCGATCTTCTCGTACGGGTCCTCGAGCTCGATCTCCTTGGCGATCGAGACACCGTCGTTGGTGATCGTGGGGGCGCCCCACTTCTTCTCCAGGACGACATTGCGGCCCTTGGGACCGAGGGTGACCTTGACCGCGTCGGCGAGGGTGTTCATACCCCGCTCGAGGCCCCGGCGGGCCTCCTCGTTGAAAGCAATCAGCTTCGCCATGACTCTGCGATTCCTTCGCCATGAGTTGGTGTGTGGGGACCTGGACGGGCTGCCCGCGACGGACGATCCCCGAGGCAGCCGGACCCTTCCCGACGGCCTCGCGAACCTCAGCTGGCGCCAGGTCTGCGTTGTCACTCTCCTGACGAGAGTGCCAGCCTCATGTTTAGCACTCGACCCAAGCGAGTGCAAACAATCGGACCGGTCAGTGCACCAGCGGCACGTGGTGCCCGAACGGCACCTCGACCTCTCCCCCGAACGCCGCCACGACGCTCGGCAGCATGGCCTTCGCCGTACGCCGATAGCCGAGCGACGACGGATGGAACCGGTCGACGCTGAACATCTCGTCGGGGTTGCTGATGAAGAACGGGCCGGCGACCTGGGCGAGATCGACCACGCGAGCGCCCAGCCCGAGCGCCGCCTCCCGCTGGGCGGAGGCGAGCTGGCGCGACGCGAGCGACCCGAGGGTACGCAGCGGCTGCGGCACAGCACGCAGCATGCCGAGGTCGGGACAGGTGCCGACCACGACCTCGGCGCCGAGCCCCTGGAGCGTGCGGATCGCCTCCTCGAGGTGCGCGATGCTCTCCGCCGTCGGGTGCCGGTGCGTGATGTCGTTGCCGCCGACCACGATGACCGCGACCGCAGGCCGGTAACCAGCCGGGAACCGGCCGATCTGCTCCATCAGCTCACTGGTGTGGTTGCCGACGCGGGCGACGGTCCGCAGCCGGACGGAACGCCGGATCCGCTTGGCCGCACCCTTCGAGAGCCGGGCACCGAGGGTCTCCCCCGGGAGATCCGCACCCAGCCCTGCCGCGAGCGAGTCGCCGAGCATGACCAGGTCGACCGGATCACCGAAGCGCTTGCGATAGACCTTGTCGGCCTTCGGCGCCTTCTCCCCCAGCGGCTTGCCGATGATGCCCCGGGCGATGTCGGCCTGCCGGTGCAACAGCTCCCGGCCGCCGTACGTCAGACCGCCGATGGCCGCACCGACCGCCCCCAGGGCCACACCGGCCCCGATCCAGTTCTCCCGCCTCATGGGTCCTGTTGAACCACACCCGCGTGAACCGATCCCCAACCCGCCATGGACGCAGGCAGAAGGGTCGGTCAGTGCTTGGTCCAGCGCTCCGTCTGGGTCAGGTAGTAGAGGTAGGCCAGCGCCGGGACCACCAGCACCGCGGCGAGCACGGTCGCGAAGATCAAGGCGTGAAGCGTCGCCGGAGCACCGGCGGCATCGGCGAACTTCACCTGGTCGACGAGCAACCACGGGTACTGGGCGACACCCCAGCCGAGCACGACGGTGCCGACCGCACCGACCGCCGTGAACCGGGCCACCGCATAGCGGCGCCGCGCGACGAGCACGAGGGTGGCCAGGCCGGCCCCGGCCGAGAGCAGGACGAGCGGGAGCGCACGTCCCGACAGCCCGTCAAAGAGCGTCGGCGCATCCGAGCGCAGCAGGAAGAGACCGGCGAAGACCACGAGGCCGGTGGCCACGCCCACGCCGAGCATGCGGATCCGCAACTGGTCAGCGAGGTGTTCGTGGCCCGCGCGTGCCGCATCGGCGACGAGGAACGACCCGGCCAGGAACGCACACGTGCCGCCGGCGACCAGTCCTCCGACAACACCGGTCGGGTTGAGCCAGGAGGTGATCAGGTCACCGTGGCCCCCTGCCGGGACGCGGCCCGAGGCGATCGCACCGGCCGTGCAGCCGAGGAAGAACGGCGTGATCAGCGACGAGAGAGCGAAGATGCCGCCGAAGAGCCGCGCCTCGCCGAGCGTCTCTGAGTACTTGCGGAAGGCGAAGCTGGCGCCGCGGAGCACGATCCCGAGCAGGGCCAGCATGAGCGGCAGCCACAGGGTCGTCATGGCCGCGGCGAACGCCGTGGGGAACGCCGTCCACCAGGTCACCAGGATGTAGACCAGCCAGACGTGGTTGGCCTCCCAGACGGGGCCGATGCTGTGGTCGATCAGCGTGCGCAGCTCTGCGCCGCGGCGGGCACCGCCGGCCGTGGCATCGAAGAAGCCGGATCCGAAGTCGGCGCCACCGAAGATCGCGTAGGCGAGGACACCGGTGAAGAGGGCGGCGGCAACGATCAGCTCGGCGCTCATGCGTGGGCTCCCTTGTCGGCGGTCTCCTGGATGCGGGCCGGGCCGTACGGCGACGGCAGGTCGGCCACGCCCTCACGCCAGCGGCGCGACATCGAACGCAGCACCACAGCGCCGGCGATGCCCATGGCGACGTACAGGACGGTCACGCCGCCGAGCGACCACCACAGCCAGGGGTTGTCCGTCGCCGCATCCGCGGTGCGGAGGTAGCCGTAGACCACCCAGGGTTGCCGGCCGACCTCGGTCGCCGTCCAGCCGAACTCGAGAGCGAGGATGGCCGCCGGCCCGGCGAGGGCGACGCCCCGCAGGAACCAGCGGTTGGCGAGCAGGTCGCGTCTGCGCCAGCGCGCGAACCAGAACAGCACGACGCCGCCGGCCAGCGCACTCCCGAGGCCGATCATCGACTGGAAGGTCCAGTGAGCGATGTTGATCGCGGAATCGTCGGGACGGTCGGCAGCCGGGATCGTGTCCATGCCGGTGACCGGCTTGGTGAAGGAGTTCTCCGCGACCAGCGAGCCGACCTTGGGGATGTCGATGGTGCCGCGCGGCTTGCCGTCGATCCAGACGCCCCCGATCCGCAGCGGCGAGGCACCGTCGGTCGTCGTCTCGGCGAACTCGAACGCCGCCAGCTTCGAGGGCTGGTGGGCGTCCATGCCGAACCCGAGCACGTGGCCGATCACGGGCTGCACCAGCGCCGCACAGCTGGCAAAGACGAAGGGCACGAGGAACCCGAGCCGGTGGTGTGCGTCGCGACGCCCCTTGAGCATGCCGACGGCGTACACCCCGGCCACCGTGAAGCCGACGACCATGAACGCACCGACCCACATGTGGGCGAACTGCAGCCAGACCCGCTCGTTGAACATCGCCCGCCAGGGGTGAACGTCGGTCACCTCGCCATTGACCAGCCGGAAGCCGGTGGGCCAGTTCATCCACGCATTGACCGACAGGACGCAGAAGGTGCCGAAGATGCCGGCAGCGGCCATCGGCAGCAGCATGAACGGGTGCACCTTGGGCGACATGCGCCCCCAGCCGTACAGGTAGATGCCCAGGAAGATCGCCTCGATGAAGAACGACATGCCCTCGAAGGCGAACGGCAGGCCGAGCACATCGCCATATTTGCCCATGAGGCCGGGCCAGAGCAGGCCCATCTCGAAGCTGAGCACCGTGCCGGAGACGGCCCCGATCGCGAAGAGCACCGCCGACGCCTTCGACCACCGCTTGGCCAGCGTCAACGCGGTCGCGTTGCCCCGCAGGCCGAGGATGTGGACGACGAAGATCATCGACGGGAACGCGACGCCGAAGCAGGCGAGCACGATGTGGGATCCCAGCGACAGCGCCATCTGGTCACGCGCCGGGAGGAGGCCCGACGGGGCGTCACCCGTCGCGGCGATCGCGTCGTGCAGGACAGAGGAGAGAGCGTCGAGAGCCACGACCCCGAGGCTACGCAGCAGGCGCTCGGGAGGCACTATGACAAGGAGCACCGTCCGATCGCATCTGCTGATCAGCCGATCACCGACAGCGTGCGAAAACACCGAGGCCCGTCGGCCGGGGCATGACTATGCCGCGGACAACGGGCCTGGGTTTCTCCGCGTGACGCGGAGCAGTGGAACGGGTTCAGCAGCCGCCGGCGACGGCAGGGATGACCGAGATCTGGGTGCCGGCCGGGGTGGCCGTGGCCAGGCTCTCGAGGAAGCGGACGTCCTCGTTGCCGACGTACACGTTGACGAAGCGACGCAGCTCGCCCGCGCTGTCGAGGATGCGGTCCTTGATGCCGGTGTACTGGGCCTCGAGGTTGTCGAGCACCTCGGCGAGGGTCGCACCCTCGGCCGTGACCTCGGACGCGCCGCCCGTGTAGGTGCGCAGGATGGTGGGGATACGGACGGAAACGCTCACAGCAGTTGCTCCTGGATCAGACTGGATCAGATGAGGCCGGAGGCCTTGAAGGCGTCGTACGACGGGTCGATGGTCGCCGCGGCGCCCACCTTGTCGGCAATGGCGTCGAGGGTCTTGAGGCCGTGACCGGTGTTGATGAAGACGGTCTCGAGCGAGGTGTCGAGCTGGCCGGTCTCGACGAGCTTCTTCAGGACGGCGGTGGTGGTGCCACCGGCCGTCTCCGTGAAGATGCCCTCGGTGCGCGCCAGCAGGACGATGCCGTCACGGATCTCGTCGTCCGTGACCTCCTCGACCGCACCGCCGGTCTCGCGGCAGATGTCGAGGACGTAGATGCCGTCGGCGGGGTTGCCGATGGCAAGCGACTTGGCAATCGTGTCCGGCTTGACCGGGCGGATCGCGTCGACGCCGGCCTTGAACGCCGTGGCGACCGGGCCGCAGCCCGTGGCCTGGGCACCGTAGATCTTGTACTTCTTGTCCTCGACGAGGCCGAGCTTGATCAGCTCCTGGAACGCCTTGTGGACCTTGGTCAGCTGCGAGCCGGACGCCACCGGGATGACGACCTGGTCGGGCAGGCGCCAGCCGAGCTGCTCGGCGATCTCGTAGCCGAGCGTCTTGGATCCCTCGGCGTAGTAGGGACGGACGTTGACGTTGACGAACGCCCAGCCCTCCTCCTCGCCCGCGATCTCGGAAGCCAGCTTGTTGACGTCGTCGTAGTTGCCGTTGACGGCCACCAGCGAGTCCGTGTAGATCGCGGAGTTGACCTGCTTGGGCTTCTCCAGGTTGGCCGGGATGAAGACCATCGTCTTGATGCCCGCGCGGGCGCCGGCGGCAGCGACGGCGTTCGCCAGGTTGCCCGTCGAGGGGCAGGCGAAGACCTTCGCGTGCAGCTCCGTCGCGGCCGAGAGGGCGCAGGCGACGACGCGGTCCTTGAAGGAGTTGGTGGGGTTGGTCGAGTCGTCCTTCACCCAGAGGTTGTCGATGCCGAGCTCACGACCGAGGTTGTGCGCCTTCAGCAGACGGGTGAAGCCGGGCTCCATGTTGGGGCTCAGCTCGATGTCGGAGGGCACCGGGAGCAGCGCCTTGTAGCGCCAGATGTTGGCCGGACCGGCCTCGATCTCCTCGCGCGTGACCGCGGGGAAGTCGTACGAGATCTCCAGCGGACCGAAGCACTCCGGACAGGCGTAGAACGGGCCGAGGGCGACCTGGTGGCCGCACTCACGGCAGGACAGGGCGGTGGCGTGACCGAACGCGCCGTCTCGCAGGACCTGACCGGCAGTCTCTACAACGCTCATGAGGAACCTCCCTCTCATCTTCCCCACGCCGTCTTTCGCCGCGGGCCGGAATTAGCACCGTTTCCACGACTGCCGAAGCAGGGGGTTCGTGGCGGTTGCCGGGACTTCGTCGGGCCGTTCCCTCAGTCCCTCTCGATGAGCAGGCTCCAGACTACGGGCACCGCGAAGGCTCGCGCGAATTCGTTTCACTCTGCGGATCGAGGCTGCGGATCGACGCGGCGGATCAGGCACTCGCGGCAGCATCGGTCGCGAGCCGCGACAGGAAGTCCAGTACGCCGCCCGGGCCGGCCACCACGACGTCGCTGAGCGGCACGAGGGCGCTCTCCTCGTCGGAGGCCGAGCAGACCAGCAGCGTCGCCAGACCGTCCTCCCGCAGCTCCGCGACGGCGTGGAAGGCATCCAGGTCGCCGAGGTCGTCGCCCACGAAGCAGAAGCCCGTCGCACCGAGGTCGTGTGCGAGCTTCTGGACGACGTCGCCCTTGTCGGCACCGGGCGCGCGGACCTCGATCACCTGGCGACCCGGCTCGACCTTCATGCCGTGTCGTTCGGCGGCGATGGCCAGCTCCGGCAGCAGCCGCTGGAACGCCGCGTCGGGCGCCGCGAGGCGTCGGGTGTGGACGGCCACCGCGAGACCCTTGTCCTCGACGTACGCGTCGGCGGCGTCGCAGCGCCGAAGGATCCGCGGCAGGTCGCCGAGGAACGACGCCAGGCCGTGCGGCGGACGCGGCCCGAGGACCCGTCGGTCCGCCGAGCTCCATCGTTCGTTGCCGTACTGGCCGAAGACCTGGAGCTCGCGCCCCTGGTCCGAGAAGGACGTGCCGAGGTCGTCCAGTGCTCCGAGCGCGACCACCTGACGTGCCGGCCTGCCGGTGACGATCGCGATCCCCCGCACCTGGGCGGCAAGGTCGAGCAGGACGCCCGGGCCGCGCGGATGGATCCGGGCCTTCTCGGGGTCGTCCACGATCGGCGCGAGCGTGCCGTCGAAGTCCAGCCCGACGACCGACTGCGCAGCAACCCGGGCCAGCGCGGCGTAGCGCTGCATGGCGTCGGGTGAGGTGAAGCGCATGCCTCTACTCAACCACGGGGCCTCGCCGCCGCGGCCGGCCGCGGGACCTACTCGGTGTACGTGCGGTCGAGGATGACGGTGATCCGGTCCGGCTTCATCGGGTCGACCGACGGGCGGATCCGGCGGATGCCGAGGTCCTGGCCGAGGAGCTTGGCGGCTGCCTCGAGGCGGGGTCCGTAGTAGACCGTCGGCGCGGGCACGCTGCCCGGCCAGTTGTCGGTGCCGAGGACCTGCCAGCCCAGCGTCGAGGCCCGCTCCGCGGTGCGCGCGGCGAGCTTCTTGATGCTGGAGGTGTTGTAGACCTCGACGTTGACCTCGTTGCGCTTGACCGGCTTCGGGGCAACGGACGAGGTGGGCGCGACCGACGGGCTGCCCGAGTCGACGACAGTGGTCGTCGACGTCGGCTGCGCGACCGGCTCGAGGCCGTCGCCGGAGTCGTGCTTGGCGATCAGGGCGATGCCGGCCATGGCGACGGCAACGACGCTCAGGACAACGACGAACGACGGGGCCGCAGCGCCCTGCTCGTCGCGGCGACGACGAGCGGTGCTCACAGCTCGAAACCGAGTCGGCGCGCGGAGCGCTGGCGCTGACGCGCGGCGCGGAGGCGACGGAGGCGGCGGACCAGCAGCGGGTCGGCCTCGAGGGCCTCGGGCTTGTCGATCAGCGCGTTGAGCACCTGGTAGTAGCGCGTCGAGGACATGTCGAACTTCTCGCGGACCGCCTGCTCCTTGGCGCCGGCGAACTTCCACCACTGGCGCTCGAACTCGAGGATGGCGCGATCGCGCTCGGTGAGCGAGGCACCATCGGCGCCCTCACCCTGGTTGACCGTCTCGGCGGCGTCCATGCGTTTCGACCCCTTCGCGCTGAACCCAGAACTGCGTCCGACTGACCGGACGGACCCATCCTGACACGTAATCACAGGCATGTCATTCGCCCCGACGGCGTGCCTGGAGACGCCGGGAAACGCCTGTGAACAGTTGTGACCAATGAGGCGCGATCGCTGGACAGGACCGGTCATCCAAGCGAAGATCCTGCTGGGAGGTACGTCACATTTCTGAGAGGACCCTGCCCGTGACCGACATGAACACGGTTGCTGCCCTGCGCGCACTCGACCGTTTCTCCGGCCTGACCGACGCTGAGCTCAAGCTCATCGCCGACCACGGCACCGCCGTCCACATCCCCGCCCACTGGGGCCTGATCTGGGAGAAGACCCCCGCGGACAAGGCGTACATCATCCTGTCCGGCGAGGTCTCGGTCCGGAAGGGTCGCGACGAGATCGCGCGCCTGGGCCCGGGTGACACGGTCGGCGAGTCCGCAATCGTCGGCCACCGCCTCCGCACGGCGAGCGTCGTCTCCGTGACGGACCTCGAGGTCCTCCACTTCACCAACGAGGCCGTCGCCGACCTCATGGCGAAGTCGTCGACGTTCAAGACCGCGCTCGAGACCACGACCTCCGAGCGCCTCGGGGACAGCTGACCCTTGGACGAAGAGCTCGAGGAGGCCGGGGACCAGGGGTCCCCGGCCTCCGCCCTTTCCAGCAGTCCGTACGACGACGTCGTGCGGGCGATCCTCGGCGAGGACGCGCGCTACACGCGCTCCGACGTGGCCGCGGCGACCGGCATCGAGCTGGAGCGCCTGACCAGCCTGTGGCGCGCGCTCGGTTTTCCGTCCGCCGATGACGACACCGCGATGTTCACCGATGCCGACATCGCCGTCCTGGAGCTGCTGCCCCACTTCCTCGCCCCCATGGGCCTCGAGGAGGGTGAGGAGCTCACCGCGGCCCGCTCGATGGGGCGCACGTTCAGCCGGCTCGCCGACTGGGAGGTGCGGCTGATGACCCGTGCCCTGGCCGACGTCCCCCAGGACGAGCTCGGCGGGGCGGTGACCGAGATCCTGCCGGTCCTGCAGCAGCTGCAGGACTACGTGTGGCGCCGCCACCTCGCACGGGCGGCCGGCCGTGCCGTCCTCGTGCGCGAGCCCGGCGAGGTGGAGCGCGGTGTCGGCTTCGTCGACATGGTCGCCTTCACCCGCACCAGCCGCGAGCTCTCGATGGGCCAGCTCGCCGCTCTGCTCGAACGCTTCGACAGCCAGGCCAGCGCGCTCGTCGCCGCGTGCGGCGGCCAGGTCGTCAAGACGATCGGCGACGAGATCCTCTTCGTCGCCGACGACCCGCACGCAACGGCCGAGATCGCCACGACGCTCGCCCAGCTGCACGTGGAGGACCCGACGTTCCCCCAGGTCCGCGCGGGGATCACCTGGGGGCCGGTGCTGCCGCGCATGGGCGACGTCTTCGGCGAGACCGTCAACATCGCCTCCCGCCTGACCTCGCTGGCCAGGCCGGGGACCGTCCTCGCGAACGCCGCGCTCGCCGAGGTCATCGGCGACCGGTGGACCGTGCGCCGCATCCCGCCGGAGTCCGTGCGCGGCTACAGCCGGCTGGAGGCCTGGGTGGTGCGGCCGATGCCGGCCCGCCGTTCCCCGGACTGAGCATGGCCTAGGGTCGTGGACATGACCGCCTCCGGATCCGCCGACCTGGTCATCGTCGCCAACCGGCTCCCTGTCGACCGTGTCGTCGAGCCCGACGGGACGTCCAGCTGGCGTCGTTCGCCCGGAGGCCTCGTCTCTGCGCTCGAGCCCGTCATGCGGGTCCACGACGGTGCCTGGATCGGCTGGACCGGCGGCACCTCCGAGGAGAGCGACGACCTCGCTCCGTTCGTCGAGGACGGCATGCAGCTCGTACCGGTGCCGCTCAGCGCGCGGGAGGTCGAGGAGTTCTACGAAGGCTTCTCCAACGCCACGCTCTGGCCGCTCTACCACGACGTCGTGGCCAAGCCGCTGTTCAAGCGTGAGTGGTGGGAGTCCTACAAGCGGGTCAACCAGCGCTTCGCCGAGCGCGCCGCCGAGGTGGCCGCGCCCGGCGCCATGGTCTGGGTCCACGACTACCAGCTCCAGCTCGTGCCGCAGCTGCTCCGCGAGCTCCGGCCGGACCTGCGGATCGGCTTCTTCCTGCACATCCCGTTCCCGCCGGCCGAGCTCTTCTCCCAGCTGCCGTGGCGGCGGGCGGTGCTCGAGGGCCTGCTCGGCGCCGACATCGTCGGCTTCCACCTCCCCGGCGGCGCGCAGAACTTCGTGCGCCTCGTCCGCCAGCGCGTCGGCCACAAGACACACCGCGACCTCGTGACCCTGCCCGACGGCCGCCAGGTACGCGCCGCGGCGTACCCGATCTCGATCGACGCCGCCGACTTCGAGGACCTGGCCCGCTCCCCCGACGTCACCCGCCGTGCGGAAGCGATCCGCGCGGCGCTCGGCAACCCCAAGCGGGTCCTGCTGGGCGTCGACCGCCTCGACTACACCAAGGGCATCTACCCCCGCCTTCGCGCGTACGCCGAGCTGGTCGCCGACGGCACCTTCGACGTCGAGGACACCGTCTTCGTCCAGGTCGCCACGCCCTCGCGCGAGCGCGTCGACGAGTACCGCAAGATGCGCGACGAGATCGACATGCTCGTGGGCCGGGTCAACGGCGACCTCGGGCAGATCGGGCGTCCGGCGATCTCCTACCTGCACTCCTCCTACCCGCGCGAGGAGATGGCGGCGCTCTACCGGGCCGCCGACATCATGGTCGTCACGCCGTACCGCGACGGCATGAACCTCGTCTGCAAGGAGTACGTCGCCTGCCGCTACGACAACGACGGCGCCCTGGTGCTGTCGGAGTTCGCCGGCGCCGCACACGAGCTCAGCCAGGCGTGGCTGGTCAACCCCTATGACATCAACGGCATGAAGGCCGCCATCGTCGAGGCCGCCAACGCCGACCCGAAGGAGCTGACCCGGCGGATGAAGGCGATGCGCAAGACCGTGGCCGAGCACGACGTCGACCGCTGGGCGACCGGTTTCCTCGACGAGCTCGATGCCGTCCGGCCGTCCGGCCGGCGCCGGGTGCGCCGGCCCTCGGCCTGACGGTCAGGTGGCCGCGGGCAGCCGCGGCTTCATGATCTCCGTGATCTCGTTGCGGATCATCTCCGACGGGACGCCCCAGCCCGGCTGGTAGCCGTAGACGTCATCGAGCGGACGCTTGGTGTGGACGCCGTCGACGATGTCGATGTCGTGCACGCTCAGCAGGCCGGGGTGGGCGACACCGCAGGCCTCGGAGACCTTCAGCAGGTCGCGACGCATCGTCTTGAGGTAGTTGGCCACGCGCACCGACTTGTCTGTCGGGTCGAGGCCGCGGGTCAGCCACGGGTTCTGCGTCGCGACACCGGTCGGGCAGTGGTCGGTGTGGCACTTCTGGGCCTGGATGCAGCCGAGCGCGAGCATTGCGCCGCGGGCGGTGTTGACCATGTCGGCGCCGAGGGCGAACGCGACGATCGCGTTCTCCGGGATGCCGAGCTTCGCCGAGCCGATGAACGTCACCTCGTCGGTGCGGCCGGCCTCGGCGTACAGCTTGTAGACGTTGGTGAAGCCCAGCCGGTAGGGCAGGGAGACCGAGTCGGTGAAGACGAGCGGCGCCGCGCCGGTGCCGCCCTCGCCGCCGTCGATCGTGATGAAGTCGACGTTGCGGTCCGGGCCCGACTTGTCGAGCAGGTGGTGCCAGAAGTCCATGTGCCCGACGGCCGACTTGATGCCGACCGGCAGGCCGGTCTCCTGCGCGACCATCTCGACGAAGTCGAGCATCGAGTCGACGTCGGAGAACGCCGTGTGGCGCGACGGGCTCGAACAGTCCTGGCCCATCGGGATGCCGCGGATCTGCGAGATCTCCTCGCTGATCTTGGCGGCCGGCAGCATGCCGCCCAGGCCCGGCTTGGCACCCTGGCTGAGTTTGATCTCGATCGCCTTGACCGGCGCGGTCTGGATGACCTCCTTGAGGCGTTCGATGTCGAAGCGCCCCTTCTCGTCACGGCAGCCGAAGTACGACGTACCGATCTGGAAGGTGATGTCGCCGCCCTGGCGGTGGTGCGGCGAGAGCGCGCCCTCGCCGGTGTTGTGCAGGACGCCGGCGATCTTCGCACCCTTGTTGAGCGCTTCGATGGCGGCGCCCGACAGCGACCCGAAGCTCATGGCGGAGATGTTGACGATCGAGTTGGGCCTGAAGGCGTGCTTGCGGTCGCGCGGACCGCCGAGCACCTTCGCCGACGGGATCGGGACCTCCTCTCCCGCGTGGATCGCCGTGCTCGGCGCGACGTGGGAGAAGGTGCGGTGCTTGATGATCGTGTAGCCGTTGGTGTTCTCGACGTCGTTGCCGGTGCCGAAGCCGAAGTAGTTGTTCTGCAACTTGGCCGAGGAGTAGACCCAGCGGCGCTGGTCGCGGCTGAAGGGGCGCTCCTCGTCGTCGCCGCTGATGATGTACTGGCGCAGCTCGGGACCGATGGACTCGATCCAGTAGCGCGCATGCGCGAGCACCGGGAAGTTGCGCTGGAGGGCATGCGACTTCTGGGTCAGGTCCTTGACGGCGACCACTCCGACTCCGGCTGCGCCGGCTGCTACCAGTGCTTTCCAGTTCATGCACCGTGTCTAGCGGTACACCTGCCCCGTGTCGAGGGATTGCGGATAGGTTTCGGACATGGATCTGATCCCCAAGCCCGATCAGGTTGCTTCCGCGGCGAGCAACGTTGCCAGCAAAGTCCTCCACGGCGGCGTGGCCGACCTGCGACCGATGCCCCGCACCCTCATCGACGAGGGCCCGCTGCGCTTCGTCTTCCGCTACGACCGCGCGGAGGGCGTCGACGTGTTCGGCGACCCCGTCCTGCTGGTCATGCCGCTGGCGGCGCCGTCGAGCTGTTACGACCTGCGGCGCACCTGCTCCCTGGTCGAGCACTTCGTCAACGCCGGCCGGCCGACGTACCTCGTGGAGTACGGCGAGGTGGCGTTCAAGGACCGGGCGCTCGGGTTCGAGCACTGGATCGACGAGGTGCTGCCCTCGGCGATCGACGCCGTCCACCGTGACACCGGTCGTCGTCCGGTCCACCTCGTGGCGTGGAGCCTGGGCGGGATCTTCTCGGTCCTCACGCTGGCCGCGCACCAGGACCTGCCGGTCGCCTCGCTGACCACGATGGGCTCGCCGTGGGACATCGCGAAGGTGCCGCTCCTCGCACCGATCCGGCCGCTGCTCAACGCGAACCTGCCCGAGCCGCTCCGGGTCATCACCAAGGGCTACCAGGTCCTCGGGGGCGCACCGAGCACGCTGGTCCGGTGGGGCTTCCAGCTCTCGGCCGTGGACAAGCTGGTCACCAAGCCACTGGTCACGGTCCAGCACCTCGACGACACCGACTACCTCGCCCAGCTCGAGGCCGTCTCGGCGTTCGGGCGCGACATGATGGCCTACCCGGGCCGCACCTTCGGGCAGCTCTACCACCGGGTGATCCGCAACAACGAGCTGCGCACCGGGCGCCTGGAGCTCGGTGAGCGCACCATCGATGTCCGCGACGTGAAGGTGCCGGTGATGGTCATGGGTGGCGAGACCGACGGCATCGCCCCGCTTGGCGCCGTACGCCCGATCGTCGCGATGCTGAAGGGAGCCCCAGCCGTCCGCTGGGAGGCCGTCCCGGGCGGCCACCTCGGCATGGTCACCGGCCGTGCAGCCCGGACGAAGACCTGGCCGCTGATCGACGCCTGGCTCGACCAGTGGGCCTCGGCCGGCACCTCCCGCATGGGCATCGGCGCGAACCCCAGGCGCCGCCACTCGTCCGCCGGCTCGCGGGCCCTCACGTCGAAGCTGAAGTCGTGAACGCGCGCAACGCCCTCGTCCTGCTCGCGGTCGGCGCCCTGCTGGGCGCCGCCTCCGGTCTGTACGCCGTCCCGGCCACCGCGCTCGCGGGTGCAGCCCTCTGCGTGGTGGCCAGCACGGTCCTGGCCCGCGACACCGACGGTCGGCGTACCTCCGACGGCGTGGTCGCGGCGGACGCGTTCAACGTGGCCCGCGTGGGCGCGCTCCTCGGGGCGGCTGGCAGTGCGATGGCCCTCGCCCGTGTCGGTTCGTCCACCGTCGTCGGCTCGCTCGCGGTGGTCGCGCTGCTCCTCGTCATCCGGAGCGGATCAACCGGTCTGCACGCCGCGCTGGCCGACGCGTGGCGCTCCGCCGCCGCCGTCCGCATCGCCCGCTCGGCGTTCGTGGTCGTCCCTCTCCTCGGGCTCGCGCTGGCTCTCGAGACCTCGGGCAGCGGACCGTCCTGGACGGGGTCCGTCGTCGACGTGCTCCGGGCGGCAACGCTGGTCGTCGCGGTGTGGTTCGCAGCGTTCTGTGTCTCCGCGCGCGACGCGGTCACCGCCTGACTCACCGGTTTCCGGACCGGATTCACACAGATCCGGTTGGTCGATTCCGTGGACCGCGGCGGCGCGCCCGGTGTTGCATCGGGGAATGTCTCTCGACCTGAACCGCCGGCACCTCCTCGGCAGCACGGCAGCCGCCCTCGGCGTACTGGCCATGGACGGGCTCGGCACGCAGGCCACCGCCGCGACGCTGCAGGGCTCCCTGCCCGCTCGCGTCGACACGGTGGTCGTCGGCGGCGGGCTCTCCGGACTCGTCGCAGCCCGTGAGGTCGCGCGGTCCGGGCGATCGGTCCTCGTCGTCGAGGCACGGTCACGCGTCGGTGGCCGACTGCTCAACCATCGGCTCACGACCGGCGGCACCATCGAGGCGGGCGGGGCGTTCATCGGCCCCACCCAGGACCACGTCGCCGCGCTGGCCGCCGAGCTCGGCGTCGCGACCTTCCCCGAGTACGTCGACGGCAAGAACGTCTACGTCTCGAAGCTGCTCGGCCGGCAGACCTACTCCGGCACCGTCCCGCCGGACCCGACCATCCTGCTCGACGCCCTGCTGCTGCTGAAGCAGCTCGACGGCTGGGCCGCCGAGATCGACGTCGCCGCACCGTGGGCGCACCCGAAGGCGAAGCAGTGGGACGCGACGACGCTCGCGGCGTACGTCCGTGGGCACTCGGTCAACGGCGCCGGCATCATCAACCTGCTGAAGTCGTGGACGCAGCCGGGCTTCGGCGCCGACCCGGACCAGCTCTCCCTGCTCTTCGTCATCCACTACATCGCCTGCTCCGGCAACGAGACGACGAAGGGCACCTTCAACCTGAACGCCGACACCGCAGGCGGCGCGCAGGAGCGGCGCTTCGTCGGCGGATCGCAGCGCCTGCCGCTCGCGTTGGCCAGCCAGCTCGGTGACACCGTGGCGCTCAACGCGGCCGTGCGGCAGGTCGACCAGGTCGCCGGCGGGGCGGTCGTGCACACCGCACGGGGCACCGTGGCGTGCCGCCGCGTGATCGTGGCCTGTCCCCCGCCGCTCGTCCTCGACATCGTCTGGAACCCCGGCCTCCCCGCCGCGCGACGCACGCTGTTGCAGCAGATGAAGATGGGCCGCCTGATGAAGTGCGACGCGGTCTACGAGACGCCGTTCTGGCGCGAGGCGGGGCTGTCCGGCATGGGTGTCAGCGACAACGGCGCGGTGCGCGTGGCGTTCGACAACGGCGTTCCCTCCACGGGGCACGGCATCCTGCTGGCGTTCGTCGGGGGCACGACCTGGGCGCAGTTCGGCACGCTCTCGCTCGACGCCCGTCGCGCGGCCGTGCTCGCGGGCTTCGCGAAGATGTTCGGCAAGCAGGCGCTCTCGCCGATCGACTACACCGAGCACGACTGGACCCACGAGCGCTGGACGCGGGGCGCACCCGTGGCGGTCATGGGGCCGGGCACGATGTCGACCGTCGGCTCCTCGATCCGTACGCCGCACGGCCGCGTGCACTGGGCCGGCACCGAGACCTCGACGTACTGGACCGGCTACATGGACGGCGCTGTCCGGGCCGGGCAGCGGGCGGCAGCGGAGGTCATCGCCGCTCCGTGACGACTGCGCGCCGATCGCCTAGGTTGGCGCGCGTGACACTCGACGTACTCGTGGAGAAGGGGCTGGTCGCTCGTGACTGGGCCGAGGCGCTCGCTCCGGTGGAGGGGCAGATCGCCGCGATGGGCGACTTCTTGCGGGCAGAGCTGGCTGCCGGGCGTCGCTACCAGCCCTCGGGCGACCGCGTGCTGCGGGCGTTCCAGCGCCCTCTGGCCGACGTCCGCGTGCTGGTCGTCGGGCAGGACCCGTATCCCAACCCGGACCATCCCGTCGGGTTGTCGTTCTCGGTGCCGCGTGAGGTGGCGCCGCTGCCGCCGAGCCTGGCCAACATCTACGCCGAGCTGGAGACCGACCTCGGTGTCGCCCCTGCCACTCACGGCGACCTGTCGGCGTGGGCAGATCGGGGCGTCATGCTCCTCAACCGGGTGCTGACGGTCGAGCCCGGCAACTCCAACAGCCACAAGGGCAAGGGGTGGGAGGCCGTGACCGAGCACGCCATCAGGGCCCTCGCGCAGCGTGGTGGACCACTCGTGGCGATCCTCTGGGGCAACGACGCGCGGCGGCTGCGGCCGTGGCTCGGCGACGTCCCGGCCATCGAGTCCGCGCACCCGTCACCGCTGTCGGCGTACCGCGGGTTCTTCGGGTCGAAGCCGTTCAGCCAGGTCAACGACCTGCTGGTCGCTCAGGGGGCCGCGGCTGTCGACTGGTCGCTCCCGGCCTAGGTGCTCGTGCCACCCGTGGAATAAAGTTGAAGTGTCAACCATTGGAGTGGACATGACGACGATGCCAGCCCTGTACATCGGCCACGGCTCCCCGATGCTGTTCGAGGACCCGCTGTGGTCGGCACAGCTCACGTCCTGGGCGCAGGACCTGCCGCGGCCGAAGGCGATCCTGATCATCTCCGCCCACTGGGAGAAGGCGCCGCTGTCGCTCACCGCGAACCAGGCGCCCCTCGTCTACGACTTCGGCGGCTTCGACCCGAAGTACTACCGGATGACCTACGAGACCCCGGACTCCACGTGGCTCGCGCAGCGCATCACCAAGGCGATGCCCGACGGCATGGAAGTGCACCAGCACCGCACCCGCGGACTCGACCACGGCGCCTGGGTGCCGCTCAAGATCATGTACCCGGCCGCCGACATCCCCGTGCTGCAGATGTCGATGCCGACCCGCGACCCCTACCAGCTGCTCGGCCTCGGCCAGCGCCTGCGGGAGCTGCGCGAGGAGGGCGTGCTGATCATCGGGTCGGGCTTCATGACCCACGGCCTGCCGTTCCTGCGGGACTGGTCGATCGACGCCGCGGCCCCCGGCTGGTCCTCCGACTTCGACCTTTGGGCCAAGGAGGCCCTGGAGCGCGGCGACATCGACGAGCTCGCGGCGTACCAGTCGAAGGCCCCGGGCATGCCCTACGCGCACCCCACCGTCGAGCACTACACGCCGCTCTTCCTGACCCTCGGCGCAGCGACCGACCCGACCGCTGCGCCGGACCAGCGGATCGACGGCTTCCACGTGGGCCTGTCGAAGCGGAGCTTCCAGGTCGCCTGAGGAGCCGGGGGTTTCGTTGCGGTGCATCCACGGCGCAATGGATGCGCCACAGGCGAACCAAATCGGAGCCGCGTGTCGGAATCGAACCGACGGCATCTGCTTTACAAGAGCAGCACTCTGACCAACTGAGTTAACGCGGCGTGCGCTGCCCTGAGGACAGCGCACGCCATCGTAGCCAAGCGACCTGCCGCTCGCTCAGTCGGCGTACAGCGCCTCGATCACGTCGGCGTACTTGGCGTCGATCGGCTTGCGCTTCAGCTTCATCGTCGGGGTGAGCTCGTCGCCGCCGGGCAGCCAGTCGACGTCGAGGATCCGGTACCTCTTGATCTGCTCGACCCGCGAGAGCCGGCCGTTGGCCTCCTCGACGGCCATGGCGACGGCTGCCACCACGCCCGGATCGGCATACAGGGCCGCGGCGGAGGCGTCGGCGAGGCCCGCCTGCGCGGCGTACGCGGCGCACGCGTCGGGGTCGAGCACGAGCAGCGCAACGTTGTACGGCCGACGGTCACCGATCACCACCGCCTGACCGATCAGCGGGTGGGCAGCCTTCATGACCTGCTCGATGTTGGCCGGCGACATGTTCTTGCCGCCTGCGCTGATGATCAGCTCCTTCTTGCGGTCGACGATGGTCACGAAGCCCTCGTCGTCGATGGTCGCGATGTCGCCCGTGTGCAGCCAGCCGTCCGCGTCGATGGCCTCGGCGGTCTTCTCCGGCAGCCCGCGGTAGCCATGCATCAGCGTGGGCCCGCGGAAGAGCAGCTCGCCGTCGTCGGCGAGCGTCACCTCGCAGCCGGGCAGGACCTGGCCGACGGTGCCGATCCGGATGTCGTCGGTGCGGTTGACCGTGCCGACGCAGGAGATCTCGGACATGCCCCAGAGCTCGCAGATGGGCAGGCCGAGGTCGAGGAAGAACTGCAGCACCTCGGGCGCGATGGGCGCCGCACCGGAGACCGACCACGTCACCTGGTCGAGACCGAGCAGCTGCAGGACACCGGCGCGCATCTCGGCCGACAGGGCCGCCGGGTCGGTGATCCCCTTGGCCTCGAGCGCCGCCTTGATCTTCTCCCAGACCCGCGGAACGGCGCCCCACAAGGTCGGCCTCGCGTCGGCGAGCGCCCCCACGATCGCCTTCGGGTCGTCGACGTAGGTCACCTGGATGCCGAAGACGAGGTGGTTGTACTGCGAGGCCCAGCGGTCCGCGACGTGCGCGAACGGCAAGTACGACGCCGCCCGGTCGTCCGGGGTCGCCGGGAGGATCTGCTGAACACCGCGGAGCTGGGCCAGCATGCCGCCGTGCGTCAGCTCCACACCCTTGGGCGGACCCGTGGTGCCCGAGGTGTAGATCAGCGTGAGGACGTCCTCGGGGCCAACCGCGCGCCACGACGCCTCGAAGTCGAAGTCGACGTCACCCTTCGCCTCCAGGTCGGCGAACGAGAGCGTCCCGTCGCCGCCGTCGACGCTGATGACCGTCGAGAGATCGACCCCGGAGCCCCGCACTCCCGCGAGGAACCCCTGCTGCGTGGCCACCACCCTGCAGCCCGCGTCGCCCAGCAGATAGGCCAGCTGCTCCGGCGAGGAGGTGTTGTAGACGGAGAACGGGATCGCTCCCAGATGCAAGGCTGCGGTATCGATCATGGCCGCCTCCGGCCGGTTCACCATCATGATCCCGACGGTGTCGCCGGCCCGGACACCGCACGCAGCGAGGCCCGCAGCGAGGCGGCGCACCCGCTCGCCGTACTCGAACCACGTGATCTCGACAGCCCCGCCGGGGATGCGCAGCGCAACCTGGTCGGGACGGTGACGAACCGTCACCTGGAAGGCTTCACAGAGGCTTGCGGCGTCGAGCGCCGGGACGGTTCGCGTCTGGTCCATGCCGCATCGTTGGCCGTCCGCCAGCAGCGTGGCAAGGGGTTCGCCGAAATCGGCCGTCAGTCGGTCAGGTACGCCGCGGCCTCGTCGTTCCAGCTGGGCTGCTTGCCTGCCTGCACGGGCCGCCCGAGGGTCAGGTCGACCAGGTCGTGGATCCGGCGGTACTCGCTGCCGATCGCGTCGTACTGCAGCCAGACGATCATCTTCGACCCGGCAGGTCGCCCCGCGAGCACGTCGAGCTGCGAGCGGACCGCCGGCCACCGCGGGTCCGCTGCGGCATCGGCATTGACCAGCTGCCGGGCGCGCCGTTCCCTCATCTGGAGCGCCATCAGGATCTCGAGCTGCCCGGGCCGGGCACCCGGGTTGAAGTCCTCACCGTCCATGGGGGTGCCGAAGTAGGCAACCGAGGTCCGCACGCCCTTCGGTTTCGGCAACGTCGTGACCGAGCGCTCGTACGCCGCGACCCAGTCGGCGGTCAGCGGCCCCAGCGTGCCCAGACGCGCATGCGGCGCCTCGATCACCAGCCGGGGCGCCGCGGACAGCACCGGGTCCGCCCGGATCGCGCGCAGCGTCGCCCGCATGTCCGGGGACTGCACCCGCCACTGCTTCATGAGGTCGTCGCCGAAGATCGTCACGCGCCCGCCGAGCGCAGCATGGGCAGCCAGGAGCAGGCGGGCATTCGCAAGGTTGGCCGCATGCGAGCGTCGGGAGCGGGCCATCGAGGCGCCCTCGGGCAGCCACCCGTCGTCGTACCGCGTGGTGTGGGCGTCGAGGTAGACCGCGGTGGTGCGCTCCTCGCCGGCATCGGCGCCACGCCACGCGGCAAGCCGGTCGAGCACAGCGGCGACCTGTTCCGCCGTCGCATCCCCGCGCATGTCGACCACGGCGTCCCAGGCGTAGTAGTCGGTGTCGAGCGCGCGACGCTCGACACTGGCGGCGCGCACGCCGGGCAGGTCCCGGAACCTGTCCGCGGCATCGGCGCCGCCGCAGCCGGCGAGCAGCCCCGCTGTCAGCGCTGCCACCAGCCAGGTCGCCAGCGCGGCCCTGATTCCCCGTGTCTTCATCCGCCCATCATGCAATGCGAAGGGCCCGCGCACCGGACGGTGCGCGGGCCCTTCGACGTCGGGCTCGGATCAGCCGACGTTGATCTTGTGGCTGAGCGAGGGCGTCGCCGGCAGCGAGGTGGTGCGGTTGGCGTAGGCGTCGTCGACGTGCACGACGCTGCCCTCGGGGTCGTTGCTCCAGACCGAGGCGATGCCGACCGAGAGCTGGGTGGTGTTGTCGAGGCAGGACGTCGGCACGGAGACCTGCATCGTCTTCGCCCCGAAGTCGATCGACTGGCTCATCCCGGCACAGGTGAGCGCGCCACCCGAGGCGTCGACGAGGTCGAAGAGGAGCTGGCCACCCGAACGGACCAGGCGCACGGTGCGGTTCACACCGGCCTTCGTCTGGATCCGCACGGCCTCGCCCTGCATGCCGTCGTCGAACGAGGTGAGCCCACGGAAGGTCGTCGTCACCGTGACCGTCGTGGCGCCGGCGTTGATCGTGATGGCGGAGATGTCGCCCTGCGCTCCGTTGTCCGCGACGCAGTTGGCGCCGTTCGCGTCGCACTGCACCATGTCGCTGGTCTGGTCGGTGTCGTTCGCGATCGCACCGTCAGCAGGTGTCGCAAAACCGGCAATTGCCACGACGGCGGCAGTTGCCGTCACAAAACGGACCAATCGGAGCATGGGCCGAAGCGTAAGCGGACCGGCCCCCTCCCGCACGACCGTCGCGTTTCCGGTCCAGACCGCCTGCGCCCGTAGACTCCTCCGGTGGCCCTCAGGATCTATGACACCGCCCGACGAGACGTCGTCGACTTCGTGCCCCTCGTCGAGGGTCGCGCCGGCATCTACGTCTGCGGCCTGACCGTCCAGTCGGAGCCCCACGTCGGCCACATCCGTTCGGGCGTCAACTTCGATGTCCTGCGCCGCTGGCTGGCCGCCTCGGGCTACGACGTCACGTTCATCCGCAACACCACCGACATCGACGACAAGATCCTCACCAAGGCCGCCGAGCAGGGCCGTCCGTGGTTCAACCTCGCCTACGACATGCACCGCGAGCTCACCAAGGCGTACGCCGCGCTCAACGTCGCGCCGCCGACGTACGAGCCCGCGGCGACCGGCCACGTGCCGGAGATGATCGAGATGATCGCGCTGCTCATCGAGCGCGGCCACGCCTACCCCGCGGCCGACGGCTCCGGTGACGTCTACTTCGACGTCCGCTCCCTTGCGGACTACGGGTCGCTGACGCACCAGAAGATCGACGACATGGAGGCCGCCGCGGATGCAGATCCGCGGGGCAAGCGCGACCCGCGCGACTTCGCCCTGTGGAAGGGCCGCAAGGAGTCCGAGCCGGAGACGGCGTCCTGGCCGTCTCCGTGGGGCCGCGGGCGCCCGGGCTGGCACATCGAGTGCTCGGCGATGGCCGGCAAGTACCTCGGCGAGGCCTTCGACATCCACGGCGGCGGCGTCGACCTGCGCTTCCCCCACCACGAGAACGAGCAGGCCCAGTCCCGCGCTGCCGGTCACGGCTTCGCGACGTACTGGATGCACAACGCCTGGATCACCACCGCCGGCGAGAAGATGAGCAAGTCGCTCGGCAACTCGCTCGTCGTCCCGTCGGTCCTCGAGCGCGTGCGGCCGATCGAGCTGCGGTTCTACATGGTCGCCGCTCACTACCGCTCCAACGTCGAGTTCAGCTTCGAGGCGCTCGACGAGGCCGCCGTCGGCTTCCAGCGGATCGAGGGCTTCCTCGAGCGCGCCGGGATGCCGGACGCCTCGACGGAGCTCCGGGCCGCGTTCGTCGACGCGATGGACGACGACCTCGGCACCCCCTCCGCCGTCGCCGCGATCTACGACGCGGTGCGCGACGGCAACAAGCTGCTCGGTGATGGCGACACCACCGGTGCGGCGGACGTCGCCTCCGACGTACGGGCGATGCTCGACGTGCTCGGTCTCGACCCGCTCGACCCTGCCTGGGGCACCTCGTCCTCCGGCGACAACGACAAGCTCACCCTGGCCGTCGACGCCCTCGTCGCCGGCCTCCTCGAGCAGCGCAACGCTGCCCGTGCGGCGAAGGACTTCGCCGCTGCCGACGCGATCCGCGACCGGATCAAGGCCGCCGGCATCGTCCTCGAGGACACCCCTACTGGCACGAAGTGGAGCCTCTGATGGCCGGCAACTCACAGCGCAAGGGCGCGATCAAGAAGAGCGGCAAGGGCAACCCGACCGCCGGCTCCGGCGGGCGCGTGCGCCGTGGCCTCGAGGCGAAGGGACCGACCCCGAAGGCCTCCGACCGCGAGTACCACAAGCAGTACAAGATCAAGGCGGCCAAGGAGAAGGCGGAGGCCCGCCGACCGGGCCCCCGCAAGCGCGCTGCCGGTGACGCCGAGTGGATCATCGGCCGCAACCCCGTCGTCGAGGCACTGCGCGAGGGCGTCCCGGTCAACGCGCTGTACGTCGCCGAGGGCGCCGAGCGCGACGGCCGCCTCCGCGAGGCGTTCCAGCTGTCCGCCGAGCTGGGTATCCCGCTGCTCGAGGTCACCAAGCCCGAGCTCGACCGCATGTGCGGCTTCGGCGGCAACCAGGGCCTCGCGGCCCGCGTGCCGGCGTACCAGTACGCGCACCCGGACGACCTGCTCGACGTGGCGAAGGACGCGCAGGAGCCCGCCCTCATCGTCATCCTCGACCACATCACCGACCCGCGGAACCTCGGCGCGATCGTGCGCTCGGCCGCGGCGTTCGGCGCCCACGGTGTGGTCATCCCGGAGCGTCGCTCGGCCAGCATGACCGCCGCTGCCTGGAAGACCTCCGCCGGTGCCGCCGCACGCCTCAAGGTCGCGCAGACGGTCAACCTGAACCGTCAGATCAAGGAGTACCAGGAGGCCGGCTGCACCGTCATCGGCCTCGACATGGACGGCGACCTCACGACCGCCGACATCCACGAGGTGGCCGACGGCCCGCTCGTGGTCGTCGTCGGCTCCGAGGGCGACGGGCTGTCGCGCCTGGTCGCCGAGAACTGCGACCGGATCATCTCCATCCCGATGGTCAACTCGGTCGAGTCGCTCAACGCGGGTGTCGCCGCCTCGGTCGTCCTGTACGCCGTGGCTCAGTTCCGCGCCTGACCCGTCCGCCCGGGGCCCTTCCGTAAGGAAGGGGAACCCCGAGCCGTGGCTGGGTCTGGCGGGAGGCCGCGAGGAACGAGCGGCCGGATGGTAGGCCGGGGTCCCCTTCCTGGAGGAAGGGCTCCGGGCGCCCGTCAGCTGAGCCCGTAGCCGGTCGGGAAGGCGTGCTGGGCGTCGCGCATGACGTAGGCGACGCCGTGGGACTTCCGCAGCCAGGCTGCCTCGAACTGACCGCGGTCGTAGGTCCGCTTCACGGCTGCGTCACTGGATGCGGCCGGGTCGTTGACCAGCACGTCGCCCGACGAGGTGAAACCGGTGACGACGACGAGGTGGCCGGCGGTGCTGCTGATCGGCGCGCCCGACAGCTGGCCGGACGAGAACGAGATCGACAGCTCGACCGGGATGCCCGCCGCGATGAACTTCTCGACATCGCGCAGCGACGCGAAGCGGGTGACGGCCGTGTGTGTCAGTCGGGTGCCGGCGTAGGCGGTGTTGAAGGGCCAGTTGCCGGCGCCGTCGTACTGGAAGTCGAAGACGCGACGGGCGACCTCGTCGACCCACGGGTCGGCGTACGAGGAGTTGACCCAGGCGTACTCGCTGGCCGTCGGCTTGACCCCGTAGTAGCCGAGGACCATGGAGAGCGAGGTCGGCGAGCACCACGCCTGTCCGCCACCGCCGTAGTTCGGGTACTGGCCGCGGTGGATCATCTGCGAGTACGCCGGCACGGCCAGCGCGCGGGCGCCCAGCAGCGGGGCGGACACCGGAGGCACCGACGAGGCGAGCTGTGACGCGACGGCGCCGATCGAGTGAACCGCGGGCGTCGCGGTGCTGCCGGTGGCGCGGTAGAGCTGCACCTTGAGCGTGTACGCCGTGAACGCGACGCCGCTGTCGGCGCGGAGAGTGTCGGTGGCGACCGTGGAGAGCCCGTCGGCCTGCGCGTCGAGGCTGCGTCGCAGGTCCTCGTCGGTGCCGCTGCTCCAGCGACCGAAGCTCTGCCAACTGGTCGTCTTGCCCGCGGCGGTCTTCGCGCGGACCTGGAGCGCGACGAACGTGCCCGTCGGTGTCGTCGCACGCCACGACGGAACGAGCTCAGTGAAGCCGTGGCCCGGCGTCACCCACGGCGACTGCCATGCCGCCCAGTCGAAGGAACGGCCGCCGACGGTCACGCTGCCGGCGCGCTGCGCCAGCCGGACAGAGCCACTCGCAGCGACCGTGCCGCGCGCGGTGCCAGCCGCCCAGTCGGGCTGGCTGGTGACCTCGCGGTAGCTGTTGCGCGCCGGGGTCGACGCCGCCAGCTCGGCCTGCGCCCGGGGACTGCTCGCGACGGCAGGGCCCTTCGCGCGCTCCGCAGCCTGCCGCGAGGCGGAACTGTCGAGCAGCGCGACGTAAGCGAGCAGGGCCATCAGCACGGTCACCGCCACGGCGAAGCGCAGCCGGAGACCGTCGAGTCGCGGGTCGAGGATCAGGCGTCGCAGCTGCACGCCTCGACTTTATCGAGCCGCAGGCCTCAGCCGACGGTGAATCGCCGCGCGTGCCAGCCGGTCGCACCGGCCGGGGCCACATCGCGTTCCACGCCTGTCTGCACCGTGCCGTCCACGTCGATCGCGCGCACCCGGACGACGTGATCGCCGTCGGCGAGGTGCTCCGTGGCCGACCACTGCACCCAGGTGTCGCGGTTGGGCGAGCCGTCGGGGCGCACCGCGGCCCCGCCGGTCTCTGCCGGCAGCCACGGGCCGCCGTCGACGGCGTACTCCACACGGGAGATGCCGGTGTGCTGCGCCCACGCGACCCCGCCGATCCGGACCGGCCCGCGAGGCAGGTCCGCGCCGTCACGAGGCACGTCGATGCGCGAGCTCATCTGCAGCGGCGCCCGCTCGGCCCAGCCGAGGTCGACCCAGTACGCCGAGATCCGGTCGAAGCGGGTCACCTCGATGTCCACGACCCACTTGCACGCGGAGACGTAGCCGTAAAGACCCGGGACGATCACCCGCGCCGGGAAGCCGTGCTCGATCGGCAGCGGGTCGCCGTTCATCGCGAAGGCGATCATCGCCTGACGGTCGTCGGTAAGCGCCTCGAGCGGCGTACCGCAGGTCCAGCCGTCCTCCGAGGTCTGCAGGACCGCGTCGGCCCCGGCCTTGACCCCGGCCTCCTTCAGCAACGGCGCGATCCGTACGCCGCTCCACCAGGCGTTGCCGATCAGGTCACCGCCGACCGGGTTCGAGACGCAGTTGAGCGTGATCCAGTCCTCGGTGATCTCGCGGTCGAGCAAGTCCTGATAGGTCAGCACGACCTCGCGCTCGACCATCCCGTGGATGCGTAGCCGCCATGTATCCGGGTCGATCGCGGGCTTCGTGAACGCCGTGTCGATCAGGTAGAAGTCGGAGTTCGGCGTCTGCCAGCGCGTCACGCCCGGGACGTGGACGCTCACGCGCTTCGGCACCACGGGGCGACTGACCGGCAGGTTGAGGAGGCGGCGGGCCTGCTCCACACGACGTCGCCCGTGGCCGACGATCGGACCGAGCAGCGCCGTGCCGGCGCCGATCACCGTGATCACACCGGCACGGATCAGGACCGTACGACGTGAGGCGTCGACGAGCGCCGCCCGCGACGGGCCGTCGGCAGGTCCATCCGACGGCTCCGGAGCGCGCTCCGCAGCACGCTCCCTGTGCATCGGCTCGGTGAGCCAGGACAGGGCCAGCACCCAGGTGACCACGCCCAGCGCCACCGGCAGCGCGTCGTCGATCTTGCTGTCCTCGCGGGTGAGCGCGGCAACCGCAGCGACGGCGCCGAGGAAGCCGAACGCCGGCAGCGGCGCCCACCACGCACGAGCCGCGAGTCGGCCGGCCGAGAGCAGCACCACGATCGTGACCAGCGCGATGATCACGCCCAGGATCGCCTTGTCGTGGGTGCCGACGCGCTGGATGAACCAGTGCGACACGGGACCCGGAGTGAGCGAGATGACCAGCTCGGCGACAGCGTCGAACGGCGACAGCCGCCGGCCGAGGTACTGCGTCGCGCCGTAGGAGACACCGAAGCCGGCGAGACCGGCCACCAGCCCGGCCGCGCCCCAGGAGAGACGGACTCTGCTCACACCCCCATGCTCCCATCCGTCATGATCGTCCGGTGAGCATCCCCCGCATCGGCATCGGCACCGACGTCCACCGCTTCGCCGACGGCGTTCCGATGTACCTCGCGGGCCTGCACTGGCCCGACGAGCCAGCGGGCCTCGAGGGCCATTCCGACGCGGACGTCGCCTGCCACGCGGCGTGCGACGCGCTGCTGTCCGCGGCGGGTCTCGGCGACCTCGGCAGCAACTTCGGCACGGCCGAGCCCGAGTGGGCAGGAGCCGCTGGAACCGCACTTCTGGCCGAGACCGTACGCCGCGTGCGCGCCGCCGGCTTCGAGGTCGGCAACGTCGCCGTGCAGGTCATCGGCAACCGGCCGCGGATGGCCGCCCGCAAGGCCGAGGCCGAGCAGGTGCTGAGCCAGGTCGTCGGCGCGCCCGTGTCGGTCTCCGCGACCACGACCGATGGACTCGGTCTCACCGGTCGGGGCGAAGGCATCGCCGCGATCGCCACCGCGCTGGTCTTCCTGCCCTGAGACGGGGCTCGTGCCGCGCCGAGACGGGCCCTGTGCGGCACTTCTCCACAGGCGCACCGGCACGGGCCTCGTCTCGGCGCGGCACACGCCCCGTCTCGGCGCGGCACACGCCTCGTCTCAGCGCGGCACACGCCCCGTCTCGGCGACGGGGAGGGTCAGGCGGCGATGCTGAGAGCTGCGAGCGCCTCGCGGTAACGGTCCGCGATCAGACCGGCGATCGCCGCGTCGGCACCGAGCACGTCGGCAACGACAGCAGCACCGGCCTCGGTCGCCAGCGTCGCGACCTTGCGGGAGAAGAACCCCGGAGAGAGCAGGTACGTCGACACGGCGACGTCGCCGTACAGCGACGCCTCGGCCACAGCGCTCTCGATCGAACGACCGGCGCCGGAGACGGTCGCGGTGAGCACCGGGCCGCCCCAGACCCGGGCGAGGTAACGCGCGGCGGCCACGAGGTCCGGCACGGCGTCGGGGTCGTTGGAGCCGGCCGCGACGAGGACGACCGGCTGGCCCGGCTTCGCGCCGGCCTCGACCAGCCGGGCGCGCTGCACAGCGGCGAGCACCGGGTCAGGCCCGAGCGGTCGGGTCAGCGCTGCCGGTCCGCGCGAGCCTCGCACGGCAGCAGGGATGTCGACCTTCACGTGGAAGCCGGTCGACAGCAGCAGCGGCACGACGACAGTCGGCGCCACCGACGACGCCAGCACGTCGGCGACGAGCGGCTCGCACAGCTCGACGTACGACGTGGTGGCCTCGACGCCGAGCAGCTCGGCTGCCTGTGCCGTCAGCGAGGCAGCGATCCGGTTGCCCGCCACCACGCGGGTGCCGTGCGCGACCGTGACAAGGCGGCTCATGACTCGACCACCAGGCGATAGCCGCGCTTGACGACCGTCTGCACGAGGCGCGTGCCGATCGCGGCGCGCAGACGCGCGACGGCCATCTCGACCGCGTGCTCCGACGACGCCTGGCCCGTGGGCAGGCAGCCGAGGAGGTCGCGGCGGGAGACGACGTGACCGGGGTTCACGACGAGGGCGTGGAGGACCGACAGCGGCGCGGGCGAGAGCCGCACCTCGACGCCGTCGACCAGGATCACGTCACCGTGCATGAGCAGGGTGTGTCCCGCGACCTCGAGGGCGGTGCCCTCGCGGCGCGACGGCAGTTCGGTCTCGAGCAGCTTGACCATGGCGGCGAGGCGGTTGCGCTCGGGCTGCACCGTCGGCACGCCCCACATCTCGAACGCCGCAGCGGTCACCGGGCCGACGCAGGTCGCGACGACGTCCGCCTGGAAGGCCGCGACGACGTCCTCGCGGCGACCGACGACGCCGGCCATCTCCATGAAGGTGGCAACGGCCGGGGCCGAGGTGAAGGTGACCGCGTCGAGCTTGCGGTCCGCGACGTGCTCGACCATGCGGAAGACGGGCTCCGGGTCCCCGACGCCCTCGATCCGGTAGATCGTGACGACGTGGACGTTGGCTCCCTGGCGACGCAGCGCGTGCGCGACGTTGTTGAGCGACTGGCCGTGCTCCTGCACGACGATCCGCTTGCCGGTCAGGTCACGGCCGCGCAGGTGGGCCAGCACGTCCTCGAACGTCTCCGACTGCGGCGACCACAGCTCGCGCAGCCCGTGGGAACGCAGCGCACCCACCGACTTCGGACCGCGCGCCAGGATCTCGGCGGAGCCGAGTGCGGAGAGCAGCAGGTCCAGCAGGCCCCACGACTCCGCAGCGGTGAACCACGACCGCAGGCCGATGCCGGTGGTGGCCACGAAGAGGTCCACCGGACCGCCGAGCACCTCGAGCGTCTGCTGACGCAACGCGTCCTCGTCGATCTGGTACGGCTCGATCGAGAGCACCGGGGCTGTCTCGACAACCGCGCCACGGCGTTCGAGCAGCGCGACCTGCTCGTCGACCTTGCGCGCAGCGGTGACGCCGATGCGATACCCCTCGAGCGCGCGCACGCCCTCGTCGAGGGTCGCCTCGGCGACCTGGCTGCTCATCGCTTCCTCGGACCCACCAGCACGAGACCATCCTCCACCCGGACCTCGTACGCCGGGACACTGACGCCCGCGTCGTCGAGGCACGCACCGGTGCGAAGGTCGAAGGCCTGCTTGTAGACCGGCGAGGCGACGAACGGGATGTCGCCACGGGTACCCACGATGCCGCGCGCGATCACGCTCGACTTCGAGAACGGGTCGTAGTTGCCCAGCGCGAAGACCTGGTCGTCGTACGTCCGGAAGATGGCGACGGCGTGACCGGCGACGAGCGCGGTGGCTCCCCGCTCCCGCTCGAGCTGCTCGAGACGGCAGATGGAGATGAAGTCAGCAGTCTTCGTCACTGGGGCGCTCCAACCGGGATGGACGAACCGAGGGAGACGGGCTCGTCGAACGTGACAGGGCGGATCTGACCGCGGTCCTCGGTGAACGAGATGTTCGGGTCCGGGGTGCCGGGCGCATTGATGAAGGAGACGAAGCGAGCGACCTTCTCCGGGTCCTCGATCGTGGCCTTCCACTCGTCGAAGTAGGTGTCGACGTGGCGGGCCATCTCGTTCTCCAGCTCCTCGCCGAGGCCGAGGGAGTCGTGGAGCACGATCTCCTTGACCCGGTCGAGGCCGCCGTCGAGCTGGTCGATCCAGGTCGACGTGCGCTGCAGGCGGTCGGCGGTCCGCACGTAGTACATGAGGAACCGGTCGAGGTACTTGAGCAGGTCTTCCTTGGACAGGTCGCCGGCCAGGAGCTGCGCGTGCGCGGGAACGGCGCCGCCGTTGCCGCCGACGTACAGGTTCCAGCCCTTCTCCGTCGCGATGACGCCGAAGTCCTTGCCGCGGGCCTCCGCGCACTCACGGGCGCAGCCGGAGACTCCACCCTTGAGCTTGTGCGGCGAGCGCAGGCCGCGGTAGCGCAGCTCGAGCTCGATCGCCATGGCGACGGACTCCTGGACGCCGTAGCGGCACCACTCGGAGCCGACGCAGGACTTCACGGTACGCAGCGACTTGCCGTAGGCGTGGCCCGACTCGAAGCCGGCGTCGACGAGGCGCTTCCAGATCTCCGGGAGCTGCTCCATGCGGGCACCGAACATGTCGATGCGCTGGCCACCGGTGATCTTCGTGTACAGGTTGAAGTCGCGGGCGACCTCACCGATGACGATCAGCTTCTCCGGGGTGATCTCGCCACCGGGGATGCGCGGGACGACCGAGTAGGTGCCGTTGATCTGGAGGTTGGCCAGGTAGGCGTCGTTGGTGTCCTGGAGGGCACCCGTCGTCTTGTTGTCGAGGACGTGGCCGTTGAACTGCGAGGCCAGGATCGAGGCGATCGCGGGCTTGCAGATGTCGCAGCCGCGACCCGTGCCGTGGGCCTCGACGACCGCGTCGAAGCTCTTCAGCTGACCGATCTTGATGAGGTCGAAGAGCTCCTGGCGCGAGTAGGCGAAGTGCTCACAGATGGACTTGTCGACGGCCTTGCCGGACTTCTCCATCTCCTCGGTGAGGAGGTTCTTCAGGATGTTGGTGCAGGAGCCGCAGACGGTGCCGGCCTTCGTGCACTGCTTGATCGCAGGAACGTCGGTGAGCTCCTCGTCGTGGATCGCCTTGCAGATCTCGCCCTTGGTGACGTTCATGCAGGAGCAGACCTGCGCCTCGTCGGGCATGCCGATCTGGGCGGTGCCGCGCGACGCCGGAAGGATCAGGTCCTCGGGGTTCTCCGGCAGCGCGATGCCGCTGGAGACCATCGGCCGCAGGATGCCGTACGACGACGCGTCGCCGACCAGGATGCCGCCGAGGAGCTTGGTGCAGTCCTCGGAGATCACGAGCTTCTTGTAGACACCGGCGACGGCGTCCGAGTAGACGAGCTCGAGCGCACCCTCGGTCGTCGCGAACGCGTCACCGAAGGACGCGACGTCGACGCCCATGAGCTTGAGCTTGGTGGACATGTCGGCGCCCAGGAACTCGCCCGGGCCCTCGAGCAGCGCGTCGACCGCGACCTCGGCCATCGTGTAGCCGGGGGCGACCAGGCCGTACATCCGGCCACCGGGGGCGGCGCACTCGCCGATCGCGTAGATCGACTCGTCGGAGGTCTGCATGTTCGGGGAGACCAGGATGCCGCCACGCTCGGCGACCTCGAGGCCGCAGTCGCGGGCCAGCTGGTCGCGGGGGCGGATGCCGGCCGAGAAGATGACGATGTCGGCCGGGAGGACCTCGTCGACGTCCTTGAACTTGAGGCCGGAGACCTTGCCGTCCTCGACGCCGTCCTTGTCCGCGTCGATGAACTCGGTCATCACACCGGTGTGGACCGTGAGGCCCAGCTTCTCGATGTGGCGCTTCAGGGTCGCGCCGCCGGCGTCGTCCACCTGGACGGCCATGAGGCGCGGGGCGAGCTCGACGACGTGCGTCTCGACCTCGAGCTTGTGCAGTGCGTTGGCCGCCTCGAGACCGAGGAGACCACCACCGATGACGACGCCGGCCTTGGCGGTCTTGGCCGCCTCCTCGATCGCCTGCAGGTCCTCGATCGTGCGGTACACGAAGACGTTCTTCAGGTCCTTGCCCGGCACCGGCGGCACGAACGGCGCAGCACCCGTGGCGAGCACGAGGACGTCGTACGCCTGCGTGGTGCCGTCGGAGAGCGCGACCGTCTTGGCCTCGCGGTCGATGGCGGTCACCTCGGTGTTGAGGGTGACGACCGCACGCGGGTCCTCGTACTTGCCGCCCGGCAGGAACGACAGCGCGTCGGCGCCGACCTCGTAGTACGAGGTGAGGGCGACGCGGTCGTACGCCTCGCGGGGCTCCTCGCCGTAGACGATGACGTCATACCGCTCGGTGAGGCCACGCTCGATGGCGGCCTGGACAAAACGGTGACCGACCATGCCGTGACCGGCGACTACCAGGGTCTTGCGAGTGCTCATGGGGACCTGCCTTTCAGCTCGTCCCCAACGCTAAAGACGCAGTGTGCCCGGTGAGTTTCCGAATGTTTCGGGCAGGAAACAGATCACGCACCCACAGACCCGAATGTTGCATCTGCGCGCACGCCCCCGCGTGGCGTGACCGACGTCACGCACACGGCGGCGGGGCTCAGACCGGCGCCTTGGCCGACTCAATGAGCTCCTTGACGACCGATGCGCATCCCCCACAGCCCGTGGTGGCACGCGTCTTCTCGCGCGCCTCCTCGAACGTGCGGCAGGCGCGGATCCGGCCGGCGCTGACGCCAGCACAGGCGCAGACCTCGGCCTCGTCGGGCAGCAGGATCGAGCTGTCGGCCTCGAGGCGCTCCGCCATCAGCAGCTCACCCGGCTCGGAGTCGGCGAGGATCGTGCGGCGGTCGAAGAGCTGGGTGATCAGGCCGATGCGCGACAGGTCACCGATCAGCGTGCCCGCGACGATGATGTTGCCGTCGACGACGAGCTTGCGGTGCGTGCCGACGATCGGGTTGGTCACCTCGACGACGTCGCCCTCGGTGTGCTCCGGGTCGCCGAGCACGGCGACGTCCAGGCCGGTGGCGCGCAGCCGGGCCACGGCACGGGACCCCGCGTACTTCACGTCCTCGCCGGTCAGGTGGGCGGCGAGCAGGGACGCCTGCTCCCACGCCGGCGGCACGAAGCCGGTCACCTTGCCGTCGTGCTCAGCGCAGTCACCGATCGCGAAGATCGCGTCATCGTCGATCGACTGCAGCTGGTCACCGACCACGACGCCGCGGCGTACGGTCAGGCCGGCACGGCGGGCCAGCGCGGTCGAGGGACGACCGCCGGCGGTGAGCACGACGAGGTCGGTCTCGAGCGAGAAGCCGTTGTCGAGCTTGAGACCCTCATCGGTCAGCCGCACCGCGCGGGCACCGGTGTAGACCTCGGTGCCGAGCTTCTTGAGGTGACGCTTGAGGACCGTGCCGCCACGGCGGTCGACCTGCTGCGACAGCAGGTGCTCGGTGCCCTCGACGACCTCGGTCGCGACGCCGCGGACGCTGAGCGCACGGGCCACCTGGAGGCCGAGCAGTCCGCCGCCGACGACGACGGCCCGCGAACCCTCCGGCAGCGCCTCGACGGCTTCGATCAGGCGCTCGCAGTCCGCCAGGCTCCGGAAGGCGTGGACCTTCGGGTGCAGCGATCCGTCGAGCTGCACGAGGCCGCGGATCGGGGGCAGCGTCGGGATCGCGCCGGTGGCGAGCACCAGCTTGTCGAACTCGATCTTGGTGCCGTCGACCAGCATCACGTCGCGCAGCTCGCGCTCGACCTCGAGCACGCGGGCGCCCGTGCGCAGGTCGACGCCCTGGCCGGCGTACCACTCGGGCTGGCGCAGCGTCAGCGCGTCGATCGGGTGGGTGCCCTCGAGCACCGCCGACAGCAGGATCCGGTTGTACGCCGGGTGGTCCTCGTCGCCGAGCACGATGATGTCGCCGTCGTACTGGCGCGCGACGAGCTCCTCGACGAGCCGGGTCGTCGCCATGCCGTTGCCGACGATGACCAGCCGCTCGCGCCGCTTCCGCTGGTCGATCTTGTCTGCACTCATGCCGCACCCTCCGCCGTCGAGATCCGCGCCGCGCAGACCTTGAACTCCGGCATCCGGGAGTACGGGTCGAGCGCGTCGTTGGTCAGCTTGTTGGCGCCGACCCAGTGGAACGGCACGAAGACCGTGTCCTGCCGGATGGTCGCCGTGACCCTGACGGGAGCAACCATCGCACCGCGCCGAGTCTCGAGCGTGACCGACATTCCGTCAACGACGCCGATTCGCCGGGCGAGCATCGGGTGCAGCTCGACGAAGGCGCCCTCGTCGGGCAGGTCCTTGATGCGTCGGGTCTGGGCACCGGACTGGTACTGCGCGAGCACGCGGCCCGTCGTCAGGTAGAGCGGGAACTCCGCATCCGGCTCCTCCGCCGGGCCGCCGTGCTCCACGGCGATGAAGTTCGCGCGGCCGTCGGGGGTGAAGAAGCGGTCCGCGAAGAGGCGCTCGGTGCCGACCGTCCCGTCGGCGTTGACCTGGCCAGCAGGCGCGGGCCAGAAGACGCCCTTCTGCTCGGCGACGAGGTCCCACGTGATGCCGGAGTAGTCGGCCTTGCCACCCGCACTGGCCCGCCCGAGCTCACCGAAGATCTCCTCGGCATCGGTCGAGAACGCGATCGGCGACTTCAGCCGCTCCGCGAGGCCGCTGATGATCTCGAGGTCGCTGCGTACGCCTGCAGGCGGCGTGATCGCGCGCTGGCGCAGGATGACCCGGCCCTCGAGGTTGGTCATCGTGCCGCTCTCCTCCGCCCACTGCGTGATCGGCAGGATCACGTCGGCCCGCGCGGCGGTCTCGCTCATCACCATGTCGCAGACGACGAGCAGGTCGAGCGCATCCAGGCGCGAGCCCACGTGGTTGGCGTTGGGAGCGCTGACGATGATGTTGGACCCGAAGACCAGCAGGGCCTTGGGGCCGTTCTCCTGGCCGAGCGCATCCAGCAGCTCGTACGCCGACCGGCCCTTGCCCGGGATCGTGGCCGGGTCGATGCCCCAGACGCCGGCGACGTGCTCGCGCGCGGCCGGGTCGTCGATCATCCGGTAGCCGGGCAGCTGGTCGGCCTTCTGGCCGTGCTCGCGACCGCCCTGGCCGTTGCCCTGGCCGGTGAGGCAGCCGTAGCCGGCGTACTGCTTGCCGGGCATGCCGAGCGCGAGAGCGATGTTGATCCAGGCCACGACGGTGTCGGCGCCCTGGGCCTGCTGCTCCGCACCGCGGGCCGTCAGGATGGTGACCTTCTCCGCGGTGCCGAGGATCTCGGCGACCTCACGGAGCTCCGGCGCGGTGATGCCGGTGACGCGCTCGCCGCGCTCCGGCCACCAGGCCATGACGGAGGCCTTCACGGCGTCCCAGCCCGTCGTCCGCTCGGCCACGTAGGCCTCGTCGACGTGGCAGTTGCCGATGATCAGGTGGAGCAGAGACTGGGCGAGGGCGAGGTCCGAGCCCGGCACCGGCTGCAGGACGACGTCGGCGTTGGTGGCCGTCGAGGTCTTGCGCGGGTCGATCACGATGACCTTGCCGCCCTTCTCCCGCAGCGCAGAGAGGTGACGCGCTGCCGGCGGCATCGTCTCGGCCATGTTCGAGCCGACGAGCACGAGGACGTCGGTCTCCTCGATGTCCGCGAGCGGGAACGGCAGGCCACGGTCCACGCCGAAGGCGCGGATGCCGGCGTTGGCCGCCGAGCTCATGCACCAGCGGCCGTTGTAGTCGATCTGGGACGTGCCGACGGCGACCCGGGCGAACTTGCCGAGCTGGTAGGACTTCTCGTTGGTCAGGCCACCGCCACCGAAGATGCCAATCGCGTCCGCGCCGTGCTCCTCGCGGATGTCGGCGAGGCGGGCACCGACGAAGTCAAGCGCCTCGTCCCACGACACACCGCGGTACTCCCCCGTGACCTCGTCCTTGATCAGCGGCGTGGTGAGGCGCTCGGGGTTGCGGAGGAGCTGGGCGGAGGTGAAGCCCTTGCGGCACATCGCACCCTTGTTGACCGGGAACTCCGCCCACTCCGACACCTCGACAGTGCGCGACCCCTCAGGGCGCGAGAGCCGCATGCCGCACTGCAGGGAGCAGTAGGGGCAGTGGGTGGTGGTGCTCATGGGGTCTCCTCGCGGTGGCGGGATCGTGGGGCGAGTCTGGCAGCCGACGGGACGGACCCGTCTGCTCCGGTCAGATGCGGGCGTGCGCCAGGCTCGGGATGCGGTCGGTGAAGAGGTGCTTGCGGGTGAACTCGAACCAGGTCAGCACCAGGCAGAAGACGTAGTAGCCCGCGAAGACGATGAACGCCGTGCGGACCGCGGCGAACGGGTCGGACACCCACGGCGCACCGAAGGCCATCGGGATCAGGAAGCCACCGAGGGCACCCACCGCGCCGGCGATGCCGATGACCGCGGAGGCCTCCTTGGTCGCCCGGACGACGCCCGCCTCGTGCTCCGCGGAGGTCTCCGCGTCAGCGGTGTGCTTGTGACGCCAGATCAGCGGGATCATCCGGTACGTCGACCCGTTGCCCACGCCGGTCGCGGCGAAGATGAACGTGAAGCTGAGCAGGAACCAGACGAACAGGTGCTGGTTGCCGAGCGCGATCGCCGGGTCCTTGGCCGGGTTCGGCGTGACCTGCGCGAGCGTGGCGAGGACGCCGAGCGTGCCGAGGATCATCGCCACGAAGGCCCAGAGCGTGACGCGCGCGCCGCCGAAACGGTCCGCCAGCCAGCCGCCGACAGGACGGAAGAGCGCACCGACGAGAGCGCCGATGAAGGCGTACCAGGCGAAGTGGATGCCGGTGATCTGCGCGGTCTGCGGGTCGATGACCGCGAAGTTGAGGCGGATCAGGAGCGGCATCGCAGCGGCGTACCCGATGAAGGAGCCGAAGGTACCGATGTAGAGCAGCGACATCACCCAGGTGTGCTTGTGGCCGAAGAGAGCCAGCACCGCCTTGGGGCTGGACTTCGCGTCGCGCAGGTTGTTCATGTTCCGGAAGGCCAGGAACGCCGCGACCGCCGCGAGGCCGGCGTAGAGGTACGCCGCCACCTGCAGGTGCAGCACGCCGCCCTTGACCAAGCCGAAGCAGCCGCCGGCACCGACGACCATCGGCACGACGAACTGCATGACGGCGCCGCCGAGGTTGCCGCCGGCCGCGTTGAGACCCAGCGCGATGCCCTTGGCGCTCGCCGGGAAGAAGAAGTTGATGTTCGCCATCGACGAGGCGAAGCCACCGCCACCGAGGCCGACCAGCAGCGCGATGCCGACGAAGACGGCGTACGGCGTGCCCGGGTGCTGCACGAAGTAGGCGAACGAGAGCGTCGGCAGGAGCAGCAACGACGTCTTGATCGTCGCCCAGTTGCGCCCACCCAGCCGACCCAGCAGGAAGGTGTAGGGCAGGCGGAGCAGCGCGCCGACGAGGTTCGGCAGCGCGACCAGCAGGAAGAGCTGCGAGACCGAGAAGTCGAAGCCCTGGAACGGCAGGTAGGCCGCCAGGACCGAGAAGAGCAGCCAGACCGAGAAGCCGACGTGCTCGGCGAAGATCGAGCAGGCCAGGTTGCGGCGGGCGACCTCACGGCCCACGGCCTCCCAGTAGCCGTCATCCTCCGGGTGCCACTCGTCGATCCAGGTGCCACCGGCAGGGGCCGTGGAGGGGATCTGCGGCGGCGCAGCAAGGGTGGGGGTCATCGAGCCAGCTCCTCGAGTCGGAATACATCGCCAAGGTAGGTGCCGAGGATTTCGCGCCCGTTCCCGTTTGTTTCGCGGAGGTGACAACCTCTTCTCCACGCACACGACGCCGTACGCCGCCGGGGAGCTGGACCCGGCGACGTACGGCGTGTTCGTGGTGGCGTCCGTCAGATCTTGACGTGGCCGAGGGACTTGCCGGACTTCTTGAGGAAGAACCAGTAGGTCACGCCGAGGCAGATCACGTAGAAGGCGGTGAAGATCAGGAACGCCGACTTGATCGAGTCGACCGGGTTCGCCACCCACGGGGCGGTGAAGACGATCGGGATCAGGAAGCCGCCCAGGGCGCCGATGGAGCCGGCGAAGCCGATGACTGCCGACGACTCCTTGGTGGCGGCCAGCAGCGCCTGGTGACGCTCCTGCGTGCCCTCCTCGGTCGCCTCGGTGGCCTTGTGCTTCTGGATCAGCGGGATCATCCGGTAGGTCGAGCCGTTACCGATGCCGGTGAAGGCGAAGACCAGGAGGAAGAGCGTCAGGAACACCGGGAAGATGTGGTTGGCGTTCCAGGTGACGGCGTCGTGGACACCGATGAGGAAGGGGTTCGCGTCCCAGCCCGGGAAGGTGGTCGGGTCGGCCTTCCAGGCCTTCAGCTTCTCCGGGTCCGGCGGGGCGACGGACTTCATCTGGGTGAGCGTGTACCAGACACCGAGGGTGCCGAGGATCATGCCGGTGAAGGCGACGACGGTGACCTTGGCGCCGCCGTACTTGTCAGCGAGCCAGCCGCCGAAGGGACGGGCGATGGAGCCGACGAGCGCACCGAGGAACGCGTACCAGACGAAGTTGATGCCGATCGGGGCGGTCGGGACCGGGGCGCGGAAGAAGTTGATCTTGAGCAGCAGCGGCATCGCGGCCGAGTAGCCGATGAAGGACCCGAAGGTGCCGATGTAGAGGAACGACATCACCCAGGTGTGCTTCTGCTTCAGGACAGCGAGCTGCTCCTTCGGCGAGGACTTCGCCTCACGCAGGTTGTTCATGAAGAAGAAGGCACCGAGCGCGGCGACGATCGCGAGACCGGCGTACAGGTAGCCGACGTACTCGAGGTGGACGTCCGGGACGAGCTTGCCCATCGCGTTCGTCTTCTTCGCGGCGACGACGAGGCCGAAGGCACCGCCCGCACCGACGATGATCGGCAGGAAGAACTGGATGAGCGCGACACCCAGGTTGCCGCCGGCGGCGTTGAGGCCGAGCGCAGCACCCTTGGCCTTGGCCGGGTAGAAGAAGTTGATGTTCGCCATCGAGGAGGCGAAGTTGCCACCACCGAAGCCGGCGGTCGCGGCGATCACCATGAACGCCCAGTACGGCGTGCCCGCGTTCTGCACCGCGACGGTGAAGAGCACGGTCGGGATCAGCAGCAGCAGCGCGCTGATGACCGTCCAGTTACGGCCACCGAACTTCGGCACCGCGAACGTGTAGGGGATGCGGACCAGGGAGCCGACCAGGTTGGGCAGGGCGATCAGGTAGAAGAGCTTGACCGACTTGCCCGTGGGGTCGACGTTGAAGGTGTCCAGGAACTCCGGGCGCTGCGCCACCATGAGCGCGGCCGAGACCGACCAGAGAAGCCAGACCGAGAAGCCGAGGTGCTCGGCGAAGATGGACCACAGCAGGTTCCGCTTGGCGATGGCCTTGCCACCGTTCTCCCAGAACGCGTCGTCCTCGGGACGCCAGTCCTCGATCCAGGTGCCGCCCTTGGCGGTCACGGCGGCCGCTGGGGCCGTGTATTCGGTAGTGCTCACGTCGTGCTCCAGACGCTTTGCCGGGATCCGCTGCGGCAGCTCTGGCGCTGCGGCTCTTCCGGGGGTGGGTCTCCGGTGCTGTCCACCGGGTTGGGAGAAACGTAGGAAGCGGACATTGCGGTGGGCCGCGCGCGCCGGACGGCCCTGCGTCAATAAAATCTCACCGCTTCACTGGACTTTCGTGACGGCTGTGTTTCGCGCAGTTACGGGCGTGGAAACCGGCATTCACCTCACGCTTGTGCATGCCTTCACAAGCGTGAGGTCGCCTGCACGAGGGCCGTGAGGTCGTGCGTGCGCACGCGAACATGGTGAAAATGCAGAAGGCCCCCGGCATCCG